>NZ_JALQDW010000027.1:0-250506 GCF_023631025.1 Caballeronia sp. GACF4
TGCGTCGACGTGTGCCCGAAGGGGCTCAACCCGACCAAGGCGATCGGCAAGATCAAGGAATTGATGGTGCGCCGCGCGGTGTAGCGCGAATGGCGTAACAAGCATTGAACGACTGCCGAAGCTGAGCGTGAGTCAGCTTCGGCAGTTGTCGTTTGAGAGCTAGCTCAAGCGCGCAAACGTCCCGTCGAAAAGGGACAGATACTGAGAGTAACTAAGCACATTTTTAACTATCCGGTTAGAATATCGAGATTGCACAAGTGCCGTCGTCGGCACCGTTAATCGCCATGCTCCCCGCATGGCGTTGAGAAGGGCCATGCCGCGCGCAACCCTGCGCCGTGCAGCAACGCTTCGTCTGCAAGCCTGTTTCGCCGATGCGTTCCCATCCAGCGTACCGAAGGCTCTATCCTTCGCGACCGACCGCGCCCGAGCTTCTTGGAGAAAATAGATGTCTACGAGTAATACCCGTGTTTCAGCCGCGCTGAGAACCGGTTGTGTGTTGTTGGGGCTCGCAATGCTGGCCACGGGTCTGTTCTTCGTTGCAGGCGGCGCGAAGCTCGTCTTGCTGCACGGCAGCCCGTACTTCGTGATCGCCGGGATCGTGATCGCCGTGGCCGCGGTGCAGTTGATGCGCGCGCGGTCTTCCGCGGTCATCGTCTATGGCGTGGCGTTCGTCGGCACGCTGATCTGGGCCTCGATCGACGCAGGCTTCGATTTCTGGCCGCTGGTGTCGCGTCTCATGTTGCCGACGGGCTTCATGGTGCTCGCGTTGCTGCTATGGCCGTCGTTGCGCAAGCATGAGAGGGTGACGCCCGTGTCGAAATGGGCATATGGTTTGAGCGCGCTGTTTGCGTTGGGCATGGTCGTCACGTTCGTGCAGATGTTCGAACCGCACGACCCGGTCGCCTTCGAGGGCACGCCTGCGCCGCTCGCACCGCTTGCACAAAACGACGCGCAGAAGAATTGGAGCAACTATGGCAATACGCCGGGTGGCAGCCGCTTCGTGGCGCTGAACCAGATCACGCGCGACAACATCAAGGACCTGCACGTTGCATGGACTTTTCATACGGGCGACGTGCCGGTGAGTCCCGGTGGCAACGGCGCGGAAGATCAGCAGACGCCGTTGCAAGTGGGCGATCGCATCTTCATGTGCACGCCGCATAACAACGTGATCGCTGTCGATGTCGACAGCGGCAAGCAAATCTGGAAGCGCGAAATCAATGCGCAGGCGCAGGTGTGGAACCGTTGTCGCGGCCTCGCATACTTCGATGCCACGCAAGCGCTTACGCAGCCTTCGGTCGCGGGTTCGACGCCCGTGATCGCGCCGACGCTTGCATCGGGCGAAGCGTGTCAGCGCCGCATCCTGATGAACACGATCGATGCGCGCCTCGTTGCCATCGATGCCGATAACGGCGCGCTCTGCGAAAGCTTCGGCGACCATGGTTTCGTGAATCTTAAAGCAGGCCTTGGCGCAGCGGATGCCCCCAAGTATCAGCTTACTTCCGCGCCGACGCTTGCAGGCACGACCGTGGTCGTAGGCGGGCGAGTAGCAGATAACGTGCAGACCGACATGCCCGGTGGCGTGCTGCGCGGTTTCGATGTCATCACGGGGCAAATGCGCTGGGCCTTCGATCCGGGTCATGACGATCCCAACGCGCAACTCGAGCCGGGTCAGACCTTTGCTCGGAGCACGCCGAACTCGTGGGCGCCCATGTCGTACGATCCCGCGATGAACACGGTGTTCATCCCGATGGGCAGCTCCTCGGTGGATCTCTGGGGCGCGAACCGCACGGCTCTGGATCATCGTTATGCCACGTCCATCCTCGCGCTCGATGCCACGACGGGCAAGGAGAAGTGGGTCTACCAGACGGTCCACAACGATTTGTGGGACTTCGACGTTCCCATGCAGCCGAGCCTGATCGACTTCCCCGAGAAGGATGGTTCGACCAAATCTGCCGTGGTGTTCGGCACGAAGTCCGGGCAGGTCTTCGTGCTCGATCGGCTTACGGGTCAGCCGCTCACGCGCGTCGAGGAAAAGCCCGTCAAAAAGGGCAGCATTCCCGGCGAGCAGTATCCCGATACCCAGCCGTACTCGGTCGGCATGCCGCTCATCGGCGCCGATACGCTGAAGGAATCGGACATGTGGGGCGCCACGCCTTTCGATCAACTCATCTGCCGAATCAGCTTCAAGTCGATGCGTTACGACGGTCTCTTCACGCCGCCCGACACGGACATCTCGCTGAGCTTTCCAGGCTCGCTCGGCGGCATGAACTGGGGCAGCCTTTCGACCGATCCGAATAGTCATTACATCTTCGTGAACGACATGCGCCTCGGCCTCTGGGTGCAGATGATTCCGCAGAAGACCGACAACGTGCAGGCCAGCAACGGCGGCGAGTCCGTAAACACCGGCATGGGCGCGGTGCCGCTGAAAGGCACGCCTTACGCCGTCAACAAAAACCGCTTCATGTCGCCGCTCGGTATCCCTTGTCAGAAGCCGCCTTTCGGCACGCTTTCCGCGGTCGATCTAAAGACGCAGAAGATCGTATGGCAAGTGCCTGTGGGCACGGTGCAGGACACGGGTCCCTTCGGTATCAAGATGGGGATGAAGATGCCCATTGGCATGCCGACGCTCGGCGGCACGCTGGCGACGCAGGGCGGCCTCGTGTTCATCGCGGGGACGCAAGACTACTACCTGCGTGCCTTCGATAGCGCGACCGGCAAGGAGGTATGGAAGGCGCGTCTGCCGGTGGGAAGTCAGGGTGGACCGATGAGCTATGTATCGCCGAAAACGGGCAAGCAGTACGTGCTCATCTCGGCGGGCGGCGCGCGACAGTCGCCGGATCGGGGCGATTATGTCATCGCCTATGCACTGGATCATTGAGTACGCGCCGTCGCTTGGTTAAAGTGACGGCTTCTCTTCGAGCCTGTCGGCCTGGCGCGTCAGCACAACAACAATATGCGTCTTACATCTCTTTCGGGCCGCTGTCTGGCCCTGACCCTGCTAGGCACGTTTGGCATGGGCGCTACGGCGGTTCATGCGCAGAGCGCCGTGACCTTGTATGGAACGATCGACACGAGCATCGAGGTGACGAATCCCGGTTCAGGGTGGACGCCGCGCATGGATTCGGGCGCGTATCGCGGTTCGCGCTTCGGCATGCGGGGCGCCGAACCACTGACTGGCGACACGCGTCTCCTGTTCGATCTCGAAAGCGGCTTCAGTTCCGCTGACGGGACGCTTGCGACCGCGGGCACCTTGTTCAATCGTCAGGCATGGATCGGCGTCGGCGCGCCGTGGGGCGAAGTGCGCATGGGGCGTCAGTATTCGCCGATCTACATTCCGTTCAAGGGACAACTCGACGCCTTCGGTGCCGGGACGATCGCATCGGGTCTCAACAACCTGTCGAAGATCACGCCTTATACGGATAACGGCATCACGTATCTGTCGCCGGACATTCACGGCTTCACGACGACCATCATGTTCGCCTTGCGCGATGCCGGCGCGGGCAATGGCTTGTCGGGCAATTACGAAACCTTCGCGTATCGCAACGGGCCGTTCCGTATTGCTTACGCGCATCAGGACACGCAGGGCAGCACGGGGCTACGTTCGAATCTGGGTGGCGTGTCGTATCGCTTCGGCAAGACGACGGCGTTTCTCAACTTCTTCAATGGCGATGGCGGATCGCCGCGTTATCACGACGACGGCATGTCCGTCTCGATGCGCTACGCGTTCTCGCCGGCTCTGCGTGCATCGCTTGGTTATGCTTATGCGCGCGATCGATCGGGCGGCGACAATAACGCGGACCAGTTCAGCATTGCGTGCGAATACGATCTTTCGAAGACATTGATGTTCTACGCGACAGGCGCGATGCTGCGTAATCGCGGCGATGCCACCTTCACCTTGCGCGGTGTGAATGTGACGGGGCTTCCGGCCGCGTATCCGGGTGCGCCGATTCGCGGCGTGCAGATCGGCGCAATCGAGCGATTTTGAGCGGCTCCAGGCGGCTTTAAGTGACTCTAGGCGGCTTTATCGAAGTGTGCCGATCAAACCGCGCAACGCGACGCGCAACAGATCGTCCGATGTCGGCTCGCCGACGAACTTCATCGCGGGCGCATGTCAAGTCAGGCATCGAAATTCAGCATCATTTGACCTATCCGAAATAAGAAGTCGAACAGAATCCATGTACAAAAAAGGCGCGGCACTCGAATTGCAGTTTGCTCCGGCTCGTTTGAATAGCGGCGCTGGCGATCCCTACTGGATCGATCTGACCGTGGAAGAAGCGCGACGTCTTCATGCCGAACTCGACGCGTACCTCGCCGCCGATCGCGAGCGGGGCGCAGACCCGCTGGTGGTCACGCTCGACCGTGGCGCAGAGGACGAGACGCTCAAGGACGAGCAGCCGCCAGCGGCACGCTCCCACGTCGAATCCGAATTCAAGCAATGGGTCTGCGTGATCTGCGGATGGATCTACGACGAAGCCACGGGTGATCCTGAACACGGCGTTGCAGCCGGCACGCGCTGGAGCGACATTCCGGACGACTGGCGCTGCCCGCTGTGCGATGTCGGCAAGGAAGACTTCGCGCTGGTCGAGTTCTGAAAGACCTTCGTTCGTTTCATCGAGTTACCGAGTTGCCGAGTTGCCGATTAGCGGGCGACCTTGCATCGGCGCTTGTCCGTGGTCTGTCGCGGTGGAAGGTATCTGCGATAATCGGCGCATTGCATCGAGACCCCACCGCCATGCATCCATTGCTCAACGCCGCAGCACTCGCAGAACGCGCGCAAGCCGCCGAAGATCGCGCGCGGGGTGTTGCATGCGACTGCACGAAGACAGCCCTCGATGGCTGGCAATCGCAGCCTTTATCGCTAGACGAAGCGGCGCTCGTTCAGGTCGGCACGCTCATGCCGCCGGATGATCCCGAGCCGACTTACGCGGAGTATCCGCCGGGGAATTCGCAATACTGGTCGGCGGAGGCACCTATCGCGCCGCGCTACTTTCCGTATAACCGCTGCGACGTGTGGGAATGCTCGAAGTGCGGCAGGCTCTATTTGCGTTATACGGAAGGCGGCGGTTATTTTGTCGATCGTCGCATTCGCGCGCTCAAGGCGCGTCTCGTGGAAGACGCCGCGCTTGAATAAAGCGCGCGGCGCGACTCATCCCTTGCCGCGCGCGGGAGCGCTTTCCCCCTCGGGCGCAGGTGTTCCCTTCGATGTCCCTCGCGCCGCGCTGACAAGATCGCGCAGCGTCCGCACGACACGGTAGCCGATCAATCCCCAAGTCGTATTGGCAATCTGCATCGTCCATGCATGGCTGCCGTTGTTGCGGCTCCAGTAGGTCTTGAAGCGCTCGGAACCCACGCCGAAGTCGATGTCATAGCGCTGCTCGAAGGCCCACTTCACGCTGTGTTCCCATGCAATGGAGCCCGGTCCGAACCGGCCGTATTCCGCATTGAATCCCGCGATGACGGCGTTCGCCATCGGATTGCCGTGACTCATGATGACCGCGGCCATTGGCTGGTCGTCGAGTGTCACCATCATGAGTCGCGCGGGCGGTTCCTTGTCGGACGTCTCGCCGCGATAGGTGAGCGTGGAGATGAGAAAGCGTTCATAGTACGGCGAAAACAGCCATTTTCCGCGCTTGCCGACACGGCCGCTCCAGCCACGCTTGGATTCGAGCATCCAGCGCACGTAGCGCGCGATTGCTTCGGTATCCGATGTATTGACCATACGAATACTCAGTGCGCCTTCCTTGGCCAAGCGACGTTCGAGCTGACCGGGCTTCTTGCCGAACATCGTGCCGAGCGAACCGGAGAACGTCTTCCAGTCGCTTTCGTCGCGCAATTTCGCTATCCACGATTCATGCCGCGACCGGCCGAGAATATGCCGCTCCGCCGACGCAATGCGATGCAACTCCGACCCTTCGTTCATGTAGGGCAGGTGGATGAAATCCGTCTTGAAGCGTTCACACGCAATACGCCATGCGCGCTCGATCAGCGCCCGTGCGTCCTGACCGTCCTCGACGAGCACGCTGGTGTAATCGCCGGCATCGGGGCTAAGGGGCAGCAGATACGTCCACAGTGCGCGTCGATAAGCAACGAGCGGCCACACCAGCCGAAGCTCGCCGTTCTCGCGCAAGACGATGCAGCGCAACTTGCGGCGTCGCGGTTTGGCAACGTGCAGCCACGCAAGCAGAGACACATCGAAACGCTGGAAGTAGCGGCCCTGTGCTTTCAGCCAAAGCGTCTCCCATTCGTCCTTGAGCGCACGCAAGCCAGGCTCGTCGCAGACGAGTTCGATTCGTATCTCGGAGTCGCGCATCGGGTCGCTCTTGACTGACTGTCCATCCTTGAATATCCCACGACTTCAGAGCGACTTAGGTTCGGGATCGCTCATAGGTTTTCATGATTTGCGCGCCGTCACGCAGACCGTAAGGTTAGAGTAATTTAGGCGTCAGATTGTCGATGCTTTGCCGAAGCAATGGCGCATGTATCGCGCTACATGCGAGCGCTTCATGATGGAAACGCATGTAAGCGTTTGCGCACCGCAACGTGCATGTGCAAGGCGGAAGCCTGACGCGCGAGGCGTATATGATGGCAGCGTCTTACTTCCGGGAGCGACCATGCAGCCGACTACCTTGCTTGTCCCCACTTTCACGCAAATGCTGAAAGGACTTGCCGCCTGGCTCGACAAGGCCGACGCGCATGAGAAAGCGCGTGGCATGACCGCCGATGCATTGCTGCCGTTGCGTCTCGCGCCCGACATGTTTCCGCTCGCGGCACAGGTGCGCTTTGCCTGCTTTCAGGCGCAGGAGCCGGTGCATCGTCTGCTTGGCGCGGCGCTGCCCGATGCGCTGATAGCGCTGCGCGCGGAAGGCGCTCATTCGAACGAGCAACCCGGCACTTTCACAGATGCAAAAGCCTGCATAGCGGATGCCATCGGCTTTCTGTCGAACGTCGCCCCGAACGCATTCGATGAAGTAGGCAGCCGGCCCGTCGCGCTCGATCTTCCCAACGGCGTCGTCTTCGATATGACTGGCGAGCAATACGCGCGCGACTGGGCGCTGCCGCAGTTCTATTTCCATATCATGACGGCCTACGCGATCCTTCGTCATCATGGCGTGCCGCTTGGCAAACCCGATTACGTGGCGCACATGCACGCCTACATCAGGCCAGGAACGCTGCCGGGCGCGAATTCATGACGCAGGGTTGCCGTATGCCGTCGAACGAATTGCTGCGCCGAGCGTGCGCAGCGTTTCGCGCGCTTGCCGGTCGGTGAGACTGGAGTACATGACGACATCGCGTGCGGGCAGCGGCGGCAACTCGAAGCGCGATCCGACATCGATCGTTCCCTTCGGCGTGACGCGTCGTCCGAGCGCGGCAGCTGCCAGTCCCGCCGATACCGCCGCGCCTATCGTGCCCAATCCGCCGCCCACGAACACTTCCGTCCACGCGATGCCGGCTGTATCGAGTGCATCGATTGCCATGCTGCGCACGCTGCACGGCGGAGGCTGAGTCGCAAGCCGCAGCGGCTCGCCATCGCAATGCTGAAAGTCGGGCGCGGCCATCCAGCCGAACGCTTCCTCATGAATGGTCTCGCCGTCCAGACGCCGGCTGTCGTGGCGCAGAACGACGGCGGCATCAAGCAGGCCTGCGTCGAAATCCTCGAGCAAGTCGCGCGATGACGCGATTCGCATCTGCAGCACGACGCCCGGTTCCGCCTCGCTCACGCGCCGCAGCAAAAGCGGCAGTTCCGTACCGACGATATGGTGGCCGATGCCGATCGCCATGCGGCGAGTACCAGCGCCGAATGAACCGAGCGCGCCCTGATGCGCGGCAAGCAGCGCACGCGCCGGTTCGAGAAACGCGCTGCCTTCCGCCGACAGACGCACGAGCCGTGGCGTGCGTTCCAGCAGCCGGCGCGCGAGGCTATCTTCCAGACGCTTGATCTTCAGGCTGATAGCGGATTGCGTGGAATCCATCGCCTCGGCCGCGCGGGTGAAGCTTTTGAGGTCCGCGGTGAGCACGAATGCCTGCACGGCCTCGATATCGAGAGTCTTCATGGTCATTCGTTTTTCGAATCATTGAAATATCGATTCATATCGTTTTCAAATGATAGGGCGATGGGTATTCTGAATGCAAGCATCTTCCACGCTCGTTCACTCTCGAAAGGATCGATTATGCTGCTCGCTCAATATGCTCATCGTCTCCCGGCCGATTACGACACCGGCATCATTCGCGCGCGCGCAAAAGAACGCGGACCCTTGTGGGACGACTTGCCCGATCTGCACTTCAAGGCATTCCTGCTGCGCGAGAGCGGCCGTCATGGCGCGCTCGAAAACACTTATTCGTCGCTTTATCTGTGGCGTCGTGACGAGGCCTTCGGATCCTTTCTCGTCGATGGCCGCTTCAAGACGGTGACGGACAGTTTCGGACGGCCGCGAATCGAAACGCGCTTCGCGCTCGATGCCGCGAGAGGCCCGGCACGCATCGCACGCTTCGTGTACAAGGAAGAACTGGCTGTCTCACCGGACACGGATTTGCAAACGGTGTTCAAGGCGGAGATCGAGCGCAACCGGCAGACGGCCGCCGAGTCGCATGTGGTCAGCGCGGCGGTCGGTGTGGACGCACAGCAGTGGAAGTTGACGCGCGTAGTGGTGAGCGAACGCGAGCCCGATGCAACGGGCAAGGCGATCGCCTACGAAGTGCTGCATTTCGCGACGCCGTTGCTGCACGAGCTGGAATCGGCGAGCCGTTGATGATGCGCGAACCGGCGTATGGGCCGTGGCTCATCTTCGCGGTTCATGGGCCGGTTTGTATCGATGGAAGCCAGGCTATGAGTAGAACGATGGCGTCGGCATGCGTCCGTTGAGCGCCCACTCGCCAAGCTCGCGCACCTTGTAGTCGATCGGATCGTGCAGCGTATGCACGCGCACGTTGCGCCAGAAGCGGTCGAGTCGTAACGCGGCGGCGGTCGATCGCGCGCCGGTCACGTCGAACATGCGATGCGCTACATCGAGACCCGCACGCGCCGCCGCCACACGCGATGCCGCCACCGCGACGGCCACGTCGCCGCGTTCGTCTTCGGTGAGCGCGAGGCCGCGTTGCCATGCGGTATCGAATTCATGCATGGCGCGTTCGGCAAGGAGCCGCGCGCTTTCGAGCGCGAGCCAGAAGTCGCCGTAATGCGCGAGCACGTATGAGTCTTCGCTCGGGCGCGCCGCCGGCGATGCGATCCACGGACGCGTCTGCGCAAGCGTCGACTCGCGCGCCGCCTGCAGCGCGCCTTCGCCGATGCCGAGATAAATGTGGCTCAGGATCGATTGCGCGAGCAGCGGCCTTAAGCACGCGAACGGGCTGGAGAGCGGGCCGGGATCGTCGAGCAGTTCGTCGGCTGCGACTTTCACCTGATCGAAGCGCACCGTGCCGCTATCGGTCTGGCGCTGTCCCATGTTGTCCCAGTCGTCGAAGATGGTGATGCCTGCGCGCTTAGTAGGCACCACGCCGATCAGAAGACGTCCATCGGACTTGAAGGCGGAAGCGAGAAGCCGGTCGGAGTCGGTGGCGCCGGAGCAAAAGCTCTTGCGGCCGTCGAAGATATAGCCGTTCGCGCCGTCCGCTTCGGCCCGCGTGCCCTGATCCAGCGGGTTGAGCGCGTTGCCCCAGAACCATCCTTCCTCGATGGTTTGGCCGAGCCACTGGCGAATCTGCGCGTCGCGGCCGAAGAGGCGGATAGTCGCGAGTTGCAGATGATGGAACGCGAAGAGATGCGCGAGCGAGCTATCGACTTGCGCCATGCGTCGGACGACATCGAGTGTCGTGGACCAGTTCGCGCCATCGCCGCCGTATTGTTCGGGCACGCTCAAGCGCAGCAGGCCGCTTTCACGCAGGAGACGGCGCTCGTGCAGAGCGGTGCCGCCGGCTTTGTCGCGTGCGGCGGCGGTTTGCGCCCATTCGCGCAGCAAGGCTTCAAGGGTTGCGCTCAAGGCATCGTCGATGTGGGTCATGCCGGTGTCTCCCGATAGCGTTTCGCCATATGCGGGGACACGAGCGTATCCCGGCGCCTCGCAAGGTAACGCACGATAGCGCGCCGGGCAAGTTATCGCTTGATAAGAGCCTGTCTTGCGGATGACTTCTCGCGCGAGCCAGGTGCCGCACTACGCAGCCAATGCCTCCACCACCTCATCGACTTCGGCCAAGGCAACCGCATGCTCGCGAATCAGCCGATAAACCGTATCACCCGGCACCGTCTCATCCTCCAGCAACTGCGCGGCAATCGCGCGCAGCACGGGCTCGTTCGCGCGCAGCAGCGCGTAGCAGGCATCGTTCAGATCGTGCAGAAGCCGATTCGCGTGTTCGATCGCGTTCTTGAGCTGCAAGCCCGCATACTGCTGCGGCAGCGATGCAAGACTGAAGAGATCGCCGTCCGCGTTGAAGCCTTGCTTCGACACCATGTCGAGACCGATGCGCGATGCTTCCTGAAGATCGTGCGCCGCGCCGCTCGATGCTTCGCGGAACATCAGCAGTTCCGCATTGCGCCCGCCGAGCAGCACCTGAATCTCGTTGCGCAGTTCGGTTTCGCGGTACAGGTGCTTGTCCTGCATCTTCGTGATCAGCGCCACGCCCAGCGCGCCGCCGCGTGGCAGGATGGTAACTTCTTCCAGCACGCCCGTGCCGAGCAGCGCGGCGACGAGACCGTGTCCGGCTTCGTGAACCGCGATACGCTTGCGCTCGCTCTCCGACAACGCACGTTCCGCACCGTTGATGTCGCCGATGCGCGCAATCTTCACCGCTTCCACGAAATGCTTTGCACCGACTTCGCGCTCGCCCGCCTTGCGCGCGACGAGACCCGCCTGATTGACGATCATCGACAGCGTGGCCGGCGACACGCCGGTAGTCAGACGCGCGAGCTGATCGAAGTCGATATCGTCTGGCTTCGTCTTCAGCTTGGCCGCATAGAAACGCAGGATCTCGGCGCGATCCGCGAGATCTGGCAGCCGCACCTGAATGGTCCGGTCGAAGCGGCCCGGGCGTCGCAACGCTTCGTCGAGACTGTCCGGATGATTGGTCGCCGCGACCACGATCACGCCTTCGTTCGAAGCGAAGCCGTCCATTTCCGCGAGCAACTGATTGATGATGCGGTTACTTTCGGCTTCCACCGGACCGCCGCCGCTATCCGTGCGCTTGCCGAGCCCGTCCGCCTCGTCGATGAAGATGACCGTCGGCGCGTTCTTGCGCGCAAGTTCGAACAGATGCTTGACCTTCTGGATACCCACGCCGTAATACTTCGCGCTGAAGTAGCTGCCCGTGATCGCGATGAAGTTGGCGCCGCATTCGCCCGCGAGCGCTTGCGCGAGACGCGTCTTGCCGACGCCGGGGCCGCCCGTCATGAGGACGCCGCACGGCGCGCGCACGCCCATGCCGGTGAATTGCGCGGGGTCGGTGAGCCACGCCTGCACATCGGCGAGCGCCGCCTTGGCTTCACCCGCGCCGATGACGTCGGCGAAACGCAGCGTCGGCGATTTGGCGAGCAGACGCGCGCCGCCTCGCATTTCGCGGCGCATGAACCAGATCAGACCGCCCATCATCAGCATCGGCAAGAGCAAGCTCAAGGCGTCGCGCACGAGGTCGAACCGGTCGGTCCAGCGCGCCATGCCCGTGCGCACGTTGACATCGGGGAGCCAGACCAATTGGTAGGGCGACGCGTTGCCTGATTTCAGGTCGCCGAGCAGCAGGGCGTTGGAGAAGGCGCCGTTATGATCGGCGACGAAGTATTGGTCGGCATGAAGCGTCGAGACGAGGATGGCGTCGCGGCTGACGCCGATCGCGGCGACGTCGTGTTCGCGGATATCGCGCATCATCTCCGAGACGTCTTTTTCCCGATGCGTCCACGGCGACGCATCGCGGCGCATCTGACTCGCGACGCCTGCCACCGTCGGCGTGGTCTGCGTAGCGGCCGGTTCGTCGCGCGAAAGCAGCACGCTCACGGCTGCCACGAGCACGGCTGTGGTCATGCCACACGCGATGAAGCGGCCGATGCGCGACCGTAGCAGTTTTCTGAGCCTATCCATTAAACATGTCCTGAGGGGCGCGGCGAGGCGGCCGTTGTAGCTGTCGTGATTCGATCTGACGAGGCGCTTGCAATGGAGCGAGTTACGCACTTTGCGAGCGCTCGAGTGACGCGTGTCGTACTCAAATTGAATGACGGCAGAGGGCGCGCCAATCTTTAGTGGCGGCTTGAGGCGGGACGCTGAAGCGCGAGGGCAGCTTCGGTAAAAATGGGGAGTTGCGAGCTGCCGGGCAGCTTGCGTCGTGACGTCACGGCGTTAAGTCGCTGGCCACTCAAAACGGCTCGGTCTGCCACCGCAACACAGGATGCGTTGCTCCCGCGGGCATCGCCCAGACGCCGTTCGTGCCGAAGTTATATGTCGGACCAAAACTCGCTGTCTGGCTCATCTGGGCCGTGGTGCGTCCTTGCGAGGCGGGAACGGTATTGCCCACGGTGACGCCCGCCGGCGCGCCCGTCGTCTGCTTGTTCCAGTACACGTCCTTGCCGATCAAACCATCGTTCTCGAAGGCGATTCCGCCGGGCGGTGGCCCTTCGGTTACCGTCAGATCGTCGACTAGCATGCCTGTTGCGAACGACTGCGTAATCTTGCCTGTTTCGGTGTTGATCCGCACAAGCGCACCCGGCGCCGTTGCGCAGAGCGTGCCTCCACCGAAGCCGCAATAGTTCGGGCTGAATGAGGCGCTGCCCGTCGCGTACGACTGCGTAATCGTTCCAGCGTTTCCGTCGACCAGTCCACCGGAGCCATCCGTATGTGCGTAACCTTCCACGTCGCCCGTCGCATAGGATTGACTGATTACACCGGTGATATCGTTGACCGCAACGAGCCCGCCTGCATTCCCATCCGAACGAGCGCTCGCGCTGCTCGACGAACGTATGATAAGTCCGGCATTCTCTCCCACGAGACCGCCCGAACTGATCAGCGTGCCGCTTGCGTAGCCGCTAGAATGCGCGTTCACTATCGTGCCCTGATTAAGGCCCGCGAGCACGCCGACCGCGCCGTTGAAACCACCACCACTGCTCGCAGCGCTGCCATCCACGTTGATGTTGCGCACGACGCCCGTTGGGCCTATCACGCGGAACATTCCGCTTGCGGCGTAGCCTTCCGGTCCGCAGCATTCGCCCCGCTCGACGCTGTTCAGATTCGTGACGGTCAGACCCATGCCGTCGAATTGTCCGGTGAAGGGCGTGGCGACGCTGCCGATCTGCGTGCTGTAGCCGAAGGCCGAACGGTTCGCCGCAATGTCCTTCCCGAGCGCATAGTTACCGGCCAGATCGAGCACGACGTTATCCAGATCGGCAGGCGTATTGACGAGCTTGTATGCCGTCACCTGACCGACGAGCCCGCTGTAGACGGGCGCCTTCCACGCCCCGTTCGCGCGGATGGTTCCTCGCGTGAAGCTGCCGGTCATGTCGTAGAACGCGCTGACGGTCCCGGTGCTTTTCGACCAGTCGATGGTGCCGCCGTTCTTCACGCTGCCGCCGTTATCGATAGCCGATGCATCCGCGCGCAGCACGACGCTGCCCGAGCCCGCGTTGCGCAGTGTCGTGTGAGGCGCAATCGAGACGTTGCGATACCCCGCGAGCGTGAGACCGGCGGCGCCTTTCCACCGCATATCCGCCGATACGGCCAAGTCACCGTTCGTCCCCTGTCCGCCCGTCGTGGTCAGCGCAACCGAGGTTCCCGCGCCGAGGCTATCTTGCAGCGCGTGCGCCGTGGCTGACCGTACCGTGATCGATGGCGTCGCGATGTTCCACTGCGCGGCGTGCACTTCGGCGTTGTCGCCGAACGCGAGTTGCGCCGCTTGCGAATCGACCGTGCCGCCGCTGCCATCCGCGTTCTTCGCCGTGACGACCCCACGTTGCGTGACCTTGCCGTCGCCTGCGACCAGCCAGACGTGGCCATCGCGCGTGGCCGTGCCCGTCGCACGCACGCGCGTGCCTTCGCCCGCGAGCGCGTAGACGTTGCCATCGGCGGCTTGCAGGTCGATCTGCGCGGCGTCGATGCGCCCCTTGTTCACGATCACGCCGTCGCTGCCCGTCTGCACGAACACCTGCTTGCTGCTCTTCGAGTCCCGCAGCAAGACCTTTTCGCCGACAGCCAATTCCGCCGTGCCTTTGGGCGCCTTCACGCTGCCGGCATTGATCACTGCGCGTTGCGCGATCAGGAACACGTCACCGCCGCTCGAACTAATGCTTCCGAGATTGATGACGAAGCCATCGGTCTTGCCCGCGAGCGTGAGCGCGCCGCTGTTTTTCATGAAAGCGTCGTTGGCGACGTCCAGCGTCGAGGCGACGAAGCGCCCGCCCGTAGTGACGACACCCGAAGGCCCCACGACGATGCCCTGCGGATTGATCACGTACAGGCTGCCCGTGGCGCTCAGGCGTCCGAGGATCTCCGAAGGCGAGCCGCCGGTCACGCGGTTGAGTGTCGCGCCCGTGCCGTTGTTGAACACGACCGCATTGCTTGTGCCGATGGAAAAGCTCTTCCAGTCGATGACGCCGCGCGTCGAGCCTGGCTGCGTGATGACGAGTTGACCGTTCTGCCCCGCGATGCTTCCCGCGCCCGCCGCATAGTGGCCTCCCTGCGGCAGAACACCGGCCGCCATCGCCGTTTGACCGACGATCGTCGCAGCGACCGATACACCGAGCACAAGCGGCACGAGTCTCAAAGAAGCACGGAGGCATTGCAGCAAAGGCGTAATCATGGACGTTCCTTTCCACATGTGGCGCATCTTCACGACGAACGACGTTTCGCCGTTGTTACTTCGACAACCGGTTCCCTGTGAAAGACGACGGGCGCGGTTCGTTCGCCGCGTCAGCGGGCGGGGCGGTCGCCGGCATGAATCGTGACCGTGCCGTGACGATTAACTGCACCAGGGAAGTGGGTCGAAAGCAGGCATCGGGAATACATCGGAATGCTAGGTATTCCAGGTCTGATCGGAATGCCCGAACGTTCGTCGAGCGTGGCAGATGTTGCCTTTGAATATAGTTTGGATCACGAGATTATTCAACTTGGCGGATACCCGCCATGAGGCTCGATGTTCGATGAATGTCGCGTCGTGTTGGCCTTGACCGCAGCATTGCCGACACGCCGCTGTCGCTCCGAGCCGCCTTCGCTCCAACCACGCATCGCGACACGGACATCGTCGATTTCGAACGCAAGCCGCGTTTGCGCTTGAGGGGCGGACTTACCGCGCGCAGGGCCTACGAGCGCTCGGCCTCTTGCGAACGATGAGCCGACTTGCGGCCGTCGCGTCGAGTGACGTCCATTCCTCATACCAAGTCGATGCCCGATTTGCCCGTTCTGTGGTTTTTATTGACAAATAGTTTGCTTTATTTTGGCTTCGTACACTTAAACCGGGCAGATCACACACATCTCGCATGCGGAGCGGACAGATGACAATGGAATCCGGATCACGTCGTAAAGCGTTGAAGTTCGGTGCGGCGGCAGCCGTCGGCGCGCTGGTCGGGCCTTACGTGACCCGTAGCGCACAGGCGGCCGAACCGATCAAGCTCGGCAGCCTGCTCGACGGAACCGGTGCGCTCGGCCTCGAAGGCCGTCGCATGATTCAGGCAACCGAATTCGCCGTCAATCAGATCAACGACAAGGGCGGCCTGCTTGGGCGTCCCATCAAGCTGATTGCCTACGACACACAGAGCAGCATCCAGCTTTACACGCAGTACGCGCAGCAACTCGTCTTGCAAGACAAGGTGGACGTGATTCAGGGCGGGATTACCTCGGCGTCGCGCGAAGCCATCCGGCCGATCTTCGATCGCAGCAAGACGCTTTATTTTTACAACACGCAGTACGAAGGCGGCGTGTGCGACCGCAACGTGTTCTGTACCGGCACGACGCCCGCGCAGACGGTGAATCATATCGTCGACTACGCGATGAAGAACTGGGGCAAGAAGGTCTATATCATCGCCGCCGACTACAACTACGGTCATATCACCGCAAGCTGGATGACCAAGTTCGTGAAAGCCGCGGGCGGCTCGGTGGTCGCTACGGACTTCTTTCCGCTCGATGTCACCAATTTTTCATCGACGATCAGCCGCATTCAGGAAGCCAAGCCCGACATGGTGCTCTCGGCGCTCGTCGGCGCGAATCACGTCGGCTTCTATAGGCAATGGGCGGCGGCCGGCATGAAGTCGAAGATTCCGATCGGCGCGACCGTGTTTGGTCTCGGCGACGAACTTACGACCATGGATGCCGCGACGACCGACGGCATCATCACCTGCTTCGGGTTTTACAACAACCTCGGCACGCCCGCCGCCGATGCCTTCGTCAAAGGCATGCAGGCGAAATACGGCCCGAGTCTGACCGACCTCGGCGAACTCGATACCGCGACGTACGAGGGCATCATGCTTTGGGCGGAAGCGGTGAAGAAGGCCGGTTCCGTGGAGCAGGCGAAGGTCGTGGCGGCGCTCGAAACGGGCATCACCATCGACGGGCCTTCGGGCAAGGTCAAGATGGACCCGGCCACGCATCACACCATTCGCAACGCTTATCTCGCGCGTCCGAAGAACCAGAAGTGGGAGATCCTGCAGACTTTCAACGACCAGTTCCCGTCCGATACCGGCGGTGCGTGCGACCTCATCAAGTCGCCGCGCACCAACAAGCAATTCACGCCGCAAGTCTGAGCGGAGTCTAAGCGATGGCAACAGATCTCGTGGGATTGCTCGCCTTCAACGTGCTGACGGGCATCGCCACGCTCGCGTTGATCACGATTGGGCTGGGCGTCATCTACGGCATGATGCGCATCATCAATCTCGCGCACGGCGAGTTCATGATGCTCGGCGCATACACGGCGGTGACGGCCAGCACGGCCGGGATCAACATCTGGATCTCGATGCTGATCCTGCCGCCCATCGTGGTCGGACTGTTCGGGCTGCTGTTCGAGCGCGTCATCATCCGCTTTCTCTATGGCCGGATGATGGACACCATGCTCGCGACCTGGGGTATCAGTCTCGGGCTGATCGGGCTCATTACGTCGATCTTCGGCAACGTCATCAAGTCGGTGCCCATGCCCGTGGGCAGTTTCTCGATCGGGCAGTATCACGTGAGCGCCTATAGCCTCGTGCTGATAGGCGTCTGCGTGGTCGTGATGGTCGCGATGCTGCTACTCCTGCGCAAGACGCGCTTCGGCCTGATCCTGCGCGCCACCATGCAGAACCCGGCGATGGCCGCGTCGCTCGGCGTGCGGCCGTCGGCGGTATACATGGCGACGTTCTCGCTGGGCGCGGCGCTCGCGGGACTCGCGGGCGGCGTGCTCTCGCCGATCTCGGGTGTATCGCCGGGCATGGGTGCCGCGTATATCGCGAAGGCATTCATCACCGTGCTGGGCGGCGGTCCGGCGATCATCGCGGGCACCGGGCTCGCGGCGGGTCTCTTCGGCTTCATCAACGAGATCGTGTCGTTTCTGTCGACGCCGGTCATCGGCGACATCGCGCTGCTTGCTTCCGCGGTGCTCCTGATCCGCATCCTGCCGCAAGGCATCACTGGTCGATTCCTGAGGCGCAGTTCATGAAATCGCTTCGTCTGGGCGGCGCGGGCGCCGTCATCATCGTCGCGCTCGTCGTCATGTTCGCGTTGCCGAAAACCATCAGTGCGTTCGGCGTGATGCAGGCTACGCTCTTCGCGGCCATGGCGGTCTACGGCCTGAGCCAGGGCTTCGTGTGGGGCTACGCCGGCATCCTCTCGTTCGGGCAGGCGGCGTTCCTCGGCATCGGCGGCTATACCTATGCCATTGCCGCCATCAATCTCGGCGACACCACCGTTTCCGCCGCGCTCGCGATCGTCGCGCCCATGCTGTTCGCGGCCTTGCTCGGCTACTTCATGTTCTTCGGGCGTATCAGCGATGCGTATATCGGCGTGATCACGCTCACCGTGTCCGTGATCCTGTTCGAGTTGATGAACTCGACTTCGGGCAGCCAGTATCACATCGGCGAAGCGGTGCTCGGCGGCTTCAACGGCATTCCCGCCATACCCGTGCTCGCGCCGCCCGGCGCGCCCGACGAGCCGCTCGATCAGATCGGCGTGTGGTATGTCGCAATGGGCACGCTCATCGTGGCGTATGCGCTCCTCAAGTGGATACTCGCGTCGCGCTTCGGCCGCGTCGTCGTGGCGATCCGCGAGAACGAAACGCGCGCCATGCTGATCGGCTACGACCCGCGCGTCTTCAAGCTGCTCGCGTTCGTGACGGGTGCGGGCATCGCGGGGGCTGCGGGCTGTCTCTTCGCCAACTGGGGCGGCTTCATCAGCCCGACCGTGTTCGCGCTCACGATGTCCGCGCAGGTCATCATCTCCGTGCTGATCGGCGGGCTCGGCACGCTCATCGGGCCGATTCTCGGCGCGGTCGCGATCCAGTATCTGATCAACGTGGCGGGCACGCAGCATGTAATCGACCCGAGCCTCGGACTCGGCATCGTGCTCGTGGCCTTCGTGCTGCTCGTGCCGCAGGGCGTGGTGCCGGTCGTGCGCTCGGCGCTGTTGCGCGTGTTCAGCTCATCGAAAGAAGTCAAGGCCGTGGCGCCCAACGCGGCGGCCAACCCGGAATCACGCCCATGAACGCGCTTCCTCCGCTTCTTCAGGCCAAGGGCGTCACCATGCGTTTCGGTGGCGTGACCGCCGTGCGCGAGGTGGACTTCTCCTTGCGCGAAGTCGAACTGCGCTGCCTGATCGGACCGAACGGCGCCGGCAAGAGCACCTTCTTCAAGATGCTCACCGGGCAGCTCAAGCCGACCGAAGGCAGCATCCACTTTCGTAACAACGACGTGACCGGCAGCAATCCGCATCAGATCGCGCGGCTGGGCGTGGGCATCAAGACGCAGGTGCCTAATGTCTTCAACGGGCTTTCGGTGCGCGAGAACGTGTTTATCGGCGCGGGACGCAGGAAGTCGATAGCGCAGGCGCGGCGCATCGTCGACGAAACCCTCACGCGGCTCAAGCTCGACAGCATTGCGAACCGTATCGTGGGCCAGCTCGCGCACGGTCAGCGTCAGTGGGTGGAGATTGCAACGGTCCTCGCGCAGCAACCCGAACTCATCCTGCTCGATGAACCCGCCGCCGGCATGAACCACGACGAAGTGCATCGCACGGCGGAACTGATTCAGGAAATCAACCGCACGCAGGCGCTCGTGGTGGTGGAGCACGACATGCAGTTCATCCGCATGATCGCGCGCACGGTCACGGTGTTCTCGCAAGGCGCGGTGTTGGTGGAGGGTTCCGTGGATACGGTGCTCGCCGATCAGCGCGTCAAGGACGTTTATCTCGGGAGGCGCGCGGCATGAGCGACACGATTCTCTTCGAAGTCTCGCAACTCTGTTCGGGCTACGGGCGCATTCCCATTCTGAATCAGGTCAATTTCACGGTGAGGGAAGGCGAGCGCGTCGGCATTCTCGGGCATAACGGCATGGGCAAGACCACGCTTTTGCGCACGCTCACCGGCCATTTGCCGACCACGGCGGGACACGTGCGCTTCAACGGCGCGGACATCACGCATCTGTCGGCGACGGCGCGGGCGAAAGCGGGTATCGGCTATGTGCCGCAAGGGCGCGAGATCTTCCCGCAGCTTTCGGTGATGGAGAACCTGCGTGTCGGATGCTTGTTGTCGAAGCGCGCGGAAGGCGAAACCATCGAGGACATTCTCGGGCTCTTTCCGCGGCTCAAGGCTTATCTCGACCGGCCGGGCGGCGCGCTGTCGGGCGGCGAACAGCAATTGCTCGCGCTCGCGCGATGCCTGTGCGGCGGCCCGAAGATCATCCTGCTCGACGAGCCGACCGAAGGCATTCAGCCTTCGATCATCGATGAAATCATCGACACGTTGAAGAGCGTGGCCGAAGCACGCAGCCTGACCGTGCTGCTGGTCGAACAGAACCTCAACTTCATCGCGTCGCTGTCCGAGCGCATTCTGATCCTGCAGAAAGGCACGGTCACGCGCGAGATTCCGCCCGAGATCGTCACCGATCCCGCCATGCTCGACGAGTTCGCGGGCATTGCCTGACGCGCCTTCCTTCCGCCAATCCATAAGCAAGCGATCAAACATCATGACGAAAACTATCGATGTAACCGAGCTGACGGTCGAACAAGTCCAGGCCGGCTTTGCGAGCGGCGCGTTCACGTCGGAGACGCTGACGGCCGCGTTCCTCGATCGCATCGCGACCTACAACCCGCGCTACGTGGCGCTCAACTTCCTGAACCCCGCCGCGCTCGACGATGCCCGCGAGATCGACCGCCGCCGCGCCGCTGGCGAGGCTCTCGGGCCGCTCGCTGGCGTGCCGGTCGTGGTCAAGGACACGATGGACATGGCAGGCTTTCCGACGACCGGCGGCTGGACGCTGCTCTACAGCAAGACGGGCGGCGTGGACCTGATGCCATCGACGGATTCGCCGGTCGTCGCCCGCATGCGCGCGGCGGGCTGCGTGATCCTCGGCAAGACCAACGTGCCGGTGCTGAGTGCCACCGGCTCGCACGCCAACGATAGCTGGGCGGGTCCGACGCTCAATGCCGTCGATACCGCGTTCATGCCGGGCGGCAGCAGCGCCGGCACGGCCACCGCCGTGGCGGGCAGCATGGCCGTGCTCGGTCTCGCGGAAGAAACGGGCGGTTCGATCCAGAATCCGGCGTCGGCGCAGGCGCTCGTCGGCATCAAGCCGACCTTCGCGCTCGTGCCGAATGCAGGCGTGATGCCGCTTGCGGGCAGCACGCGCGATGTCGTCGGTCCGATCGCCCGATGCGTACGCGATGCCGCGCTCACGCTCGATGTACTGGCCGGATTCTCGGCGGAAGACTTGAAGACGGTGGCGGGCGTCGGCATGAAGCCCGCTGGCGGCTATGCCGCGGGACTGCGTGAAGATGCGCTCAAGGGCAAGCGTCTAGGCTTGTACGGACCGGGATGGCGGGATCGCGCGTTGTCGGAAGAGACGCGTCACTTGTACGAGCGCGCGCAGGCGGAACTCGAAGCGCGCGGTGCGGTGCTCGTCGACGATCCCTTCGCCGGCAGCGGCTTCGCGGCACTCGGCATGCCCGCGCCGGGCTCCGATTACTTCGACGCGCGCGGCATGGAAAGCCTGCCCTACGACATGCAGAAGTACCTCGAACGCCTGGGACCCGGCAACACCATCACGACATGGACGCAATTCGTCGAAGCGACGCGCGCCGAAGATCCGTTCGGCGCAACGGGCGTGCTGACCTATATGTCGAGCCTGCCCGACATGGCCGCCAATCTGCGCGATGCAGCCGCGCCGCCTGTCATCGATGCCTTCTATGCGTTGCGCGAAACCTATCTCGCCATCTTCGAAGACGTGATGACGAAGCACGCGCTCGACGGCCTCGTATTCCCGCAATTGCGCGACGCCTTGCCGCCGCGCGAGGGAACCGAGACGCTGCACGAGACCACGGTCTGCGAAATCAACATCGCCGGATTGCCCGGCGTGACCATTCCCGCCGGCTATTACGAATCGGGTTCGCCGTTCAACCTGATCTTCGTGGGACGGCGCTTCAGCGAGCCGGCGCTGCTCGCCATGGCTTACGATTACGAGGTCGCCGGACGTCATCGGCGCGTCCCCGAACTGACCGCTTGAGGAGCGCGCGAGAGACGAGGCAGTTTCCAGTAACGAGACCATGTCCGAGCACCGCTACCAAGAAATTCTCACCCGCCTTCGCGACGAGGGCCGCGTTTCGGTTACGCCGCTCGCGAAGATACTGGACGTCGCCGAGGAAACCATCCGGCGCGATCTGAAGGAACTGGAGCAAAGCGGCTTGCTGCGCCGCATCTACGGCGGCGCCGTGTTGCCACGGCTCGATGTCGAGCGGCCCGTGACCGAACGCGGCAAGGTCAATGTAAAGGGGAAGGCGCGCGTGGCGGAACTTGCGGAACCGCTCATCGAAGACGGCATGTCGGTGTTCATCGACTCGGGCACGACGACCATTGCGTTCGCGCGGCGGCTGATCGGCCGTAACGTGACGGTGACGACCAACTCCATCAACATCGCGCTCTTGCTCGGCACGAGCGTGAGCCGCGTCAACCTCACGCCGGGCATGTTGCGCGGCAAGGACAACGCACTCGTGGGTTACGAGACGCTCGCCTATGCAAGACGCTTTTTTTACGATGCCGCGTTCATGGGCATCGCGGCGTGCGACCTGAATCACGGCTGGATGGACTACGAGGAACACGAGTCCAATTTGCGCGGCGTGCTCAAGTCGCAGACACGTCATTCGGTGATTCTCGCGGATATCGACAAGTTCGGGCGCGAAGCTTATCTCAACACCTTTCCCATTTCCCAACCTGTCACGGTGGTGTGCGACCGCGCGCCGCCCAAGCCTTTCATGGATAAATTCGCCGAGCATGACATCACAATCATTCATGCCTGAGGCGCTCGGCGCGGGTGAACCGGGTACGCTTGCGGCCTTGCTGACGCGCTTTGCCGCGTTCGGCGGCTTGAAGACGGGCGGCGTCACGCGCCTCTGTGCGAGCGCGGCAGACGGCGCGGCGCGCGATGCCTTCGCCTCACTGCTTCGCGATGCCGGCGCGCATGTCGTCACCGATGCGGTGGGCAACCAGTTCGGCGTTTTCACCCTGACCGACGCGGCCGATGCGCCGCTCGTCATGATGGGTTCGCATCTCGACAGCCAGCCGCGCGGCGGACGCTTCGACGGTGTGCTGGGCGTGCTTGCCGCGTTCGAGGCGGGCCGCCGGCTGATGCTGGCGAAGCGCGCGGGCGCATCTTTCAACGCCAACTTCTGCGCGGTGAACTGGACGAACGAGGAGGGCGCGCGCTTTCGTCCGAGCCTGCTTGGCAGCGGCACGTTCACCGGCAAGATCGCCGTGGCCGATGCCCTCGCCAGTATCGACGACGACGGCGTGACGCTCGGCGCAGCGCTTGCCGCCATCGGTCATGACGGCGTGGATGCGCCGCCGCCCGTGCCCGCGTGCTATATCGAAATGCATGTGGAGCAAGGCGGTTTGCTCGAAGCCGAATCGGTGCCTGTCGGTGTGGTGACGCGCAACTGGGGCGCCGCGAAAATGGACGTGCGCTTCACGGGCGAGCAGGCGCACACGGGGCCCGCCAAGATGCACGCGCGGCGCGACGCGCTCGTCGCTGCGGCACAGCTGATCTGCAACGTGCGCGCCATCGCGGACGAATGGCCGGAGCGCATCCATACGTCTGTCGGCAGGCTCGTCGTGCAGCCGAACTCGCCGAACGTGGTGCCGGCGCAAACCGACTTGTCCGTGGAACTGCGCGCCGTGGATAACGCCATTCTTCGCGAAGCCGAAGCGCGCATTCTCGCGTGCATCGACGAAGCCGCGAAGCGCGCGAACGTGGGTGTGCAAATCCTGAGCCGCACGAGCCGGCCGATCCGGGAACTGCCGCCCGCAGTGGGCAATCTCGTGCGGACTTGCGCGCGCGCGGCGGGCGTGCAGAGCCGCGACATCGACACCATTTCGGGCCACGACGCGTTGAGCCTGCTCGATGTCTGCCCGACCGGGCTCATGTTCGTGCCGAGCGTGGGCGGGATCGCGCATAACGAGAACGAAGAGACGCATGGCGAGGACCTCGACACGGGCATGACCGTGCTCATGGGCGCGGCGTATCGCTTGTGTGTATCGCGCGGCGATCCGGTCGCGGCGGCCGCCTGGGAGCCTCGGCGATGAACACGACCGCGCGCGAGCGCAACCCCGCCGAAGTGGCGGCCAGAGCGGCCGCAGCGGCAATCGCCTCGATCGATGCATGGCGCGGTGTCGACGTACGCCACGAACCCGCGTTTGCGCCGGTCATGTCGCCGATGCATCGCGGCGTGTCGCATAGCGCCTGGCGCGTGCGCGTGGACGGCAGCGCGACCTTCTTCATGAAAGTGGCGCACGGCGATCTGACGGAATCCATCGATACCGGCGCGTCGTTTCTTGCGGCGCGAGCGGCGGCATCGCTGGGTCTCGCACCGGCGGCGCACTACGTGAGCGAAGCACACGGCGCGACCGTCTTCGACTTTCTCGATGACGGCTGGCGCACCGCGCATCTCGACGATCTCGCACAGCCCGCCACGCTCGACGCGCTCCTGCAAGCGAAGCGCGCCATCCATTCGCTGCCTGCGTTTGCGCGCACGACGAACGTTTTCGAGCGTATCGAGCATCTTGCCGAAGGCATGCCGTTGACGCCGGATCAGGTGTCATGGGTCGATCTCGCGGGCGACTTGCGCGCGGCAATCGACGCGGCCGGTGCCGACGTTCGCCCTTGCCACGCGGACGGCGTGACATCGAACGTCATGCTGCACGACGATGGCGCACTCATGCTGGTGGACTTCGACGAAGCCGCGAACACCGATCCCGCGTTCGACCTGGCCGTCACGTTGAATGAAGTGCTTGGCTTCGGACACGACTGGATGCAGGCCATCGAAAAGTCGATGGGCGCCGCCTCGGAACGCATGCTCGCGCGCTGCCGCGCCTACGCGTTCGCCGACGACTTGCGCTGGGGCTTGTGGGGCATGCGCATGGACCGCGACTCGCCGCGCCGCAACGTCGAATTCCTCAAGTATGCGCAATGGCGGTTGCTGCGTTGCTCCATGGCGCTGCCGCGCTGGAACCTCGACGCCGCGCCGGCATCGATTTGAGAGGTCATGCTCATGCAGATCAAGACGATGGGCGCCGCCGCGTGCGACGCCGAGCGCGAGGTGGAAGCGGTGCTTGCAAGGATCGAACCGTGGTCGGGTCGCGCGTTGCGCTATGCGCCCGTGTTGGGCGGCATCAGCAACACGAACTGGCGCGTGTGGGTCGACGGCGAAGCGCAAAGCTATTTCGTCAAGGTGCCGGGCCGGGGCACGGAGCAGTTCATCGACCGCAAGGCTGCGTTTGCCGCAAGCCGGCTCGCGGAGCAGATCGGCATTGGTCCGCGTCTTTACGACTATGCTTTCGAGCAGGGCGTGGAGATCAACGATTTCGTCGAAGGCCGCGCGACCTGCTCGAACCGCGACTTTCTGGAGCGCAACGTGCGCGCTTCGGTCATGCACGCGTATCGCACGCTGCACGGCGCGCCGCCATTGCCGCTCACGAAGACCATTTTCGATCTGATCGATGAACACGTCGCGCAAGTGCATGAAGTAGGCGGCACGCTGCCCGCCGACTTCGCGCTGATTCACGCGCGCTATCGCGAGGCGCGCGCGGCGCTGGAGGCATCGGGACTGGATATCGTGCCGTGCTTCAACGATCCCATGCCGGGCAATTTTCTGCGCGACGATGCGGGTACGATCTTGCTCATCGACTACGAATACGCATCGAATAACGACCGCTGTTATGACATCGGCGCGCTCTCCGGCGAGATGTTCTTCACGGCCGACGTGGAAACGGAATTGGTCGAGACATACTTCGGCCGCGTGAGCAACGACGTCATGGCACGCGTCACCGTGCACAAGGCGCTCGCCGATATCAAGTGGGCCACTTGGTCCATGTTGCAGAACGAAATCTCCACGCTCGATTTCGACTACGCCAAATACGGCGCGTGGAAGTTCATGCGCGCGCGCTCGGTGATCGAGGCGCCGCATTGGCAAGACTGGTTGCGCAGCCTTTGAAGAAAGTCGTCGAGCGTTATGACCGTCCAAAAGAAAGGGCGTGCTCTCGCACGCCCTTCAAGTCGCCACGCAGCGAATCAGACTTTTGACAACCCCCTGGGACTGCAGCGCTTTATGTGATCGACGATCGCCTGAATCAGCGGCAGTCTCTTGCACAATCAATCCGTGACCAGATTAACGACCGAAAGGTCGCGGACTTGAGAAAACTTGCGAACGCCGGTTCGAAATTCAACGCTCAAGTTTCACGCATGGCGTGACGATAGCGCCACGCCCTTGAGCAACATGTCCAGATCGTCCGCGTTGAACGGCTTCGACAGCACGGCGACACCGAGCCGTCGCGCCTGTTCGAGATGCTCCGCATAACCCGTCATCAGCGTCACGGCCTGCTTGGGGCGTTGCCGCTTGATCCATTCGACGAGGCCGATGCCATCGCAAGTTCCGGGCATCTGGATGTCGGACAGAACGAGGTCGAATTCGAGGCCTTCTTCCAGCACCTTGAGCGCGGCATCGCCGGAAGGCTCGTGGCGCGCGCTCCAGCCGAGCACATCGAGAACGGCGACGAGCCCCGCCGCCACTTCCTCGTTGTCTTCGACGAGCAGGATGGTGGACTTCGCGCCGCCCGGTTCGATGGCACCCTCGCGCTCCGCCGGCGATGCTTCCGTGACGCCCGCCGTCCAGTGCGGAAGGTAGAAGAAGATTGTGGTGCCGCGCCCGACATCGGTTTCCACGCGTGCCTTGCCGCCCGCCTGTTCGGCCATGGCGAGCACTTGTGCAAGGCCGAGCCCGGTTCCCGCGCCAGCCTGCTTGGTCGTGAACAACGGCTCGAACGCGTGCTGCGCGACTTCTCGCGTCATGCCGGTGCCGCTGTCCTGGCAGGAGAATTCGACATACTCGCCGGCTTCGAGCTCGTAGCGCCCTTGGGATAACGCCACGTTCCTGCAGCGAACGATAAACGTGCCGCCTTGCGGCATCGCGTCCTTTGCATTGACCGCGATGTTGATGATCGCCGAAGTGATCTCCGACGGATCGACCTTGATCGGCCACGACGCCTCCGCCACTTCGATCTGCACGGCGACCTTGCTGCTTACAGCCGAGCGGATCAGCGCCTCGGTTTCGAGCAGCCACGCGCCGGGTAGCAGCGTCTGCATCTGCAACGGCTGTCGGCGCGCCACGCTCATGAGACGGCGCGCGAGCGCCCGTGCGCTCGTGGAGGCGCGCTCCACTGCATCGATCTCGTTCTTGACGCCGTTGTAGTTCTTGCGCCGGACGATCTCCATGTTGGCCGTCACGACCATCAGCAGATTGTTGAAGTCATGGGCGACGCTCGCGACGAGATTGCCGAGCGCGCCCATGCGCTGCATCTTGCGCGTGGCTGCTTCCGCCGAGCGGCGCCGCGACAGCTCGCGCCGCCAGTTCTGCCAGGAGGTTTCCTCCGCGCGAAGACGCCGCAGCGAAAACACGATCAGCACGCACAGACACATGCAAGGAATCAGCGCGACGGCCACGAGGGACATGTCGTCGCGCAGCCAGTTGCTGACCACATCGTCGATTGCGTAGCCGGCGGAAACGTAGACGGGGTACTGACCGGCGCGCCGGTACGCGAGCATCTTGCGGGTGCCGTCCAGCGGCGAATCGATTTTGATGATGCCCTGTTCCGCCCCTCGCGCGAACGCGGCCGCGAGAGGCTCGTGCTTCGGTGGCGGGTTCGCCAGGCGTGGCGCGGGCAGGCGGAGCAGAATGCCGCCATCGGCGCGATAGAGGCCGACCGTCAACGCGGGCGTTTCGGCGATGAGCCGCTGATAGAACTGCAGCAAGTAGGAGCGATGCAGGGAAACGACGATGGCGCCGAGAAAGCGCCCGTCGGGAGCGGTCCGGGCGGCGAGCGTGTTCACGATATCGGTGCCCTGAACGCGGCCGCGCTCGGGCAGCGAGACATAGAGCTGCGAGGAGGCCGCGCGCGTCGCCATGAAGTCGCCGCGGTCGCCGATAGAGACGTCGGGCGTCGGGGAGAAGCGGCTGCTGACGATCAACTGGCCGTTTTTATCGACGATGGAGAGCGCGACGACCTGCGGATGATTGGCGACGAGCGCTTCGAGTTTCCTGTGCAGGCTTGCCTGTTCGCGCAGAATCTGCCGCTCGTCCGCCGTTCCGACCACGTCCTGGACGCGCGAGATGAGGTCGCGGTTCGAGTCGAGCAGATTGGTGAGTTTGCCTTCCGCGACCCACGCCAGCCGATTGAGTATCTCCGACTGCTCCGCGACCGCACGTTCGTAGGTGTAGTAGGCGTAAAGCGCCGACAGACTCAGCGGCACGACCACCGAGGCGGTCAGCGCGAGGACGAGCCGCCGGCGGGCAGCCCTGAAATTGAGCGGAGGAAACGAAACCCGGTCCGACGGGTCGGAATGTTGAGTCGCGAACTCAGTCATTAAACACCCCGGTCACGCTAAGGGGAGTCATCCGACGCCGGCACATGTTTGCGCGAAACATCGATTCAAATTCCTTGGCGGTGGCGCGCCCGCGACCTCCTCCCCGTATCACGCCTGGTTCCTAGCTGCGGATGTTCGCTCCGCTAAGCTTGCTCGCATCGTGCCGAAGGGGGCTTTGTCAGGCGAACGGGAAAGGTCTGGACGTCGTAAGACGTACCTACTATTCATAATACTCATACGGTTGATGGTAGCACGGCTTGTTGCCGACTTAATTGCCTGTGGTTTTTTGATTGCTAGACGGCAGCGGAATGGCCGTGGCGCTTGGCTCGGGCTCCGGTAAACTCCGCGTTCATCGTTTGGCCGGCACGGGCTCAAAAGTTGCGCAATCTGGCCGTAAACCTTTATGCGAGCCGCGCGGACAGCGAGCAGAAGTCCGCTATACCGGCTCTTTAGCAACGAATAAGAAAGCGAGTCGTCGAGCGTCGCGTGGCGGGGTTCGGCAGGAGAGAATCGTTGGGACCGTGGTTCAAGAGGAGCGTCCGAGCAGAAAGCCCGGCATCGTGGGTCGACAGACACTCGGTGCTGGTTGCGCTCGGCGCGACACTGGCGAGCGTCATCGTGCTGATCGCCACCGTCGCGGTGCTGATCTCGAGCCGCGAGGAAGCCATCGCGAAGGCGCGCCGCACGTCGGCGAACGTCGCGGTGGCGCTCGCGCGCGACATGTCGAGAAACCTCGAAATCTACGATCTCTCGCTGCAGGCCGTCGTCGACGGCATGGCGGACCCGACCATATTGAAGCTGCCGCCTGAACTGCGCCGGCAGATTCTCTTCGACCGTTCGACCACCGCCGCCTATATCAGCGGCATCTATGCGCTCGACGAACGCGGCCGGATCGTGCAGGGCCGTGCGCGGCTTCTTCCGACCGTCGATCTCTCCGATCGGGATTACTTTACGGTGCATCGCGCCAATCCGAATGTCGGGCTCTTCATCTCGAAGCCGTACGCGTCGCGTCTGCGAAACGGCGCGCCATCGATTGCCCTCAGCCGGCGGATTTCCAAAGCCGATGGCAGCTTCGGCGGTGTTGCGCTCATCTCCATCAACCTCGATTACTTCCAGCAACTGGTGGATGACATCAGGCTCGGCCACGAAAGCGCGGCGACGATCGTACAGAGCGATGGCGACATCGTCGCGCGCAATCCGAAGCTGCGTCCAGGCAGCGTCAGCAGCATTCGCGGCTGGCCGATCTTCTCGAAGATGTTCGGCGTCGAGAGCGGCTCGTTCGACGCGCGCTCGCCCGTCGACAACGTCGACCGCATCATGACGTTTGCGCGCGTGCGCGGCAGCAATCTCGTGATGATGGTGGCGCTCGGAAAGGACGACGTGACCTCGGAGTGGCAGCAGCACTCGCTCATCATCGGCACGCTGGTGGTGGCCGTGGCGGGCGCGTTCACCATCGTGGTCTGGCTGCTGGTCTTCGCGGTGCGCCAGCGCGACGCGGCGCAGGCGAAGCTCGTCGAGATCGCGGACACGGACGGTCTGACCGGCGTCGCCAACCGCCGCAAGCTCGATGCGGCGCTCGACGAACTCTGGACCTCGGCGGCGCGCGAAGGTTATCCGGTCGCGCTGCTTTTCGTCGATGCCGATCGCTTCAAGGCTTACAACGACACGCACGGCCACGAAGCCGGCGACCGGGCGTTGCAGTTCATCGCCGAATGTCTCGTGAAGCATGCGAGAGGACCGCACGATCTGGTCGCGCGCTACGGCGGCGAGGAGTTTGTCGTGGCGCTCGCCGACTGCACCCGCAGCCGCGCGGAGGCGGTGGCGGAGGCCATGCGTATCGACGTGGCCAATTCGAACGGCGCGCGACTTCGCCAGCAATTTCCTCCGACGACCGTGAGCATCGGCGTGGTGGTGGCTCGACCCGATAGCGGCTCGACTATCGACGACGCCATGCGCCGCGCCGACGAAGCCTTGTATGTGTCGAAGAGCGGCGGACGCAATCGCGTGACGCTCGCGGCTGTGTCCGAGAAGCGGCGCGGCGAACCGGTCGGCACCGCGCCTTGATGCCTGACGCCTGATGCTTCAAATCAATTCGCGCGAGGCCGCATGCTCGACTCGCGCGAGATGAAACGCGCGCCGCAACTCGAAGCCGAGACGTTCATATAGACCGATAGCCGCGAGATTGTCGCTGAACACGTGCAAGAACGGTGTCTCCGCGCGCGCCTCGATCTCTCGTTGCAGGATCTGCATGAGCCGCCCGGCAAGGCCTCTGCCGCGATGCGTTTCATCGACACATACGGCGCTGATCTCGACGTAACCATCCAGATGCAGGCGTTCACCGGCCATTGCAATGAGCCGCCCGTTGTCTCGCACGCCGATGTAATTGCCCGTCTCGCGGGTCCGTACGGAGAACGGCCCGGGCCGCGTTCTTCCGGCAAGATCCAGCATGTCGTCGTTATCTGCCTGGGTGAGTCGGATCACATCCAGCTTTTCGACGCTTGCGGCTTTGGGCGCTTTGCGAGTGTTCGCGACCATCTGATGAAGGATGCCGACACGCGTTATCTGCAAGGCATCGTATGACGGCAAGGGCTGCGTGGAGAGCAAGGCTACTTGCTGCCCAGGCTGCAGAAGGCGGTGAAGGGCGTCATACGCATCCGGCGTTGCGGTTGCCAGCGCGGCGAACGGCGCGACGTCGGGATGATATCGACGAACGAGCGTGTCGCCGAGCGCGAGGTGTGCGTGTCGGGTCGTCAGCGCCTCCCAGATAGGGCGGTCGAGGTCGGCAGGTTTCGGATGGCTCATGGGCGCTCCAATGGCGTGTGATTGCTGTGCAGTCTAGACGGCCCGGGCGCACGGGGCTATAGTCGCAAATGACATTATTAGCACTATTTGCGACATGAGACTGGCAATCCTCGCGCTCGACGGCCTGTTCGACACCGGACTGACCGTGTTTCTCGATACCTTTTCGATGGCCAATGAAGTGGCCGCCGCGCAAGGGTTCGAGGCCGCGCCGTTCGAGGTGAGGCTCATCGGCATGCGCAGACGTATTCGCACCGCGCATGGCTTGTCGACTTCGGTCGAATTGGCGAGCAGCGCGCCGTCGCCGGACTGGATCGTCGTGCCCGCGCTGAACGTGAGGCAGCCGGAGCGGCTTGCCGAGGCGCTCGAGCGTCGCGACACGCGCGAGGCGATCGCTTATCTGCAAGCGCGGCACACGGCGGGCGCGGGCGTAGCGGCGGCGTGCATCGGCACGTTCATATTGGCCGAAGCCGGTTTGCTCGATCATCGCAAGGCCACGACCACATGGTCGCTTGCACCGTTTTTCCGACAGCGCTATCCGGCCGTCATGCTCGACGATTCGCGCATGGTCGTCGCATCGCAAGGCGTCGTCACGGCGGGCTCCGCAATGGGTCATCTCGATCTCGCGCTATGGTTGCTGCGTCAGGCGAGTCCCGAACTGGCGACGCGTGTCGCTCGCATGATGCTCATCGACAAGCGTGCGTCGCAGGCGGAATACATCATCCCCGATCATCTCGCGCATGCCGACCCTTTAGTCGCGCGTTTCGAGCGATGGGCGCGCGACAATCTCGCGGCGGGCTTTTCGCTTCAGGCGGCGGCGAGTGCCTTGTCGGTCGGGCCGCGCACGTTGCAGCGCCGTACCGAGTCGGTGCTCGGCAAGTCGCCGCTGGCGTTCTTTCAGGATTTGCGCATAGAACGCGCGCAGCACCTCGTCGCTATCGGCTACGACATCGAGAAGATTGCAAGCGAAGTCGGCTATGCCGATACGGCGACCTTGCGCACCTTGCTGCGCCGCAGGCTCGGCCGTGGCGTGCGCGAGTTGCGCGCCGGGCGATAACGCCAGGCATCGGGCGACCACGAACATAAAACCGGGAGACGGCATTGACACAGGGACACTCGAACTGGTTCGTGCGCGCGCGGCTCAAGACGCGCCAGCTCTTGTTGCTCGCCGCGATGGAGGAAGAGGGCAACGTGCGCCGTGCCGCCGATGTCCTCGGCATGACGCAGCCAGCGGCATCGCGGCTTCTGAAGGAACTCGAAGATGTGCTGGACGTGCGTCTCTTCGATCGCACGCCGCACGGCATGCAGGCGACGCTCTACGGCGAAGTGATGATCCGTCATGCGCGCATGGTGCTGTCGAATCTCAACAAGGCGCAAGACGAGATTGCCGCCTTGCGCGCCGGTCTGGTGGGCGAAGTGCGCGTCGGCGTGATCGCGGCGGCGGCGGCCAGAATGGTTCCGCTCGCCATCGGACGCGTGAAGGCGCAGTATCCGCAACTGCAATCTGGCTGCAGGTGGAGACTTCCGATGTCATGCTGCCGCTTCTCACGCAGGGGCAACTCGATGTGATGATCGGCCGCGTGCTCCAGCAGCACGTGCAACTGAAGCCCGCCGTGCAATACGCGCCCATCGCCGATGAACCGCTGTGCGTGGTGGTGCGCCCCGGGCATCCGCTCGAACAGATTGCGGGGCTCACCATGAGCGGTATCGCCGACGCCGAATGGGTGCTGCATCCGCCGGGGAGTGTCTTGCGGCATCGTATCGACATGGCGTTCGCGGAGCTTGGGCTGAACCCGCCGCGGAATGTGGTCAACACCAACAACTTTCTGGCGATCTCGAGCCTTCTGTTGCAGAGCGACATGCTCGCCGTCATGCCCGATGAAGTGGCGCGGCAATACGAGCGCTTCGGCACGCTCAAGCGTCTTGCAATCGACCTGCCTTGCCGCATGGATGCATTCGGCATCATCACGCGGCAAGCGCATGCGCTCTCGCCCGCGGCGACCGTGGTGCTGCATGCGCTTCACGACGCCGCCGCCGAAGTATACGGCGTATCCGCCGATGCCCTGAGCGCCTGACCGGGTTAGCCCGAATCGCGTTTTCCACTATATCAACATTGGTATCGGGATCGCTGAATAAGTGATTGGACCATCATGGGAGTGAGGGCTAACCTTGCCCGGGGCTCAGCCTGAGCCTTCGACCCCGGACTTCGAGCCGCGGCGCACATGATCCAATCAGGAGACAGCCATGAAACAGACCCGACGCGCGGTGCTCGGCGCAATGCTTGGTTCGGTGCTGGTACTCGCCGCGAGTGTGAATGCACACGCCGACGACAAGAAGATCACGCTCGGCTTCGCACAGGTCGGCGCGGAGAGCGCCTGGCGCACGGCCAATACGGTCTCGGTCAAGTCCGCCGCGAAAGACGCGGGCATCAACCTCAAATTCTCCGACGCCCAGCAGAAGCAGGAAAATCAGATCAAGGCCATACGCTCCTACATTGCGCAGAAGGTCGATGTGATCGCGTTCTCGCCGGTCGTCGAGTCGGGCTGGGAGCCGATTCTCATCGAAGCGAAAAACGCCAAGATTCCCGTGATCCTGACCGACCGCAACATCGACGTGAAAGACAAGTCGCTCTATGTGACGATGATCGGCTCGGACTTCCTCGAAGAAGGCCGGCGCGGCGGCAAGTGGCTGGAAGAACGCTACAAGAACGAGAAGGGGCCGATCAATATCGTCGAGTTGCAGGGCACGGTGGGATCGGCGCCGGCGAACGACCGGCGTGCGGGTCTGCTCGAAGTCATCAAGAACGATCCCAAGTTCAAGGTGATCGCCTCGCAAAGCGGCGACTTCACGCTCGCTGGCGGCAAGCAGGTCATGGAAGCCTTCGCGAAGACCTACGGCAAGCAGATCAACGTGGTCTACGCGCATAACGACGACATGGCGCTCGGCGCCATTCAGGCAATGGAGGAGGCGGGCATGAAGCCGGGCAAGGACATCACGGTCGTCTCGTTCGATGCAACCAAGGGCGGTTTCGACGCCATGGTCGCGGGCAAGATCAACGTGGACGTGGAATGCAGTCCGCTGCTCGGCCCGCAGTTGATGACCGCGGTGAAGGATGTGGTCGCGGGCAAGGAACTGCCCAAGCGTATCGTGACCGAAGAGACCATTTTCCCGATGAGCGTTGCCGCTGCCACGCTGCCGCAGCGCAAATACTGAAGCTCGGGCGCCATCGCACGTCCATCGCGCCATCATGTGAGCGCGATGGACGACTCATTCCCTTTCCGGCGATATCCATGACCGACACACCCGTGCTCGAAACCATCGGTTTGTCCAAGTCGTTCCCCGGCGTGCGCGCACTGCACAACGTCGATTTTCGTTTGTTTCCGGGCGAGATTCATACGTTGATGGGGCAGAACGGCGCCGGCAAATCGACGCTCATCAATGTGCTGACGGGCGTCCACGAGCACGATGCAGGCGAGATCCGGCTCGGTGGCAGTCCCGTGAATTTCGCCGCGCCCATGGAAGCGGAAGCCGCCGGAATTCGCACGCTCTATCAGGAAGTGAACCTGTGTCCGAATCTCTCGGTGGCGGAGAACGTTTTCGCGGGCAGACAGTTGAAGCGGCATGGCGCGATCGACTGGAAGAGCATTCACATGCGGGCGCAAAAGGCGCTCGCGGACCTTAACGTTTCGGTGGACGTCACGAAATCGCTCGATACGTATCCCATCGCCGTGCAGCAGATGGTGGCGATTGCGCGTGCCTTGTCGGTCGATGCGCGCGTCCTGATCCTCGATGAACCGACCTCCAGTCTCGACGACGGCGAAGTCACGCGCCTCTTCGACGTGTTGCGCAAGCTCCGCCATTCAGGTCTCGCGATTCTCTTCGTGACGCACTTTCTGGAACAGACCTATGCGGTATCGGATCGCATCACGGTCATGCGCAATGGCGAGCGCGAAGGCGAATATCTCGCGAAAGATCTTCCGGTCGAACTGCTCGTGTCGAAGATGGTGGGCCACGAACGCATGACCGAGCGCCTGAAGCGCGCGGCTTCCGAGCCGCCCGCGCAACGAGGCGCGGCTGCGCCGTTTCTCGAAATGCGCGGCGTGGGCCGTCGCGGCTTGATGAATCCCGTGGATCTCGACGTGCAGCCGGGTCAGATACTCGGGCTCGCGGGCTTGCTCGGTTCGGGGCGCACGGAAACCGCGCGGCTTCTCTTCGGCGCGGAGCGTTCCGATGCAGGCGCGACGAAGGTGTCCGGCAAACCGGTCAAGCTGCATTCGCCGCGCGATGCGGTGCGTCAGGGCATCGGCTATTGCCCGGAGGATCGCAAGAAGGAAGGCATTGTCGCGGACCTGTCGATTCGCGAGAACATCACTCTGGCGCTTCAGGCGCGGCTCGGGCTTTGGCGCTGCATTCGGAAGGCGAAGCAACGCGAGATCGCCGACGACTATATCGAGCAGCTAGGCATCAAGGCGCGCGATGCCGAGCAGCCTATCGGTCTGCTCTCTGGCGGCAATCAGCAAAAGGTGCTGCTCGCGCGCTGGCTTGCAACGGAGCCGCGCATGCTGATTCTCGATGAACCGACGCGCGGCATAGACGTGGCCGCGAAGTTCGAGATCATGGACCGCGTGCTCGCGCTCTGCGCGAAAGGGCTCGGCATTCTCTTCATCTCGTCCGAAGTGAGCGAGGTCGTGCGCGTGAGTCACCGGATTGCGGTGTTGCGCGACCGGCGCAAGGTCGCCGAGGTCGCGGGACATACGACCTCGGAAGACGAGGTGTATCGGCTGATCGCGGGAGGATCGCAATGAACCGTATCAAAGGTGTCTTGCAGCATCCGCTCGTGTGGCCCTGCGTGACGCTCGTCGCGCTGTGTCTGCTCGATCTGGCGCATAACCCGCGGTTCCTGTCGATTGCCATGCTCGATGGCCACCTGTTCGGCGCGCCCGTCGATATCCTGAATCGCGCGGCGCCGCTCGTGCTCGTCGCGCTCGGCATGACGCTCGTGATAGCGACGCGCGGCATCGATATCTCGGTGGGCGCGATCGTCGCGATTGCCGGCGCGACGGCCGCCACGATCCTCGCCGACGATCCTTCCCGCGTGACGCTTGCCATCGCGGCGGCGCTCGCGGCCGGCGTTCTCTCGGGCATGTGGAACGGCTTGCTGGTGGCGTTCATCGGCATGCAGCCGATCATCGCGACGCTCATCCTGATGGTTGCGGGACGCGGCGTCGCGCAGTTGCTGACGGGCGGCCAGATCATCCCGATCGGCGCGCAGGCTTATTTGATGGTCGGCGGCGGCTATCTGGCGGGCGTCCCGTGTTCCGTGTGGATCGCGGCGGGCGCGCTCATCCTCACGGCGCTTCTCGTCGATCGCACCGCGCTCGGGCTTTTCATTCGGGCTATCGGCGTGAATCCGGTTGCAACCCGGCTCGTCGGCTTGCGCTCGAACGTGATCGTGTTCGGCGTGTATGCATTCTCCGGATTGACGGCGTCCATGGCGGGCATTCTCGCCAGTTCGAACGTGCGCAGCGCCGACGGCAACAACGCCGGTCTCCTGCTCGAACTCGACGCGATTCTCGCCGTCACGCTCGGCGGCACTTCGCTGCTCGGCGGGCGCTTCAGTCTTGCAGGCACGGTGCTCGGCGCGCTCATCATCCAGACGCTCACCTACACGACTTATTCCATCGGCGTGCCGCCCGAAGCGACGCTCGTGGTGAAGGCAGCGGTGGTGCTCGTCGTCAGCGTGATTCAGTCGTCCACCGCGCGCGCCGTGCTGATGCGGCAGTTGCGACGCGTCTTTCCGTCCGCTTCGAAACAGCCGCTCGCGGAGGCATCCCGATGAAAAGTTTCTTCGACCGTCTGACGGACCCGCGCATCTTGCCTATCGTCGTCACCGTCGTTCTGTTCGCGGCTCTGTTCGGCTTCGGCTCGGTGATGTACACCGGCTTCTTCTCGCTGCAAGTGCTGCTCGGCTTGCTGATCGACAACGCGTTCTTGCTGATCGTCGCCATTGGCATGACGTTCGTGATCGTGTCGGGCGGCATCGACTTGTCGGTCGGCTCGGTCGTCGCTTTGACGACGATCCTGTGCGCCGTGTTCGCCGAACGTCTGCACTGGCCGGTGTGGATCATCGTGCCGCTCGTGCTGGCCTTCGGCGCCTGCTATGGCGCGGCGATGGGCGCGCTCATCCACTTCTTCAGGCTGCAACCGTTCATCGTCACGCTGGCCGGGATGTTCCTCGCGCGCGGCGCCTGCTTTCTCATCACGACGCAATCCATCACCATCACCGATTCCACGTTCCGCGCGCTGTCCGCCTTTCATGTGGATGTCGGCGGCGCGTCGCTCACGACGGGCGCGCTGATCGCCATCGTCACGCTGATCGTGGCGATCTTCGTCGCCCACTTCACGCGCTTCGGACGCAACGTGTATGCGGTCGGCGGCAACGAACGCTCGGCGCTGCTGATGGGCTTGCCCGTCGCGCGCACCAAGGTCGGCGTCTATGCGCTCTCGGGTTTCTGCTCGGCGCTCGGCGGCGTGGTGTTCACGCTATACGTGCTCTCGGGCTACGGATTGCAAGGGCAGGGCATGGAACTCGACGCCATCGCCGCGACGGTGATCGGCGGAACCTTGCTCACGGGCGGCGTGGGCTATGTGATCGGTTCGGTGTTCGGCGTCGGCATTCTCGGCACCATCCAGACCTTGATTACCTTCGACGGCACGCTCAGTTCATGGTGGACGCGCATCGTGATCGGCGCGCTTCTGTGCGCGTTCTGTCTGCTGCAGCGAGTCATCGAACGTCATGCCGCGCGCCGTAAATCGAATGGGACGAAGCTCGGCGAAGGCATCGGATCGAAAGAGCCGCGCACGCCTTTGCCGCCCGATGCCGCGAGCAAAGCCGAGCCGCTCGCGATGGTCCCCAGAACCTGAAGCACGCACATAAGCACGCACACCCTGCCACCCTCGTCGAGAATCCGTCATGCCCAATGAAAAACGCCTGCTCCGTTCCGCTCAATGGTTCGGAACCCAGGACAAGAATGGCTTCATGTATCGAAGCTGGATGAAGAATCAGGGCATTCCGGACCACGAGTTTCAGGGCAAGCCGATTATTGGCATCTGCAATACGTGGTCGGAACTCACGCCTTGCAACGCGCATTTCAGGAAGATCGCGGAGCACGTGAAGCGCGGCGTCTTCGAGGCGGGCGGCTTTCCGGTGGAGTTTCCGGTGTTTTCCAACGGCGAATCGAATCTGCGGCCTACAGCCATGTTGACGCGCAATCTCGCCAGCATGGACGTAGAGGAATCCATTCGCGGCAATCCCGTCGATGCCGTCGTGCTGCTGGTCGGCTGCGACAAGACCACGCCCGCCTTGCTGATGGGCGCGGCGAGTTGCGACGTGCCCGCGATCGCGGTCAGCGGCGGCCCGATGCTCAACGGCAAGCATCAGGGTCGCGATATCGGTTCGGGCACCGTCGTGTGGCAACTGAGCGAGCAGGTGAAGGCGGGCAAGATCACGCTGCATGAATTCATGTCGGCGGAAGCGGGCATGTCGCGTTCGGCTGGAACCTGCAACACCATGGGGACGGCATCCACCATGGCGTGCATGGCCGAAGCGCTCGGCGTGACCTTGCCGCACAACGCGGCAATTCCCGCGGTGGATGCCAGGCGCTACGTGCTCGCGCACATGTCGGGCATGCGGATCGTGGAGATGGCGCTCGACGACTTGCGGCTCTCGAAACTCCTCACGCGGCAGGCGTTCGAAAACGCGATTCGCGTCAACGCGGCCATTGGCGGATCGACGAATGCGACCATCCATCTGAAGGCGATTGCCGGCCGTATCGGCGTGGACCTGGAACTCGACGACTGGACGCGCATCGGCCGCGGCACGCCGACGCTCGTCGACTTGCAACCGTCCGGACGCTTTCTGATGGAAGAGTTTTACTACGCGGGCGGTTTGCCCGGCGTGATCCGGCGTCTGGGCGAAGCGGGCTTGCTGCCGTATCCCGACGCGCTGACGGCCAACGGCCGCTCACTCTGGGACAACACGAAAGACGCGCCCATCCACGACGCCGAGGTGATTCGTCCACTCGACCGCCCGCTCGTGGAAGACGGCGCGCTGTGCATTTTGCGAGGCAATCTCGCGCCGAACGGCGCGGTGCTCAAGCCGTCCGCCGCGACGCCGGCGTTGCTCAAGCATCGCGGCCGGGCGGTCGTGTTCGAGAACTTCGACGATTACAAGGCGAGGATCGGCGATCCCGAATTGAACGTCACCGCCGATTCGATCCTGGTCATGAAGAACTGCGGCCCGAAGGGTTATCCGGGCATGGCCGAAGTCGGCAACATGGGCTTGCCGCCGAAGCTGTTGGCGCAGGGCGTGACCGACATGGTGCGCATCTCCGACGCCCGCATGAGCGGCACGGCTTACGGCACGGTGGTGCTGCATGTAGCGCCCGAAGCGCGCGCCGGTGGTCCGCTCGCGGTGGTGGAAGAAGGCGACTGGATCGAGATGGACTGCTTCGCGGGGCGCCTGCATTTGGACATCAGCGACGAGACGCTGAGGACGCGTCTCGCCCGCTGGGCGGAAGAACCGCGCAAAGCGGGCGAGAACACGAGCGGCTACGGCAAGCTGTACATCGATCACGTTTTGCAAGCCGATCAGGGCTGCGACTTCGACTTTCTCGTGGGATGCCGTGGCGCCGATGTTCCGCGCCATTCCCATTGACGCCCGCGCGTTCTGCCTGTCAGCCGCGCGCTCCGAAGGCGCGCTGGATTTTTTTCTCGGTGTTGTACTGGCTGAGCGCATAGACCGACCAGATCGCGGCGGGAATCCAGCCAATCAACGTGATCTGAAGAAGCAGGCAAATGATGCCGGCAATCGGTCGGCCGATCGTGAAGAACTGCAGCCACGGAAGGATGAGTGCGAGCAAGAGACGCATATGCGGTCCTCGGATGTGATGGTCTGGTGACTTTACCATCCGCGTTGCACCTGCTTGCGCGATCCCATAACATGAGGCCGGGACCTACTTTGCCGAACTCGCCAAACGCCCGGCCGACATTCGATGACCGAAGCCACCGACCTCGCGCACCTTGTTGACGCGTTGCGCCAGCATCGCCTGCTCGATGCCGACGAAGAACCGCGCTTCACGCGCCTGACGGGTGGCGTGTCTTCGGATATCTGGCGCGTCGATGCGCGCCGCGCCACGTTCTGCATCAAGCGCGCGCTCGGCAAGCTCAAGGTCGCGGCGGACTGGCATGCGCCCGTCAGCCGCAATGCCGCCGAAGCCGCGTGGCTGCGCTGTGTCGCGACCTGGCTGCCGCACGCGGTGCCTGCGCTTCTGTTCGAAGATGCGCCGCTCGGCTGCTTCGCGATGGCGTATCTTCCGGCGGAATATAACCCCGTCTGGAAGGCGAAGCTGCTGAAAGGCGAGATCGACGACACCTTCGCCGCGCAAGTCGGTTTCCTTCTTGCGCAGATTCATGAGCGAAGCGCGGGTTCGGCTGCGCTCGCGGCGCAGTTCGCGAATCACGATACCTTCGAGTCCATCCGCATCGAGCCTTATCTGCGGGCGACAGCCGCGCGTCATCCCGACCTGGCGAACACACTCGGCGATCTGGCGGATTCGGTTTCGGCTGCGCGCATCGCGCTGGTTCATGGCGACGTGAGCCCGAAGAACATCCTGTGCGGTGCCGACGGCCCCGTCTTTCTCGATGCCGAATGCGCAACCTACGGCGATCCGGCCTTCGACCTCGCGTTCTGCCTGAATCACCTCGTCCTGAAGAGCTTTCTCAATCCGCATTGGCGTGAACGCTATGCCGGAAGCTTCGACGCACTGAGCGGTCGATATCTGGCGGCCGTCGATTGGGAACCAGCGGAACGGATAGATCTGCGTTGCGCGCGGCTCTTGCCGGCGTTGTTGCTCGCGCGGGTCGATGGCAAATCGCCCGTCGAGTATCTGCAAGATCCAGCCGACATACAGGCGGTGCGCGAACTTGCGCGCGGCCTTCTCATCGAACCGGTCGATTCCCTTGCGCAATGGCGAAAGCGCTGGAACGAGGCGGCATCCATCGATAAACCCGCGGGAGTCTGAATATGAGCAGCGCGATTACATCCGTCCACGGCCGCCGCATTTGGGATTCGCGCGGACGTCCGACCGTGGAAGTGGAAGTGACGCTGGCAAGCGGCGCCAAAGGACGCGGCATGGCCCCGGCGGGCGCTTCTCGCGGGCGTTTCGAGGCGGTGGATCGGCGCGACGGGGCGGCCGCGCTGGGCGGCTTCGGCGTGAGCGATGCGTTACGCGGTATCGACGATGAAATCGCGGCGGCGCTGATCGGCATGGATGCGCTCGGGCAGACGCAAATCGATGCGCGTCTGATCGAACTCGATGGCACCGAGGACAAATCGCGGCTTGGCGGCAATGCGTTGATCGCGACGTCGCTTGCGGTTCTGCATGCCGCGGCGGCCGACCGTCGGCAGCCGCTGTGGGCTTATGTCGCCAACGGCCGAACCGTCAGCATTCCGATCCCGGAAATCCAGATCTTCGGCGGCGGCGCGCACGCTGGCCGGCGTATCGACATTCAGGACCTGATGGTCATGGCGCCATCCGCGAAAAGTTTGGACGAAGCGCTGGAGATGACCGCCGAGGTCTATCTGGCTGCGGGCAGGATCATGGCGAAGCGTGGTCATCTTGCCGGTGTCGCCGACGAAGGCGGGCACTGGCCCGTGTTCGAGAGCAACGAAGCGGCGCTGGATACGCTCGTCGCGGCTATCGAAGAAGCGGGGTTCGTTCCGGGCGAGCAAGTCGCCATTTCGCTCGATATCGCCGCATCCGAATTCGGCTCGGGCGGGCGTTACAAGCTCGGCCTGGAGCGCCGCGAGCTCGACAGCGACGCCATGTGCGAACTGATGCTCCGATGGTGCGACCGTTACCCGATCGTGTCGATGGAAGACCCGTTGAGCGAGGACGATGCGGCCGGCTTGCGCCGATTCACGGCAGCGGTGGGAGAACGCGTGCAGGTGATCGGCGACGATTACCTCGTGACGAACGCGGCGCGCATCGCAAAGGCCGCCGAGCAACGCGATGTCAACGCTGTCCTCATCAAGTTGAATCAGGCGGGTACGGTGACGGAGACGCATGCGGCGCTGGAAGCGGGAAAGAACGCGGGGTTTGGCACGATCGTATCGGCGCGCTCGGGTGAGACGGAGGATACGACCATCGTGCATCTTGCCGTTGGCTGGAATGCGGGCCAGCTCAAGGTCGGCTCGTTCTCGCGCTCGGAACGCATGGCCAAGTGGAACGAGGCGATTCGCGTGGAAGAAGCGCTTGGCGACGCGGCACAGTTTGCGGGTATGTCGATGCTCGGGCGCAGGCGATAGGATCGCGTCCGTTAAGAGGCCGAAGCGACCGTCCCGGTGCCTCTTTACAATATCCAGACGAATAGTGAGCACTTATTCCACGAAAAATACATAACGTGTGGAATTTAAACAGTGGCTGCTTCGTTCATTCCTTAAGCGATCGCGAGCGTTGGCGTGTGCGCGAGTATGTTGCGTTCGACGGTCTGGCAAATTGCTTGCTCATGTTGTCGGCCCTAAGGCGTGACTCACGCCTTTGTTCAACATGGTCTGGAACTTGCCGCGATGAAAGCATGATCCATCGGTGTGCGTAATTGCGCATCGACGCGCAAAGATAAAGGCACCGATGAACGAAGCGCCAGCGGCAAAGCAACAATGCGTGGCATTTTGGACTATGCTGGCCTGAGCACTATCGAACGATGGGCAGGTGTGGACAACAAGGCATGGCAAGCGTGCACACCATTTGATTCGTCCCCCTTACTAGCGTACCCGCAACATGAATAATGATGCGGAAGCGGAGAGGCGCATGAAAATCGCGTTTGTTGTCGACAGCTATCCTGTTGCATCGGAAACCTTCGTGGTCCGTCAGATCGCGGGATTCGCGGAACGAGGACATCATGTGGTCGTCCTTGCCGCGCGCTATGACGAAGGCGCCGACGATCCGCTCAAAGGCCAGATCGAATTACGCATATTTCGTCGCAAACAGGGCACGGCGGCACGCATTGCGCATCTGGCGCGCTTCGGACTGAGCTCACTGTCAACGCCGGAAGGACGCAAACGCATCGGCGTGGCCTGGCGCGCGGCGACATCCGGTTGCCGCTCGACGCTGTTCGACCTCTCGGGCGGCGGAGCGATGTCGCACGAAAGTTTCGATGCGGTGATCGCACATTTCGGTCCCCTCGGCGTGCGCGCCATGTATCTGCGCGATGCGGGCTACTTTGAAGGCCCTATCTCCACCGTCTTTCATGGCTTCGACATGAGCGACGAAGCGCTCGTCAAGCGTTATCTGCCGCACTACAAGCAGCTCTTCGGAAGGGGGTCGCTGTCGCTCCCGGTCAGCGAATTCTGGCGGATGCGCCTGATCGACTGGGGCGCGCCTGCATCGCGGACGCTCGTGCATCACGTGGGAGTGGATGTCGAGCAACTGCCGCTTGCCACCGACAAGCAGAAGCCCGGACGCCCGCTCAAAGTGCTGAGCGTGGGAAGATTCGTCGAGAAAAAAGGCCTTGAATATGCGATTGCCGGCGTTCGCGATTGCAGCCTGCCCGTGGAATACAACGTGATCGGCTACGGCCCACTTGAGGCCGACTTGCGCGCGATGGCCGCGAATAACCGCAATCCGGTCAACTTTCTCGGCGCGCGCGCACAGGACGAAGTGTTCGCGGAACTAAAGCGCACCGACGTGTTTCTGCTGCCGTCCGTGACGGCCGCCAACGGCGACATGGAAGGCATTCCGGTGTCGATCATGGAAGCAATGGCTACCGGCGCGATCGTCGTCGCGACGCGTCATAGCGGCATTCCCGAGCTCGTGGTGGATGGCGAGACCGGCGTGCTCGTCGACGAGCGTTCGGGGCCGAGCATTTCCGCCGCGCTCGAAAAAATCGCCAAAGGACAGATCGACACCGACAAGATGCGCGCGACCGCGCGGCACACTATCGAAACGAACTTCAACAACCGCACGTTGCACGCGGAACTGGAGGCCATTCTGGTCGAGGCGTGTGCGGGCGAAGCGCGCGAGATCGCAACGTGATGCGGTTTGCGCGGCATCAGGAATCCGCATGCGAGCGGACGAAATTCACGAAGCTCAGATACGTCGGCAAGATCGGCACGCTGTTGTGCATGATGCCGAAGGTGTGGTCGCCGCTGTCGAGCACGTAATACATGGTGGATTGAATGTTGTGCGTCTTGCGGGCGTCGTAGAACGATTGCAATCGGGACTGCACGAACGCGCTCCGGTAGTCGTCGCTTTGTTCGGGATTGGCATTCCACTCGGTAATCATGAAGGGAACGCCGTAACGCGCCTTGCAGTATTGCGGCAGGTCGAAGTGCGGGCCCGCGCCATCCGAACCGATATCGAACAAATCGCCATAGACCTCGTAGTTATGCCATGTCGTCATGTCCCAGCGGACTACCGGATGACCGCTCGTGCCGTCCGGCTGATTGCCTTCCCATAACGCGTCCGACGCACCGATATCCGCCACGCAGAAGTTGATGCCGCACATGGCGTCGGGCTGCGCGGCCTTCACGCCGTCGATCAATCCGCGCATGACGCCGCGCATGACCGGCCAGTTATCGTTGTTGAAGTCGGCGACATCCGTTCCGGCGCGATTCGAGTCGATTACAGTCTGAGCTCGGCGCGTGAGTTCGTTGCCGCATTCGTACATCGTCACGCCGTACGGCTTCAGCGTGCTCGCGACCGTCACGCCTGTGCTGTAGGCCTTGGCGTATGCCGCGGCCTCGCTCCCGAACAGGTTACCCCAGTCATCCGTCAAACCTTGTTGAATCAGACAGAACAGTTCGATGCCCGTTCCGTTCATGGCCCTCGCCATCCTTGCGACAGGTCTGAGTTCAGCCGACGTCTCATTGCACCCGAGCCGATAGATACTGCAACCCATGCCATTCAAAATAGCGATGGTTTGCGCGGGCGTGTAGAGATAATCGTAATGACCGTTCATGCCGAAGAACATGCCGGATTGCGCTGCGAGTGGTGTGCGCGGGTCGCGGCAAAGTAGCCAGTCATTCGACCACACATAGAATTGCCCGCTCGTGTTTCTCTGATAGATCTTGCCGCCCGACCAGAGAAGCATCAAAACGTTGGCAATGGATATTGCCGTGTCGTTCTGAAATACGACGCCGTTATTCACCGTCCAGACGGAGCCGCGTTTGTCCACGATCGCGGTTGCGTCAGGAATGGTCGTGCCATCCGGCGATGGGCCTTGCGACTCCGCTCTTGCAGTGGGATTCAGTTGTCTGGACCGCCCGGAAGCGCTCGATGTCGAGTTCGGTACGTCGCTTTCGCTTCCGCCTCCGCAGGCGGCCAATGTATAGGTTCCGGACAACGCGCCCAGGCTAGCTAAAAATCTACGTCGATCAATCATCGAATATGCTAATCCGCCTTCTCGCGGAAAACTCCAATTACTCTGCGATAAAATCGCCATTCTTTAGACATAGTAGGAATGCGAACTAATAAATCGAAGGCGAAAGGATGCCTGCGCTGCCTTGACCAGAGGCGCGGTCGAGAGCCCTCGAGACCTGCGTTAAGCGATGACTGCGTTGACGCCAGGGACTACGCGGAACACTTCGAGTCTGAACGAATTCGGCCGGGATTTGCAGGTCGCTTCTCGAACTACAGAGTTGCGCAAACGCTTTTCCTTAACGGCGCTTTGTGAGGCGGCAATATGAAAAAACGTGAATGCGTCGTAAAGACAATGCAAAGAGCGTGATCGAAATCTTGAACCATCGATAACGCACGAACGCTTCGGGTTAGCGAAGGCTTGCGAAATGCAACGCAACCGCAGACGCGACGTTGTTCAAGAGAAAGAGCCTTAGGGAAACGATGTGACGTGACGTGAACCGATGGCTCAGTGTGTTCACGTCACGCCTGAGTGACCAATGCGGGTGGTGTCAGCGTTTCGACAACCGTACACACGCCGATTCACCCGATCGTCCGCGTCGACATTTTCGGCGTAGATAAGAGAGGCGCTGCCTGCAACATTTGCCCCCACTGATAATCCACGCTGTCCGGGAAGAGGGGATATAGTCCACCGCCCGGCGTGAAGGTCATTTCGCCGAAGAAGATCTTGCAGTCGGGTGCATAAAGATCCACGCGCACATAGTCGAAGGATGCCGACAACGCTTTCGCCTTGGCGAGGATCGCGTCGAGGTTGGCCGGGCGCTCGCAAGGCGTCGCACTACGCGGATAGTGTCCGATCCTGATGTCGAGGTGGTTCCACGATTCATCGAAGAAATCTCCGCGCGGATGGCCCGTATAGCGATCGGAGATCAGCAGGACAAACAGCTTGGAAGGTCCTTCTTCGGGATTAAAGCAGTGGATCTTGAAGTCGGCGGGAATGTTGCCTTGTTCATCGAGAAGCAGGGCTTCGAAAAGCAGCCGTGGTTGAATCGCGCGGTAATGCCGCTCGCGCCCGGTTCTGGAAAAGTCGGTTGCAAGCCACCGGTCGGCAAGCGTCCTCAGTTCCTGATAACTCGTTTCCGCTTTGTCGCGGACGATCTTGACGAAGCCGCTGCCGTGATTGGCCTTCATGACGAAGGAGTCGGGCAACGCCTCGAAATCCTCTTCGGTGAAGAGCTCGGACGCCTTGAGCAGCGGAATCAGATGTTCTTCGCCGATCACGCGCCTGACGAAGTCACGCACAATGAGCTTGTCGGCCAGATCGGTAAAGCGCGCGTCCGGGTTCAGACTGCGCCGGAGCATTTTCTCGTTGAAGGTTTCGGGATTTGCAAGACTCGGGAATCGCCCGATCTTCCTGCGATGCTGCAGACGGAGGAAGAGTTCGTCGGGCATCCAATTTTTGAAGGCGTTCGCGATCATCGTGAATTAGATATTCATTCCGTTTTGGCGAAGCAGGGCACGCACAATGTGCCATATTCAAAATAATGCAGTTACTGAATAAGTCGCGGTGAAAATTGCAGCCTTTCAGACGTGAAGAAGGTCACGTGGGTCAAGTATGGCCAGCGACGTGGCTGGTTTTGTGCGCTAACGCACGTTGCGATGGAACGTAAGGGACGTCAAGTTCACGTCTTACTAAATGCGCGGAGTTTATTTCCAAAGCAAGCGCGTGAGGCCCGATATCTCAAGCTCTTTCGAATCTGTATGTAATCAAGTTGATAGATTGCGTTCAGAAGCGATATGCGACCGAGGCCATTCCGTTCACATCCAACCTGCGTTCTGTAATCGGGCTGCCGGCAGCGAAGCGTTCGAGCCGGCCAACGACTGCGACCAGGTTGGCCGACCAATGCGAAGAGATCGTGTAATTAGCGGCCAGATTAAAGTGGACGTCGCGCAGGCCCGAGCCGGTGGAGTATTGCGGCAATCCGGACGCCACGCTGTCTGGCTGTGAAACGCCGAAGAACGTGCGCGTATAAGCGCCATTGGCCCAAGTCAGCCCCGGCCCCGCCGACAGCAGCAATCTGCCGATGGGCGCGGAGACATAGAGATCCGCCATCGCGGTGAGTCCTTGCCCGGTGCCACCGATGTCCTGATAAACGGCTGTCGATCCGGTGAAGGCCCAGTACGTGTAATCGGCGAATAGTCGCAGCTTCGGTCCGTAGTGCACGTTGGGCAGGCCGTCGAGTCGCGCGTCATCGGGCGATGATCGCGACTGAAAGTCGAAACTCACCGACATGCCTGCGTGGTAGTTCTCCCCGCGCAGCACGTTGACGCCGAGCACGTCCGGACCTTGCGAAAAGATACGGTCGCGCCAGGAAATATCCTGCACGGGCAAGGGAAATACCTTGATCCGCGACGATCCCGGAAACTCGGGGAACACGTACAGTCCGGGCCCGATCGAGATTTTCCAGTCACCATTCGTTTGCGTGTCCGCGTCGGCGGCGTGTGCCGGTCCACATGCGAGCACGGCCGCAAGCGCCACGCAGGTGCGCGCGATGAACGTTTGCGCGCGCTTCATGCTCTTTTCGCGCCTGCAGCCGTTTGCCGGAGCCGACGCGCCAGGGCACGCGACATCACGGGACCTGTGCCATCGGTGGAGTCGCAGGCAGATGCGCTCTCGCGCAGGAACATCGTGCATTCGCGAGCCACCACTTCGCGCTCGTTGTCGGACGTGATCATGTGATAGGAGTCGTCGAGCCAGATGGTCCGCAAGAAAGAGGCGCCTACGTTTGCCGCGACGAATCGCGCGTTGTGCGGGCTCGAGGTCTCGTCGTCGATAGCGTGAATGACGAGGCAGTCGCTCGTGACGCGCTTCAGCTTGCCACGCGCCGATGCCGCGAGACGGCTGGCCTCGTGCAGCGCGGGCATCGAAATGGATGCCGGGCCGACTTCGCTGATCTCGCCTTTTTGCATCGCGCGTGCGATCTTCGTGCGCAGCGCTTCATTGCGCAGACCATAAGGCTCGTGCTCGCGATAGCGATAACGCGTACGCAACGGCGTGTAGTACGCCCAGTCGAGCAGGAATCGATACCACGGGATGGCCCAGCCGTCATAGTCGAGCGTGACCGAGAGCAACAGCAGGGCGCGCGCGGAAGGGCGTTCATGGGCGACCGCGGCGGCGAGCGCCGCGCCCATCGACAGGCCGCACACCGAAACGTGCCGATGCCGCGCCGCCAACGCGTCGAATTCCGCCACGGCCGCGCGCAGCCACTCTTCCATCGAAGCGTGTCCGGCGCCCGCGCTGTATCCGGGCAACTCCGGCGTGTGCGTTGCGAAGCCCTCTTCACCGAGATAGCGGGCGAGAAAGCGCAATTCGAGCGGCGAACTGGACAGGCCGTGCAGCAGCAGGACCGCGTGATCCCGGTTCTGGGCGGGGGGAAAGTAAGGCATGTTCATGGTCAGGCAGCCGAACGGAGGACGAGATAATCGCCGGATGGCGTGGCGAAGCGCTCGCAAACACATTCGACGGGCCGCCAGTCCTGCTCGTCCGACTGGAACCGGATACGGTGAAGCCCCGGCAGAAGGGCATCGCTGACGCGGGCAATATCTTCGCCGTGGGCATCGGCATGCTTGGCGCCATATGCGATGCCGGCGCGCGGCGCGTCATCGTCGATAAGCGGGGAATTCGCCGCCGCGACGAAATTGGCGGGCGAGACGCGCGTCGTCGGATCGAGCGCCTTGATGAGAATCAGCGAACGGTTGTATTGCGTGACGTGCTGGAGCATCCGGTGCATTTCCTCGGTCGCCCGGCGCGTGATGAGGCGTTCGTTGTCGTGACGCAAGAGCATCTCATAGCGCGACTGCGCCACCGAAGCGAGCAACTCGGCGCGATACTGCGCGCGCTTGAGCCGCTCGACGAGCGTCATCATGACGATAGTGATCAACGGATACGACACGAGTAGCTTGATATCCGCGCGGTCGAAGTCCTCGATGCGTGCATAGGGCGGCACGAAGAGAAAGTCGGCAATACACAGTCCGGCAAGCATCACGCAAATAGCCGGCGCTAGACCGCAGTAGTACTCGACGAGAACGGCGGCAATGAGAAACGCCGTTCCGGGCATGACGGGTCCAAGCAGCGGGTGCAGCAGCGTGCGGATGAGTGCGGCGGTAAAAAGCGCGCTTGCCGCGATGATCCATCGTTTGCCGCCGCGCGGCGCCCATCGGCGAGAATTACTGATATGCATGCTATTGCACGAGGCGTGTGACTGTCCTCGTGGTATCGGCGTTCCGGCGCGCGACTTTAATGCCATGTGAGGCATAACGGGCTTTCGCGGCGCGCGGGCGCTGGAATGATTATGCTTTCAACGTCTGAAAAAGCTTGATGATGTCGAACGAGAGAATTCGCATGCCCCTGCTGTCCCACGGTCTACGCTTTGCCATTGCCGCTTATCTGCTTGCGGCGCTGACGCTCTTTATGGTGCAGGACCGGATGCTTCTGCCTTCCACTCCGAGCGCGCCGGATCTTCGCACAGTCCCGCACGCCGGTGCAAGCGTCGACCTGTTGCAAGTGCGCGACCAATTCGCGGGCTATGTCGTCACTCCGGCCGGGCGCGAACCGCGCGGGACGTTCATGGTTTATCACGGTAACGAGGAGTCGGCCGACACCAAATTGCCGCTCGCCGACGTGTTCGTGCGCGACGGCTACAGGGTGGTGATCGTCGAGTATCCGGGGCACGGCAGACGCCCGGGAGAGCGCACGATGAAGGCGGCGCTGGCCGCATCGCGGGAAGCGTTGGCGGCCACCATCGCGCAGTGGCGCGGGCCGCTTTATCTCGTTGGGGAGTTGCTCGGTGCAGGCATGGCCGCGCAGGTCGTGAAGGGCAATGAAGCAGCGCTTGCGGGCGTCGTTTTGATCACGCCGTGGGACTCGCTCGCCGACGTCGCCGCCGAAAAATATCCGATTTTTCCGATCCGCTGGATGCTGCACGACGGCTTCGATTCCGTCGCCGCCGTGTCGCATTACGACGGCCCGCTCGTGATCGTGGGCGCGCAACTGGATACGCTGATCCCGGTGGTGCACGCGCGCCGCTTCGCAAACGAACACGAACGCGCGCGTTTCATGCTCCTGCCAACCGCCGATCATGACGACTGGTTCGGCGTCATGACGCAGGCGGACTGGCGGCAGGTCTTGCAGTGGATGCACGCCGGCTGACGAAGCCCGGCGCCGGCGTTTCCTCGTCGGTCAGTCGCGCGGGCTCAATGCGAGGTCGGCTTGACAGGCGCAACCGGGCTCACTCCGTCGATCGCACGCACCGGGTCGACGCTCTTGGCTTCGACGTGTTCGACTTCGACATCCGTGCCGCGCAGTGTCTCGTTGATCGTCTCGGTGCGCTCGGTTGCCTGCCGGCCCACGACGACTTCCTCGACGACATGCGCGGTCTTCGCGACGACGGCGTGTTCTGCCGTCTCTCGAATTTCCACGAAGCCTTCCTTCAGGTCGGCGGCCGTGGCGGGCCGGTCGACCGGACGGCGCTCGATCGTCGCATGCTCGTCACGCAGATTGACGGTCTCGCTGACAGGCGTTGCAGTGGCGCGCGAATAAACGCGCACGCCGCCGGTTTCGACTTCGCGCTTGCCGACTTCGAGCGACTCACGCGTCACCGCAAATGACTGGCGATCGGCCAGCACTTCATCCGAAGTCAACGGTTTCGCGGATGCATCGAAGCCCGCATAACCGCCGCTTTTCCAATGCGCCACGCGTTCGTCGATATCCACGACGCCCGCCTCGTGCATCGTCGAACGCACGAGCGGCACCTGTGATTCTTCCTTCACGTTGACCGTGAGTAACGCGCCACCGCGACGAACCGCTTCCTGATAGTTGCCGATGTCTTCCGACCGGTCGTCGCCAGCAAACATGTTGCCGAAGAAATTCTCGATCTTGCCGACGATGCCGACTTCTTCCGTGGCGGCGGAAGCTGGTCGATCTGCAACCACGGGACGTTCCGCGCCGCTCGTCTCGTCACTGGCGTGCACTTCCATGTCGGCGCGGTCCAGACCGCCTTCCACGAGACGCGCGACCGCGCTTTCGGCTTGCTGAAACGAATCGAATACACCAACGATTGCTTGAGTCATGTTTTGCTCCGGGTAATTTTGAGTGATTTGAATGGCGGCCAGACGTTGCTTCGAAGAACGGCTCAGGAAGATGTCTTGCCCGAGCCCGAGGACGGTATCGCGGGGTCCGCAATCCAGTCTCCAACCGTTCCAGCGCGCCTTTCCACGACGACTTCCTGACGTTGCAACTCGGCTCTGTGCACGTCATTTTTTTCGGTCACTACAGTGGTGATGCGGATTTCTTCCTTGAGCATCAGCCTCAGTTCGGTCACGGGCACGTACTCGAACACGGGCACGACCAACGTGTCGCCTTCATGGCGCGGCGCAAACTCCGCGTCCACGAAACGATTGAGGGCAACGCGTTCTATTCGTGCCGTGCGGTTGTGCAGAACGACAGGCACCTCGCGCGACTCGGTGTGCGTCACGACACGAACGCGCACCATGCCGGTTTCGAGCGTTTCCGTCGATACGTGCAGACGTTCTTCAGTGGCGGTCAACGTCGACGTTTCCACGACACCTGTCGCCGTTCGATTCTGCGTGCTCATGCGCGACTCCAGGTTTCGTGGATCAGTCGGATAGGGCGTTTAGCGTGTGACACGGTTGTCCGGCGCAAGGCGTCCTGCGGCACCGGCGCGCAAGGCGACGTCATCGCGAGCGCTGCTGCTTGCATCTTCGAACGGCGGTTGGTGACGGAATCCCGCACCACCCGACACGATCGCGATGATCGCGCCGACGAGAAGTGCAGCGAACGAGAACCACGAAGCGCGGGCGACGCCGCGTGCGGCGGTATCGGCGGCCTGACGTGCATCGGCTTCAGCTTGCGGGCCGGATGCAGCGGCCGTTGCGGAAGCAACCGCGCCTTGAACCTGCGCCTTGAGCGAACCCAGCATCGTGCCGCTTGCGGCCGAAGGGTTGGCCGCGGCGGTAGCCGTTGCACCGGTCGATGCGATGCTGCCTGCCGCATTCACTGCGCTGCCGACGAGCGACGTTGCGCCGTATGCCATCGCGATGATCATCACGGCCCATGCAAGCAGGCCATGCAGCCAGCCAAGAACCGGCGCGCAACGCCCTGCAAAATAGGAGCCGATGAACACGGCGATGACCGTCATCACGATCATGTAGGCGCCGGAGCCGAACGCGAAGCCTCGCGATGGATCGGGCTGAGTCAGTGGCGACAGCACCGATGCCCCGATAGCGGTTCCGAGCACCGTCAACATGAGGTACGCGATCAGCGAGAGGATGACTCCCGCGATGACGGCGCCCCATGAGACGCGGGGTAGACCATATTGTGTAGTAAGCAGGCGCATAGCGGTATCCAAAAAAATTTAGGAAGCCAAAACAGGCACGTCTAGTGAGCAACGCGTGCTGACCAACTTGTAGGTGCAATCACCATTCCCACGAAGTACCGGAGGCGGCTTGAACCGGCATGGACGAAGGTTCGCGCATGCGGTCGGGAGCAAATAGGTGGGATCTGCTTGAGGGTGTCGCGCGGCGGGCGAAGAACACTTATCGCCGCGTTGACCTATCAATGTCCTTCAATGCGGACTCAGGGCGAGTTTGCTTCCACGCGATCGTGTTCATGCTCGAGGCTCTGCGCCTCGATCAGACGATGGATGAACCTCAGCTTTTTCACGGCGCCAGGTGCGAGCGTGAACGGATACGGGTCCGGCATGCCGAGGCTTCGGTTAAGGCTGTTCATGGCGTACGTCAGCATCGTCCATTGCTTCATCAGCAATTCGAAACTCGGCGAGTGAGGCAGCACTTGCGCGGCGAAGTTAGGACCTTTGCGGCTCACCGGCGCGATGTTGATGCCGCATGCGCGCGCGGTGCCGGTGGTATCCACGATATGAAGATAGTGCGCCCAGGTTTCCGCCCAGTCTTCCCAGGGATGCATGGTCGCGTAGGCGCTGACGTGATTCGTCGCCCAGTCGGCAGGCGCGCCGTTGCGATAGTGGCGGGAAAGCGCTTCGCTGTAACTCGCCCGGTCATCGCCGAAGAGCGTGCGGAACGACGCCGTTCGCCGCGCGCCCACCACGAGGCGATCGAAGTAGTAGTGGCCGATCTCGTGTCTGAAGTGACCGAGCAAAGTCCGGTAGGGCTCGCGCATGGCGATGCGTACGCGTTCGCGACGCACGTCGTCTGCCTCGGCGATGTTCATCGTGATGAGGCCGCTATGATGTCCCGTCAGCACCTTTTTGCCGCGGCGGCTTTCGAGAAACTCGAATTCGAGCCCGGTTTCCGGATGCTCCTTGCGTGTGTCGACCCGCAATCCCAGCACGGCGAGCGTGTACAGCAAACGACGCTTCGCGGCTTCGAGTCTGGCCCAGTAATAACGACGGCGCGGCGCTTTCAGATTCGGGATCACGGCGGTCAGACGGCAAGAATGACAGAACGGGTCCGGCGAGTCTTCCGGCACCATCCAGTTGCAAACCTTTTCGACCGAATAGTTGTGGCACGGCTTGTAGCGAACGTCGCCGTCCGCCGGCTTCGCTTCCCACCGAGGCCCCTTCAGCTTGACGAATGCGCTCATCTCGCCCGTTTCCGGAATGAAGCCGAGCATCGACCCGCAGCGTTCGCATTGAACGTTTTCGAAGAAGATGAGATGTCCGCAGTCGGTGCAGTGAAACGCTTTCATAACGGACGATTCGTGGGCGTTCTGAAGGTGGACGCGAAGGTCATTCGCACGGCTCGCAAATCACCTTGAAGTCGACCAGCGCCGCGCTCCCGAAGGTCATGCTGATAGGCACGTCGGTCGCATCGCGGCCGCGCGCCATGAGTACACGGCCAGTGCGCGGTGCGTTGTTGCGCGGATCGAAAGTCTGCCAGGTTCCGCCGAGATAGGCTTCGAACCATGCACAGAAATCCTGGTCCGCATAAGGCGGCGGCAGGTTCACGTCGCTGATATAGCCGGTGCAATACCGCGCCGGAATGTTCAGGGCGCGGCAGAGCGCCACCGCGAGTTGCGCGTAATCGCGGCACACGCCGATGCCTTCCTGATGCGCTTCGGAAGCCGTGCGCGTGGGCCGTGCCGTCTTGTAGTCGAACTTGATGTGTGCGTGCACGTAATCACAGATGGCGAGAACCTGGGTTCGCCCTTGCGGCAGTCCGCCGAACCGTTGCCACGCGAAGTTGGAAAGCAAGTCGGTTTCGCAATAGCGGCTGCCCAGCAGAAACTGTAGACACTCGTCGGGAAGTTGTTCGACCGGGAGTTGACCATCTTCCAGGGGATAGCTTTCCGGCGTATCGGGCACTTCGAGCACGCCTTCGGTCGCCACGACGAGCGGACCCACAGACGGCGTCACGATACGCGTGCACAAGTTGCCGAAGCCGTCGTAATAGTGCGTGAACGCGAGCGGCGGATCGAACGTAATGCGATCGGCAACGACGACCTTGTCCGACATGGAAGGATGCGTGTTGAGCATGAGCACCGCAGGCGTGGCCTGAGTGCAGTTATAGGTCAATTGAAAACCGACGCGGAGCTTCATGGAGGTGGGTCCAAAGGATTAACGGGCGTACTAGGGCGATCAACCGAACGCCTCGACCTTCGACACGACCCAGGAGATTTTGCCAGCTTCGCCAAGCGCCGCCATTCACCTGATGTATGCATCGGATGAGGACGTTCTTGTTGCATGCCAGCATGAGATGACTTGTCTCAGCAACATCGGGGCCTGGAACCATCGATGCTTGTGAATACACGATAACACCATTACTTTGTCCCAATGCTTTGGAAAGAAAAGCAGCTTCCACTCCGAAGCGCGCCAAGACCGGTTCATTCGACTTGACGCATCTTGCTCGAATCGCTTCAAGGGTGTCGCCGATGGAAAACATCAGGAAACCGAAAGATCACGAAAACTTCGCTTGACGCATGCGACCACTCCCGTATGATGGACTCATTGTTGCAATGCAGCAAAAACGGGCGCCGTACCCACGGATCGGCTCGTACGTACCTCTTTATGGAGCGGACAATGTTTCCTATTCTTCAATCATCGGCACCGGCGGCAACGGCACAACTCGAAGCGTTTTTCGGCATCACGAAGCGCTATGCGATGGGACTTCAACAGCTTGCCGATCTGAATGTGCAGACGGTCAAGGCTGTGTTCGAGGAAAGCGCCTCGGTCCTCACGTCGGGTTCGGACGTGAAACCGGGCGACTTCATGGGTTTTCAGTGGACGCTGTTCGCGGAAGTGCCGGAGAAGTCGGCCGCTTATGCGCGCCACTTCTTCCAGATCGTTCGTGAGACGGAAGCCGACATCCTCAAGGAAGCGCGCAGCCAGTACGAGCAATACGGTTCCGGCATGAAGGGCGCGTTCGAATCGGCCATGCAGCAAGGCTCGTCGCAAGTGCAAAAGTCGATTGCTTCGATATCGGATGTGGCCTCGTCCGCGCATGCGGCAAGCGCTGCGCCCAAGCTCATTCTCGATGCAAGCGAGAGCACGGTGGATAGCGTGACTGGTGCGACCAACGCCAGCATCGAGCTATTGAACACCAGCCCCAAACATTCGGCGTGAAGTTTCCGGGAATGTGACATCCGTCGCCAACGCCCGCTTAAGCGGGCTTTTTATTGCGGCCACGCCTGGAGCACTCCGGTGATTTTGCTGGCTTAGAGAGGTCCCGCCATGACAGACAAGATTGCGACCGCCGACGAAGCGATCGGACTGATCCGCGACGGCGACGCCGTCTGCTGCTCGGGATTCGTCGGCATCGGTACACCCGATGAATTGCTGATCGCGCTGGAACAGCGTTTCCGAAGCTCCGCCACGCCACGCGATCTGACGGTCGTTTTCGCCGCCGCACCGGGCGACGGCGGCGAGCGCGGACTCAACCGCATCGCGCTGCCGGGGCTCATCAGGCGCGCTATCGGCGGACACTGGTCGCTCGTGCCGAAGCTTGCACGCATGGCGACCGACGACCTGATCGAAGCCTACAACCTTCCGCTCGGCACGATGTCGCATCTGTTCCGCGATATCGCGGCGCATCGCGCGGGCACGATCACACAAGTCGGAATCGGTACGTTCGTCGACCCGCGGCTTGGCGGCGGAAAGATCAACGCGAGCACGACGGAAGAGCTCGTCAGCGTCATCGAGATCGATGACAAACCGTGGCTGCTCTACAAAGCCTTTCCGCTCGACGTGGCGCTGATTCGCGGCACCACGGCCGACACCGACGGCAACATCACGATGGAGCGCGAAGCGCTCGTGCTCGACGCGCAAGCTATCGCCATGGCCGCGCATAACGGCAAAGGTCTGGTGATTGCGCAAGTGGAGCGGATCGTTCCAAGCGGCACGCTCGATCCGCGCGCGGTGGTGGTGCCGGGCATTCTCGTCGATCGCATCGTGCTCGCGTCCGCCGGCGCGCAGCCGCAGACATACGGCACGGCCTATGACCCAGCGTTCTCCGCCGAAACGAAAGCCGTGGTCGGCGAGATGAAAAGCCCCGTGCTCGACGAGCGCAAGGTGATCGCACGCCGTTGTGCGTTCGAGTTGCCGCCAGGCGGCGTCGTGAATCTCGGGATCGGCGTGCCTGAAGTGGTGGCGGCTGTCGCGGGCGAGGAGCACTTGCTGAGTCATCTGACCTTGACCGCCGAGCCAGGCGTGATCGGCGGCATGCCGCTCGGCGGCCTCGATTTCGGCGCCGCGATCAATGTCGATGCGCTCCTGCATCAGAATCAGCAATTCGATTTCTACGATGGCGGCGGTCTCGATCTCGCCTGCCTGGGCATGGCCGAAGTGGACCGCGGCGGCAACGTCAACGTGAGCCGCTTCGGCGCGCGGCTCATCGGCGCGGGCGGCTTCATCAACATCAGTCAGAACGCGCGCTCCGTGGTGTTCGCGGGCACCTTCACGGCGGGCGGACTCAAGGTGCAGATCGAAAGCGGGCGGCTCGAGATCATCGCGGAAGGCGCGAAGAAAAAGTTTGTGGAGCGCGTCGAACAGATCACTTTCAATGGCGAATTCGCGGCCGCGCGCGGTCAGCCCGTGCTGTATGTGACCGAACGCTGCGTGTTTCGTCGCGTGCCCGAGGGACTCGAACTCACGGAGATCGCACCGGGTATCGATCTCGAACGCGATATCCTCGCGCATATGGACTTTGCGCCCATCGTGCGTCAGGTCCGGCTAATGGACCCGCGCATCTTCCTTCCGCAGATCATGGACCTGTCGACCATTCTCACCGAGCGCGGCGCAATGACCCGCGAACTCGCGTTGCAAGGAGACTGCCAATGAAAGCATCCGACCTGTTTGTCAGGGCGCTCGAAAACGAAGGCGTCGATCGTATCTTCGCCGTGCCGGGCGAGGAAAACCTAGATGTCGTGGAATCGCTGCGCAAATCGAGCATTCAGCTCATCGTGACGCGCCATGAGCAGTCGGCGGCCTTCATGGCGGCCACGCACGGTCGTCTGACCGGTCAGCCGGGCGTGTGCATGGCGACGCTCGGTCCCGGCGCGCTGAACCTCGTCACCGGGGCGGCTTACGCGCAACTCGGCGCCATGCCGATGATCCTCATCACCGGCCAGAAGGCCATCATGACCTCGCGGCAGGCGCGCTTCCAGATCGTCGATATCGTGGCGACGATGAAGCCACTCACCAAGGCATCGCGGCAGATCGTGAGCGGCGCGAGTATTCCGACGGTCATACGCGATGCGTTCCGGCTCGCCGCCGAAGAGCGTCCCGGCCCCGTGCATCTCGAACTCCCGGAAGACGTGGCGGCCACCGAAGTGAGCGACGACGTGGGCATCGTTCCCAGGCATCCGGTCGAACTGCCCGTCGCGCATGACGCCGCGATCGAACGCGCCGCGAACTTGCTGATGCACGCCGAACGGCCGCTCGTCATGTTCGGCGCGGCGAGCAACCGGCCGCGGCTCGCGGGCCAGTTGACCGACTTCATTCGCCGCACCGGCATTCCGTTCTTCAACACGCAGATGGGCAAGGGCACGGTCGCGGCTATCGGCAACGACGAAGCCACCGAGCTGTGGATGGGCACGGCCGCGCTCAGCGAGCGCGACTATCTGCACGAAGCGATCGACCGCGCCGACCTGATCCTCGCAATCGGTCACGACACGGTCGAAAAGCCGCCGTTCTTCATGGGACCGAAGGGGCCGCAGGTGATCCATGTGGGCTACACGCCCGCCAATGTCGAGCAGGTGTTCTTTCCGCATGCGGAAGTGGTCGGCGATCTGGGCTTGAGCCTGTCGCGCCTCGCCGCGCGCGTCGAAGGCAGGTTGCCGTGCGCGGGTGCGCTGGCGCCGCTGCGCGAAGGCATTCTGAAGCGCACGCTCGACCGCGCCGACGAATCGCGCTTTCCGCTGACGCCGCAACGGATCGTCCACGACGTGCGCGAAGTCATGCCCGCCGATGGCATCGTCGCGCTCGACAACGGCATGTACAAGATCTGGTTCGCGCGCTGTTACCGCACACGCAGCGCCAACACGCTGCTCCTCGACAACGCCCTGGCGACGATGGGCGCAGGCCTTCCATCCGCGATGATGGCCGCGCTTCTCCACCCCGAGCGGCGCGTGATGGCGGTGTGCGGCGACGGCGGATTCATGATGAATTCGCAGGAGCTGGAAACCGCGGTGCGGCTGAAGCTGAACCTCGTGGTGCTCATCATTCAGGACGACGCGTACGGCATGATTCGCTGGAAGCAGGCCGTCGACAAGTTCATCGACTGGGGCCTCACCTTCGGCAATCCGGACTTCCTCAAGTATGCCGATGCCTACGGCGCGAAAGGGCGGCGCGTAGAATCGGCCGAAGGGCTGGTTCCGGCGCTGGAGGGCGCGTTCGAGGACGGCGGCGTGCAGCTCGTGATCGTGCCGGTAGACTATTCGGAAAACATTCGCGTGCTTGTCGAGGAACTCGGCAACCGCGGCATCGAGGGGACGAAATGAAGATCAAGGCAGCAGTTCTGAACGCGATGGGTACGGCCACGCCTTACGCGGAATCGAAGCCGCTTCGCATCGAAGAGGTCGAGCTTGCGCCGCCCGGCCCGGGCGAAGTGCTGATCAAGGTCGCGGCGGCGGGGTTGTGTCACTCGGATCTGTCGGTCATCAATGGCGACCGGCCTCGTCCCATGCCGATGGCGCTTGGGCATGAAGCGTCCGGCATCGTCGAGGAACTCGGCGCGGGCGTGACCGATTTGAAAGTGGGCGATCACGTGGTCGTCGTGTTCGTGCCGAGTTGCGGACACTGCGCCCCGTGCGCCGAAGGGCGGCCGGCGTTGTGCGAGCCGGGCGCGGCCGCGAACGGCGCCGGCACGCTGCTGTCCGGCGAGCGGCGGCTTTCGCATGGGGGCGAGCCGCTCAACCATCATCTCGGCTGCTCCGTGTTCGCCGAGTACGCGACCGTTTCGCGCCGCTCGGTCGTGAAGATCGATCCCGCCGTGCCGCTCGGCGATGCCGCGCTCTTCGGCTGCGCGGTGCTCACGGGCGTCGGCGCTGTCGTCAACACGGCGCAGGTGCGAGTCGGTGCGTCGGTGGCGGTGATCGGGCTGGGCGGTGTCGGTCTCGCCGCGCTCATCGGTGCACACGCGGCGGGCGCGCGGCAGATCATCGCCATCGACCTGGCCGACGACAAGCTCGAACAGGCACGCGCGCTCGGGGCCACGCATACGGTCAACGCGGGTCAGGACAATGCGCTCGAACAGATTCGCTCGCTGAGTTCGGGCGGCGTCGAATTCGCATTCGAATTCGCGGGCTCGACTCGCGCGCTGGATCTCGCGTATCGCATCACGCGTCGCGGCGGAATGACGGTGACCGCCGGGCTGCCGCCATCGACCGCCAACTGGCCGCTGCCGGCGGTGAGTCTCGTTGCGGAGGAACGCACGTTGAAGGGCAGTTATATCGGCACGTGCGTGCCGTCACGCGATATTCCCCATTACGTCGATCTCTATTCGCAAGGCCGCTTGCCCGTGAACAAGCTGCTCACGGGACGCCTGAAGCTCGACGAGATCAACCATGGCTTCGACCTGCTGCATGAGGGAAAAGCTATTCGGCAGGTGGTCGTGTTCGATTGATTCGGCTTGACCACGGGTAGCCGCATGAAGTCGTTCGCGAAGGAAGGCAATCGCGCCTTGCCTTCGCGGACGATGTCTTTCGGTTCGCGAAGCTGCCTTGTGACCGCCGCAGCCCATCGAGAAGCGAGCTTCGACGACCGCTTGAGAAAAGCATCGCGCTTGTCTTCGCTGCGATGATTGCGTGAAAGGCGCGCTTTTCAACGCCCTTTCCACGGCACGAGCCGCCGTTCCAGCGCGCGCATGCCGAAGTCGAAGATCCACGCAATCGCACCGATGAGCACGATGCCCATCACCACTACGTCGGTGCGCAGAAAGCTCGACGCGTTCAGCACCATCTGTCCGAGACCGGCGTTAGCCGCGACCATTTCCGCCGCGACGAGCGTGGTCCAGCCAAAGCCGACCGCTATGCGCAAGCCCGTCAGAATCTCGGGCAACGCGGCGGGCAGCACGACATGCCGCACCACTTGCCGGAAGCTCGCGCCGAGCGACCACGCGGCGTTCACCTGCTCGGTGGTCGCGCTGCGCACGCCCGCGCGCGCGGCCATGGCGATCGGCGCGAAACACGCGAGCCAGATGACGACGATCTTCGCGGTTTCATCGATACCGAACCAGATCACGACGAGCGGCAGATAAGCGAGCGGCGGCAGCGGCCGGTAAAACTCCAGAGGCGGATCGAGCACGCCGCGCGCAATCCGGTTCACGCCCATCAAAATGCCGACCGGCACCGCCGTCACGACCGCGAGCGCGAACGCGCCGAACACGCGAATCGCGCTCCACAGCAGATGCTCCGATAGCGGCAGACCGCCCTGAATGCGCCCGTGCACGGCATCGATGAAAGCACGCCACACGGCCTCGGGCGACGGCAGAAAAAGCGGTGGTAACCAGTGAAAATGCGTGGTCGCCCACCACAGCACGGCGATCGCCACGACGCATAACGTGCTCGGCATCGCAGTGGGTCCTGCGCCCGGCATGCCGCGATAGCGCTTGCCACGCTTCGCGCGCCGGGCGCGAGGCACAGCCGCGTTTTCCGAGGGTGGAGCGAAGCGGGCCTCCTGAACGGGCTGCGTCACACGGCCTCCGTGATAGGACGATGCAATCGCCGCGTCAGACGCTCGCGCCACTCGATGAACGCGGGCGATGCCTTCACCGCGCGGGCATCGCGATTCGCGACGTACTCGCGCGAGAACGGCAGTTCGTGCACTTCCTCGATACGGCCCGGACCCGGCGTCATCAAGACGAGACGCGTGGCGAGAAAGAGCGCTTCCTCCACGCTATGCGTGATGAAAAACACCGTCTTTTGCGTGCGCGCCCAGACATCGAGCACGAGTTCCTGCACGGTTTCGCGCGTGAGCGCATCGAGTGCGCCCATCGGTTCGTCCATCAGCAGCACTTCGGGATCGCTGGCGAGCGCCCGCGCGATGCCCACGCGCTGCTGCATGCCGCCCGACAGCGCATAGACCTTCGCGTGCTCGTATTGCGCGAGGCCGACGAGGGCAAGCGTGCGGCGCGCGATCTCGCGACGCTTGTCGCGCTTGACGCCGCGAAAGCGTAAGCCGAGCGCGACGTTGTCGAGCACGTCGAGCCAGGGCATGAGCGCGTACTTCTGGAACACGACGCCGCGTTCCGCGCCCGGCCCGAGAATCGGCTCGCCGTTGAGCGACGCTTCGCCTTCGGTTGGATCGAGAAAGCCTGCAAGGCAATTGAGCAGCGTGGTCTTGCCGCATCCGGAAGCGCCGAGCGCGACGACGAACTCGCCGCTGCCGATTTGCAGATCGACGCCCTTGAGCGCGGGCGCGCTCGCGCCTTCATACGTGACGCCGAGATTGCGGATGGACAGCGAAGTCATTTCGCGGCCTGCTGCGCGAAGCGCGGATCGACGCCCGTCGAATAGTCAGCAAGGACGTTCTGGATCGTGCCTTGTTGCTTGAGGAACTGTGCGGTGGCCGTGAGCGACTTTGCAGCGCCGGATTGCTGACCGCCGCCGAGCCAGGTTGGCGACGCCTGTTCTCTCGCGCTTGGAAAGGCGTAGAGCGAGAGACTCGCGGGCACGTCGGCGGCGGTTGCACCGGACTCTCGCGCCACGGCCTCGACCTGTTTCGAACCGGCGGTCCAGTCGGCTTTGTGATCGCGGTATTGCGCGTCGGTATCGGCGAGCACCTTGGTGAGACCCGCCATGAACGCGGCGTTGTCCTGCGCGAACTTGCGCGAGGCGACGAAGCCATCGAAGGTCGCCTTGCCGCTTTCCTTCGCAACTTCGCCCGATGTCACGAGCACCTTGCCGTTCTGCTTGACCTTGGCGAGCACCGGGTCCCAGATGTAGGTCGCGTCGATATTGCCGCGTTCCCACGCCGCCGCCACTTCAGGCGGCCGCAGGTTGACGATCTTCACCGATGAAGGATCGACGCCCGCCTGCTGCAACGCCACGAGCGCATGAAAATGCGAGGTCGATACGAACGGCAGGCCCAGCGTCTTGCCCTTCAGATCAGCGAGCTTCGTCACGCCGGAGCCGTTGCGCACGACGAGCGCTTCAGCGTCGTTGATGTTGTCGAGAATCCAGAAGAGCGAGAGATCGACGCCTTGCGACAGGCCGGCCGCGATCGGGCTCGACCCTGCTTCGCCCACGTGTATCGAGCCGGACGCCAGCGCGCGGATCACGTCCGCGCCGCTGCCTAGCTTGCGGTACGTGACCTTGTAGCCGGTCGCCTTTTCGACCGCGCCGCTTGCCTGCGCATAGCGCCACGGCACGACCATGTCCTGATAGCCGATGACGACCTCGCGTGTCTCCGCGCGCGCGTGCATCGGTGCGAGAACGACGGTTCCAAGTGCAAAAGAGGCGAGGCTGGCGAGGAGTTGACGACGGGTCGTGTGTTTCATGGAGCAGGCGCTATGGTCGTTGTAAAGCCTTCGACTATAGGCACTTCACGTGCCGCGGCTACCAATGTTTTATGCGTAGCAAATCACATCGCGACTGCTTTGGTCTTCATTGAAACCGCACCCTGATGCGCGGCGTAAAAAACGGCGCGACACTTGGCGCCGACGTTCGAAGATGCGCTCCGCATGCACGAGCCGATCGCACAGTTCGACAAGTCGGACCGTTTAGGCAAGCGCATCGGGTCGACATTCCGTAAGCTTGTCTGAACGCGTGGCGCGCGTGCATTGCTCGATCTCGCGAGCACTGTTTCATCGAAGGGTTCGAGTCCGGGTCGCCGCTTCTTCGAAACGCACTATAGTGGAGGATGTTTTCAACGAAGAGAGAGGGCTCGCATGATCTCACGCACTCGTTCCACCCTGGCCGCTACGATGTTCGCCGCGACGCTCGCGTATGTCCCCGCCGCGCATGCGCAGCTCGGCAATCTGCTCAATCAGGGGGGCAATAGCGGAGCCGGTGGCGGACTGAGCAGCCTCGGCAGTCTGGGCAGCGGGATGTCGTTGCAATCGCTGACATCGAACAGCACGGGCAACGTAGCCGGCGTGCTCCAGTATTGCATCAAGAACAACTACCTCGGCGGTGGCGCTTCATCGGTCAAGGACGGCTTGATGAGCAAGCTGCCGGGCGGTGCATCGACGAGCGATAGCGGATACACCGACGGCTCCAAGGGCATTCTCAATAGCGGCAGCGGCAAGGTCGATCTGAGTGGCGGCGGGCTCAAGGAGCAGATTACCAAGCAGGTCTGCGACAAGATACTGTCGCAAGGCAAGTCGTTGCTGGGTGGTTGACGGTTTGACGTCGGCAAGTGAACGCTTCCGCGAGAGCGTCCTCGACGTTTGCGTCGAAGACACTTCACCGCCACCTAAGCGATCCAAAAGCGATGCGCAGCGCTCTCATGCCGAGGCGCCGCGCCGCGCGTTCAAGCGTTAAATATACCGCGCCTCGTCCAGATCGGCGATCAACGTCGGCCCGGTCGGATGCCAGTCGAGCCGCGCCTGCGTCAACGCGCTCGATGCGGGCATGTCCAGACCGACGAACATGGCCATCCATCCGAAATGCGCGGCGGCTTCCTCCGGCGCGACGGAAACGGCCGGCAGCTTCAGGCCTCGTCCCAGCGACTCGGCGATCTCACGGCTGCTGACGCCTTCTTCACCCACTGCGTGATATCGCGCGCCCCGTTCGCCCTTTTCCACGACCAGCCGATAAAGCCGCGCGACATCCGACAGATGACCCGCCGGCCAGCGGTTCTGGCCATCGCCGACATAAGCGGATACGCCTTTCTTCCGCGCGACCTCGACGAGCGGCGTAATGAGTCCCTGCTTGAACGGATTGTGGACTTGGGGCAGCCGCACGACCGAGACGTTGATGCCCGCGTCCAGCAACGCATGACCCGCGAGTTCCGACGCGATGCGCGGGTTCGGATGACTCGCGTTGAACACATCCTCGCTCGCCGCCTCGCCATGCGCGCCACCGCCCATCCCGGTTCCCGACGTGATGACGAGCGGCCGGTCCGAGCCTTCGAGCGCCGAGCCGAGCGCGGCAATGACGCGCTTGTCCTTCTCGCAGTTCTCGACGAACCTCGAGAAGTCGTGATCGAAAGCCGTGTGGATGACGGCGTCTGCTTGCGCCGCGCCAGCGACGAGACTGTCCGGCTCTTCCAGCGTGCCGCGATAAACCTCGGCGCCCGCTTTCTCGAGCGTTTGCGCACCCGCGTCGGAGCGCGTCATGCCGAGCACCTGATGCCCGGCGCGAATGAGTTCGGTAACGAGGGCCGAGCCGATAAAACCGGTCGCGCCTGTCAGAAAAATACGCATGGTCAAAGCTCCCTGGTCGTGACCCGCTTACTATCCGATCGTTTCTTATCCCGTTAAAGTAGTGACTTCATCATGGTAAAGCGACTAACAGGGTCTTCATGTCAGTCAACACGGCACGATCGCTGGGCGATTTCCTGAGGAGCCGTCGCTCGCGGCTCGACCCGGCGAGCTTCGGATATTCCGGGCGCAGACGAACGCCCGGCCTGCGCCGGGAAGAGGTCGCGCAGCGCGCGCATATCAGCCCGACCTGGTACACGTGGCTCGAACAAGGGCGGGGCGGCGCGCCATCGGCGGAAGTGCTCGACCGCATCTCCGGCGCATTGATGCTGACGGATACCGAACGCGAGCATCTCTTCATGTTGGGCCTCGGGCGGCCGCCCGAAGTGCGCTACAAATCGGTCGAAGGCGTTCATCCCCGCTTGCAACGCCTGCTCGATTCGCTCGAAGCGAGTCCGGCAATCATCAAGACCGCCATCTGGGATGTGGTCGCGTGGAACCGCGCCGCCGCTGTCGTGCTGACCGACTACGGCACGCTGCCGCCCGGTGAGCGCAATATCCTGCAGTTCCTGTTCCGCAATCCCACCGTCAGGGCCAAGCAGCACGATTGGGAAAGCGTCGCGCGCTTCGTCGTGGGCGCGTTCAGAGCGGATGTGGCGCGTGCCGGACTCGCTTCCGAGGTGAGCGAACTCGTGGACGAACTCTGCGGCGCAAGCCCGGAATTCGAGGCGTTATGGCGCGACAACGATGTGCTGAACCACGGCGACAGCAATGGCATCAAGCGCCTGCTTCATCCCGTGCTCGGTCAGATCGAGTTGGAGTATTCCGCATTCTCCGTCGATGGCCGGCCCGATCTCGGCATGATCGTCTACACGCCAATGGACCCGGAGATAGCCGCGCGCGTCAAGGTCCTCGCTGCCGCGAAGGCGTAACGATCCTATCCAAGTGAGCGCGTTGTTAATTTGCTAAGACCAAAGGCTTCGTTGGTGCGGCATGGCGCGCGTACTAGGATAAAAACGTCGCGGACGCTACGGTCCGCACGCGCATAAACGGAGACCTCCATGCGATACAAGGGATACGACGTGGCACCGTCTGCCCATGCCATGCCGAGCGGCCTGTTCGCGGCAAACCTGACTATCGAGAACAAGGTGTCGCCGCACGGCTCGTCGTTCACGTTCGATGCACTCGATTACTTCTTCGAGGCGGATCACGCGGTCGCGTATGCGTTGCGCTGGGCGCGGATGTGGATCGACCAGCGCAACAAGCGGTTTGCGGCGCTCAGGCGCTAGCAGCAATCTTCACCGCGGCGAGGCGCCGCGCCATCCGCACCATCTTCTATGCAAATGAATTTTGCTTGGTTCCACTTTCCCGCCATGTCTCGCATAGTCGGGATTGATGGCTATAGACGGTTGCCTTTTTGTCGGGCGACTGTCAGGTGACCAAGACGTCGAGCTTCAAACATAGAGGACTGCAACCGTGGCCGTATTCGATATCGATGACATCGTCCAGTCGCTTCAGACGGTGCGCCAGCAATGGCGGGAAGTGCAGCGGCGATCGCTCGAACCGGGCGGGCGCGAACTTCCGGCGCGCGAGGCCCTGACCGATATCGTCGGCGCGATGAAGGGCGCGCTCTTTCCAATGCGGCTCGGACCGCCCGATCTGCGTCAGGAAAGCGAGAACTTTTACGTGGGCCATGCGCTCGACTTCGCGCTGCAAGGGCTTCTCGTGCAAGCAAAGCTGGAACTGCAATACAAGGCGCGTCACGCACCGCGCGACGATGCGGCCATCGACGCACGCGCGAGCACCGCGGTGAAGGCCTTTGCGAAGACGTTGCCGCGCATTCGGAGCCTTCTGGACAGCGATATTCTCGCGGCCTATCAGGGCGATCCGGCGGCGGGCAGCGTCGATGAAGTGCTGCTCTGCTATCCCGGCATTCTCGTGATGATTCATCACCGGATCGCGCATGAGTTGTACCGGCTGGAGTTGCCTTTGCTCGCGCGCATCGTCGCGGAACTCGCGCATAGCGAGACGGGCATCGATATTCATCCGGGCGCGAAGATCGGCGCGGGATTCTTCATCGATCATGGCACGGGCGTGGTGATAGGCGAGACGACGGTGATCGGCGACCGCGTGCGCATCTATCAGGCGGTGACGCTCGGCGCCAAGCGCTTTCCACGCGATGCCGCAGGCAATCTGGAGAAAGGACTCGCACGGCATCCCGTGGTGGAAGACGATGTCGTCATCTACGCGGGCGCGACCATTCTGGGCCGCGTTACGCTCGGTCAAGGCGCGGTGATCGGCGGCAACGTATGGCTCACGCACGATGTCGCGCCGGGAAGCTACGTGACGCAGGCGCTTTCGCAGAGCGCGGCGGTGTCGCATGCGCAGACGCCGACCCAAACGGTCGTGCAAACGCCCAAGCGCGCGCCGCAAGCCGAACAGGTCACGCCATGAGCACGGTCGTGCGTCACTTCGGCGCGACCGTGCGCGAGTTGCGCGAGTCGTTCGGCTGGACGCAGGAACAACTCGCCGAATATGCGGGGCTCAATCGCTCCTATGTCGGCGAGATAGAACGTGGGACGTGCATCGCTTCCATCGTGACGCTCGACAAGATCGCGCAAGCGTTCAATGTGCCGGCGGGGCGTCTTTTCGGCGCGTCGCGTGGAGATCTGGCGTCGCTGATATCGGAGTCCACGCCATCGGCGAAGTGACGCGGGCGCGTCGGGTTCATCGGCCGTATTGCGTGCGATGCATGCACAGACGCTTCTTTTGAAGTGTCTCGTAAGCCTGCGGCAGCATCGCGCTTGGCCGTCCCGGCGGGCCGCTCCTCAAGACGATCTCAATTCGGAACAAAGGCCGCGCGTCGATGAATCCGCCGATGCCGTCGCCGCATGCGTGGCCATCGGGGTAGGGTAGCCGGCTCGCCAACCCACCCGAATCGGGTGGGTGGTCGTAAGAGGCCTTCGGAATGCATCGACCGGGTCCTACAATCGGGACGAATCACGGCCCCGCTTGCAGAGTCCAGCATGTCCGATCTTGGCGAAACCGCAGTCGAATCCCCCGTGTCTGTCGTGTGTGTGGCGCACAAGTTCGTACCGCCACGCGGCGCACGTCAGTTGATGCCACGAAGCGCCTTGCTGGCCCGCCTGCTCGACGCACGGCGCCAGCGCTGCATCGTCATTCACGGGCCGGCCGGAAGCGCAAAGACCAGCACGCTCATGGCGTGGCGGCACTCCCTTTTGACGCTCGACTTCGACGTGGCATGGCTGTCGCTCGCGCCTGCGGACGACGAGGTGCGCACATTCTTCGCCGGTCTGCTGTCGAGTCTCGCCTTGGTGGACCAGACGATCGTCGACATGGCGGAACGCCTCACCGCACGCGATGGCGACGAACTTGCCGTGGAACATTGGGTTATCGCTCTCGTGCGGGGTGTCGCCCGCCACAAACGCGAACTCGTGCTGATGCTCGACGACGTCCACCATCTCAGGGACGCGCGCATATTCGAGGCGTTGCGATGGCTGATCGACTACGCGCCGCCGCAACTGCATGTGGTACTGACTTCGCGGCGGCCGTTGCCGCTGTCGCTCGCGCGATTGCGCGCGCAAGGTCTGACCACGGAGTTCGATCAGCAGGACTTGCGTTTCTCCGCCGAGGAATCGGAGCGTTTTCTTCGCGAGCAGTCCGGCCGGATCGGCAAGCGCGACGCACAGGTCGTGCACGAACTCACCGACGGCTGGGCGACCGGCCTCCAGTTATTCGCGAACGACCTCAAAGCCAGACGCGGGGCTCCGCTTGCGCCAGCGAGCGTGTGCGAAGGCGCGGCGTTCGTGGGCTACTTCGAACGCGAGGTGCTGGCCCGCTTGCCCCGCGACGATGTGCTCCTGCTCACCCACGCGGCCCTCTGCGGCCGCTTCTGCGCGCCACTCTGCGCTGATCTGCTGGACCAAGCCGGCGTCGTTGGTCTCGCCATCGACGATATCGCCGCGCAACTCATTCGCCTGGAGGCAGACAATCTGTTCGTCACGTCTGTCGCCCCCGAACAGGAGCGCGATGCGTGGTACCGCCTGCATCCGTTGTTGCGCAGCGTCCTGCTGAACCGCGTGGCAAGTCTGCCAGACGAGGCGCAACGTGGGCTTCATGCAGCGGCATGGCACTGGTTCGATGCGCACGGTCACATGGACGAGGCAGTTCAACATGCCGTGCTTGCGGGAAACAGCGAGGCAGCCGCCAATATGGTCGAGGGATTCGCTCACACGCTGCTCGCGCGCGGCGAATTGCGGCAGCTCGCGAGCCTCATGCGCCGCCTTCCGCCGGGACAAGTGGCGGCGCGCTTCGATCTCCTCGTGATGCAGGCGTATCTGCAAATGTATGCCGGCGAAACCGATGCGCTGCAGCAGGGCATTCGGCAGATTGCACGGCGCAGCGAGCGGTCCGGCCCGCGCGAGCGGTATGCGCTTGCCGTGTTGCGGGGTGGACTGGCGCTGCAGCGCGACGATACCGACTCCGTGGCCGCCTTGCTGCCGGAATTGCAGCGCGTGCCGTCCGACGCCGACGCCTTCACACGTGCCGGGCGCAGCAACATTCTCTCGTGGATGTTCATCCATCGCGGCGAGTACGCGGAGGCGCGCAAGGTGCTGGAAGAAGGTGCGTCGCGTGAAGGCGCGCCGCGCGGCATCCTGCTCGGCCGATGCATGGGCGGCATGACGCACGCCGCCGAAGGACAGGTGCTGCTCGCGGAGCGCGTTCTACGCGAGGTGCTGACCGAGGCAGACAAGCAAGGCGCGGCCTATATCGGTATTGCGTGCATGTCGGCGGCGCTGCTGGGCGAGGCGCTTTACGAACTGAACGATGTCGAGGCCGCGCTCGCGCTGCTGGAGAACCGCATCGACCTGCTCGAACGAGTGTCCATTCCCGACACCGTACTGCGCGCGCTGACCGTGCTGGCCGGCGCTCACTGGCTGGCCGGCAGACGCGGCGAAGCGCTCGATTATCTGACGCGTCTCGAAGATTACGCGGCGCGCCGCCAGGTCGACCGGCTGCTCGCCTGCGCGCTCCACTGGCGTTCGCGCTGGCTGCTGGACGACGGCCAGGTCGACGAAGCGGATGCCGCGCTGTCGCGGCTGGAGGCGCTCGCCGTGCGTTACTCGGGCGCGGTGCGCAGCACGGCGTGGGAGATCAGCGTATGCGCCGGTCTTGCCCGTATCGCCATGTGTCTGCATCAGAACGATTTCGACGGCGCCGTCGCGCGTCTGAAGCCGCTCGCCGCGTTGTCCGAGGCGGGCGGGCGGTGGAGCCGCGTGGCGAGCCTGCGCCTGCAACTGGCCATCGCGGAGCAAGGCCGTTGCAACGACAAACGCGCCCGCGAGCATCTGACCGAGGCGTTGCGCGTGGGCCATCGCCTCGGTCTCATGCGCAGCGTGCTCGATGGCGCGGGCGACTCGCAGGCAATGCTCGACGTCGTCGTGTCGGACCCGCACTTCGATCCCGTGCTGGCGTTCTACGCGGAGCGTCTCGTGAATGCGGGGAAAGCACGCGCACGCTTCCCTGCCGGGGCGAGCAGTCCGCAGGCCTCGGGCGATCTGTTGAGCGAACGCGAGAGCGAGGTGCTGAGTCTGCTCGCGCTCGCGCTGCCGAACAAGAAAATAGCGCGCGTCATGGATGTATCGCTCGACACCGTGAAATGGCATCTGAAAAATATCTATCGAAAGCTCGACGTATCCGGCCGCGATGGCGCTGTCGCCAGAATGCGCGATCTGAACGCCGGCTGACCATGCGCTCGCTGCCCGCTTTCCCGTGCTTTCCACCCTACGCGGGTGGGCTCGTTCCACCCGTTCCCGACGCAGAATGACCTTGTCGAAGCGGCACGCTCCCGCATGCGTGGGCCGCGACAATCCGTCATGAGGAGTGTTCGGTGGAAGTCAAGCGTAATGTCTATCGCGAGGACCATGAAATGCTGCGCGAAACCGCGCGGCGTTTTTTCGAGCGGGAATGCCTGCCCCGTCAGGCCAAGTGGGACGAGGCCGGTTGCGTGGATCGTGAGACCTGGCTGAAAGCGGGCCGCGAAGGACTGCTGTGCGTGACCGTGCCGGAAGAATACGGCGGTGGCGGCGGCGACTTCGGGCACTCGGCCATCGTGGCGGAAGAACTGCATCGCGCTGGCGTGTCGGGCTTCAGTTATTCCGTGCATTCGGACATCACCGCGCCGTACATCGTGCGTCTCGGCACCGAGGCGCAGAAACGCAACTGGTTGCCGCCCATTTGTCGCGGCGAGAAGATTCTCGCCATTGCCATGACCGAGCCGGGCACGGGCTCCGACCTGAAGTCCATCCGCACCACGGCGGTCCGCGACGGCGACGAGTACATCATCAACGGCAGCAAAACCTTCATATCCAACGGCCTGAATTGCGACATGGTGGTGGCGGTCTGCAAGACCGACCCGTCCGCGGGCGCAAAAGGCGTAAGCCTCATCATGGTCGAGACCGACCGCGCGGGCTTTCGGCGCGGTCGCAAGCTGGAGAAGGTCGGTCAGGCCGCCGCCGACACGGCCGAACTCTTTTTCGACGACGTTCGCGTGCCCGTCACCAATCTGATCGGTCAGGAAAACGGTGGATTCATCCACCTGATGGAAGAACTGCCGCAGGAGCGCCTGATCATCGCGATCTACAGTGCGGCGAAACTCGAACGCCAACTGGAGCTCACGCTGCAATACGTCAAGGATCGCCGCGCGTTCAATCAGACGGTGTGGGACTTCCAGAACACGAAATTCAAGCTGGCCGATGTCAAGGCGCAAGCGGTGGCCGTACGCACGCTGGTGGACTATTACCTCCGCGAGCATATGGAGCGCAGGCTCACCTTGCAGGAAGCCGCCATCGCCAAGCTGTTCGCGACCGAAACCATGTGGAAGTGCATCGACGAGATGGTGCAGTTGCACGGCGGCTACGGCTATATGCTCGAGTATCCGATCGCGCGCGCGTTCGCCGACATGCGGGTGACGCGCATCTTCGGCGGCACCAGCGAAGTGCTGCGCGACCTGATCTCCAGAAAACTGTAAGCATCCCTACTATTGGCGGGAAACATCATGAGCGAAAAAGTGCTGGTGGCAGGCGTCGGAATGATTCAATTCGCCAAGCCGGGCGCGAGCCAAAGTTACATCGAAATGGGCGCGGAGGCGACGCGCCGCGCACTCGCCGACGCCGGCATTCCCTACGACCTCGTGCAACAGGCCTTTACCGGTTACGTCTATGGCGATTCCACCTGCGGCCAGACCGCACTGTACGAAGTCGGCATGACGGGCATCCCGATCGTCAACGTCAACAACAACTGTTCGACGGGTTCGACGGCGCTTTATCTCGCGCGTCAGGCCATTGCCACGGGCGACGCCGAGTGCGTGCTGGCGCTCGGCTTCGAACAGATGCAGGCGGGCGCGCTGAAGTCGCACTGGGACGACCGCCCGGTCACGCGCGCACGGTTCGTGCCGATCATGCATGGCCTGACGGCGGATCTCGCGCATCTTCCACAGGCGTTGCGAACCTTCGGCGGCGCGGGACGTGAACACATGAAGCGTCACGGCACGACGATGGAAACGTTCGCCGCCGTGCGCGCCAAGGCGAGCCGTCACGCCGCCAATAATCCGCTGGCGCTGTTTCGCAAACAAGTCAGCACCGAAGACGTCATGAACGATACGGTGCTGATCCCCGGTGTGATGACGCGCCTGATGGCATGCCCGCCAACGTGCGGCGGCGCTGCCGCCATCCTCGTGTCGGAGCGTTTCGCGAAGAAGCACGGGCTGCGCAACGACGTGCGGATCGTCGCGCAGGCGCTCACCACCGATCCGCCCGCTTCGTTCGATCCGCCGTCGATGCTCAATTACGTCGGCACGCATATGACGCGTTCGGCGGCCAACAAGGTCTACGAAAACGCGGGTGTCGGACCGGAAGATATCGACGTATGCGAACTGCACGACTGTTTCGCGCACAACGAAGTCATCTGCTACGAGGCGCTGGGCTTCTGTCCGGAAGGCGGCGCGGAAAAATTCGTCAAGGACGGCGACAACACGTATGGCGGCAAGGTCGTGGTCAATCCGTCGGGCGGGCTGCTATCGAAGGGACATCCGTTGGGCGCGACGGGGCTTGCGCAGTGTTACGAGCTCACGCATCAGTTGCGCGGCAGCGCGGACCGGCGTCAGGTCGAGGGCGCGCGGCATGCGTTGCAGCACAACCTCGGGTTGGGCGGTGCGTGCGTGGTCACGCTTTACGGCACGAACTGACGCGGCTTCGAGCGTGACCATGCATTCGACTTCGCACTTCGAACACGGGCGCCGTTCATCGGACGTCTGTCATGCAAACACGGGGAGCGAGACGTGAGTAATCTGCTGGATGCCTTTCATCTAACGGCGTTGCCCGCCGAGGCCGAAGCCTTCCGCGCGGAAGTGAAGGAGTTCATCGCGGAACATCTGCCGCCCGCCGCGGCCGACGTCCGCGCCCGTTCATGGATGGGCTTCGATGCCGCATTCAGCCGTCGGCTCGCCGCGCGCGGCTGGGTCGGGCTCACGCTGCCCACGCGTTACGGTGGCGCGGGAATGGATGCGTTTCGACGGTTCGTGCTGGTGGAAGAATTACTTGCCGTTGGCGCACCGGTGGCCGCGCACTGGATCGCGGACCGGCAAAGCGGTCCATTGATCCTGCGCTACGGAACGCAGGCGCAGAAGGACTTCTACCTGCCGCGCATTTGCGCCGCGTCGGCGTTTTTCTGCATCGGCATGAGCGAACCCAACGCGGGCTCGGATCTCGCCAGCGTGCGAACCCGCGCGGTACGCAGTGAAGGCGGCTGGCGGCTGAACGGCCGCAAGATATGGACGACCAATGCACAGCACTGTCAGTACATGATCGCGCTCGTGCGTTCGTCGGGAGCGCCGGAGGATCGCCAGAAGGGTTTGTCGCAGTTCATCGTGGATCTCGCGTTGCCGGGCGTGATTGTGCGGCCTATCGTGGACCTCACGGGCGACGCGCACTTCTCCGAAGTGACCTTCGACGATGTCTTCCTCAACGACGAAGCGCTGATCGGCGAGGAAGGCGCAGGCTGGGAACAGGTGACCGCGGAACTCGCGTTCGAACGTAGCGGCCCGGAGCGGCTTTATTCGAGCGTCGTGCTGCTCGATAGCTGGGTCGCCCATTTGCGAAGAGAGAGCGCGAAACCCGCTGACCTTGCTTTGCTTGGCAGCCTCGTCGCGCAACTGGCGACATTGCGTTGCATGTCCATCGCGGTGACGGCGCGGCTCGCGCGCGGCGAGAGCCCCGTGGTCGAAGCCGCCCTGGTGAAGGACATCGGCACCGAGTTCGAGCAGACCATACCCGCGCTGCTGGAAGCCGCGATCACGGCCGATCCGGCACGGTCCATCGCACCCGAGCTGTATCGGACGCTGGCCTATCTCAGTCAAGTTTCCCCTGCATTCTCGTTGCGCGGCGGCACGCGCGAAGTGCTGCGCGGCATGATCGCGCGCGGCCTGGGCTTGCGCTAATTCTCATGCATCAGGAAAGACTCCCATGTTCACGGAAGCAATCGAGGCCATTCTGCGCGATTACGCGACTCCGGACGCCATCAGGGCCATCGAAAACGGTGGCTCGCCCTCGGCTATCTGGGCTGCACTGGAAGAAGCCGGCTTTCTGGAACTGCTGACGCCGGAAAGCGCGGGCGGTGCCGGGCTTGCGCTGTCCGCGCTCGCGCCTGTCTTCGTCACGCTGGGGCGGTTTGCCACGCCCGCGCCGGTGGCGCAGAGCATCGCGGCGCGGGCGTTGTTGCGCGAGAGCGGCATTGCGGCTCCAGCCGGCATGATCACGCTGGCGGGCCGCTGCCGACGCCTTGACGATGAGCACCATTCGTTGGAGGCGCCCGCCACGCCGTTCGGGACCATCTGTGAATATGTGCTCGCGAATCTCGATGGCGCTCTGCTTCTGCTCGACGCGAACCATGCCGCACGCGAGCCGGGCGGCGTGCGGGGCAGCCTGTGCGCAACCTTGACATGGCGCGGCGACCGCGTTTCCGCGCCGCTCGGTCGAAGCGGCGGGGAAGTGCCTCTGTTCAGCGCGGCCATTCACGCGGCAGCCATCTCCGGTGCGATGGATCGCGTATTCGGCATGACGCTTCGGTACTGCAACGACCGGTCTCAATTCGGCAAGTCCATCGGCAAGTTTCAGGCGGTGCAACATCAGTTGAGTGTGATGGCCCAGCACACGAGCGCGGCGGCAATTGCAGCCGAATTGGCGTTTTCCGGCGCCGGCCCTGTGCCGGCGCGGCTCGCGACGGCGATCGCCAAGGCGCGCACCAGCATGGCGGTGCCGCTGGTGGCATCCATCGCTCACGCGCTGCACGGGGCTATCGGCGTGACCGCGGAGTACGACCTGCAGCTCTATACGCGCAGACTGCACGAATGGCGCATGGCCGACGGTTCCGAGGCGTACTGGAATTGCGTGGTCGGCGAGGCGGCGCTCGCGCGGATGACCCCCACCATCGCCGACTTCGCACGAACCGCGCCGCTCGAAACAGCCTGAGTGACGGGCCTGAGACGACGGCCTGAGACAAAACGGCCTGAGACAAAGCGGCCTGAGACGACGGCTTCTAATAACGACCGGACATTCCATGAACGACTTTCTGAAGTACGAGCAGGACGGTCATATCGTCACGCTGACGATGAACGAGCCCGAGCGCCGCAATCCGCTGACCGGCAACACGGCGGTGGACGAATTCCTCGACGCGATCAGGCGGATCGAGACGGACCGCTCGGTGCGGGCCGTGATCCTGACCGGTGCCGGAACGGCCTTCTCTTCGGGCGGCAACGTCCATGACATGAAGCGGCATGCATCGGGGTCCATGTCAGGCGTGGAGATCCGTCAGGAGTACCGGCGAGGCATTCAACAGTTGCCGCTCGCGCTCTTCAATTTGGAAGTGCCTGTCATCGCGGCGGTAAATGGCGCGGCAATCGGCGCCGGACTGGATCTCACTTGCATGTGTGATATACGCATTGCGTCGGAACACGCAAAGTTCGCCGAAAGTTTTGTCCGGCTCGGCATCATTCCCGGCGATGGTGGCGCGTGGCTCCTGCCACGCATCATCGGACTGTCGCGGGCGGCGGAACTGACCTTCACCGGCCGGGTGATCGGCGCCCAGCAGGCGCTCGAATGGAATCTCGTATCGCGCGTCGTTGCGCATGACACGCTGCTTGCGGCCGCGCGCGCCCTCGCCGAGGACATCGCGGCCAATCCGCCGCATGCGGTGCGCCTTGCCAAACGGCTGCTGCGCGAAGGCATGCATTGCCGGCTCGACACGCTGCTGGAAATGTCGGCGGCTTATCAGGCGTTGGCTCATCAAACGGACGATCACCGCGAAGCCGTTTCCGCTTTCATCGACAAACGGCAGCCGTCGTTCAACGGATAACGCGCCGGCAGAGGGAAGACAGCATGCAGTTGACTCAGGGCCTTCATCGCTCGCTTCGGCAGAACCCGGACCGGACGGCGGTATCGTTCAAAGGGCGCAGGCGGACCTTTCGTGAATTCGGCGATCGCGTCGCGCGGCTTGCGTCGGCTCTGGTCGAACTCGGCCTGACGGAGGGCGAGCGGGTCGGCATGCTGGCGCTGAATTCCGACCGCTACCTCGAGTATGCGATGGGCGTTTGGTGGGGCGGCGGCGTGCTCAATCCCGTCAACATTCGCTGGAGCGCCGCGGAGATCGCCTATTCGTTGAACGATTGCGACACGCGCATCCTGATCGTGGATGACCAGCACCTCGAGACCGCGCGCGACGTATGCCGCCTCGTGCGAACCGTTCCAATACTGATTCACGCAGGCGATGGCGCGGCGCCGGACGGCATGCTGTCGTTCGACGCCCTGATCGCGGCAGCCGCGCCGATGGAGGACATCGGTCGCAGCGGCGCCGACCTCGCTTGCATCATGTACACCGGCGGCACCACCGGTGTTCCGAAAGGGGTGATGCAGACGCATCTGAACATGTGGTCGTCGTGCATCATGCGAATCGCGGAATCGGCGCCGCTCGCCGGGACCGCGGTGCTGCACGCCGCGCCGTTTTTTCATGTTGCGGCTCTGGGGCGTGCGCTCGTGCAGTTCGTTGCGGGCGAGGCGCATGTGATCATTCCCGCCTTCGACGCGCGCGAAGTCTTAAAGGCAATCGATCAAGAGCACGTCAGCGAAACCCTGCTCGTGCCGACGATGATCCAGGGCGTCTTGAATCACCCAGATTTTGCCCAGGCCGATTTGTCGCGCTTGCGGCGTCTCACCTATGGCGCGTCGCCTATTCCCGAGCCGTTGCTGAATCGCGTGATCGAATGCCTGCCGGGTGTCGAACTGGCGCATTCGTACGGCATGACCGAGGCCTGTCCCAGCATCTCCGTCAATCCGCCCGCCAATCACGATGACGCGGCGAGAAGGAGCGGCCTTTATCGCTCCATCGGCCGTGGGCTGCCCGGACTGCTGGTGAAAGTGGTCGATGTGCACGGCCAGGAAGTGCCGCGCGGCACGGTAGGGGAGCTCGTCGTGCGCGGACCGAACGTAATGGCGGGCTACTGGAACAAGCCGGAGGAAACCGCGCAGGCCTTACGTCGCGGCTGGCTGCATACTGGCGACGGCGCGTATATGGACGACCGAGGCTATCTGTACATCGTCGACCGGCTCAAAGACATGATCGTCAGCGGCGGCGAAAACGTCTATTCCGCCGAGGTCGAAAACGTGATCGCACTTCACGGCGCGGTCGCCGCGTGTGCGGTGATAGGCGTGCCGCATGAGATGTGGGGCGAAGCGGTCCACGCCGTGATCGTGTGCAAGCCCGGCGAAACGACCAGCGAAGAAGAGATACGCAGGCATTGCCGCGCGTTCATCGCCGGCTATAAATGTCCCAGAACGATCGAGTTTCGGGAGCGGCTGCCCTTGTCGGGCGCGGGCAAGATCCTCAAGCGCGAACTCCGCGCGGCATACTGGGCGGACAGGGCGCGCGCCGTCAACTGACGAAGTCAGGCAGCGAAGCCTTCCACCCGGCCAGGGGGGTGCCGCTTCTCCTGCATTCTGGCTTACTTCCACTGAATCGAGGCCGTCATCCGGAAGACGGAAAGCCGATCTACCGCGGTGCGCCGAACGCACCGTCATGCAAAATCGAAAAGGGAGGAACGATGGGTGTTTTGAGCGGTGTACGCGTGCTGGAATTCGAGGCGATCGGTCCGGGGCCGTTCGGCGCCATGTTGCTGGCCGACATGGGCGCGGATGTCTTGCGAGTCGACCGGCCCCGTCCGCACGCCGATCTGGGTCCGAAGACCAACGGCAACCGTGCGGATGTCACGGGGCGCGGTCGTCGTTCGGTCACGCTGGATCTGAAGCAACCCGAAGCGGCCGAAGCCGCGCTGGATCTTATTTCCCGCGCCGATGTCCTGATCGAAGGCTTTCGGCCCGGCACCATGGAACGCCTTGGGCTCGGCCCGCAGGCCGCACTGTCGCGCAACTCGCGACTCGTGTATGGACGCATGACCGGTTGGGGGCAAACGGGTCCGCTCGCCGCGCGCGCGGGGCACGATCTGAACTACATCGCGCTGTCCGGCGTGCTGTCCGGCATCGGCCGCGCCGACGGAGCGCCGGTGCCGCCGCTGAATCTTGTCGGCGACTACGGCGGTGGCGGCATGCTTCTCGCGCTGGGCGTGGTGGCGGCGCTCTTCGACGTTCAGCGTGGCGGCGAAGGTCAGGTAGTCGATGCCGCGATGATCGAAGGCGCGGCACAACTGGGTTCGATCTTTTGGGGCATGCTCGCTTCGGGCAACTGGCGCGAGGAGCGCGAGAGCAATCTGCTGGATGGCGGCACGCCCTGGTACGACAGCTACCGCACTCGCGATGGTCAATACATGACGGTCGGCGCGGTCGAGTCGCGGTTCTATGCCGAACTCCTCACGAAGCTCGGCCTCGCGGACGCGGAATTGCCGGAGCAGCACGATCGCAGCGGCTGGCCGGTTCTGCGCGAACGCTTTGCGGCGGCCTTTCTCGAACGCACGCGCGATGAATGGTGCGCCGTGTTCGAAGGTAGCGACGCGTGCGTCGCGCCAGTTTTGAGCTTTTCGGAAGCGCCGGCTCATCCGCAGCATCAGGCGCGCGGCAGTTTCGTCGAGGTGGCTGGCGTGGTTCAGCCTGCACCCGCACCGCGTTTTTCTCTCACGCCTTCGAAGGTCACGCGCGCCGCGCCGCAACGCGGTGAAGGGGGTCTGCCTGCGTTGCACGATTGGGGGTTCGACGACGCCGCCGTCGATCGCATGCGCCTTCACGGGGTCGGCTTTCAGGCAGAGGGCTGAGCCCGTCCGAGTCATACGCGGTAGCAAACAAAACGGTCCGGCTTCGAGCCGGACCGTTGCGCGTTCATGTCACTGCCCGCATCACTGCAGATTGCCGGCTACCGCCACCGTCTGCCCCGTGATGTAGTTCGACTCGGGCGAGCAAAACAGATAGACGCCGCCAGCCGCTTCTTCCGGCGTGCCCCCGCGTCCCAGCGGATTGCTCATCGCGTGCGCTTTCAGCCGCTCCGCATTCACGCCCACGCGAATATCGCGCCCTTCGATCCTGACCGTCGCGCCGGAATCCGCATCCGCCTTCGTCATGCGCGTGTGAATCAGCCCGAACGCCACGCAGTTGACATTGACGTTCAAGCGCCCCCACTCGCGGCTCAGCGCACGCGTCATGCCGATCACGCCCGCTTTCGCCGACGAATAGTTCATCTGCCCGGCATTGCCGGTGAGCGCCGATACCGACGAAATATTCACGACCTTGCGATATACGTCGCGGCCGGCTTCCTTGTCGGCGGCATGCAACGCCTTCACATGCGGATAGGCGGCGCGCAGAATGCGAAACGGCGCGGTCATGTGACAGTCGATGATCGCGTACCACTGTTCGTCGGTCATCTTCTGGACCACGTCGTCCCACGTATAGCCGGCATTGTTGACGATGATGTCGATGCCCTTGAACGTGTTCATCGCCGTGCCGATGAAGCGGTCGGCGAAGTCGGGCGCGCTTACGTTGCCGACGACCGCGACGGCCTGCGTGCCCATCTTCTTCAAAACCTCGACCGTTTCGTGCGCCGGCTCGGCGTCGAGGTCGTTGATTACGAGACGCGCGCCTTCGCTTGCCAGTTTCTCCGCGATCGCGCGGCCAATACCACGTCCGGAACCGGTGACGAGTGCCACTTTGCCGTCAAGCTTGCCCATATCTTTCTCCTCGATGAATGAAACTACAGTGCGATCGACGCGTCGCCCAGGACGCGCGGCTCGCCGTATTGATTGGTGGTCTGGATCTCGACCTTCACGAGACGTTCGCCATTCGCCTCGGATTTGTCGACGACCCGTCCGCTGCACGTGATCCGGTGTCCCAGTTGCGTGATGCCGACGAAGCGCACGCCGAAGTGCCGCAGATTGCGCTGGTCGGTCCACAGCGTCAGCAGGCGGCCGAGCCAGGCCATCGACAACATGCCGTGCGCAAAGACGTCGGGCATGCCGGCACGCCGTGCAAAATCGAGGTCGATGTGAACCGCGTTGTGATCGCCGGATGCGCCTGCGAAAAGCGCCAGCGTCGTGCGGTCGACGGGCGCCAGCGTGAGCGGCGGCAGTGTGTCGCCCACCTCGATGTCATCGAAACTCAATGGTGTCATTCGGGTTTCTCCTCAGCCGTTGCGATGCACGAGCACGCTGCGCAGATCCGCGACATGCTCGCCATGCTGGTTGGTCACACGCGTTTCGCGCACCACGAAATCGAGCGCGCCGCCTTTCTTGTCGTAGATGTCGGCGATGCGGCACCCGAAACGCAGCACGTCGCCCGCATAGGCCAGACGGTGATAGGTGAACGACTGCTCGCCGTGCAGGATGCGCGCGACCTGAATGCCGATCTCGTCGCGCCAGCTTTTATCGGGTTGCTCGAGTTCCAGTGAAAACAGGAAGGTGGGCGGCAGTGGCAGGCCGGGGTGGCCGGCATCGCGCGCCGCCGATTCATCGAAATAGATCGGGTTGGTCTCGCCGATCGCCTTCGCGAAAAAGCGCAGTCGTCCCGCTTCGGCCACGGTACGAAAGGCCGGAATCACCAGGCCGATGTGCTTCTTGTCGATCATGTCGGATACTCCATCGGAAGTCGCGGCATCAGGCGGCCTTGTACACGGTCGTGACGCACGCGCCGCCGAGCCCGAGGTTATGCGCCAGCGCGACCTTCGCGCCTTTCACCTGACGTTCGTCGGCCGTGCCGCGCATCTGATGGGTCAGCTCGTAGCACTGGGCAAGGCCGGTCGCGCCGAGCGGATGACCTTTGGACAAGAGCCCGCCCGAGGGATTGACCACCCACTTGCCGCCGTATGTGTTGTCGCCGTCGTTCACGAGTTTTTCCGCATCGCCTTCGGCACACAGACCAAGGCCCTCGTAGGTCAACAACTCGTTCTGCGCGAAGCAGTCGTGCAATTCGATTACGTCGATGTCTTCGGGACCGACGCCTGCCTGCTCGTACGCGAGCTTCGCGCCGGAGCGCGTCATGTCGAAGCCGACCACGCGGATCATGTCGCGGCTGTCATAAGTGCTCGGCTCGTCGGTGGTGAGAGACTGGCCGGCGATCAGCACGTCGGTGCGCAAGCCGTGCCGCCGCGCGAACGCCTCCGACACGACGATCGCCGCAGCCGCCCCGCAAGTCGGCGGACAGGCCATCAGGCGCGTCAGCACGCCTTCCCAGATCATCGGCGAGGCCAGCACGTCTTCCGGCGTCACGACATTGCGGAACACGGCGAGCGGATTGCGCGCCGCATGCTGGCTCGCCTTCGCGCGAATCCTGGCAAAGGTTTCGAGGCGGGTGCCGTACTTCTCCATGTGCGCCCGGCCCGCGCCGCTGAATTGGCGGATGGCAGACGGCAGATCGGTTCGGTCGACCAGTTCGTTGACCAGATCCAGCGCGCGTTCGAGCGCCGGTGCGCGGTCGCTCCACTTCGATGACAGCGCGCCCGGCTGCATGAATTCGAAGCCGACCGCAAGCGCGCAGTCCACCGCGCCGCTCTGGACGGCCTGACCGGCGAGGAACAACGCCGACGAACCGGTTGCACAGTTGTTGTTGACGTTGATGACCGGAATGCCGGTCATGCCCACGCGGTAGAGCGCTTTCTGACCGCAGGTCGAATCGCCGTAGACGTAACCGGCGTAGGCCTGCTGGACGTCGGCGTAGTCGAGCCCGGCATCGGCCAGTGCCTGGCGAACCGCGCCGGCGCCCATCACGTCGTAGGTGTCGCTGGTGCCGGGTTTCTTGAACGGGATCATGCCGACGCCGGCGACGAAGACGTTACGAGTCATATCACTGCTCCGTGGAAAAGAAGGTTCGACTTACAGCTTGCGGGAGATGAGGTCGCGCATGACCTCGCTCGTGCCGCCATAGATGCGGTTCACGCGCGCATCGGCGAAGGCGCGTGCGACGGGGTACTCGAGCATGTAGCCGTAGCCGCCGTGAAGCTGCACCATCTCGTCGAGCGCCTTGCCAAGTGTCTCGGTGGCGTAGAGCTTGGCGATGGCGGCTTCTTCGAGCGTCAGGCGACGGCGCACGTGCTCGGCCAGATAGTGATCGACCATCAGGCGCACGGCCGTGGCCTGGGCCTTGATGTCGGCAAGCTTGAACTTGGTGTTCTGGAAGTCCCATACGGTCTGATTGAAGGCGCGGCGGTCCTTCACATAGTTCAGCGTATGTTCGAGACAGGCTTCGAGCTTCGCCGCCGCGCCGATGGCGATGGACAAGCGCTCCTGCGGCAGTTCACCCATCAGGTAGGCAAAGCCCTGACCTTCCTCGCCGAGACGGTTGGCGACCGGAACGCGTACGTCGTCGAAGAACAACTCGGCGGTGTCCTGCCCGTGCATGCCGACCTTGTCGAGCTTGCGGCCACGGCGAAATCCTGGACGAGTTGCCTCGACTACGATTAGGCTCACGCCCTTCGAACCCGCGCTCGGGTCTGTTTTGCAGATCACGATGATCAGGTCGGCATTCAGACCATTGCTGATGAAGGTCTTGCTGCCGTTGATGACGTACTCGTCGCCATCGCGCACGGCGCTCGTCCGCACGGACTTGAGGTCGCTGCCGGTACCCGGTTCGGTCATTGCGATGGCGAGAATCGACTCGCCCGAGCAGACTTTGGGGAGCCACTTCTGCTTTTGATCTTCGCTGCCGATGCGCGCGATATAAGGCGCGATGACGTCCGAGTGAACGCCGAAGCCCAGCCCGCTCAGGCCCGCGCGATTCACTTCCTCGTTGAGCACGGCCGCATGACCGAAATCGCCGCCGCCGCCGCCGTATTCGGCTGGCAGCGTCAGGCACAGCAGTCCTTCACGGCCCGCCTTCAGCCAGGTTTCGCGATCGACGCGGCCGGTCTTGTCCCATTCGGCCTGTTTCGGAACGCATTCCCGTTCCAGAAAGCGGCGCACGCTGGTGCGCAGCATTTCGTGATCGTCGCGGAAGACGGTTCGAGTAATGTGCATGACTAAGTTCCTGAGAAAGGATCCGCCTGATCCGGGTGTGAGGCTTACCGTGCGCAGGCGATATGCGCGGCCGGCTCGGCGTGAAAGAGAGGCTCGATCAGATGAGCGCGCCGCGCGCGGGTGACGGCCTGATTGACGTAGCCTTTTTCGGCGATCTCGTTGGCGTCGATGGAAGGCGGTTCCGCCATCAGCATCACGCGTTCGATGGTGCGGCTGGCGCCACCGCCTCGCTGAGTGACGAGGCGTTCGCGCAGCGCGGCCACCACGAGCGGATGCCGGGCGAGCGCTTCCGCGTCCAGTTCGGCAAGCTCGGGGGCGAGCCGTTTGCAGGCGGCCACGTTCGGCCATGCAAGCGCGGTGAGATAGTCGTGATCGTGACCGCAGATCACCGCGTCCGAAATGAGCGGGGCGCACAGTTCGAGCAGACCGAGACGGACGGCGCCCGTGCGTACCCAGGTGCCGTTGGTGAGCTTGAAGTCTTCGACCACGCGGCCGGCGAAGAGCAGGCCTTCGCCCGCATCTTCCGGATTGGCCAGACGGACGGCGTCGCCGAGGCGGAAGAAGCCTTCTGAATCGAACGCGGCCGCGCTCAGTTCCGGATTGTCGAGATAGCCGCCGAAGACATTCGCGCCGCGCATGCGGATCTCGTAGCGTTCGTCGCCGCCGTCGAGCGGCACCAGCTTCACTTCGGAGCCGGGTACCGGGCCGCCGATGTTGCCGAGGTCTTTCGACGGCCAGCCACAATAGGTGCCCATGCCGCTCGTTTCCGTGCAGGCGAGACCGGTCGAAAAGACGATGCGCCGGCCGATGGTATTGACGGCGACGCGCTGGATGCGATTCCACACGTCGGCGGGAAGGCTGGCCCCGCCATAGCCGAAATACTGGACGTCGGCGAACAGGCTTCGCGCGAGCACGGGGTCACGTTCGAGTTCGCCCGCCAGTACGGCCCACGCCGAGGGAACGCTCGTGAACACGGTGGGCGAGACGTCGCGCAGATTGCGAACCGTGCGCTCGATCAGCCCCGGAAGCGGCCGGCCGTCGTCGATATAGTGGGTCGCGCCGAACTGAATCGAACGGCCGAGATTGAGCACGCCGCCCAGACCGTGGTGCCAGGGCAGCCAGTCGAGAAAGACCGGTGGCGATTCCAGCAGCCAGCCGAGGTTGTCGGCGTAGTAGGACGCGACTGCCCTGAAGTTGCCGTAGGTGAGCGGCACGCCCTTCGGAACACCGGTCGAGCCCGAGGTGAACAGCACGCGAACGGTGTGGGCGCCGTCGATCGATGCATGCGCTGCCGCGACGGCGGCGCTGCGCGCGTGCGTCAATCCGCTGGCGAGCAAGTCGGCCCAGGTGCGGTGGCCGGGCGCGGCGTTGCGCACGGTGATGATCGATGTGCCCGCGACGCCCGAAGCGGCGAGAGCGGCAAGCGCGCGCGCGAACTGCGCCGCATCCTGCACGAACACCGTGGCGGGCGGAACCATTCGCAGCACGCCTTTGAGACGCGCGAAGTCCCGGCTGACGAGCGAATAAGCAGGCGACACCGGCGCACTCGGAATGCCGACGTATTCGGCCGCGAGCAGCAATACCGCCTGCTCGATCGAATTGCCTGATAGCAGGATCACGGGACGCTGCTGACCCAGTCCCATTTCGAGCAGCGCGGCGGCAACCGTCTGGACTTGTACCCACAGTTCGCGCCAGCTAATGGTGCGCCATGCGCCCGTTGCATCGCGCTCGGCGAATGCCGTGTCATCGCCGCGACGCTCGGCCCACGCGGGAATGAACGCGGCAAAGCTGCGCTCGGCAATGACCGGCGGCGCGCTCGCCGAACTGAGGATAAGCGTGCCGTCGGGACGGTGCTCGATGTGCGGCCGGCGCTCCGGGAAACGCACGGGACGATAAGGCGCTACTGCAGATACGTCATCCATCAGCGTACTCATTTACGCCTGTCTCCTTGGCTTCAGTGCGCACCGCGGCGCGCACCGGCGTTATTTCGTGGAGTTTTGTGTGCGCAATGATTACGCACTACCCCTTGAATCGAAGGATAGTGCGTTGCGGCTGCGACGGAACCACCCAAGGCGGGTGGCGTGGCTGCGCAAGAACGAATCAGGGCTCGTCAGCCTGCTCCACTGGCGGCACTGCCCAGCGTCGCGTTGCTCAGTTCGAGATCGCGCACGCGGGCGACTGCTTCGTCGCGGCTTGCCACGCCGAGCTTCCCGTAGATGTTCTTCAGATGCCACTTGACGGTTTCGGGCGAAATGCCGAGCGTGCGCGCGATTTTCTTATTCGGCAGCGCGTGCGCCAGCAATCCGACCACGCGCGTTTCGCGTTCGCTCAACGTGTCGATGCTCCCGCCCGCGTTGTTGAGCCGCGCGGCCGGCTTGGCACCGCTGCGCGGCGCGCCTTGTTGCGCGGCATGCAATCGGTCCACGTAAAAGGAAAGCACGGGATCGTGCGGTTCACTCTGCTCGACATGAGTGATGAGATCGAGGGCGCCGGGGTCTGTATCGAGCAAACTGCGTATGAGACCGAGCCGGTGTCCGCGCCGCAATGCGGCCAGCACGGCCACGCGCGCCGCGTCCGGTCGGCCGCGCCGCTCATCGACCAATGCCGACTGCATTTGCAAACAGGCAACGTGCCGCTGCCAGCCGTGCGCTTCGTAAAACGGAATGAGCGATTGCAGACGCAGTGCCGCGCTTTCCCAGTCTTCGTGCGCCATGCACCAGTCGATCTGCCCGCGTGCCGCCATCGCCCGAATCTCCGCGACGGTCGTGGAAGGGGCGGCGTCGCTGTGCGCGGCCATCGTGTCGAGGCGGGTCAGTCCCGCTTGCGCCGCGTCGAACTGTCCGCATGACAGATGACGCCGCGTCTGTTCTGCCACGGCATGAGCGACGAGCCGCACGAGGCCGTGTTGCGTCGCGTATCGTTCAAGCCGTTCGAGGTATGCGAACGCGTTCAGCCGATGCCCGGTCGTCCAGTGCACCGCCGAAAGCACGGTGAACACGCGCAGCACGGAGTCGGGGATGGAGACACGCTCCAGCACGTCGATACGCTCTTCAAGCAGCTTGCGCGCGGCGCCGGGTTCGCCGAACTCGTAGAGCGCTTCGGCCAGCAACGCGGCGGCGAAACATGCGGCTTCGGCGGCCGCACTGCCGAGTCTGTCGGCCTTGCAGAGTACGTCGCGGGCAATGCGCTCGACCTGCACGAACCTGCCTTCCAGCGCATGGCTGAATCCGATCATGCAGCGGCCGTTCAGCGCGCCCGCTGGCGTGCCGGAAAGCGGTGCGCCTTCGAAGAGCAGTTGCGCCGACTGCGTCTGCACGCGCCGCGCCTCTTCGTACGCGCCGTGGCGCATGTGGATCCACGAGAGCAGGTTGGTGCGCGCGCCCGTCGCGAGACTGTCCGCGTCGGAGGGAATGTCCAGCAGTTGCGGCAACATCGAGGCGGCGGCGTCGGGGTCGTCGCGTTGCACGGCAAGCGCCGTGCGCAAAAGAGCCAGGCGGTAGCGCGATTGAGCGTCGGCGAAAGGAATGTCGTCGTGCAGTCGCGCGATGGCCGCCGCGCAGGCGCCGAATTCGCGCGCATACAGATGCAGATGCGCCATCAGAAGCCGCAGACCGATGCGAGCCTGAACCTCGACGCATGGGAGCAGCCGCATGAGCCCGACGAGCTTGCGCAGTTTCCCGGCGACCTGCATGGTGCGGGCAACGCACTGGACGAGATCGGCTGCGGCGGCCGCTTCGCCCGCGAGCAATGCGTGGCGCACCGCCTCGTCGGGATGATCGTGATCGCGAAACCAGGTCCATGCCGCCCGATGCACGGCACGTCGATGCACTTCGCTGCGCGCCTGAAAGCGTTCCAGCAGGGTCTCGCGAAAGAGCGGGTTGAGCCGATACCACGTTTCGCTGCCCGCGCTTTCGATCGGCGCAATGAAGAGGTTGTCGCTTTCAAGTCTCGCCAGCCGCACGCGCACTTCGCCCGCTGTCTGTTCGTCTCCAAGCAACGCAATACACAGCGGCGCGCAAAACAGCGTGCAGGCGGAAATTCGAATCAACAACTCGACCTCGGGGAGCGCAAGGCGCGACAACACTTCCCGCTCGAAGTACTCGGCCAGGCCGCGCGCGTCCTGAAGCCTACCGTGCGTCGAGAGATCGGCTCCGGCGATATCCGCCGCGCCTGGTTTTCTCTTTTTCAAGCGCATCGCGCACAGTTGCAGGCCGGCGACCCAGCCATCCGTCTGCTCATGCGTGTAGCGGGCATCTCGCGGATTGATTTCACCGAGCTGCTCTCTCAGGAATTGTTCGGATTCCGCAGCGGTGAAGCGAAGATCGCGCATGTCCAGTTCGAGCACGAGTCCCTCGTCGCGCGTCCGGCCAAGCGAGAGTGGCACGCTGCCACGCGAAACGAGCACGAGGTGAAGGTTGGGCGGCGCGTAATCGAGGAGCCATTGCAACGCTTCGTGACTGCGTGCGTTGGCGAGATGATGCAGGTCGTCGAGCACCAGCACGACGTCTCCGGGATGACCGGCGATGCCGCGCACGAGCGCGATGACGGTGCGTTCGACGGCTTCGTCATCCAGTCCACGACCGCCCAGCAGCCCGGCTTCGCGGGAGATGGCGGGGTCGACGTGCGCGAGGCTGGCGACGAGGCAATCGAAAAAGTGGGCGAGGTCGTTGTCTTCCGGTGCGAGGGTGAGCCACGCGATGTCGAAACTGAGCGACAGCAAAGCCTCGCGCCACGCAATCACGACACTCGTTTTGCCGCAACCGGCGGGACCTTGAAGAATCACGCAACGACTGCGGCGCGCGTCGAGCAACCGGGCGAGCAAGCGCTCGCGCGCAACGATGCGTGCGGCGCCGCGCGGTGCGACCAGACGGGATTCGGTGTTGGGTTCGATCCTGCCGTTTTGCAGGCGGCGCGAGAGCGGACGGTCCTCGAAAGGAGAATTCTGCGGCATGCTGACCTGCGCCTTGCGCGTTCCGGTTAGGCGCCTGAGCGGCGCCTGCCAGAAGACAAAATGATGACCGGCTTATTGTAGCGCAGCGCTAGTCGCGGATTTTCACGCCGGGGCGGGGCGGTCGAGATGGTGCAACTACGATGTTTTACCGGCGCGTGAAGGAGCAGTCCGAGAAGCTTCGCGCTCGCGCTTGCGCCGGGAGACGAAACGCACGACCTCGCCGTCCGCGCGCCACGCATGGCAGGTATCGAGCATTGGCATGTCGGCTTGGTCGGACTGCTCTTGACGGACCTTTCCGCTGGCGCGCAAGCCTATGAGCGTCTGGATAGCGGTCGTCGCAATTGGCCCGAGCAGTTCGCTCAGATGCGTGCAACCGCTTGTCCCGGCAAGGCGGCGTCTTACTTCCTTCATGAATCCCGCGCCGATTGCCACGCCCGCGAGGCACGCGTAGGACGCGTTGATCTCCGCGCAATAGCGGCTTGGCGCGGCCTCGGTGCGAGCCTCTATGCGATGGATCACGAGCCTGCTGTCGACGGTCACGACGATACGCATGTCGTGAATTGGCGAGCCGGCCGGCACGACCTTGAAGATCAGATTGGCGTCGTCGGCCTTGGTGTCGATCATGTGGCCTTCAATATCGAACAGGCCGTCGCTTCTTTCATAACCCGCACACTCGATGCGTCGGGTATGCACAGGCCGCCGCGTGACGGGCATGGATCGGATCGCGGACATTGCCACCTCGCTCAAGGATAAGTGCAGCAGATCAACGCATGGGTCATGCAAGAACCAATGCCCGGGGGCATCGGCACGCTGATGACCGGTTCTGTCGAGCGTAACGGCGCGGCGCGCTTTTGCCGCCCCCTCTTTCGGGTAGGCGTCGAGGCCGCTCGCCCTTGCCTCGCTCGGGGTATTCCCGTCCCCCCTCGGTTCGGGTAGTGGTTCCGTCTGGCGGTCCCCGCAATATTGATTCGCGACAACAGAGACGTCGATCTTGGGCCCCGCGCGCCGACGTGGCGATCGCGGCATCGGCTCGATGCGTGTTGGCTGGCCACGGTCGACACACCTTGGCATTGCTCATGTTCACCGGATTCAAAACAACAAAGGGAGACATGCATGCGTTTCAGGATCAGACCTGTATTCGGGGCTGTTTTGATGCTCGCCGCCGGGGCGGCTTCCGCGCAGTCGAGCGTGACCCTGTACGGCGTCGCGGACGTATTCGTACAGTATCTGGATAACGGTGGACGGCATTCATATGCCGAGCGAAGCGGCGGGTCGACAGGTTCGCTGGTCGGCCTGAAGGGTTCGGAAGACCTCGGCAACGGGCTGAAGGCGGTGTTCGATGTCGAGAGCGGGTACAACACGAATAACGGCACTTACTTCGCCGACAGCACCGCCATGTTCTACCGGCAGTCCTGGGTGGGATTGAAGCACGACACCTACGGCCAGTTGAGCTTCGGGCGTCAATATCAGCCCAGCTTCTGGGCGGTGTATTTCACGGACCCGTTCCGCGGCAACGAAGCGTTGTCGCCGCTGGCCGCAGCCGATCTGGCCGGCGCCACCGATCGCGCCACTCTCGCGACCCAGTATGTGTCCGGGCGAACCAGCAGTTCGATCGTCTATCTCTCGCCCGACCTGAGCGGCGTTCACCTCTATGCGATGTACGCGCTGGCGTCTGCCACGACCCAGCCAGTGGCCGTCACTTCAGGCAACATGCTCGACCTGGCCGCGAGCTATTCCGGTTACGGCTTTTACGCGGGCGTCGGCTATCAGTATCAGCACGGCTCGAACGAGACCGCGCCGCTGGTGCCTTCCGCGCCTTCCCTCTTGACATCGTTCCCATTGATGGCGACCGAGCATTTCACCGGGGCGCTGGCGTATCGGCTGGGCATCGTGAACTTCCAGTTCAACTATTCCTACAACCGCCCCAAGGATGTGCCCGATGGCGCGCTGGTGACGGTGACGCCCGCGGTGAGTCTGCCGCTCGAGATGCTGGTGCATTCGTACAGCATCATGGAGCTGGGCGCGACGATTCAAGCCACGCCTTTTGATACCGTCGAACTTGCGGGCATTCAACGCGTCGTGCGCGGCGTTCACGACAATAGCCTCGGTGTCGAGGTCGGCGTCGACCACAACATTTCGAAGCGCACCAGTTTTTATATGCGCGCCGGGTACGTGAAGAACAACGGCAGCGCAAACATGAGCTGGCCCGGCGTGGCGGGAGTCGTCAGCGGCTCGAAACAGGTTCTGGGACTCGTTGGCATGACACATCGTTTCTGACGATGGGGTTCGTTCACGACAACCAAAGAGAGAAAGGAAATCCTGATGCAATCGATTAAAGCGATGCGGCTCGTCGGCGCTGCTTTCATGCTGGCGGCTTCCATAGGCGGGTCTTCCGGTGCGCACGCTCAGAGTAGTTATGCCGCGTCCTCCGTGCCGGCATCGGATGCGAAGGCAAGCAAAGCAGCCAGCAAGGCGGCCGACCGGGCGTTGCAAAAGAGCGTGCTCCGCGCACTCAGCAAGACTCGGGGGCTGCGGGTGGCCAGCATCACGGTTCGCGCTTCTGAAGGGGCGGTGATACTGGAAGGCACCGTACCGGAAGAGGCGCAGATCAGACTGGCCACTCAAGTGGCCGAAGGCGTGGAGGGCGTGAAGTCAGTGAAGAACGCGCTGACCTTGTCCACGATTTGAGGGCGCTTCGCGGCGCCATGAGAAAGGCCTCGTGCTGCAGGCCTTTCTTTCCACCGATTCACGTGTTCCGTCAGGCAGTGACCGACTTGCATTCCAGAAACTCGGCCAGCCCTTCCGCTCCGCATTCGCGCCCGTTGCCGGAAGTTTTATAGCCGCCGAAGGGCACGGTGATGTCCATCATGGCGCCATTGATCCGCACCGATCCCACGCGCAGCCGCGTTGCGATGCGCCGGGCCCGTTGTGCATCGCCGGTGGCGATATAACCCGCAAGCCCGAAGTCCGTGTCGTTGGCGATAGCGATGGCTTCTTCCTCATCGTCGTAGGCGATCAACACCAGCACAGGGCCGAAAATCTCTTCACGCGCGATCTTCATGCCGTTGTGAACATCGGCAAAGACGGTGGGGCGCGCATAGAAACCTCGCGAGATGCCTTCCGGCCGGCCCACGCCGCCCGCCGCGAGCCGCGCGCCTTCTTCGAGCCCGGTGCGAATCATTCGCTGCACTTTGTCATACTGGGCGCGGTTGGAGATCGGTCCCATCTTCGTGGCCGGATCGGCCGGGTCGCCAACCGTCACTGCGTTGGCAACGGCGGCGGCAATCGTCACGGCCTCTTCGTAACGGTCGCGCGGCACCAGCATGCGGGTGGGCGCGACACACGTCTGCCCCGAGTTGGCCATGCATTGTGCGACGCCGCTCGTCACTGCGGCCTTGAGGTCGGCGTCGTCGAGGATCAGGAGCGGCGACTTGCCGCCAAGCTCCTGAGCGACTCGCTTGACTGTCGGCGCGGCGCTCATGGCGACTTCGATGCCAGCGCGCGTCGAACCGGTGATCGACACCATGTCCACGTCGCGATGCGCGGACAAATGCTCGCCCACGACCCGTCCTTCGCCGAAGATCATGTTGAAGACGCCTGCCGGCGCGCCCGCTTCATGCATGATTTCCGCGAAAATGACGGCGTCGAACGGGGCGATCTCGGAAGGCTTCAACACGATGGTGCAGCCCGCCGCGAGCGCAGGCGCGACCTTGGCGGTGATCTGGTTCAGAGGCCAGTTCCACGGGGTGATGAGTGCGGCAACGCCGATCGCTTCGCGGCGTACATCGCTCTTGCCGTGATTCGTCTCGAATTCGAAATGACGCAGGGTTTGCAGCGCCGCCTGAAGCTGCGCGAGGCCGATCGGCGCCTGCAAGTGCCTGCACAGTGCGATGGGCGCGCCGATCTCGCGGCGCACGGCGTCGGCAAGATCGTCGAGACGGGCGCGATACCTTTCGATCACCCGTTCGAGCAAGGCGATGCGCTCCTCGCGGCTCGTCGCTGACCACGCCGGGAACGCAGCGCGCGCCGCGGCCACGGCGCGGTCGGCATCGGCTTTCGTGCCCATCGCGAGCTTGCCGGTTGGTTCCTCGGTGACGGGATCGACGATATCCATCAGCGTGCTGCCGGCGCACGGTTCGACCCACGCGCCGCCGATGTAGAACGTGTTCAATATTGTCATGCCGTCTCCTCAGGCTATGCCGACCGGACGGTCGCCGATTACCGTGGCGCGCATCATGTGGCGCGGCGCGGGGAAGTAGTCCTGCACGGCGTAGTGCTGACAGGCGCGGTTGTCCCAGAAGGCGATCGTGTTGGGTCTCCACTTCAGACGAACCTGGTATTCAGGCGCCTGAGCTTGACGGAACAGGTATTGCAGCAGATCCATCTCGGCGAGCTTGTAGTCGAAGCCGACGCGATAAGCCTCAGCCGTCACGTGCCCGTAGTTCGATAGATGCGTGGTAAAGGCCTCATTGACGTAGAGAACCTTCTCGCCGGTTTCCGGGTGCACGCGCACCACCGGATGCGTGACCGGCGGAAACTTCTGGCGCATGACGGGATGCTGGTCCTTCGGCAACGCCGTGCCGAACAGCGGCAGAATGTCGTGGACGGCTTCGAGATGAGCGATGCGTGCCTTGATCTCCTCGGGAAGGTTCGCATAGGCCGCGACCATGTTGATCCAGATCGTGTCGCCGCCCACGTCCGGGCATTGCACGCAGCGCAGCATCGAACCCATGGACGGAATGTCACGCCACGATACATCCGAGTGGTAGATGTTTTCGCGTCCACGGCGCGTTTCGTTGCGCCCGAGGATCACCAATTCGGGATGCTCCGGGTGATGCGGAAACGCCGGGTGGATCTCCAGTTTGCCGAAGCGCCGCGCCAGCGCCACATGTTGGGACGGCGTGATGTCCTGATCGCGGAAAAACAGGACCTTGTATTCGAGCAGCGCGCGGCGCAAGGCGAGACAGGTGTCGTCGTCGAGCGGATCGCGCAGGTCGACGCCTTCGATCGTCGCGCCGATCGTCGGCGTGTGACGCTCCACCGCGAAGGGCCATCTCTCGGGTACGGCGTGCGTTGTGTTGAACGCGGGTGCGGTTTCGATTGCTTGCATGTGATGCTCCATTTGAAGCTGTCCGAATCTATCTGTTTGCGGCGCGGATCAAGTCCGCCGCCTTTTCGCCGATCATGATGGCCGGCGCGTTCGTGTTGCCGCCGATGAGCGTCGGCATGATCGACGCGTCCGCCACGCGCAGACCGTCGATGCCGCGCACCCGCAGGCTTGGATCGACGACCGCCTGCGTGTCGATGCCCATCTTGCAGGTGCCGACCGGGTGATAGACGCTGTCGGCCTGACTGCGCACGAACGCACGGATCGCGTCTTCGTTCGAGCCGTCGGGTCCGAAGTCGTCGGTGAGCATTTCTTTGCCGCCTGCATCGGCCAGAGCGGGTTGCGCATAGATGCGGCGCACGATTTTGACGCCCGCAACGAGCGCGTCCATGTCCGCTTCGGCGGAGAGAAAGCGCGGGTCGATCGACGGAGCATCGCGCATGTCGGCCGTGCGCAGACGAACATGACCGCGGCTCTCGGGCCGCAGGACGTATGCATGACAGGAATAGCCGTGTCCGAGCTTCGAGCGCTTGTTTTTGTTGCGATCGCCGAGCAGCGCCAGCACGAAGGCCAGTTGCACGTCGGGCACGGCAAGGTCGTGACGCGTCTTGACGAACGCACCCGCTTCGGCGAAGTTGGAGCTGACCATGCCCGTGCGGTTGCGCCGGTATCGCACGATCTCGGACATGAGACGCAGGAAGCCGCCGGCTGAATAGCCATAGAGGTCCGTCGACCTCACCTGCTTGTTGACGATGACGTCGAGATGGTCCTGCAGGTTTTCGCCGACGCCGGGCAGGTCGTGAATCACGTCGATGCCTACGCTGCGTAGATGTTGGGCCGGACCAATGCCGGAGGCCATCAGCAGTTGTGGCGAATTGAACGCGCCGCAAGCGAGCACGATCTCGCGGCGGGCCCGCAAGGTTTGCTCGACGCCCGCGCGCACGACGTGAATGCCACTTGCACGCTTGCCCTTGAAGACGAGACGAAGCGCCTGGGCGTCGGTGAGCACGGCAAGATTCGGCCGACCTCCGCTGAAGCTCGGGTCGCGCTTGTCGCCACGATGCAGATACGCGCGCGCGGCATTCCACCGTTCGCCGTTCCATTGCGTGACCTGATAGAGCCCTGCGCCTTCCTGCTCCGCGCCGTTGAAATCGTCGTTGGGGCGATAGCCGGCTTGCAGCGCGGCTGCGACGAAACGCCGGGAGAACGGATTGGGCGTGCGCAGGTCGCTGACGTGCAGAGGGCCGGTGCCGCCGTGCCAGGGATCGCCGCTGTCGTCGAGGAAGCGCTGGTTGCATTCGCTGCGACGGAAATAGGGCAGTACGTCGTCGTAGCTCCAGCCGGTGCAGCCGAGCTTTGCCCACGCGTCGTAGTCGCTGCGGTGCCCGCGGATGTACACCATGCCGTTGATCGACGAACTGCCGCCGAGTCCCCGGCCACGCGGCTGGAAGGAGGGGCGACCGCCGAGACCGGGCTGCTTCTCGGAGTAGTAGGCGTAGTTGCGCGGACCGTGCTTGCGCACCGTGGCCGCAAGGCCGATAGGCGCCCATACGCTCAGGTGGTGGTCATGGGGACCGGCTTCGAGAAGCGCGACGCTCACCGACGGATCTTCGGCCAGTCTGGCCGCCACCGCACAACCGGCCGATCCCGCGCCCACGACGATGTAGTCATACTCCGCAGCGCTCGTATCGGGCTGCTGGTTTCTCTCAGGTCTGTTCATGGCTCGGTTTGCGGTTCAGATGAGCACGGTGTTTCGCTGCTTGTTCGCCGGAAGGCAGTGGGGAGGCCTCGGGGCAAGGTCCATCAGGCGGGGGCGCGGGCGGCCACGTGCTGCAACGTCTTCACGGACTGCTCGGGACGAAGCCAGCGCAGCGCGGCGAGCGCGGCGGCAAGCAGCAAAACGGCACTCACGACGAAGCCGAGTTCATACGCATGGCTAGTGCCGCCGCCGTGGGTCTGCACGATCCGCCCCATCACCGCCGGTGCAATGGCGGCGCCGAGACTTGCGAGCGCGGTGTGGATCGCGACCAGCGCACCGCGTTGACTGTCCGGCACTATCTCCGCGAGCAGGGCGGGCGCGAGCGTGAAGCTCAGTGTCGGCAGCGCGCAGGCGATGGCTAGCAGCGCGACTTTCTGAATGGGCGGCGCATTCAGCAGGATCAGCAAGACGAACACCAGCGCGCCGGCCATGGCGCTCAGGCAGATTGGATGCACCCGCGCCCGGCGGCTCGATGCGCCGCCTGCCAGCATGCGCTGCGAGATCCAGCTGAGGCCAAGGTTCACGGGCGCCGCCGTGGCGACCACTGCCGCGAAGCAGCGGCCCGCCTCGACGCCGGAGAAACCAAGCCCTTTCTCGAGATAAGTGGGCAGCCAGGTCAGGCTGAGTCCGAGTGTCCAGTAGGCCGTGAAGCCGAGCGCGAACACGGAGAGGACCGAACGGTCCGTCAGGATGCGGCGATACGAAAGCCGTTGCGATGAGGCAAGCGCGGATTGACTAGCGGTACGCTGGTTGCCTCGTGCTGATCGTCGCTCGTCGATCGGTCCTTCGCGGCCGAAGCATAGCCAGAGCACGCACCAGATCAGGCCTATTGCGCCGAGCAGCACGAAGTTCATGCGCCAGCCCCATTGCTTCGTCACGAGCGGAATCAGCATGCCGGCCAGCAACATGCCAGCGGCGGCTCCCTGATTGATTACAGCCACCGGCAGATTGCGCCTGCGATCGGGAAACCATTTGTACAGCGCGTGCACGGAGACCGGAAACGACGGTCCTTCCGCCGCGCCCAAAATCACCCGGCAAGCCAGCAGCCCGAGTGCGCTCGTGGTCAGCGCCTGCGGCACTTGCAGCACCGCCCAGGCCAGCCCCATGGCGAGCAGAATCCAGCGCGTCGCAATGCGGTTGGAGAGAAAGCCGACGACGACGGTCGAAGCCGAAAACAGCCAGAAGAAGCTGCCGGCGACGAGGCCGTACTGCTGCGGCGACAGATGAAGTTCCGCCGTCAGCGGCACGGCCACCAGACCCAGCACGATCTTGTCGAGAAAATTGATGAGGGAGAGGGCCGTCAGCATGACGGTCATGGTCCATGCCGGGCGCGACTGGAAATCGGGCGGAGACGTCATGCTCAGTCCCGCCGGAAGACGCTGTCGCCGGCGCCTGAAGCGGCCGTGAGGAACCTGGGTTGCATTGTTGTCTCCTTGGTATTTTTCTGGCCTCGCCGCATGCGGCGGCAGGCCAATGACGGTCTCGTAACGTCACGGTAATACCTAGCAGTGGGAGGCAACCCACCCGCAACAGGTAGGGGAGGGAAAACCTTGTTGATGGCCGGGGATGAGCGGTGGGCAGAAGGCCGCGCGTGGGTTTCCGGCTTCCGCAAAAGGAAGTGACCTTGCACCGGTGTCTTCCGCGAATCTTCAAAGAACGGCCAATGGCTGGCGTGTATGCAAGAAAGTATCAGTCTGCGGTCTCGTCGTTCGGATACGCGGCTGAGTTCCTTGCTCGACCCTCACGCTCTGAACGTCTTTCCGAGTTCGTGATCGGCGAGTCTGAAGTAGTGGCGGAAGTTATAGACCAGCGGTGACCATTTTTTGGCGTCGATATGGTGCATGTTCTTGACGAAGGCTTCGTCTGCATGCACGCGCACGATCTCGACTTCTGCGGCGACGCCACCGCCAAGCGCTTGAAGTTTCTCGCCGCCCATTCGGTGAATGTGACGCACGCGAGCCTCCAGATGCATGGGACACTCGGCAACGCGATAAGGCTTCACGCAATCACTGGCGAGCTGAGTGAACCCCGCTTCCTCGAACTTGCACTTCTCGAAGCGAAATTGCTTTTTCTTCAACTCGGGGACGGGGTTCTTTCCAGTCAGAGGCGCGAGTTTTCGACCTGCTTCCACATTTCCGGCGACGGAAGATTGATCACACATTCCGCATGCCGTTCGAGATTTTCAGCCGTCTTTGTCTCGTCCAGCAAGCCGAGCATGAGCGTCCAGCCGAGCGCCCAGAACGACGACATCGGCGCGAGATTGGTCGTGCCGTCCTCGTTGAGCGAGCTGATCAGAGCGACCGGTGTGCCGAAGTAAAGAATCTTCGGTTCGATTGTCTGGAAGATGCGTTGAGCCATCGTGTCCTCCTTCGGGTCAAGGGACAAGCAGATGATGCTCAAGTCATTTTGCGACAGTCGACTGCGGCATGTTTCAGCGTCATGTGAAATGTCGACCGTCAACTCGGCACAGGCGTTCGCGTCATCAAGACGATCCCTGTCGCCGCCACGACGGTTCCGGCAAGCATCGACCAGGAAAGTGGTTCACCGAACATGGCCCATGCCCATACGAGCGTGACCGATGGGCTCAAGAAAAGGACGCTCGATACTCTCGCCGCTGACGAACGCTTCAGACATAACCAGTACAGACCATATCCGCCAAGCGTGGAGAGGAGCGCCGTCCAGAGCACGCTGGCGGCGAATCCCGTGGTGGCAACCGGCGCGATGCTTCCTTGAAATGTCTGCAGGCCGAGAAAAACCACGCACGTCACGCTGCAATGGAGCCAAAGGGTGGCCAATAGACTTAGCGAGCCAAGACGACCGGACGCGCGTTGCTGCCACACCGTAGCCACGGCCAGGGACGCCATGCCTGCCACCGGCAGACCGTACGCCCACGCAGGAGCGGAACCAAGTGTAAAAGCATCGCGACTGACGAATAGCACGCCTGCCACGCCCAGCGCCATGCCAAGCCACGTCCGGCGTGAACCACGCTCGCTGAAAAACACGGACGAAATCACCACCGTACCGACAGGCAGAAGGTTTGCGATCAGCGCAGAAAGTCCCGCCGATACCCCGAGTTCAATGCCCTTTCCGATGCCAGCGATATAGCCCGCCATCGCGAATAAGCCGATCACGCCGTGCCGCAGTAAGACGGCGGGCGGCGTGCGCATGATTTCGCGCGCCACGAACGGAAGCAGGCAAAGCGAGACCGCCGCGCAACGCCATAACACCACGAGGAAAACTGGTGCGTAGTCGGCGGAAAAGCGCATGCCGACGAAGCCGGAGCTCCACGCGACGATCATCAACGCTTCCAATGCCGGTAAAGGCAAGCGCAGCGGCCGCAGTGCGAGCGGGCGGGATGTCGGGCAAGGTGTCGAGAGCTTGGTCATGCACCTAGCGTAGACAGTGCACGACGATTCGAAAATCAAAATATACTGACCATCTCGTTCAATTCGGTTAAACCACCATGGAAGCGGTCCTCGACATCGAACTGTTGCGCACGTTTCACGCGGTAGCGCGACTTGGCAAATTTCGCTCGGCGGCCGAGTTCGTGCACAAGAGCCCGGCCGCGATCAGCATTCACATTCAGCGTCTCGAAGCGATTGCTGGCGGCCGCTTGCTCGATCGGGACAATCAGGCGGTGACGCTCACCGTGCTCGGCAAGCGGTTACTTTCTAGTACGAGTGAGCTACTAAACGCGCACGACCGTGTTTTGCAGGATTTTCATGGGAAAGCTCTGGCTGGGAGGGTCGTGCTGGGTGTGCCGGATGAATATGCATCGCATGTGATTCGCGACATTCTCCCCGGCTTTTCGACAACGTGGCCCAACGTCGTGCTCGAAGTGAGGACCGCACCGAGTCTCAAACTGCGTGACCAGGTGGGCCGGGGCAAGCTCGATGTGGCGCTATTGGTTCAGCCTATCAAGGCAAGCAGGCCCGCTGAGGTGCTGACAGTGACTACGCCGGTATGGGTCGGAAGCGCAGCGTTCACGCTGGACGAGAGCCGTCCGCTTCCGTTGGCTCTTTATGCCGAGCCTTGCCCGTATCGTGCAGCGATGACCAATGCGCTGGAACGCGCAGGGCGAAAATGGCGCGTCATACTCGATAGCGCTTCGAGCCAGGCCATCAAGGCATGCGTCGAATCCGGGCTTGCGGTCACGCTGTTGGACCGCGCGCGGGTGAGCGAAGAGATGAGAGTCTTGGACAAGCTGCCGCGCGTCGTGGACCACGAAGTGGTTTTGATGCGGGATGCCGGCGGCCGTGGTAGCGAAGCGATCGACTTGCTCATTGCCACCCTCCGGGAGAATTTCCGGCTCTAAGGAATGGAATGGCTTCGAGGCGTGGGCGTTGTTGGTTTCGCCTTAAGTACTTGGACATGCGCTCGACTTCTCAAAGCAGAGGCTTGAGCGGCGAACGGGCATGCGCCAACAGGAGCATGCCCGCCTGATTCTCGATGCGCGATTGAATCCGCGACTAAATTGCCTTACTGCGGCGCGGCGTTCGTCGTCGTACTGCTGCTCTTCTTGGCCTTCGAGTGCTTCTTGGGAAACGTCGAGTGCTTGCCGGTCGGGCCCGAAGGCGAGCCGGTTTCGCCGTCGCCGTTGGGCGTACCGACGCCGACGCCACCCCGACCCGCGCCGTTGCTGCCCGGCTCGCCCGCGCCATTCCCTTGCGCGAACGCGCCGCACGACAAGCCAAGCGTCAGTGCCGAGACAAGAATGCCTTTAGTTACGATCTTCATATTGTCCTCTTGATGTTGATAGTCGGCCGCGAGCAGATCCCGCGGCATGGAAGCGTCTAAGGCAATCCGCGTGCCGAGAACCCCGGCGTCGAATTGAGACGAACGCTTGTGCGTCAACGAGTACGGGACTTGATGCTTTCAAGCCACCGTCGGGGAGATTAACACTCTTGTTCCAACCATTGACGTTTGCGTGACGTCGGGAGGGCGAGGTCAACCGCGTGCCGCGAATAATCGAACAAACAACATGTCGTGGCGCGAGAACAACTCAACGCTTTCTTCGTTTTCAGGGTGAACACTTGGACCGCATCGCCGCTCGGCCCTTTGCTGGCGGCCTATCTAACCGCGTGCCGCTGGCACGTCGCGAACACTCCTGGTGCGCTAACGAACCCAGCGACATCGTTTTCAGCGGAAGCAACAAAGCAACCCGGTTATTGTTCTTACGATTGCTGAAGGAGGCGGCGCCGTAATTCTTAAGACCGCGCCTCGATCCATCCAGACCTTAGAAAACGAATCCATGCAAACAACGAGAATGCCCGCCGAGACGGGCCTTGCTGGCGAACGGCGCGCGGAATCCGCCGTCCGCACGGCGTTCCGCTACGACATCAATGGCCTGCGCGCGTGGGCAGTGCTTCCCGTCGTCCTCTTTCACTTCGGCATTCCGGGTTTTTCCGGCGGCTTCGCCGGCGTCGATGTGTTCTTCGTCATTTCTGGCTTTCTGATGACTGGAATCGTCGTCGCGGCGCTCGAGCGCGGCCGCTTCTCGCTGGTCGATTTCTATCTGTCGCGCGCGGTGCGTATCGTGCCGCCGCTTATCGCGTTGTGCGTAGTCTTGCTCGGAGTCGGTTGGTTCTGGCTCGTGCATGTCGATTATCGGGAGCTCTCGCTTAACGCGGCCTCCGCGCTCACGTTCGTTTCCAATGTCCTTTTCTGGAGACGCTCAGGCTATTTCGATTCGGCGTCGCATGAGAAGTGGCTCCTGCACACGTGGTCGTTGTCCGTGGAATGGCAGTTCTATCTGTTGCTGCCGCTCGCAGCCGCATTCGCATGGCGCTGGCGGCGCAGAGCCGGTGTCATTGCGCTGTTGTCCGCTGCAGGCGTGGCGTCGCTGAGTTGGTCGATTTATGCCACGTGGCGCTGGCCCGACGCCGCGTTCTATCTCCTGCCAAGCCGCGCGTGGGAAATGCTCGCCGGAGGCATGGTCTGGCTTTACGCCGGACAGCGCAAGTTGCCCGCCGCGCTCACGCGTGTGCTCGAAGGCGTCGGACTTGCGTTGATCGCGCTGGCGGTCGTGCGCTTCGATTCTAGCCTCAGTTGGCCTGGCGGCTTTGCAATCGTGCCCGTGCTCGGCGCGGCGTTGGTGATCGCAGCATCGAGACAGCGCTCCATGTTCACGGGCAACGGCATCGTGTAATGGCTCGGCACGCGTTCGTATTCGCTCTACCTTTGGCACTGGCCGGTCGCGGTGTTGCTGGTCTACTCCGATCGTCTGCACGATCCCATGAGTATCGCGGGCGGTATCGTTGCGGCCGTGCTGCTTGGCGAGGCGTCTTATCAACTCATCGAACGGCCGACGCGCGCATATCTCGCTCGCGCGACGAAGCCCGCACGCTTGCTGTATCTGGGCACGGCGATGGTAGGCGTGACCCTCGTCGCCATTGGCGCGCGATATCAGCATGTCCCCAACCGCGTGCCGGAGTTGTGGGACATGGCCGCGAACGAGCAACTCGATTTCAGCCCGATGCGCGACAAATGCCTCGCGTCGTCCGGAGGCAAATCGCCGGCTTGTAGGTTCGGCAGTGGTCCACTTCGGGCGGTCGTGCTCGGCGACAGCCACGCCGATGCAATGGTGAGCGCCGTCCAGAAAGCACTGCCCAACGGTTCGATCATGGAGCTGAGTTACTCGGGCTGTCCGACGATCTACGGTGAGCATGCGGTCCCGGGTTCGCGCGATGCCGACGAGCAATGCGCCAACTTCAACGCTTGGGCCTTGCGCAAGCTGGCATCGATCGACTCGGCCATCCCCGTGTTGATCGTCAATCGCACGTCGGACTATGCGTTGGGTCCGATCGATGGCAGCGCACTCAGTCACCATCCGCTGGTCTATTTCTCGCGCCCGTACGATTCGCCGACGCCCGCGTTCCTCGCGGAGTATGCGCAGCATCTCGTGGCATCGGCTTGTCTGATCGCGAAGTCGCATCCGGTCTATCTCGTGCAGCCGGTGCCGGAGATGCCATTCGAGGTGCCGCAAGCCGTGTCGCGTCAGTTGATGTTCAAGCGGGGCACCAACGACCTGTCCATTCCGCTCGACGACTACGACAGGCGTAACCATGTCGTGCGGATGGCGCAGGAAGCGGCGGCGGCGCAATGCGGCATCAAACTTCTCGATCCCAAGCCGCGCCTTTGCGATCACGGGCGATGCTGGGCGAGTCAACAACTGAGACCGCTGTACTACGACGCGGATCACCTGAGCGAATTCGGCAACAAGCGCCTGGTTCCGATGTTCCGTGAAGCCTTTGCGCAATCCATTGCTATGCGTTAGAAGAGACGAGCTAAGCCTCGACCGCAGATAATTACAAATACATTCGGTAAATTAGAAAATCGTAAGATTATGTTCTGCACGAGTATCGGGACACCGTACTCCACCGCACTTTTCAAAATTTTCACGATTGGTAAATTCGCGCAAACCTAACAAAAAAGGCAGCGGGGGATTAATGGCAGAGACCAACAATAGATATGAGGCGCTGGACGGCCTCAGGGGCGTGGCCGCGCTCGCGGTCATGATTTCCCACCTCAGTCAGGAAATGCTTTTCAGGAACGCTTATGAAGCGGTCGATTTATTTTTCGTGCTGAGCGGTTTTGTCATCGCGCATTCTTACGGCGCGCGGTTGCAGAACGGCATGACCAACGCGGAATATATAAAGAGGCGCATTATCCGGCTTTATCCGATGCTCATATTTTCGCTGCTGATCGGGCTACCCGTTTTCATCGAGGCGGGGCGCGAGGGGCTCACGAACTTCTCGTCGGGGAACATCATTTCTTCGACGCTCTATAACTCGTTTCTCGCGCCGTATATCGGCGAGCTGGGCGGTCCCATTTTCCCCAGTAATCCGCCCGCGTGGTCGCTCTTCTTCGAAATGGTGGCCAGCCTTTCGTTCGTGTTGATCGTCAGGCTGCAAATGCGCTCGATATTCAAGATGATCCTTCTGAGCGCGGCGGCGTTCCTGACGACGAGCGCGCTGACGACCATCGACCTGCATGGCCACGGTCTGTTCGATTTCGAGCAGGGCTGGTCCGGCAGCCGGTTCGACGGCGGATTTTTCCGCGTGGCCTTCGGTTTCCTGGTGGGTGTATTTTTCTACAACAAGAAAGATTCGATCACGAGAATCGCGACCGCGATCGTACCTCGCGCGTTCGCCAATATTTACTTTCTATTCACGCTCGTACTCGTTCTGTTTTTCTTTCCCATGTCGCTGCACGGGATTTACCCGATGTTCATTATCTTCGGCGTCGCGCCGTGGCTGGTGGCGTTCGGATCGACTGTACGTTGCACATCGGCGGTGGATATCAATATCGCGCGTTTTCTTGGCTGGATTTCCTACCCGATTTATCTGATCCACTATCCGATCGGGCAGGCGGTCTTTATGTACTTCGGAAAAGCGAACCAGTATGCGGTAGCGCCCATGCTGGCAACTTGCGCGATTACCATCGTGTGCGCGGTGCTCCTGACGAAGTTCGTGGAAGAGCCGATTCGCGCGTTTCTCGCCAAACGGTTTATTCGCTCTTCCAAAACTCAGGAGAGCGTAACCGAGCTCGGCATGCGAACGGATCAGCATCCGGTTTGAGGCCGCGCGCGAACGCATACCGTTCGCGCGTCGGGAAACTACGTAGAAAAGAGATGCTTCGCGGAAAGCATTCAGAAGGGCGCGGTTTCTTATACTCCTCGACATCACGACGCCTGCGACGACAGGCGCCCAGATAACAAGGAGACTTCGATGCCGCGTCGTGCAGGACCGCTTGGCCGCGCACTCATTTTCCTGATCGCGTCATGCGTGGCTCAGGTGAGCCTCGCGCAGCCGATCCGGCTCATGACCGGCGGCGCGGCCAAGCTCATCTATCTGCCTGTCGTGCTCGCGGATCGGCTTGGCTACTTCCGCAGGGAAGGGCTCGACGTGCGCGTGCTGTCCGTGCCGGCCGGCATCGATACTTCCACCGAACTGGTCGCGGGCGCAATCGAAGGCGCGGTGGGCTTCTACGATCACACCATCGGTCTTCAAAGCCGCGGCATGGACGTGCAGTCGGTCATCGTTCTCGGGCAGTCGGCCGGACTCATCGAGCTTGGCACGAACGGCATGCGCAACATGGCCGATGCCAAAGGCCGGCGCCTCGGCGTCACGGGCTTCGGTTCATCGACTTACTTTCTCACGCGCTACCTCGCCACGCGCGCCGGCCTCGCGCCCGACGCCTACACCATCGTTCCGCTGGCCAATGAAGCCGCCTTCGACAAAGCGCTTTCGAGCGGCGATGTCGATGCCGTCATGACCGAGGAGCCCACCGCCACGCGCCTCTTGTCGCGCGGCGCGGCAAAGCCGCTCGTCGACTTACGCAGTGTCGCCGATACGCAAAGCCAGCTGGGCGGCCCATACGTCGGTGCCTGTCTTTACATGCGGCGCGACTGGATCGACGCGCATCCGGATGAAACCGGCCGGCTCGCGCACGCGTTGCTCGACGCGCTGCGCTTCATCGGCACACACAGCGAAGCCGATATCGAGGCCGCCATGCCGGCATCGCTCAAGGGCAACGACCCGGCAATCTACCGCCAAGCCTTGTCCGTGATGAAGCCGGCGTTCTCCTCGACAGGCCGGATGCCCGCCGGTGCGCCATCGACCGTGCTCGCGACCCTTGCGGACATCGATACCGAGGTATCGGCGCGTCACGTCGATCTCACGCGAACCTGGACCGACCGTTTCGTCGCCGACGCGCACTGACGCGCCGCGACCTTAATTTCAATGGAGACATGCCGATGCGAGCCATTCAAATTCACGAGTACGGCGGACCCGAAGTGCTGCGGCGCGTCGATATCGAGATTCCGAAGCCGCGTGCGGGAGAAGTGCTGGTGCGCGTCGTCGCGGCCGGCATCAACTTCATGGACGTTCACACGCGACAAGGCAAGTATCGCGATTCGCGGACCTATCCCGTGAGCATTCCATGCACGCTCGGCATGGAAGGCGCGGGCGAAGTGGTTGCCGTGGGCGCGGGCGTGACCTCGTGCGGCAAGGGCGACCGAGTCGCGTGGTGCATCTCGTGGGGCGCCTACGCCGACTATGCGATCGTGCCCGCTGCGCGGCTCGCACGCATTCCGGACGCGATTGCTTATGACGTCGCGGCCGCGTCGATCTTCCAGGGTTCGACCGCGCACTATCTGCTCGACGACGTGGCAAGGCTCGAAGCGGGAATGACTTGCCTCGTGCATGCGGCGTCGGGCGGCATCGGCCAGTTGCTCGTGCAGTTGGCAAAACGGCGCGGCGTGGAAGTATTCGCGACGACGAGTACCCCGGACAAGGCGGCCATCGCAAAGGCGCGCGGCGCCGATCACGTGCTGCTCTACGAGAACGGCGGCTTCGCGGATCGCACCCGCGAGTTGACCAACGGCCGTGGCGTCGACGTCGTGTTCGACGCGGTCGGCAAGAGTACCCTGCGCGACAGCTTCCGGGCAGCGCGTGTGCGCGGACTCATCGTGAACTACGGCTCCGTCACCGGTCCCATGCGCGACCTCGATCCGTACGAACTCGGCGAGGCCGGTTCGCTCTTTCTCACGCGCCCGCGCCTGGCCGACCATCTCGCCGATGCGACCACCGTGCAGCGACGTGCCGACGACATCTTCGCCGCCATCGTCGAAGGCGCGTTGCGCGTGGAGATCAACGGGCGCTACACGATGGATAACGTCGAGGCGGCGCATGCCGCGCTCGAAGAACGTCGTCAGTCCGGTAAGGCGGTCATGGAAATCGGTTGACCGCTTCACTCACAGGCATCGCATGACTTTTTTCTTCCGGCGCTCGCCGTGCCGCGCCGGTGACGCAACTCGTCCTTTTGCAGAAGGGGACCTCATGGCATCCGTTATTCAAGGCCGTACCGAATCGCCGTTTCGATCAGTGTTCCGCGTGGTCAGCGGCAACTTTCTCGAGATGTTCGACTTCACCGTCTACGCTTATTATGCGAGCGCGATTGCGCACACGTTCTTTCCCTCGGATAACGAGTTCGTCTCGCTGCTTCTCTCGCTCTCGGTGTTCGGCGCGGGCTTCGTCATGCGTCCGGTCGGCGCGCTCGTGCTCGGCGCGTATGTCGATCGCCACGGGCGTCGTCGCGGCCTGATCCTCTCGCTATGGCTCATGGCCGTGGGCACCGCGTGCGTGGCGTTCGTTCCCGGCTATGCGTCGATTGGCGTGGCGGCACCCATCGTCGTGTTGATCGGGCGGTTGCTGCAGGGCTTTTCGGCCGGTGTCGAACTGGGCGGCGTCTCGGTTTATCTCGCCGAGATCGCGACGCCGGGCAAGCGCGGCTTCTTCTGCTCGTGGCAATCCGGCAGCCAGCAAGTGGCGGTGATCTTCGCGGCTTCGCTCGGCGTGCTGCTGAATCAGTTGCTGCCGGTCGCCGACGTCAACGCATGGGGCTGGCGTATCCCGTTTCTGATCGGCTGCCTGATCGTGCCGTTCCTGTTCATGATTCGCCGCACGCTGCGCGAGACCGACGAGTTCGCCGCGCGGAAGCATCATCCGAGCATGGGCGAGATCATGATGTCGATGGTCGAGAACGCCGGGCTGATTGTGGCGGGCATGGGGCTCGTCATCATGACGACCGCGTCGTTCTATCTGATCACGACCTACACGCCCACTTTCGGCCGATCGGTGCTGCATCTTTCGTCGCTCGATTCGCTTATCGTCACCGTCTGCGTGGGCGTGTCGAACCTCGTGTGGCTGCCCATTTCCGGCGCCGTGTCCGACCGCGTCGGCAGGCGGCCCATCCTGCTCATCTTTACCGCGCTGACCATCCTGACCTCGTATCCGGCGATGCAATGGCTCGTCGCGGCGCCGTCGTTCGAGCGTCTGCTCGCGGTGGAACTGTGGCTCTCGGTGCTCTATGCGTGGTACAACGGGGCGATGGTGGTCGCGCTCACCGAGCTGATGCCGGCGAACGTGCGCACGACCGGTTTTTCGATGGCGTACAGCCTCGCCACGATGGTGGGAGGCTTCACGCCGGCCATATCGACTTCGCTGATCCACTTCACCGGCGACAAGGCGGCGCCCGGCGCATGGATGGCCGTGGCCGCGCTGTGCGGCGCAATCGCGACGCTCGTCCTTTACCGGTCGCGCGAAGCCCGCAATGGATACCGGTGGCAAAGCGTTCCGGAGCAATGAAACTTCTGCTGATCGAAGACAACCGCCAGCTGGCGCACTGGCTGAGCAAGACGCTGACCGACGAGGGCTTCCTCGTCGAGCATGTGCCCGATGGCGAAACCGCCGGCGCGGCGCTCGCCGGCACGCGCTATGACGTCGTGCTGCTCGACCTCAACCTGCCCGGCATGTCGGGCAAGGCGGTCCTGCGGCGCATGCGCGACCAGGCCAACGACACGCCCGTGCTGGTTCTGACGGCCACGGGCGACATCGGCGAAAAGGTGATTTGCCTGGCGGATGGCGCCGACGATTACGTCGTCAAGCCGTTCGACGAACGCGAACTGATCGCGCGTATCAAGGCGCTTGCGCGGCGGCACGCGCCGGTGCGCTCGAACCGCTTGCGCTGCGGCACCTTGCTCTACGACATGGACCGGCGGCAATTCTTCGTCGGCGATGACGCGCTGTCGCTCACGCCGCGCGAACACGCGGTACTCGAAGCGCTCATTCTGCAAACCGGGCGGACGGTCTCGAAGGCCGTGCTCGCCGAAGCCTTGAACGACCGCGACGCGCCACCGAGCGGCGACGCCATCGAGATCTACGTCTCGCGGGTCAGGAAGAAAATCGAAAAGAGCACGGCTGCGATCATTACGTTGCGCGGGCTCGGCTATCTGCTGGAACATGAAGAGCCGCAAGCATAGCCTGCGCGCGCGGCTCCTGATTTGGCTGATCGTTCCGACGACGATCTTCGGGATCGTCGCGGGATGGGCCACGCACTTGAACGCGCGGCGCACGGCCGACCTGCTGCAGGACGCGGCGTTGCTTGCCGCAGCACGCGTGATGGCCGCCGATGTGCGCTGGAACGACAACGATCTGGTGGCTTCGGTATCGCCAAGCACGATTCAGATCGTCGGCACGCCCGAAGGCGATCAAGTGTTCTATCGCATCGAGATCGCGGGCGGCGCGGTGATCGCGGGAACATCCGACTTTCCGCGGACGCGTCTGAGCGCCTCTCCGCAGTGGTACGACGCGCAGGTGGCAGGCTCGCCCATTCGCGCCGTATCGCTTAAGCGCGCCATGTTCGACAATGGCAAGACCATCGAACTGGTCGTTTCCATAGGCCGCACGCTCGTTGCCCGCGACGCGCTGGTTGCATCGCTCTGGACGCCGCAGATTGCTTATATTCTCGGCAGCATCGCGGTTGCCATGATCCTGATCTGCACCGGGCTCGCACTCGAGTTGAGACCACTCGAGAAGCTCGCGAGCGGCTTGGCCGTTCATCCGCTCAAGAGCAAGGAGCGAATCGACGCGACAGGTCTTCCGGTGGAACTGCATCCACTCGTCACGGCGTTCAATGCATCGCTCGATGTCATCGAACGGCAAACGGCGACGCAGCGCCGGTTCATCGCCGATGCCGCGCATCAGATACGCACGCCGCTTACGTTGCTCGGGTCGCAGCTTCAGTACGCGCGCCGCCAGCACGGTCTAGACGAAGTGAGGGAAACGCTCACTGCCATGCATCAAAGCAACCGCGCGATGGTGACGCTGATCAATCAGCTTCTCATGCTCGCCCAAGCCGAAGCCGCCGACTACACCGCTTACGAAGGCGAGGCGGTGGACTTACGCGCGGTCATCACGCTGGCCGTCGAGAAGCTCGCGCTCGTGGCGCGGCGGCGCGATATCGAACTGGCTGTAGCGTTCGAAGGTGCGCTCGTCGTGACGGGAAGCGAGCCGCTCTTGTCGGCCGTGTTTTCCAATCTCATCGATAACGCCATACGCTACTCGCCGCGCGGCACGCGCGTCACGGTCGATGCCAAGGAAACGCACGTGAACGTGACCGTCAGCGTCGTGGATGAAGGGCCGGGCATTCCGGCGACGTTGCGCGAGCGCGTTTTCGAGCCGTTCTTCCGGGCATCGGCAGAAGAAGGCAGCGGACTTGGACTCGCGATTGCCAAGGAGATCGTGCGGGCGCACGGCGGCGTGGTTGCGATCCACGACGCGCCGGGAGGCGTGGGAGCAATGGTGGAGGTGGTTCTGGCGCGCGAACAGGAGCCGAGGCGGCCGTTCGCACGCACCCCCGTATAATTCGGCATGAATCGCACAATCTGCCCTGTGGCTACGCCGCTCTTTTCCATGGCGTCGGTCCGCCAGTCTTCCGCTCGCGGAACGTTACGCATCTCGAACGCTCGCGCCACGAGCCCCATCCGAGGCTCGCATGAAAACGCCTAAACGCCTCATACCGCTTCTCGAAGAAGGACTCATCGACGAGGTCATCAGCCAGCTCATGAGCGGCAAGGAAGCTACCGTCTACGTCGTGCGCTGCCAAGACGCGACGCGTTGCGCCAAGGTCTACAAGGACGCGAAGCAGCGCAGCTTCCGGCAGGCATCGTCGTATCGGGATGGCCGCAAGGTCAAGAACAGCCGGCAAGCGCGCGCGATGGAAAAAGGCACGCGTTACGGCCGCGAAATGCAGGAAGCGTTGTGGCAGAACGCCGAGGTCGATGCGCTCTTTCGCCTGGCCAATGCGGGCGTGCGCGTGCCTCAACCCTTCATCTGCACCGACGGCGTGTTACTGATGGAACTCGTCGTCGATGAATCGGGAAACGTGGCGCCGCGCCTCAACGACGTTCACCTGACCGAAGCGCGCGCGCTGGAACTGCACGCAATGCTGCTCAAGCAAGTCGTGCGCATGCTGTGCGCGGGCGTGATTCACGGCGACTTGTCGGAATACAACATTTTGCTGGCGGCCGAAGGTCCGGTGATCATCGACTTGCCTCAGGCCGTCGATGCGGCGGGCAACAACGAAGCCGCGCCCATGCTCAAGCGCGACGTCGACAACCTCGCGAGTTACTTCGGTCAGTTCGCGCCAAAACTTCTGCGCACCGACTACGGAACGGAGATATGGTCGCTGTTCGAAGCGGGCGGCCTGCATGTCGATGTCGCATTGACCGGTCACGTCGAAGCGCCCACTGGCCCTGTCGATCTCGATAGCGTGTTGCAAGAGATCGAAGACACGCGTCTGGAAGAAGACGCGCGCGTGCGGCGAGAGCTGGACTGAGCGCAGATCGGCTACCGCTTAACGCTTACCGCTTGACGCTGAGGTAAGCGCGGCTCACCAACGGCCGGCTAAGCACCCACATACGCGAACGGAGCCACGATGCCGGGCGATCTCTCACCTCGAGACGTCGGATCGATCCACGCGCTTCGTTCGATGCCTCTTGTCCGCGCGAATTGGTCCCGGGATGACAGGTATAAAAGTGGCTAAAGCCCGCGTCCAGTGCGACTTCGCGATAGTCCTCGTCGTAATAGCCTTGCGGCCAGCATAGATGGTCCGATACCTGGCCCAGCCGCGCGTTCAAGGTCGCGCGCGAAGTCTTCAAATCTTCACTGAGGCGCTGCCGCTTCTCATCGGCCGATGCGGTCTTCTGGTCCCAACGAACATGCGTATGCGTATGGCTATGAAATTCGAACGTGCCGGCATGGCGCATCGCATCGATTTCTGACCAGCGCAGGATCGTGTCGTCGGCGCGTCCTTCTTCGATAGCGCGTTCGCCCGCGTGATGGTCGAGCAGTGCGGGCAATGCATGGGCTGGCGCGTTGGCTGCATTGGGCCGCACGTTGCCATCGCCCGGCCAGCTGCTGACGAGAAAGCACAGTGCGGTAAATCCGTGACGCTGCAGCACCGGATGTGCATGGACCCAGTTATCCAGATAGCCATCGTCGAAGGTAATGACGAACGAGCGCTCCGGCATTTCTTCGCCGCGTAGAAACGCCGCGAGTTGCACGGCGCCGATCGTGCGATACCCCGCGCTCGCGAGATACGCCATTTGCTCCGCAAAATGCTCGGGCTTGACGGTGATCATGCCCGGCGACGGACTGACGTGGTGATACATCAACACGGGAATGGCGCGCGCTTGTTGTTTCATCGGCGAGATTCCCTCTCTTTCAATGCGCGCCGGTAGAAGAGCGCGGTTTCGTATGCCATGTTTGCAATGGTGAAGCCGCGCTCGGTGATACGCATGCCATTGGTGCGCAGACGTTCACGCAAGCCGGGTTCGTCGATCATGCGAGCGATAGCCGCGCGCAATGCCGGCGGATTGCGCGGCGGTACCAGCAGACCATTTACATCGTCTTCGATCAATTCGGGCACGCCGTCCACACTCGTGCCGATGACGGGCAGGCCCGCGGCCATCGCTTCGATGAACGCTTGGCCGAGCGCTTCCTGATGCGTCGGCAGCACGAAGAAATCACTGCCTCGCAAAATGTTGGGGACGTCGGTACGAAAACCGAGCAGATGGATGCGACTCGCAAGACCCAGACGCGTCACGATGCCTTCTATGCGTTCGAAAGCGGGACCGTCCCCGGCCATCACGATATGCAGGTGTGGATGCGTGTCGAATAAAGGCCGTACCGCGTCGATCAGATCTTCGTGTCCCTTCTCGTCGCGCATGATCGCCACCATGCATGCGATGGTGGCATCCGGCCCGAGTTTGAGTTCGTCTCGCAGCGACGAATGCGTGGCGCGCTCGGTCGCGATGCCGTCGTGGATAGTCTCCACGCGCTTCTCGGAGACCCCCGCCGAGATCAGATAGCGGCGCACGAAATGACTGACCGCGATGACGCGATGAGGAATCCACGTATAAGTTGCGAGCGAACTGATAGGCAATGCGAGATGCCGCGTACGCACGACGAGAGGCGTTCCCGCCAATCGGGCGGCCGTGCCGGCAACCAGACTGTCGTGACCGCTGTGCGTGTTGAGCACATCGTAGGCACGGCGTTGCAGCAGCGCCTTGATTCTCATCATGGAGCGCACGTCGCCGCCGCTACGCATGCGCGCGTGGTGCACGGCAAAGCCAAGCTCGGTTGAACGAATGCCGAGACGTGCATCGCTCGGACACAGCAGTTCCACGCTATGGCCGCACTCACGCAGCGCGACCATCTCCTTGAGCGTACGGATTTCCTGACCGCCCCATCCCTTCGAGGACTCGCTATGTAGGATCTTCAACGCACTAATCTCCAAGGCCTTTGCGTCATTAAAAAAACGCTTAGGAAATTTTTGGTAATAATTCGATTGGCTTTCTGCCTTCATGTCTTTAGTAAAGAAAATGAAGGGAAGAAAAGAAAAAACTCTTAGAGGATTTTTCTAGCCGAGGGATAAGACAGGCCGCTTCAAACGAAGCAGGTCTGGATCCTCTGCAGAGAATTCGGCTCGATGTCCATCACGGCAAGCGAAGAGGTCGCTACCATGCGGATGCCTGGCATCGATAGCTAACGGGGATGTCTTACTTGCGGTTGACCAACAGCATGCAAATTTTTTTAGCGGAAATAGCTTAACGTGCTTCTAAAGAGGTTGTTAGTTCTTTTAGGTGACTTTAGGTCGAGATTCGCCGTTGAGACGGTGGCAAACGTATGCGAGCAGGTTTTGGCTAAGAAAGTCGTGGTGCCGAAGCTCAAGGGCTTAGTTCCTTGCAATCTTTCGCTACCTAAGCGTGAGAGTCTCATTCGCTTGCAATGGACAATGCCGCAAAGAGCGATGCGTCGTTAAGCAAAAGCTAAAAAGATGCGTCTATCAGTTAATGACAAACGACTTCAATTGGTTTCGGCTTTGACAGCGGCGCAATCGTTTGCTCATCGACAGGGCGCTTATCGCTTATGCGCTCGGAACACGTCGATGCCGATCAGTCGGACGGGCCGTCCTCTGCCCGTCGCGTCATTGAAGGCGGTCAGTGCGGAATATTCTCGACTCCGCTTGCGCTTAGATCGCTCGGGAAGCAGTGAGGTTGTTCGAATCCCATCGGCGAGGCTCCGGTCGAGTATTTGATATTGTCCGTGTTGTTCGGTCCTTCGCCAGCAGGCACGGAGCCAAGTCCTGCAAGCTTGCGCATGCGATAGGCAATCGCATGGTCGGCGCACGAACTGTCACCGCTCACGCCAAGGCCGCCAATTACTTTTCCACCGGCGTAGAGCGCCACGCCGCCGCCGAAGGTGATCACACCGCCCACGCTATGGTTGATCCCGCTGCCTTGCTCCAGGAAGCGCGCGTCGAAGGGATTGGAATTGTTCAACCCATAAAGCGATCCGCCCGGCTGCGTGGCGGCATAAAGATTTGCGGTGGAAAGCGCAAGCGCATCGTTGCTAAAACCGTTTGCGGTGTACGCCTTGGCTATTGCTATGGCGCGACTGCCAGGCCATGCATCGCCGGTCTTGGTGACCGAACATAGATGACCCTCGCGGTCGACGATGGCGGCCCACATCCGGTTGGGCTTGAAAATTCCGCCGTTCGAGTCGGATAGATTGACGACGGTGTAAAGCTGTCGTTCGACGAGAGAAATCGTTCCTTGTGGAAGCGTGCACCGGCCGGTAGGGACATCGTCGTAATCGTGTGCGTAAATAAATGAGGAACCCGAAATAAGCACACCCACGGCCAAGCACTTCGCGACTTTTTCAAGCATGGCGATTCTCCCGACAAGAGACGTTTAAGGAAGGAACAAGAAGGGGGTTATGAATTTTTATTTTGGTAAACCGTAGTAGGCCGAATGGAATAGAACGAGCGTTTAATCGCTAAGGAATATGGGCTTTCGAACATTCAAGAATGCGCCATTAATTTATGTGTAATGGATTCGTATGTGTGAGCTTGGGCCGTGTCGGGAAGGGTATATAGGCGACGGAAGTGTCGGCTGAAGAATGAATCGCTTGGCACGAGCCGCGCGGCTCGTATCAATACGCTCTGGAAGTGCCTCGTTAAATTGCCTATGCTTTTTCTCGGATTCCGCGCGTTTCGCGACGCGCATCTCGAATCCAGCCCACAGGCGCAGAAGAAAACGAATAAGGAGACCGTCATGGCAGGCTATCCCCGTGCTTTGCTTGGTTCAGTCGCGGCTCTTGTCGGCGCTTTCGGAATGATTACAGCGCCTGCGGCTTACTCCGCCGACGAAATCCAGAACGCCAACACTACGGCCACAGCGCCGGTTCCCACGTCATTGCGGCCGATATCGCAGGCGCAACTCGATGCCGCCGCGAACGACAGCGCCTCATGGCTGCATTCGAACGGATCGTATGCCGAGACGCGTTATGCGCCGGCAGCGCAGATCAATCGTTCAAACGTAGCCAAGCTGAAGCCGGCATTCATCTTCCAGACGGCGGTGATGGAGTCGATGGAAACCGCGCCGATCGTATCCAACGGCGTCATGTTTCTCACGACCTCCTACAACCACATCTATGCAATCGACGCGGTCACCGGCAAGGAGTTCTGGCATTACAAGCACAAGATGGGACCGGTTACGACCTTTTGCTGCGGACCGAATAATCGCGGCGTCGCCATATCCGGCGACCGCCTGTATATGGGCACGCTCGACGCCAAGCTCGTTGCGCTCGATGCAAAGACCGGCAGCGTCGTGTGGACCTCGCAGATCGCGGACCCGGAGGACGGCTATTCGGAAACGATGGCGCCGGTCGTCGTCGATGGCAAGGTGTTGATCGGCACGAACGGCGGCGAGTACGGCATACGTGGTTTCGTCAAGGCATTCGACGCGAACTCAGGTCAATTGCTCTGGACCTTCTACACCATTCCCGACTCCGGCAGCGAAGGCGTGTGGGCCGAGAACGACGCCGTGGGCCGCAATATGAAGCGCGATATCGAGGCGGAGAAAAAGACGCTCGCGGAAAAAGGCCACGACTTCGAGATGACGCTTGGCGGCGGCGTGTGGATGGCGCCTGCGGTCGATCGCGCGACACGTACGGTGTATTTCGTAGTGGGCAATCCCTCGCCGGACCTTCATGGCGCCATTCGTCCTGGCGACAATCTCTACACCGATTCGCTCGTCGCCATCGATCTCGATACCGGCAAGTACAAATGGCATTACCAATACATCGCGCACGACGTGTGGGATCTGGATGCAGTGAGCCCACCAATCCTCATCGACGTAAAGGACAAGAGCGGTCAGATGGTTCCGGCCATCATTCATGGCGGCAAGACCGGATTCGTCTATGTGCATGATCGCCGCGACGGTCACATCATCCGCATTTCCGAAGCGATGATTCCTCAAGAAGGCGTCTGGACCTTGCCGACAGCGTCCGGCGCGCGCATGCTGCCGGGCGCGAACGGTGGCGTCGAATGGTCGCCCATGGCATTTAATCCGAAGACGCGCATGGCGTATGCGGCAAATTTGCATCAACCGATGACGTATCAGGTTGAAGACGCCGCTTATCCCGGCGGAAAACTATGGCTCGGCGGCGCCTTCAAGACCATTCCAGCCGAGCAACAGTGGGGCAAGCTGGTTGCGGTGAATGTCGATACCGGCAAGATCGCATGGGGTTACAAGACGGATCAGCCCTTGATTGGCGGCGTGCTCGCGACTGCGGGAGGACTTGTCTTCAACGGTGAGGGTAATGGCCTCTTTCGCGCGTTCGATGCGAGTACCGGCCGCAAATTGTGGGAGTTTCAATGCGGTGCGGGCGTGAACGCACCGGCCGTGTCGTACATGGTGAACGGCAAGCAATACGTCGCGGTCGCGGCGGGCGGCAACACGCAGCTGGACTTCAAGCGTGGCAATAGCCTTCTCGTGTTTGCGCTGCCTTGAGGTGACGATGCGTCCATCGAAACGCAAGAGAGACGAACGCATTCGTGTAGCGGGAATGGTCGCTTGCCTGTTGTTTTTAATGCCAGCGTTCGCGCGCGCCGATGCGCAGGCCGGCGCCGCGAAAGCCGTCGTATGCGTTGCATGCCACGGGCAGAACGGCAATTCGACGAGCGGCGATTATCCATCGCTCGCGGGTCAGACATCGCGCTATCTGTTCCTTGAGTTACGCGATTTCAAGGCAGGCCGTCGAAGCGATCCACGCATGTCGCCGATGGCCGCCAATCTGTCGTCGGAAGACATGCACGATCTCGCCGATTACTTCGCGGCGCAGACACTCGTGTCGACCGATTTCAAGGCCGACCCGGTCAAGGTGGAGGCGGGCAAAAAGAAGTCCGATGAAGTGCTCTGCACGATGTGCCATCTCGGCGGCATGAAAGGGCAGAACGAAATACCGCGGGTCGCGGGTCAGCAGTATCCGTACATCGTGAAGCAACTGCAGGACTTCCGCGCGAAGAAGCGCACGAACGACGCGGGCAACATGACGAGCGTGACGAAGAACCTGACCGACGCGGACATCGAGAATCTTGCGAACTACGTCGCTAATCTGCAATGACCTTTTCCATACCGATTAGCAAAGCGCTCGTGTTCGCATGCATGACGCTTGCGTTGCTCGACTCCGTTCATGCCGATGACGATGCCTATGCGCTCAACGAACGCTTGCTTAACGCGACTCGCAATGGTGACACGCATGTTGTGGTCGAGCTACTCGATCAAGGCGCGAAAATCGATTCGCGTAACCGTATAGGCGACACGCCGCTCATCAGCGCATGCAAGCGCGGCATGACGCCGATGGCGCGCTTGTTGATCGAGCGCGGCGCTAATGTGAGCCAGGCTGACGTGCAGGGCATTACACCATTGATGGCTGCCGCGTTCGACGGCAACGATGAAATCGTGGCGTTGCTTATTGCGCGACACGCGGATGCGGCGGCGACGGATCGCGTAGGCAAGACAGCGATGGAATATGCGGCTGGACTCGGGCAAACCGCGATCGTGCAGCGTCTATTAGACTCGGGTGTCGACGTGAACGCCGCGTATCACAATCATCTGACGGCGCTCATGTGGGCGGCGGGATACGATCGAGCGCAGACTGCGTCGATACTGCTTGCTCGTGGCGCGAATCGGGATTTGAAGGATGACCGCGGCAAGACTGCGCGGGAAATTGCCGATGAGACGCGCTCGGCTCATGTGGCGAGCTTGCTTAGCGCGCCATGATTGCTTTCGCTCGTGAGCGTGCAGTGCGATTCAATCGTTAGGCGATTGCCGCAGTGCGTCGTTGCGCGGATGCATGTCCAATTTCGTTGCGTCCAAGTCGCCGTGTGAATCGTCTCTTTTGCTCTCAAGCTTGATATGCACCGCTTTGCGAGAAGGCGTCGAGTGCTCTTCCAACACGCGCGGGTCTTGTCTCGAGAGTGGCATTCGCAAGATATTGCTCAATGTGGACCGTATGAATTCTCGGTTATTCGGACGGTTATGCTGGACGGTGTCTGTTCGATCAGTGAAGGAACTGGACCATAGCGTTGTTTGTTTAGTCGGTTGACCATGGCGTCCAGATCAGTTCACCTGCGTTCCTGCCTGCCGAGCGTCCGTTCTCTTGTTCTCGGCACCTTCGTTTCCATAGCAAAAGCCTTTACTACTTCCGGCAAAAAAAAGCCGCCCGCAAAGCGGGGCGGCCAGAATGAACATGTCTTTAACCCGAGGACCATGTTCTTTGAGAGAAACTCAGTTAACGGATGCCCGTCTTGGTTCTTAAGCGTCAATTTAACGATACTTGCCTTTTTTTTGGAACATGATTGGGCATTTGTTGGACAACAACCTTGCTTTTGTGTTGGGCGGCGAAACGGTGTTTCATCTTGACGCTAGAAGGGAGCGCAGGAGTGGTCCACCAGCAGCGTAGCGCGACAGACAAGTGCGTGACCGGTGTCCGCCGATATAGCGCTCGCGGATGAGCGCTTCTGCCAGGCAAACCCTCGCACTCGAGTTGACAACCAAGACAGTCGTCTTTCGGTAATCGCCACTCGAAACGAAGCGAAACCGACGTTTCGGCCACGCTAGGAAAGAGTCAAGGAATTTACGTTTGTTCGGCCGGCTAAGGACGCAACGGCTGTCGCAAGTAACGGACGCCTTTTTTTTTCGCCGTATAGAGCGAATAGCTTCAGTTCGAAGAGACAGTGTAGGACTGTTCGGAGAGTCATCAGCTTCCAACTCAATACCGTGCGACAGCCAACGAAAAAAAGCCCGCTAAAGAGCGGGCCAAAAAAAGCAGTTCACCCAGAGGGCCGCAAGGAGATACGGTCCTCTCGTTGAGGCTCGGACGTTATCGGCAAGAATCAACGAGAGAAGAAGGCACGTGGTCCTTCCCTCTCTGAGCCTGCGAGGCCTCAGACCTTCATGCCGACGAACATGCTGCCGAGCGCATCGACCGACTTGGTGATGCTCTTGACGTCCACGTTCGTGTGTTGCGAGGCATCGACCTGCGTGACCGGTGCGACGTTGATTTGCGGGCTCGCGAAAGACACGCCGCCTGCCTGATAGTTCGAGTTGACGCCGGTGTTCGAGAAGATCGAGAAGCCGCCCGCGATGGAGCCCATTGCAGCGCGATCGAGTTCTTTCTCAGCAGCAAGGTTCTTGATAGTCAGCATGATAAATCCCCTAAGAAATGTGTTTGGATGGTGTGAATTAAAGTGCCAAGCCGCCGAGCAGGCTGCCCACAGCGGTGATCGACTTGTTGACGGTCTTGAGATCGACGTTGGTGGTGGTCGATGCATCGACTTGCGAAACAGGCGCAACGTTCGCTTGCGGCGAAGCGAACGACACGCCGCCTGCTTGAACGTTGCTGTTGAAACCGGCGTTCGAGAAGAGCGAATTACCGCCCGTGATGGCGCTCATTTCAGCGCGGTCGAGTTCCTTGGAAGCAACGAGGTTCTTGATGGTCAGCATGATGAATCTCCTAAACAATGTGATTGGATGGTGTGAATTAGAGCGCCATGCCACCGAGCAGGCTGCCCACGGCGGTAATCGACTTGTTGACGGTCTTGAGATCGACGTTGGTGGTGGTCGATGCATCGACTTGCGTGACAGGCGCGATGTTCGCTTGCGGCGAAGCGAAGGACAGACCGCCTGCTTGAACGTTGCTGTTGATACCGGCATTCGAGAAGAACGAGCTACCGCCCGTGATGGCGCCCATTTCAGCACGGCCGAGTTCTTTGGAAGCGGCGAGGTCTTTGATCGTCAGCATGGTGAATCTCCTAAGTGGTTGGGTTGGTCGAGCGATAACTTGTTGCGCTCGCAGCTACATATGCGAGAGGCATGCCAACCAAGCCACCAAGGCGGTTACTATTTTCTAAGTGAATGAATTTAAACGTTAAAAATGCTAAAAACGGCTTTTAAGGGCAAGCGTCCATACGCATTCGAAATTGGGGGTGTATTAAAGCGGCAGACAGCGTTCTGGAAAGTGAACGTCACAAACAGACACCCTTGGGACTTGTCTCCGACTCACGATTTCTAAGGCGGACGCGGCCGCGCTCTGAAGGTCTTTTATCGAGTGCCGAGAGTACATGGCAAGGAGAGCCCGCACGCAATGGCGTCAATCGAATGATGGTTCGAACTCGCTAAGCCACAATGCACTCGTGTCGGCACCGCAGACGAATCCGTCGACGCGCCGAAGGCAACGAATCAAGCGGAGACCGTGCGATTAAGTTCAGCGACTGAAACATGCGATCGTTAAGTCGGGCGAGTTGACGATCTCAAGGGCGGATGACCTTGAGTAGGCCCAGACCATTCATCGGCGCAGTCTGGTTTACTCAACGTTGAAATCAATTGTTCTGAGTGCCTTTCACACCGAAAAAGATCGTCACACCGTGACTTTCTTAACGTATGTTCCACGCGCCGCGGGTGCGATACCGCTAGCCGTACGCAACGTCAGCTTAGCCACCGGCTTACCGCTCGCGCGATCGATTAGCTGCGAATGCTTTTCGCCGCGTGCAAAAAGGTTGGCTTCACCCCATTGCCGCAACGTGACAATCACAGGGAACAGCGCTTCGCCCTTCGGCGTTAGCGCATATTCCTGATAGGCGGAGCCGTCCGACGCGGGAACCACTTCGAGCACGGCCGCATCGACGAGGAGTCGCAAGCGGTCGGTGAGAATATTGCGTGCGATCCCGAGACTTTCCTGAAACTCGCCGAAGCGACGCACGCCGTCGAACGCGTCGCGCACGATAAGCAGCGCCCATCGCTCGCCTACGATATCGAGTGCCCGTGCGACGGGACACGATGAATCCGCAAGACTTTTGCGCTGCGCCATTTGCATTTCTCCAGTCAAATCCGAACCGATATCCGTCTTAGCGACCCATCTCAACCAGTTGCATTTTAAAACAAGTTTGTCTAGACTGGATCTAGTTGCATTGTGAAACTAGTTAAAGATATAAGGGCAGGGCGATTCATGAATGCCGGAAGCACACCGTGCGACGCGACAGAACAAAACGACAATCCCGCAGAAGATGCGCCTCGCTCACTGCCGTCCGTCCTCGTTTTGCTGCTCGCAGTGTGCTGCGCGGTAAGTGTCGCGAACGTCTACTACGCGCAGCCCCTGCTCGACGCCATTGCCGAAGACTTCCGCATTACGCAGGCAGCCGTTGGTGGCGTCATCACGGCAACGCAAGTTGGCTGCGCGCTGGCTTTGTTGCTGGTCGTACCGCTTGGCGATCTGCTTAACCGCAAGGTCTTGATGTGCATACAGCTCGTCTTTCTCACGGCTGCTCTGGCCATGGTCGGCTTCGCGTATTCGCCGGCGATATTGCTCATCGGCATGGTCGGCGTCGGGATGCTCGGCACCGCGATGACGCAAGGATTGATCGCGTACGCGGCGACACTTGCGCATCAATCGGAACGCGGTCGCGTAGTTGGCGCCGCGCAAAGCGGCGTGGTAGTCGGGTTGCTAATGGCGCGTTGCTTCGCTGGCGTCATCACCGACCTTGCAGGATGGCGCTCGGTGTATCTCATATCGGGTCTATTGGCGGCCGTCATGCTGCTCGTGCTTTGGAACGCAGTGCCGACGCCGCGCATGAGCCCGCTCAAGCTGACCTACGCTCAACTGCTAAGGTCGATGTTCATGCTGCTTGCATCCGAGCGCGTGTTGCGGGTTCGTGGCGTGATCGGCCTTTTCATGTTCGCGGCGTTCAGTATTTTCTGGAGCGCGCTGGTCTTGCCGCTCAGCGCGCCGCCGCACTCGCTGTCGCATACACAGATCGGCGCGTTCGGGCTGGTCGGCGCAATCGGGGCGCTGGCCGCAGCGAGGGCGGGCTATCTGGCCGACCGAGGTCTCGGGCAGTGGACCACTGGCATCGCGCTGATCTGTCTTGTGACTTCGTGGATACCCATAAGCCTCATGTCGCAGAGCATGATCGCGTTGATGGTGGGAATCGCGTTGCTCGACCTCGGCGGCCAGGCAGTGCACGTGGTCAATCAAAGCATGATTTTGAGCGGCCAGACTGCGTCGCACGGGCGTCTCGTGGGCTGCTACATGCTTTTCTATTCGGCGGGGAGCGGTATCGGCGCGGCGGCGTCCACTTACGTGTATGCGCAAGCGGGCTGGATGGGTGTCTGCGTCCTCGGGTTCGCCGTAAGTGTGGCTGCGCTCGTTTTCTGGGCCGTTACGTTGCGTTCGCAAAATCGCTAAGCGACGACTCATGCAAAGCCGCTTCGCGAGAAAGGCGAAGCGGCAAATGACGCTTGTCCAGGCGATGTCGACGGGAGACGAATACACCGCACCGAAGAGCAAAATTTTCGATGCTAAGAAGCCGTTAGGAAGGCTATAATTCGCCGCGCAAGGCAGAAACCGCACTACGTAGGCTCTGGATCAACAAGGAGAACCGCCGTGCTTCCATCTGACCGCAATAACGACAAACCTTCCAGCTCGGGACGCCGGCAGTTCCTCGGTTTCACCGGCGCAGGCATGCTAGCGACACTGCTGCCCGGTTGCGGCGGCGACGACAACCACGCCGCCTCTTACCCGCAGACCATTGCGATGGGCCAGCAGGCTATCCAGCAAGCCATCGGCAATACGGCGCAGCCCGTGGCCGCCATCTCGGTTGCCATGCTCAAGGGCAACGACGTCGTGTGGCAGCAGGCGTTCGGCGCATCGTCGGTGCCGAGCCAGACCCAGGCCACGACAGCGACGCGCTTCAATATCGGATCGGTCAGCAAGCTCTTTGCAGGGCTTGCCGCAACGATCCTCCAGGACCGTGGACTGATTACGCTCGATACCCCCATCGTCCGCTATCTGCCCACGTTCTCGATGCTTTCCCCCGAGTACACGCGAATCACGACACGCCATCTGCTGTCGCATTCGTCGGGTTTTCCCGGTACCAATTCGCGCAATCTATTCACGTTCTCGCCGGTTCCCGGCTATGCGGCCGACACGCAGGCCGAGCTCGCCAACACTCATCTGAAGCATTTGCCGGGCGAGCTTGCGGTGTATTGCAACGACGGCTTCACGATGGTGGAGCAACTCGTCCTGGCAATGACCGGGCAAAGCTTCGCGAGCTTCGTCGAGGCGAACATTCTCGCGCCGCTGAAGATGACCAATTCGAGTTATCTGACGAGTGTGCCGACCGATGGCTCGTTCTCGTATCCCTATGTGAACGGCACGCAATATCAGGAGTTCGTCAACGCTTACGCGACGGGCGGGCTGAGTTCGACGCCCGGCGACATGATGAATCTCGCGCGGATGTTCCTCGGCGGCGGCGCGTTCGAGGGCAAGCAGATCGTGTCCGCGGCGGGCATCGCGCAGATGGGTACGGACCAGACAGCGGGGCTCCTGATCAATCCATCGCCGGAATGGCGTTGGGGTCTCGCATGGGATTCAGTCGTGCAACCGGGGCTAGCCGCTGCCGGCGTTCTCGGATGGGAAAAGGACGGCGGCACGGCCTTCTTCACGAGCGAATTCTTCATCGTGCCGAAGGCGCAACTGGCGTTGATGGTGACCGGCAATACGGGCTACGACGCGCGCAAGCTTGCGGAGAGCATCGTGCTTTCGGCATTGAAAGAGGACGGAACCATCGCCGCGCTGCCGCCCACGGTCGGCGGCACGGCGCCTTCAGCGGCGACGGGTCCGGTTATCGCGGACACGGCCGGCATCTACGGCAACTCGGACTCGCCGGTTCAGGTGATCGCCAACGGCGACGGCAGTGTGCAACTCAACCAGTGGAATGGTGTGACGCGCACGTGGGGGCAGCTTGGCGCGGGCGCCTATCAGTACCGCAGCGACGGATGGTACTGGAGCAATAGCGATACGGCCTCATACCGTTTCGCGGTCGTCACCGGAACCGACGAGGTCGGCACCCCATTCAGCTATCGTTATCTGATGAAACGCGTCGTCCCTGGCGCGGGCTATGCCTTCCTTACGTTACCCATCGGCCAGCAACTTGCCGCGCTCGCACCACTCGACGCCGCGTGGCAGCAACGCCTGGGCACGCAATGGCGCGTGACGAACGACTCGCCGACAGCGGTGCCAATAGTGGTCGACGGCAACGAGCCCGCGTATCTCACCAGCCTGCCCGAATTGCCGGGCTACGTGCTGTATGGCAATAGCGACCTTCGCTATCAACTCTTCGTGCCGCTTGCAGATGACCGCGGTGGCATGTCGGTTAAGGTGCCGGGCAACTTCGGCCGCGATCTCTACGAGATTCGCTTTGCATCGGCGAGCAACGCCACCACGCTGACCTTGGGCAGTTCGATTTACGCGCAGGTGTAACGCCCTCACGACGAAAGCCGTGTCGACGCCTGGCGCGTCGACACGCATCGGCACGTCTAGCAAAACCCTCACGTTCACGTCAAAAGAACCAAACGTCTGGTGCCTTGTCGCCATGCGTATGCGTAATGTAATCGATCACGCGAAACGGCTTGCTAAGGGTCGCCTAAGTATCCAAAGCTTAGTATGGCCGTAATCATCGCGATCTCAGTCAAGGCTCATCGAAGCGAAAGATGGTGGGCGTCGCGGCTGGCATGTGGTGTGGTTTGTCGGACGGAAAAGCGCGCAACGGGTGCGCATGAATGGCGTATTCAGACGCCGAGACGCACCATCCAAAACTCCGTGGAGTACGAGTGTTGAACAACGCAAGGAGCTGGGCGCCCAGAGGCGCCTGGCGCTATGGAGTGGCACTGGTCGCCGCGCTCGCGGCCTTCGGTGCGCGAGAGTTGATGCACCCCGTGCTGGAAGCGCACATGCCTGCACTTTTCTTCACGGTCGCGGCGGTCCTCGTGGGGTTCTTTCTCGGTATTGGTCCAGCCATACTCGTGGTGGCCATTGGCGTGCCTATCGCCGACTATTTTTTCGTACCACCGTATGCCAACTTCGGATACTTCGACAAAGAGGACGTGATTCTTTTCGTTGCTTTCCCAACGGCTACGCTTCTTTTCCTCTGCATGATCGAGTGGCTTAGACGCACTCAACACGAAGCCAGACTTTTTGCTGAAGTCGCGCGGTCCCGACATCAAATGCTTTTACGGTCCGACAAGCGTAGAAGAAGCGCGGAGGCGTCGCATTTGATTTCAGACCGATTGCTTCGTCAGTTCACGGACGAAAGCGCCGATATCCTATACATAGGGAAGGTTGGGTCGTCCTATGAGTACGTCAACGAATCGTTCGAAAAAGAACTTGCGCCGTTGGAAGGAGAATCGGCTTCATCGCGCCTAATGGCGACATTTTCCGAAAGCGACGCGTCTACGTTTGCCTCGGCCTTCGAACAATCGAGCGACGAGGTCACGAGAAGCTGGGTTGTCAGATTGCCTCGCCGTGATGTCATTGGTTCCGATTTGACATGTCGCTTGGAGCGCTTTCCTACTTCGCACGGCGCGTATCTGATTTTGAAAGTTCCGCCCGAGTCTATTGAATGAGCGCTCAAAACCTATTGATGCAGGATATCGTCCACGCCGCAAGCAGCCGAAATCATGCTGTCTTATTGCTTCATGGCTTGAGAAGCACGCCGCAGGAAATGGGTTATGTGGCCCGGGCGCTCGCCAAACAAGGCTTTGCCGTGCATGTCCCCTACCTGCCCGGGTATGGACTTGGAACCGAATGCGGCACGTCCGTCGAGTGGCGCGAGCAGGTCAGGGCGCATTTTCGAAAACTCGCGGGCGCGTATGGCAGCGTGTCGGTAGGCGGTCTTTGCATTGGCGCCACATTGGCGCTTGCGCTCGCCATAGAGGAGCCTGAAATTCTTGCGCTGTCGTTGCTCTCCGTTACGCTCGACTACGACGGCTGGACCATTCCCTGGTATCACTGGATGCTAGGCCTCGCCTATAAAACACCGATCCGGAATTTCTACAGCTTGCGTGAGCGCTCGCCCTTCGGTTTGAAGAACGAGGCGCTAAGGGCAAAAGTGGCAAAGAGCATGCAGCGTCGAGGGGATTCCGAAATCGGCGCCGCCACTTTATCGATGCACCATATCTTCGAAGCCAAAGCCCTGGCGAAATACGTAACCAAAAACATCGCAAAGATCAAAGCAGACTGCCTGCTGATTCATGCAATAGACGACGACATCTCCACCACCGCGAACGCCGATGTCGTGTATCGCGGTATCGGTTCGACACGTCGACGCAAGATTTTCCTCGACGACTGCTATCACATCATCACGATGGACAATGAACGCGATCTGGTTGCTCGCGAAACGCATTATTTTTTTGAAGAGGCGGCCAAGCTGAAGAACGATGGCTTGAATGCAGTCTCTGTCGCGCGAGCGCAAGGAACGCGGCGTCAGGCTACCCACTCGCTCGCGGAATCTGGCGTCTTCGCGAAGTGGTTTCGCCGCGACCTTTGACGTGACGGTAATGTCCAGCTTTTGCTTCCATCACGACACCGCCACTCCCAGCGCGTGCCCGATGCCGAACGTGAACGCGGCAGTAGCCAGTCCCACGACAACCTGGCGCATCGCCGAGAAGCTTGCGCTGCGGCCATTGAAGAGCGACGTGAACATGCCGATAGCCACCAGCGCCAGCACACTGAAGCCGATGCACTGAACAATGGCGGTCGTGCCGGATGTCCACAGAAACGGCATCGTGGGAAAAATAGCGCCGGCGGCGAACAGACAAAACGACACGGCCGCCGCGGACCAAGGGTTGCCACCGAGTTCAGCCGGGTCCAGACCCAGTTCCTCGCGCACGAGCACATCTAGCGCCTTGTCCTTGTCTTGCATGATCTGCGCGGCCACGCGCCTCGCTTCTTCCGCGCTCAGTCCTTTCGCCTTGTAGATGAGCGTCAACTCGTGTTCTTCCGATTCCGGGCTGTGCTCGAGTTCGTTCTCTTCCTTCGATACCTGCGCCTGCGCAAGCTCGCGTGCATTGGTCACCGAAAGCCATTCGCCCAGTGCCATCGAACAGGCGCCGGCAATCAATCCGGCAAGCGCGGTCAGCAGGATGGCCTTGTTGCCCGTGCCAGCGCCCGCCACGCCCATGATCAGGCAGAAGTTCGAGACGAGGCCGTCGTTGGCGCCGAGCACGGCGGCGCGCAAGTCGTTGCCGGATGAAACGCCGCGATGCCACGACTCGCCTTGCGCGATGTCCGCGCCTTGCGACGCCGCGGGCATGCCCGAGTTCGCCATTGCCTGCACGACGCTCGCATGTCGTTGCTCGTCTTCCGACATGCGTGCGGTGTCCGGATTGCCCGCGTACTTGTTGCGGTCGGCAAACTCCGCAGCCGCAATCGACGGAAGCACGAAGCGCGGTCCGAGCAAATGGACGAGCGCTTGCATGAGATAAGTCTTGGCATTGAAACCGGAAGGCGCCATTTTTCCGTTTGCCCTGAGTTTATCGGCCCACACGCGTGCATGCATTCGTTCGGATGCGGCGAGTTCGCTGAAGACTTCGCTCCTAGAGCGGTCTTGTTCCACGCGTGACAGCGTCTCGTAGATCGCGGCGCTGTGAAGTTCATCGGCGAGGTTTGCCCGAAATTTTCTGAGTTCTTGTGCGGAAGCCATGTCGTTTCCCATCGCGCGCACTTCTTGCCTTTCGCATGGAGGCGCGCAAAAAATATTCAAGCGACTCTCATCTCAGATGAGAATAAAAACACTTCTAACTCTGCTCACGGTTTTGCGAGCCCAAATGCACAAACGGGCGACCAGCCTCTGAAGGATGGTCGCCCGAATGGGAAATCGAACTGCATGATCGATGGAACAAAGATGCGGTAAGCCCGTTGCGTCAACGTTGCGTCATGCTTCGACGAGACACGTGCTGCGCTACCGTATCACGAAGTTGGGAGGAGCGATTCAATGCACCACACAAATATGCCGCGAAAACTAAAGCATTCGACATCGTCATCCAATGCTTGAACAATCGCTTCCCGATCCAAGCTAGGCGAGATACTTGCTTACAAGAGCGCCAACCCATTCAGCCTCCCTATCTTGATGCCGCGACCGTCGTTCTCCGCACAGCTCTTTGCGCTCTGGATACTCGTGGCGGTCCTCTGCGGGCTGCTCACGGCCGCCGTGTGGCTCATGCTTTCCTCGGCGCTCGGCGAGCGCGTCACCGCCGCGAAAAGCCAGGCAACCGCAGCCTGCACGGCGGTCGCATCGCGCTATGACTTGTCAATGCAACGTCCCGGCGAAACCAATTTCGATCTCATGCACGCGGTCCTCGACCTCGTGCTGATCCGCACCGATGGCATCGAAGGCGGCTTCTGGACCGCGGCTCCTGCAAAGGGCGCACCGAACGGCTTTCTCGCGTACGCCTTTCCCACGTACGAAGGCAGCGGCGTGAAGCGCGATGTCCCCGAGGCCGAAACGCCGCTCATTCTGCGAACGCTAGAAAATGCGGCGAGCGCGAGCCAGATGCAAGAGGATGTCGTGTCGAGCGGCGGCGATGCCGTGGTCGCCGTCGCGTGTCCCGTGCCGCGCCATACAGGCCTCTTTGCGTGGATGCTGACGCGCGCGCATCCACCGCTCGGGCCGTATGGAGAGCGTGCCGCGAGCATTCTCGCGGGCGTGCTTACCATCATCGTCGTGCTTGCGCTCTTTCTTGCGCTGGCCCTCAGGCGCTGGAAACGCAACCTCACGCGGCTCGAACAGGCGCTTGCGCCAGCGGGCGCGTTCGAGCAAGGCAAGCGGCTGGAACGGCTCGGCGAGCAGGACCTGGATCAGATCGTCGCGGCGCTCAATCGATACGTCGAACGCGCCGAGCGCCTGCAGCGCGAAGCGAACGCACTGAGCACACAACTCGCGCAGGCGGAGCGGTTCAGCACGCTGGGCAAGATGGCCGCGCAGATCGCGCACGAAATACGCAACCCCGCAGGCGCCATGCGTCTGAAAGCGGAAAACGCGCTTGCTGGCGACGCCACGCGCCGCGAAGCCGCGTTGAAGACGATCATCGAGCAGGTGGGCCGCATCGAATCACAGGTGACGAGCCTGCTTGCCCTGACGCAGCCCGTGACCATCGACGCGCGCGCGGTCGACCCGCACGTCTGGCTCGCGGAGATCGTGCAGTCGCATGAGTCGCGCGCGCAATGCCGGGACGTCTCCCTGCACGCGGAGGTCGAGACAGGCGCGACCCAGCCCGTCTTCGATCCCGCGCAACTGGCGCGCGCGCTCGACAACCTGGTGGTCAACGCGTTGCGGCATGCGCCGCCGGGCGGACACGTAACGGTGCGCGTGCATGGCGCACAATGTGCGCAGGGCAAACGTCTGCGAATCGAAGTCATCGACGATGGTTCCGGCGTGAACGTGGCCGAACGAGAGCGCATTTTCGAGCCGTTCGTGACGGGGCGCCCCGACGGCTCGGGGCTCGGTCTTGCCGTGGTTCGTGAGATTGCATCGGCGCATGGCGGGCGCGCCTATCTTGCGGAAGATTCCGACGTGACGCGCTTTGTGATCGATTTGCCATGGCGACCATACTGATCATCGACGATGACGACGCCTTCCGCGAAGGCCTCGCCGAAACCGTTCAGGACTTGGGTCATACGCCGCTCGAAGCGCGCTCCGGCGAGGCGGCGTTCGAAAGGCTGCGCGAGCACGACATCCCCGACTGCATCTTTCTCGACTTCCGGCTGCCCGGTGCGGACGGTCTCTCGGTTCTGGAATCGCTGCGCGAGAACGCAGACCTTCGACGCGTGCCTGTGGCAATGCTCACCGCGCACGCGACGAGCGACAACACCATCGGCGCAATGCGGCTCGGCGCGTTCGAGCATTTAACCAAGCCCGTCGGCCGCGACGAGATCGCCGCGTTGCTCGAACGCATGCTCGCCGCGCACGCCTATGCGCCCGCCGCCGCGTCGCCGGCATTCGCCGATGAAGCGCGGTCGCGCGAGCCGCAATTGCTCGGCATCAGCGAAACCATGCGCGACGTGCAAAAGCGTCTTGGCCGCGCGGCGGGCACGAGTTCGACCGTGCTCATCACCGGAGAAACGGGCACGGGCAAGGAGGTGGCGGCGCACGTGCTGCATCGCGCGTCGGCGCGCGCCGGGGGACCGTTCGTCGCCGTGAACTGTGCGGCGATTCCAGCGGATTTGCTCGAGAGCGAGCTCTTCGGGCATGGCAAGGGCGCGTTCACTGGCGCGCATGCACAACGGCGCGGGCGCTTCGAAGAGGCGCACGGCGGCACGCTGTTCCTCGATGAAGTGGGCGACATGCCGCTTGCCATGCAGGCGAAGCTCTTGCGCGTGGTTCAGGAGCGCCAGGTCACGCCGCTCGGCGCGAATCAAACCATAGCCGTCGATGTGCGCATCGTGGCCGCAACGCATCGCGACCTGCCGGCCATGGTCGCGGCAGGTACGTTCCGTCAGGATTTGCTGTACCGGCTCGACGTGATTCCGCTGCATATGCCGCCTTTGCGTGAACGCGTCGCGGACATCTTGCCGCTCGCGGAGCACTTCCTCTCGACGCTCGCGGCATCGCCGGAAACGCGCAAGCATCTGTCATCCGATGCACAACGTCTGCTCGTCACCTTCGGCTGGCGCGGCAACGTCCGTGAACTCGCCAACGCCATGGAAAGGGCGAGCGCGCTTGCGCCCGGCGCGCTGCTCACGCGCGATGACTTCGCCTTTCTCTTCGATACCGCCGCCAGCGTCAACGACGCCATTCCCGCCAGTCTCGCCGAACTGCCGCTCAACGACGCGCTCGCGCAACTCGAACGGGCGCTGATCGTCCGTGCACTCGCACTCACCGATGGCAATCGCGCAGAAGCCGCGCGCAGGCTCGGCATCAGCCGCCAGTCGCTCTATACGCGTCTGGCGAACGTCGACTCTTCCAATTCCGGCGACTGAGCAAACGGCGAGTGTCAAGCAACCGGACTGCGTGTGTCCGATTCCTTGACACCGTGATCGCGTGACATGGCGTCGCCCATAGGCTGCAAGGGGTCGAGGCTCATGGCATAGGGCTTGCAAAAGACTGCGCACCTAGTGGAGGAGTGAGTCATGCAATCGATCTCGAAGTATCCCATTCAACTCAACGCTGTTCGCGTGTTCGGCGCGGCGGCTTGTGCCGCTTTGCTCGTGACCAGCACAGGCTGCGTCGCTCAGACGCAAGCCGCGGCAACACCCGTTGCGCCACCGGCAGCGGCGCCCGTCGTACCGCCGCCGGTTGCCGCCGCGCCCGCACCGACTGCCATGCCCGCGCCGCCGCCTGGTCAGGCTCCGCTCGAATCAACTGACGCCGGCACGGCAGTGGACACACGGGCCACGGTGGCCCGCTTCCTCACCAACCCGGATGGCGACGTCGACGGCTTTCTGACCGACGACGGCGCGCTCGTGCGCTTTCCGCCGCATATGAGCGCGCAGCTTGTCTCCGCGATGCGTCCCGGCGACAGCGTGCAAATCAGCGGCTTGCGCGATGCGGGCGGCAATCTCAAGGCACAACGCATCGCGGATTCGAGAAGCGGCCAGCAACTCGTCGATACGCCGCCGCTTCCGGGCGCGCAACCCATGCCGCGTGAATTGCGTGGCGCGGGGCTCGCGCATCTGAGCGCACAGGGGCAAGTGGCCCATGTCACGACCGCTCCGCGCGGCGAACCGGACGGCGTGATTCTCGCGGATGGCACCGTCATCAAGCTCACGCCTCCGGTCGCGCAGCAGTTTCCGAGTCTTGTCCACACGGGCGCGAAGGTATCCGCGCAAGGCTACGGCACGCGCAATCAGTACGGCACCGCGCTTCAGGCAACGGCATTCGGCGCACCGGGAAAACTCACGCGGCTTTATGACCGCGCTCCGGCCAACCCTTGAAGCTGCCGGTTACAAGCGAACTTTCATCGACATCTGAACGAGGAATCAAAACATGCATTGGATCGACCCTGACAGCCTTCCCGAAACGCGTGGCACCGTGACGCGCTTCCTTCTGAATCCGCACGGCGAACTGGATGGCTTCGTGCTCGGCGCCCGTCATGCGCGGCAGGTTCATTTCCCGCCTCATCTGTCGCGCCAGATCGCGCGGCAAATCGCCGTGGGCGATGAAGTCGGCGTGCGTGGCGTGAAGCCGCGCGGCGCGGACATGATCGCGGCGGTCGCGCTCGTGACGAAGACGGGCAAGGTCATTCTCGACGAAGGCCCGCATCGCGATGGCAAGCCGCATGAGAAGCCGCACGTCGAGCGCGAGCCGATCGACGCGAGCGGTGAAGTGGTGCTCTCGCTCTTCGGTCCGAAGGGCGAGTTACGCGGCGCATTGCTCGACGATGGCACGTCGCTGCGCATGCCGCCGCATGCCGCCGCCGAACTGGTCGCGTATCTGACTCCGGGCGCGCATGTCCAGGCGTGGGGGCATGGCGTCAAGAATCGTCATGGCTGCACGATCGAAGTGGACGAGATCGCCGAACTGATCGACGCGTAAAGCAAGCACGACGAGGAGAGCGACATGCTGAGTTGGGTGCATTTCGGGGATCTGCACGCTTCATTCGACGATGATTACCAAAGCCTGAACCACCTGAAGAGGTGATCGCCCAATGAATCCTCTCTACGCGCTGGAAGGCCTGAACTTCTTCATGGCCGATGTGCAAGCCGGCATCGGACCATTTCTCGGGGTCTTTTTGCAGGCTCAGGGCTGGCATACGGATGCTATCGGAACCGTGATGACGCTCGGCGGCATTGCGGGGATGCTCGCGACCTCGCCAGCGGGCGCACTCGTCGATGCCACGCGTTACAAGCGCGGCCTGATCGTCGTGGCAGGCGTGATGACGACGCTCGCCTCGCTCGTGCTATGGGTATCGCACGATTACTGGATGGTCGCCGCCTCGCAGATCCTCACGGCGGTGACGGGCGCGGCGCTCGGTCCGGCGGTGGCTGGCGTCACGCTCGGCATGGTGCGCGAACGCGGTTTCGACCGGCAGTTCGGGCGCAACCAGGTGGCCAATCACGCAGGCAATGTCGTGGCTGCGGCGCTTTCTGGGTGGCTCGGCTGGCGTTTCGGCTTCGGCGCGGTGTTCGTGCTCGCGGGCTTGTTCGGCGCGATGACCGTGATTTCCACGCTTCTGATCCGGCGTGATTCGATCGATCACGATTGTGCGCGCGGGCTCGGCGCTTCGTCCTCGAAGGAGCGCGAACACGAGCACGCAAGCGGCTTTCGCATGCTGCTCACGTGCAAGCCGTTGCTGCTGCTTGCCGCTTCACTCGCGATGTTCCACCTCGGCAATGCGGCGATGTTGCCGCTCTATGGCCTTGCCGTCGTCGCGGCACACAAGGGCGATCCAAGCGCCTTTACCGCGCAAACCATCGTCATCGCGCAACTCGTGATGGTGGCCGCCGCGTTTTTCGCAAGCCGGATCATTCAACGTATCGGTTACTGGGGCGTGATTCTCATCACCTTTCTTGCACTGCCGCTGCGCGGTCTGGTCGCGGCGATGTTCATCAACGCCTGGGGCGTGTGGCCCGTGCAGGCGCTGGACGGCATTGGCGCGGGGCTGCAAAGCGTGGCCGTTCCCGCGCTCGTCGTTCGCTTGCTGCAAGGCACGGGGCGCGTGAATGTCGGGCAGGGCGTGGTGATGACCGTGCAGGGAATCGGCGCGGCGCTCAGTCCGGCGCTCGGCGGCATGCTGGCCCAGCACTTCGGCTATAAGGTTGCGTTTCTCGTACTCGGAGCCGTGTCCATCGGCTCGCTCTTGTTGTGGCTATTCTTCGGCAGCGCGCTCAAGAAGGCATGCGGCATCCATCGCGATTCTGCCAACGAACCCTCTCTCGCTACATGAATCCGATTTTTCTCTCCTGGGGCATCGGGCTTGCCGCGACTGCCGGCGTCATCCTGCGTCCCTTCAAATGGCCCGAGGCGATCTGGGCGGTCACGGGCGCCGTGTTGCTCGTCGCGCTCGGGTTGCTACCGCTGAATCTCGCGTGGCAGGCGATAGGCAAGGGAAGCGACGTCTACCTGTTTCTCATCGGCATGATGCTGCTGTCGGAACTCGGCAGGCGCGAAGGCCTGTTCGACTGGATCGCGGTGCTTGCCGTGAACCATGCCAGGGGCTCGCCCCGAAAGCTCTTTTTGCTCGTGTATCTCGTCGGTGTCGTGGTGACGACGTTCCTTTCGAACGATGCCGCCGCCGTCGTGCTCACGCCCGCTGTTTTCGCGGCGGCGAGGAAGGCGCATACGAAGCCGTTGCCGCTCTTGTACGTGTGCGCGTTCATCGCCAACGCGGCGAGCTTCGTGTTGCCGATTTCGAACCCGGCGAATCTCGTGCTTTACGCGAATCACACGCCCGCGCTGGGCTCGTGGATTGCGCGATTTGCCTTGCCTTCGGTGTTGTCGATCGTTGCGACGTATTTCATGCTGCGCTGGACGCAGCGCGACGAACTCGCTGGCTCGTGCGCTCGCGATCTGAACGTCGAACCGCTCAGCGCGAACGGCAAAGTGACGCTCGCGGGCATCGGCGTCACGGCGGTGGCTCTGCTCACCGTCTCCGCGTTCGACATGCAACTCGGCCTGCCCACCGCGATCCTCGGCGTCGGCACCGCTTTGGTGGTGCTCGTGAAAGAACGTCAATCTCCGGTCGAGCTGATGAGCGAGATATCGTGGAGCGTGCTGCCGCTCGTGGCTGGCCTCTTCGTGCTCGTGGAGATGCTGGCGCATACGGGCGTCGTCGCGGCGCTTTCGCATTTGCTGGCGCTCGCGTCGCAGCAGAATCAGACCGTGACGCCGGCGGTGTCGGGCGTGGTCATCGCGCTCGGCAGCAACGCCATCAACAACTTGCCAGCGGGTCTCATTGCAAGCGCGACCGTGCTGCAAGCACATAGCCCCGAACGCGTGATCGATGCGTTGCTGATCGGCGTGGACCTCGGTCCCAATCTCTCGATCACCGGTTCGCTGGCGACCATTCTCTGGCTTTCGTCCATCCGGCGCGAAGGCGAGGAAGTGAGCTTCATGCAGTTCCTGAAGGTCGGTGCGATCGTCATGCTGCCCGCGCTCTTATTGAGCCTCGGCGCGCGGCTCTTAGTCGGAAATTGAGCTCAGGCATTCGAATACAAACAATGAGCAGCGCGTGGCTAGTCACGCTCCGCACGAGCAGCCGCTCAACCTCGACTGACCGAGTTCGGGCACACGGGTCGCCGCGAACCTACACGCCGCGACGCAGCGCATCGGCAACGACGACGAACGCAGGAGTCGGCTGACGTCGGCTGGGATAGTAAAGATGAAAGCCTGAAAACGACGGGCACCAGTCAGGCAGCACCCGCAAGAGCGCACCGCTTTCGATCTGCGATAAGACCCGCTGTTCGGGCACGAAGGCGAGGCCCACTCCCGCAAGCGCGGCTTTCACGGCCATCGTCGCGCTATTGAAGACGAGTTGTCCCTCCACGCGCACGTTCAGCTCGCGTCCGCCTTTCTTGAACTCCCACGCATAAATGCCGCCGGCCGTCGGCAGCCGGATGTTGATGCAGTTATGCGCCGTCAGGTCTCGCGGTGTCTTCGGCTTCGGATGCGCGGCGAAATAGTCGCGCGTGCCGACCACGGCCATGCGCACGTCGGGACCGATGCGCACCGCAACCATGTCCTTGGCCACTTGCTCGCCGAGCCGCACGCCCGCATCGAGCCTCTGTTCGACGATATCCGTGAGCCCGTTGTCGATGAAGAGCTCGATCGTGATGTCCGGATAGTCGGGCAAAAGCCGTTCTATCACCGGCCATAGCAGCATTTCCGCCGCGTGTTCTCCAGCAGCGATGCGCACGGTGCCCGCCGGCGTATCCCGCAAGGCGGTGAGCGCGCTTAGTTCGGCCTCGATCTCATCGAGCCTGGGGGCGACCGACTGGATCAGCCGTTCGCCAGCTTGAGTCGGCGATATATTGCGTGTCGTTCTGGTCAGGAGGCGAAGGCCCAGCCGTGCTTCGAGATTGCGCACCGTCTGACTCAGCGCAGACTGCGAAACGCCAAGCTTCGCGGCCGCCTTCGTGAAGCTGCCCTCGCGGGCGACAGCGAGAAACGCGGTGATATCGGACAGATCGGAACGTGCCATGATGATTTATAAGCCTGGCTTCTAACTTCATGCCGATTTTAGCTCTTTATCGCAGGAAGTCGCGTTGCTACATTGAACGTCGAGACAACTATTGCAAGGAACGCACATGCGGATCATCGAATGCGGCTCGCAGTCCTCGGCGACGGGCCCAACTGAATATTTCACCGGAACGGTGAGGATCGACGCGCCGTTTGCGGGCGACGAACCCGCGCGCATCGGCGGCGCAACGGTGACGTTCGAACCAGGCGCGCGCACCGCGTGGCACACGCATCCGCTGGGTCAGACGCTGATCGTGATCGCGGGCCGCGGATGGGTGCAGCGCGATGGCGGACCATTGGAGGACATCAGAGCGGGCGACATCGTCTGGATTGCGCCCGGAGAGAAGCACTGGCACGGCGCGACCGCCACCACGGCAATGACGCATATCGCCATTGCCGAGAAGCTCGACGGCAGTCCCGTCGACTGGATGGAAAAGGTCACGGACAAGCAGTATCGCGGCGGCGTGCCGGCAAACGACGAAGGAGTCGCATGATGAACCGACGTATTCTCGGGAAGAGTGGTCTCGAAGTATCGGCAATCGGCCTTGGCTGCATGGGACTGAGCTTTGCCTACGGCCCTGCAGCGGAGAAGGCCGATGCGATCGAACTCATCCGCTCTGCCTTCGAGCAAGGCGTGACTTTCTTCGATACAGCCGAAGCCTATGCGCAAGGCGCGAACGAAACACTGCTCGGCGAGGCACTTGCGCCGTTCCGCGATCAAGTCGTGATCGCAACGAAGTTCGGTTTCGAGGGCGGCGACGTGCAGAAGGGCGTCAACAGCAAGCCGGACAACATTCGCGCGGTGACGGACGCGGCGCTCAAGCGGTTGCGCACGGATCGCATCGACTTGCTTTATCAGCATCGCGTCGACCCCGAGGTGCCAATGGAAGACGTCGCCGGCGCCGTGAAGGACCTGATTCAGGAAGGCAAGGTCAGACATTTCGGCATGTCGGAAGCGGGCGTCGAGTCCATTCGCCGTGCGCACGCCGTGCAACCGGTTGCGGCGTTGCAAAGCGAATATTCGCTATGGTGGCGTGAGCCCGAGAAAGAAATCCTGCCGCTGCTCGAAGAACTCGGAATTGGCTTCGTGCCGTTCAGTCCGCTCGGCAAGGGTTTTTTGACGGGCGCAATCGACGCGAGCACTGGTTTCGATCAAACCGATTTTCGCAATGTCGTGCCGCGTTTCTCGGAAGAAAATCGCAAGGCAAATCAGGCGCTGGTCGATGTGCTCAAGCAGATCGCCACGAGTCTGAACGCGACGCCCGCGCAAGTCGCGCTCGCGTGGCTGCTCGCGCAAAAGCCGTGGATCGTGCCGATCCCCGGCACGACGAAGCTGCATCGACTGAAGGAAAACATCGGTGGTGCTTCCATTGAGTTGACGGCGGACAATCTGCGCGATATCGATACGCGGCTCGCGAATATCATCGTACAGGGTGAACGCTATCCCGCACATTTGCAGGCGCGTGTCGGCAAATGAATCGCCTGCCGATTAGCCAAGCCGATGCCATCGACCCGTCTCCGGGCACACATCGGCTGGCGCGCCTTCGAACCACACTTGCTCGTCATCCAGTTGCGATGAGCTCGCGCCATCCACATCGAACTCCACTTGCAGTGCTTGTGCCACGCAGGCGTTTTCGATCGGAAGTTCCCAGCTCAGGAACACTTGAACGTAGTCCTCGTCGGGCGCGAAGTCGGACACGTTGAAGCTTTCGCTATCGCGTTGAATGACGCCATGAGGCTGGCCCGTATCGAAGATCATGGCGGTTCCACGGGTCAACGGAATGCGATGACTCGCAGCGGGGAAATGCACGTCCAGACCCTTGTCTTCGCTCAGAAAGAGATTGCAAAAAGCCGCGCTGCCATATTGCGCTCCGTCATGATGGTATCTCGCGCCACGACAGGCCATGAGCGCTATGTCGCTGGCGGCGAGCACGCCGGGTAGTCCGAGCGCGTTCGTCCAGTCGACGATAGCTCGCACGCAGTGCTTGTAGTCCGTCCAGCGCGCGCGAGTTCGCGCCAATGGCATGACCTCGACATCGCCGGGTTCGAGAACGAGCCGCGACGTCGCTTCTCTCTGCCAATCGGCGATGAGACTTGCAGGCGGCTCGGGCAAGTCGAGTGTGGTCGACAAAACGATGTCGCTCACGCGTCGGCTGCGGATGGCATCGCCGCTATGAAAAAAGGAAGTCAGCATGTCTCGAACGGGAAGGCGACATCCTCGCGCATCGACTCGCGCACGCACGTTGCAAACGCCAGCGCGGCAGGCTGGATCGATTGCGGCAATTGCAGACAGATGGCGAATGGCGGAAGGGCAGGCAAGCCGGACTCATGAAGCGCAAGCCTTTCGAGGTCGGTGGGTACGGTAAAGGCAAGCCATGCGGTGATCGCAAGGCCCGCCCGCACGGTGGCTGCGGTCGCCTCGATGTTGCCGCTCTCGAACACCGTGCGCCAGGCGATGCCTTCGTCCGCAAGCGCGCGCAGCACCATCGGACGGAAGGCGCAGCGTTCGTCGACCATCGACAGCGGCAATGGGCGCTTGCGCCACGCATCACTGCCGCGGCCCGTCACCCACACGAGCGGCTCGATGCGGATCACTTCGCCTTCGGCCTCGCTCGCAACGTATTCGACGAGCGACACATCCACCAGACCGCTGTTCAACGCGTTGCGCAGTTCGCGTGATGCGCCGCATACCAGCGAAATTTCCACGTGCGGATGAGCATCGGCGAACGATTTCATCGCGGGCGCGAGCGCGGTGACGAGGTCGTAGGGCACGCCAACGCGAAGGCTGCCGCTTAACGACTGCCCGGTCATGTCGGACCAAATATCGTCGTTGAGCCGCATCAACTGGCGCGCCTTCACGAGGAACTGTTCACCCTTGCGTGAGAGTTCGAGCTTGCGCGTCTTGCGCACGAACAAGAGGCAGTCGAGCAAGTCTTCAAGCCGTTTGACTTGCTGGCTGATGGCGCCTTGCGTCATGTGCAGCCGATTCGCGGCAACCGTCATGCTGCCGCTGTCGGCCACGGTAACGAAGGTGCGGATGAGATCGAGATCGAAGTTTCGAGGCATCGACGCATTATGCATCGTAATGCGTGCCATCAAGATTTTTGGTTTTGCTGATGCGTGGGCGATCAGTAGAGTGCAAGTCTCGATACTCGCACGCATGTTCATGGCCTCGCTCAACCTCCCGCTTTTTCTCTTCGCAGTCGTCGCGACCATCACGCCCGGCGGCGCCACCACGCTTGCCACCGCGTCTGGAGCGCGCTTCGGCTTCATGCGCTCGATCCCGTTGATGCTCGGCATCGCCATCGGTCTTGCCGTGCTCGGCGCGTTCGCCGCACTCGGGCTTGCCGGTATCTTGCTCGCGATGCCCGCGCTGCAAACCGCCGTGAAAGCGCTTGGTTCCGCGTACTTGTTGTGGCTGGCATGGCGCGTCGCCCGAAGCGGACCGCCGAATGAGAACAGTGGTCCCGCGCGGCCGGTCACGTTGATCAACGGCATCCTGCTCTTGTGGCTCAACCCGAAAAGCTGGGCGATGACCGTCGGCGCCGCGGCGTCCTTCGCGCTAGCGGCGGACAGTCCCAACCGGCTTGCGATTCTCCTCGGCGCGGCCTTCGGCGTTGCGGCATGCGGGTCGCTCGTATTGTGGTGCGCGCTCGGTGCAATGCTTGCACGGTTGCTTCGAACGCCGCGTCATTGGGGCGTGGTCAATCTTGCGATGGGTTTGCTGCTGGCCGCATCCGTCTTGTCGATCTGGAGATGACGACGCAGCGCCTTCGGCCAGCAGCAGAGCTCATCATCAATGCATGGTGGCGTCGCGCAACACCGGCGCTGCGTTCCCCCGGCCGCGGCCTTGGACATACGCAGCGACGATGGCAATGGCAATTGGCACCGTCAAAAAGAGGAACAACTGCCCGAAGTTCCACTTGAAGCTCAGAAGCACCGCACCGACCGACGCACCGGAGATGGCACCGAAGCGGCCGATGCCCGTCATCCAGCTCGTGCCTGTCGCTCGAATCTCCGTTGGGTAGTAACTCGCGGCCATCGCCGTCCAGCCGGTGTTCGTGGAGTTCGTGCAATAACCGAGCAGGAACACGAGCGTGATGAGACCGGCTAGCCCGACGTTCATCTGCGACACCGCCACCGTGAAGACGAGCGCCCCGAATAGTGTCGCGATCATGACCTTGCGTGAATCGAAGCGATCCATCTCCCAGCCGATGACGATGTTCCCGAGCGTGCCGCCCACTTGCATCATCGCGCCGACGAGCGCCGCGTCAGCCAGCGAGAAGTTGTTGTCCTTGACGATAATCGGCAGCCAGCTGTTCAGGAAGTAGACCGTCATCAAGTTCATGAAGAGCCCGACCCAGAGCGCGAGCGTGACCGTGGTATGCGGTTTTGACACGATGAGGCGAATCACGCCCTTGCCGGCGTGTTCGCGTTCGGGCGTCACGAAGCCGGTCGAACCGTTTACCGTGCCGGGCTGAATTTCGTTGATGATCTTCGCAAGCGCCGGGCGTCCCTCGTGCTTCAGAGCTAAAAACTTCGCGGATTCCGGCAAAACGAAGAACAGCAGAACCGCGAAGAGAAGCGGCACGATGCCGCCGACGACCAGTATGGAATGCCAGCCGTGAGTCGGCACGAGATAGCTTGAGAGGAAGCCGCCGCCCGCCGCGCCAAGCGTGAAGCCGCAATAGATGACCGTCACCATGACCGAACGATGCTTCTCCGGCGCATATTCGGAAGCAAGCGTCGCGGCGTTCGGCTGCGATGCGCCGAGGCCGAGTCCAGTCAGAAAACGCATCACCGAAAGCACTTCGATGTTCGGCGACCAGGCCGAGGCGAGACTCATCACGCCGAAGAAGACGACCGCGGCGATGATGACCTTGCGACGGCCGAAGCGATCGGCCAGCGGACCTCCCGTCAGCGCGCCGATCGCGAGGCCGAATAGTCCCATGCTCAACACTGGCCCGAGCGCGGCCCGGCTGATCTTCCAGTCGGCGATGAGCGCGGGTGCGATGAATCCCATCGCGACCACATCGAAGCCATCGAGAATCAGGACGACGAGACCCAGCAAAAGGATCTTCCAATGAAAGCCGCTGAATGGCCTCGTATCCAGGAACTGCTGGACGTTCAATTGCTTTACCGCACTGCTCATCGCTGTCTCCTAGTGTCGTGATTGTTGCGACGCTGCCTCAAGCAGACGACGCATGTATTCGATGCAGTCGACGATGACCTTCTCATCGTCCTCATGAAACGCGAATGAGCGCATGTCGAGGCTGCGTCTTTATCGAAGCGATCTTCTCTGTTTAAAGTTTCAGCAATTGGAAGTCAACGATTTTTATCCATCAGTTCTTGTATGGAAACAAACGAGGGTTTTTCCCGAAGTGCCTGCTGTCTAATTGGTTCGCGCTTCACGTGCTTTTTTTCCGAAGAAAAGACACCAAATCTCATGGGAAGCAAGTTAGACTGCTTGTTCCTTTAAGGAAACGCGTTCACAATTGAGTTCATTCCAACTTCGGCTTGAGGAAGGCATGAGAAAACTCGCACGATCCTTTGGAGGCAGCACCTTCTCATTCATGTGGGAAGAGACGGCGCTTGGCGCCATGCGAAAGATGCAGGAGATCGGCCTGAACGACTTCGATGCGTTGGTCGTACCCGGTCATCTTTGGCCGGATGAACTATCCGCTGCCGATAGATCGAGTCTTGCCGGTACGCTTCGAAGCGAAGGCCTTCGGATCGAATCTTTGAACCTGCCTGCGCTCGATCTGAATCTGGTAAGCCGGGTCGAGCCGTTCAGGCAATACTCCGTCGATCTCTACATCGACACGATGCAACTCGCTTCGGACTTGGGCTGCGGGGCAATCGTCGTCGTGCCGGGCAGGGTGTCTTCGCTCTTTCCTCCGCCGAAAAAGGACACCGAGCTTCTGCTGCGCGATAGCCTGGAGCAGCTTCTGCGCGTGGCGGAACGTCTCGATCAAAAGCTTTACGTCGAGCTTCATCCGCAAACGCCTATTCCCACGACCGCCGCGATGCTCGCCTTTTTCGATGCTCTGCCGCACGAGAGGCTGCTGATCGCCTATGACGTGTCCAACGCAGAGTTCGTTGGAGAAGATCAGGCCGATGCAGTCAGGCAATGCGCGGCACGCCTTGGCCAGTTGCACCTGTCCGACGGCACACGTAGTCAATGGCGCCACGACCGCGTGGGTTTGGGCTCGGTGCGCTTCGACGAGATCCTCAAGGCTCTGAACGACGTGGACTTCTCCGGTGTCCCGGTTCTGGAGATCATCTCTTCGACGCCACTGGACGATCTGCGTGCGTCCGCGCAGAGCCTGAGCGGTAGGCAGGAGCCTCACCATGACCGATGACAACACGTCGCTGCGCTCCCATCGCCTGCATGATGCTCGGCTGGCCTACCGGCGTAGCGGAACACCCGACGGCAGGCCGACGCTGCTCTTGCTGCACGGATGGCCGCAAACCTCATGGGCATGGCGGCGCGTCATGCCGCTGTTGAGCCGTGACTTCGATGTCATCGCGCCGGATCTTCCGGGCTTCGGCGATTCCTCGAAGCCCGAGTCCGGTTTCGACAAGAAGACCATCGCTCGCAGATTGCATGATCTGGTCGAAGCGCTCGGCGTGAGGCAAGTGGCTATCGTCGGGCACGATCTCGGCGGGCACGTGGCCTATGCATATGCCGCTCAGTGGCCGGATGCGGTCAGTCACTTCGTCTTCGTCGAGAGCAGTCTTCCGGCATTCGGGCAAGAAGAGGCCATGGACGTTTCGCGCGGCGGTAGCTGGCATTTTGGCTTCAACATGGCCGGGGATATTTCAGAGTCGCTCGTGAGCGGCCGCGAGTTCCTGTTCGTCGATCACTTCGTGCATCGGGAGACGGTCGGCGTGTTCGATGCCGACTCGATCAGCCGCGACGACATTGAAGTCTATGCGCGCGCATTGGCGCGACCCGGCGCTTTGCGCTGTTCCTTCAGCTATTACCGCACGCTACCGCTCGATAGAAAGGACAACGCGGTCTGGGGACGCTCGCCGCTTCAGACGCCGTGCCTCGCCATCGGCGCGCAATGGGGATACGGACCGGCATCGGCCAATACGTTGCGTCGCGTTGCATCGAACGTGACGGAGAGGCTTATCGACGATTGCGGTCATTACGTGCCGGAAGAAAGACCAGCGGAATTCGCCGATGCCGTGCGGCAGTTCGTTCTTCAAAGATAGCGCACTGTCCGTTGCGCGCCTATCGATGGATTGGATAAGGCTTATCAAGCTGGCTTTATGGACACCACTTCACTATCTGCCGATACTCGACTCAAGGTTACGATGACGTCGAGTCTTCGAGAAAGAGATCTGCCACGACGGAACGCAGCCATCGATGCCCCGAGTCGTGATGGTTACGCGAATGCCAATGCTGTTTCACCACATAAGCCGAAAGATCGAACGGCAACGCGAACGATCGAATCGATTTTTCCTTGAGCATGAGTACGGCAAGTCGTGATGGGATCATTGCGACGAGATCGGTACGAGCCGCAATCTCAGCAACGCCGAGGTAACTGGGTACTTCGAGCATGACCCTTCGCGTGAGATGCATCTCGCGCAGGACCCGGTTGAGAATGGAGTGACCCGTGCCCGATGGCGTAACCGCGATGTGTCCTTCCGCCAGGAACTCGGCGACACTCGGCCGGCTGCTGAGTCTTGGATGATCCGCGGCGATGATGCCGATATACGTTTCTTCCATCAGCCTTTGTTGATAGAAGCCTTCGTTGAGTTGAGGCATGTAGCCGATAGCAAGTTCGACTTCGCCAGTCTGCATCAAGCCAGCCGTTTCGTCGGCGATATGACTTATCGTCAGTTTGACCTCGGGCGCAATCGAACGTAGCCGGTTGAGCCAGCGAGGCAGCAACACGTTCTGTGCAACGTCGGTCAATGCCACATGAAAGTCGCGATTGGCCAGTGCGGGGTCGAATTGGGTCTGGTACTTCGAGACGACCTCGAACGACGCAAGCAGGTCGAGCACTCGTCCGTAGAGGTCGGTGGCAAATGGCGTGGGTTCCATCCCATGAGGGAAACGCACGAAGAGTGGATCGCGATAGTGCTCGCGCAGCTTTGAAAGATTGAACGAGATGGTCGGTTGCGAGAGACCGAGGTTGACTGCCGTCTGCGAGACGCTGCCCGTCTTGTAGGTCTCCGCGAAGACGGTGAGCAGCTTGACGTCGATGTCTGACATTGTCTTTATCCGATCGATAGGTTCGAAGCACCGGACGAGATTAGCATTCGAAACCGATGGTCGACGAACAACATGAACCAGCCAGGGAGATTGCATGAAGCGTAACGCGCCAGTCGCGATGGTCACAGGCGGTCGAAGAGGCATTGGCCGAGGCATTGTCTGGCATCTCGCGGATGCCGGATGCGACATCGTCATCAACGATCTGTGCGATGACGACGCCATGCGGGAAACCATCGCGGGAGTCGAAGCAAGAGGCCGCAAATGGGCGATGGCGCTGGGCGATATCGCCGAGCTGAACGAGCAGGACGACCTCGCTGAACGCGCGTGGTCCGCGTTCGGACGCATCGACACGCTCGTCAATAATGCTGGCGTGTCCGTGCTTTCGCGCGGTGACCTGCTCGATGTCTCGGTCGAAAGCTACGATCGCAATCTCGACATCAACCTGCGCGGTCCCTTCTTTCTGACGCAGCGGATTGCGCGTCGAATGCTGGATGAGCCTGATTCGAGTTTGTATCGATCCATCGTGTGCATTTCATCGACGAGCGCGGAAACCGTCAGCATCAACCGTGGCGAATATTGCATCTCCAAAGCGGGCGTCTCGATGATGGTCAAGCTCTTCGCCACGCGTCTTGCCGAGCATGGCATCGCGGTTCACGAGATTCGTCCCGGCATCATTCGCACCGACATGACGTCGGTTTCGGCGGCCAGTTTCGACGAACGCATACGTGATGGACTTACGCCGATTCGCCGATGGGGCACGCCCGACGACATCGGACGCGCGGTCGCGACGCTTGCCATCGGAACGTTCGCCTTCTCGACGGGAAGTGCCTTCGAGCTCGACGCCGGGATGCATATGAATCGCTTGTAGACCAGCGTGCATCGACATCACTCGCGATTAAACACATTCCCAGGAGCGCGCATATGAAGCAAACCATCGTGTTGATACACGGCGCATGGCATTGGGGCGGTTGTTTTCAGAAGGTGGCCACGTTGCTTGCAGCGCGCGGACACTCCGTCATCCACCCGGACTTGAAATCGCACGGATTCGATCCCGCAATCTACGATCAAGTCGAAGACATGGCCGACTACACGGCGTCCGTCGCCGCGTTGCTCGAAGGCGCGCACGAGCCTTTCGTGTTGCTCGGACATAGCATGGGAGGCGTGTCGCTCACTTATCTTGCCGAGAAATATCCGGAGAAGATCAGCAAGCTCATCTACCTTGCCGCGTTCATGACGCCGCCGGGCACATCGGCGAACGATTACCTTCTATCTGAAGGCTATACGAACGATCCTTCGGTCGAAGCGCTCTTCGAGATTGTGAATGCAACGCCTGATGGCAAGGGCGTAGCGTTGAACGTCGATGACGTCCGTAGAGTGCGGTCATCGTTTTATGGTGATTGCAGCGATCGGGACGTGGCCGTGGCCGCGGCCAACGTTGCCCGCATCAATGCCACGGCGCCTTACGCTGCGCGGATCGACACGACGAAGGAGCGTTATGGATCGATTCCGCGAGTCTTCATCGAATGCACGAAGGACCTCGCTCTTCCAATCGCGCAACAACGGCTGATGCAAGCCGACGTGCCGGGCGCCGAGGTCGTGACCATCGAGACGAGCCACTCACCATTCTTCTCGCAACCCGCGCAGCTTGCGGAAATCATCGGCGCGGCGATCAGCTAAGCCTTGAGCGTTCGCTTCTCAATTGATGCAATAACTCGATCCGGAGTATGCAGATGTTTTCAGAAGGACAATTCTCCCCAGACGTTCTCCCCGACGGGTTCCGGCATGACGCAGACATTGTCGGAGACGTGAAACTGCACTACGTGACCGGCGGAAGGCCCGTTGGTACAGCGCCAATCATGCTTCTGATCCATGGCTTTCCGCAGAACTGGTGGGAATGGAGCCGCGTGCTCCTGCCGCTCGGCGAAGACTTTACTTTGATCGTCCCTGATCTTCGAGGCGTGGGCTTCTCCGACAAGACGGAAGCGGGCTACGCGAAAAAGCAACTCGCGGCAGACCTCTTCGGTTTGGTGAGGAAGTTCGGCGACGAGCCGCCCCATGTCGTCGGTCACGATATCGGCGCGATGGTCGCTTACGCCTTCGCATGGCAGTTTCCCGTGCGTTCGCTCACCGTGCTCGACGCGTCCATTCCGGGCATCGGCGATTGGGATGAGATCGCATCGAGTCCCTTGCTCTTTCACTTCTCGTTTCATCAGAAGCCGTTCCTGCCGGAAGCCCTGATTTGCGGTGGCCGTGAGCGTGTTTATATCAGCGCATTCATCAACGATCGAACCGATAACCCCGCTGCCATATCGGCACGCGACATGGACGAATATGTGCGTGCTTATATGCATCCCGGCGCGTTCCGGGCGGCGATGGAGATGTATCGGCAATTCCCTCAGGATGTCATAGATAACCGCGCGGCGGCGCGGTTGCCGGCAAGCGTCCCGGTTCTCGCGTTGGGCGGCGAGAAGCGTTGGGGCCCGCACATGGTCAGCCGAATGAGCGCCGTCGCCGACAACGTGCGCGGCGGTTCGCTGCCCAAGTGCGGACATTTCCTCGCCGAGGAACAACCCGAATTGCTCGTCGCGGCGCTAAGAGAATTTTGCGAGCACTGACGAGCGCTGCGCGCTCGCAGCCGGTGAGCTAGCGCGATCGCGCTAGCTCACTGCGCACTCATTCCCGAGCGCGTGAGACCTGCAACGCTTTTCCCCGGCAGCGAGGACGGAAACTTTGCCATGTCGGCATCGGCTGGCTGAACCGATCCTTGCGCCTCGCTGCCATTCGCTCGCGACGCCTTCCACTCGGCCAGCTTCTTCAAGCAATCTTTCGCAAGGAAAGCGACTTGTCCCCACGGGGAGAGCGCGAGTTCGAAACTCGTGTTCTGAAGAACGTTGCCGCGACTCCAGTAAGCCTTGAAGGGTTCCGATCCGACGCCGAAATCGAGATCCATCTGGTTCTCCCATGCCCACTTGACGCAGCGCTCCATCATGATGGCGCCAGGCGAGAACTTGGAGAAGCTCGGATCGAAGCCCGCGATCAGACCACTTGCGCAAGTCAGCGCCAGTCCGACCATGTTGGCGCACACCGGTGCATTGTCGAGGGTCATCACGAACATCAATGCCGACGACTTCCCACGGCTTCCATCGAGCAGATCGACCAGATAGTCGCGGTATCCCTCCGATTGCAGCCACGGGCCATCCTTGCCGTTTCGTTCGGCCCATTGCCGCTTTTGCGCAAGCATCCAATCGACCCATTTGCGATGCTCGCTCACATCCCGAGCGTCGAGCACCTTGATTTTAAGCGCACCCTCTTTCATGAAGCGGCGCTCCAGCGCGCCGGGCTTTTTCTTCGACAACGTGGAGAGCGTTTTGCAATACGCCGTCCAGTCGGGTTCCTGGCGCAGGAGCGCCAGAGCCGAGATGTCCTGTCTGGCTACGACGAGACCGCCGTGCCCCGACGCAAGACGGTCGAGCCGCGTGCCTTTGCTCACGTAGGGAATAGAAAACAGATCGATGCGGCTTCCCTTGCTGGCGGCCTGCCACGCAGCTTCGATAGCCGCTTTCGATCCGGTCGATGCGAGGATGCTCGTATGGTCGGCCGTTCCCGATGCCAGCGGCTCGAGGATCGTCCATAGCGAGCGTCGGCGGCGCACCAGAGGCCAGACGAGCACGAGTTCCCCGCGCTCCCGATATACGATGCAATGCAAGCTACCGCCACGCGGCTTGGCTACTCGCGTCCAGCAGAGCCAGCAAACGTCGAATGACTGGTAATGATGTCCGCCTATACGGGACCATAGCGAGTTCCATTCGTCGCGGAGTGCAAGAAAGTTTTCCGGATCGCTGATGATGCTGATGCCAGTCTGCTGGCGTGTTGCATTGCCGTTCAGTCGCTGCATAACGTTGGCCGATTTGTTATTTTGGATTTACCGCTGCCATGTGCTTCCTTGCGGAAAACACAGACCCCGTTCTCTATGAAATGCTCGAGCGCACCCCTGGCGTTCCATCAAACCGTCGAGACGAACCAGTCCGATTTTCTCGGGCGAATCAGACGGCGGCCTGCCTTGGCCATCGACCAGACGGGACTATGCCGCTCGATCACGATGCGCGGCTTGAGCACGGGTTTGAACCCGCTAAGAAAGCGGAACGTGCTTGCGTTGGGAATGCCGTCGAAGTCGAAGGTCAACTGTCGTTTCATGGCGTCTTCGATAGCCTGCCAGACGAGCACGCTGATCGCACCGCCATGAGCATCCCGCGTGCGCGAAGACAGCATGTAATACGCGGCATGATTGTCGAAGGTGACGCCTATCGCGGCGACGAGCGCGCCGGTCGCGTCGAATGCGCCAAGCAGATATCCCGCGCCGCGCTCGACGAAAGCATCGACGAGTCGTTGCATCACGCTCGATCCATAGACATTCGAACGACTGCGTGCTTCGAGGTTGTTTTCGTAGAACCGGTTGAATTGCGCAGGTTCGAGTGGCTTCACGGTCACGAACTTCTGACCGGTACGAATCATATTGCGAGTCTTGTAATGCAGACCTTTCCAGAGTTCCTCGATGGAGCGATTGGCGGAGAACTGCAGCGTGTATCGCGTCGACACGGTAAAGCCATTCAGGCCGAACGCAAGGGCATCTTCCACGCGCGGGTCGAAGATCTGATAGAAGCTGTGGACGTCGGGAATCTGCCCGATCAGTTCTTCCGTGATGCTGATGCGATCCAGCATCGCGCGCGTCTTATCGGTTTCATTGATCTTGAAAGCCGGTCCGAGCGTCCGTGTGAGCGGTGGCATTTGCGAGGTGCGCCAGAGTCCTTTGCGGCTTAGCGAGTACGGCATCTCGCCGACAATTTCGTCGCCGCGCCGGACTTTGGCTGACCGCCAATTGCCATCGGTTGCAATATCGAGCCACCACGGTTCATGAAAGACTGATCGAGGAGCGAGGGCGGCGCTTTCCGATTTCGCTTTTCTTTCTGGCAAAGCGGACGGCTTGGAGCTTTGTCGATCTTTACCTGCCAATCCACGGAGTGTCGATTCGTTAATGGACTTATCTGGCGCAGAAAGTCTTGTCTCGTCCGCATTGGGAGGCTTGGCAAGAATTGACGATTGCATTTGGTCAGAATGAGTTCTTTTAGTTTAGTGACGTGTCATGAAACAGCGACACCCCCGGTGAAATCTTTATACGCGCACGTACACTCACAGTCGGTGGACCGCGGGCATGCTCGCTTTGTTTTATTGAATCTCGACGCGCGTAGTGGACCGAATCCGCAATACGGCATTCGTCCAATCGGCTCCGCGCTAAATAGATGCTTACGGAATATTACGCGTGCGGGTTCAGGACTCTGTGCGCGACCAAACAATGCACGTCAGGAAAGCTCGGACAATTGCGTTGTCATGGCATGCAAGCTAGTAGGTCAGGGACCACGGCGCTGCTGCGAGCGTCGTTGGCGGCGCGCTCGTTTGGCATACCGCGTTCGCTGTGACAATCGACGGCCGATGAGGAATTTCGTACCATCGCTAAGAGCAGCGTTGCGCTCTCGATCCGTCGCTGGCCTGTCGCCCATCACCTCTTGGTGAACGTTACAACCAGTCGACTAAACGAAACCGACCTGTCGACCCGGACGCTGCCTCCAGACGCGCCACTGAACCGCTGAATCAAGCGCATTCCGAGACCGGTCCCGCTAGGCGTAGGGAAATTCTCCGGAAAGCCGTTGCCTTCATCCTCGACTACTAACGTCAGATTACTCGTCTCGTCCGTCAGACCCACATGAATATGCCCACGACCGTACTTCAACGCGTTCATCGTCATTTCAGCCACGACGAGTCCCAATGTGGTCATCTGCGTCTCGCTCAACGAGACGCCTCTCGCATCGACCGAGATCGATCTGCCTGGGTCTAATTCGGCTATGTGATCGACCACGCCGCTTAGGTAATCCTGCGCATCGGTTTTCAAGGCGTTATTAGTCGAATACAAACGCTCATGTACCGATCCAATGCAATCCACTCGCGTGGCCGCTGCCTGGAGCTGATGCTTGACGGTTGCGTCTGCTGCCAAACTTGCCTGCAGCGAGAGAAGAGTCTGCACCAACTGGAGACTATTGCGGACGCGATGATGCACTTCCTTGATTGCCAGAGCCGAGTCTTCCAGCCTGGCTTCCTGCGATGAGACCATCTTGACGAGCGCGTCTTCATGCGAGCGCCATTCCGTGATGTTCCGCAGCACCATCAACGCGCCGGTAATGGCGCCGTGCTCATTGAGCACGGGGGAAATGGATACATCCCACGACTGCTCGTCGCCGATGATGGCAGACGCGCTGCGCCCATCGACGCGCGTGGACTTACCTGCAATGGCTGCGCGAACGGCCTGTGCAATGCGTGCTTGGTCATCGTCGTGCCATAACGCGGTGTGAGCAGCCCCGACGAGGTTGGAGCCTTCCTCGAATGCAAATGCGGATTGGCAGGCTTCGTTGGCAAATTCGATTTTTCCGTCCGTCGTCACCAGCAACACGCAGTCGGAACTCGCACCCACGAGTTGAGGCGAAAAGCGTTGTGCCGCGCCGAGTCCGTCCTCGGCCAGGCTCTGTTCCCGGCAGAAGGAAATGATGTTGGCGATAGCCGAAATGAACACCGCGTCGACGTCGGCAAAAGCATGGCTATGCGTGCTATCCACCTCGAGAATGCCGAACGGCTCTCCCATACCTTGAATCGGGACATTGATCGCGCTTTTGAGTCCATGCCGGGCCATGATTGGAGGAACGTTGAATCGCTTGTCCACGTCGATGTCGCCGCTTACGACGATGCGGCGCGTGAGGAACGCCGCCCCAGCAGGATTACTCGCTTCCGCTTCCACTGGAATGAGCCAATCCTCGTCGTCCCATCCAATACCCGCCGTCATGATGAGCGTGTGATTTGAGGCGACGTAGCGCAGCACTTTTGTGTGCTTCGCATTCATTCCCTCGGACAGGACCCGGCATGCCTCGTCGAGAACCTTAGGGAAGTGAAGCAACCCGAAAGCCGTGGCGCCAAACGCAACTGCCAGCTCCTGTTGCTTGCGCAGACGTTGTGCAACCAGCTTCGACGATACCGACGCCGGTGTTCGCTGCGAATTCGGGGCCATGTCATTCCTCGACGAGATCAGTCTGCTCGAACAGTCTTATTGAAGGCGGTATGCCGGACGCTATCGCGGCAGTGTGTATTCTGGGGTCAAACCTCGATCTCCTGAATAACTTTTCGATCGACGGCCCGGCCGCGGCTCGACGAGTGGCTTGGTGATTGTCAGTGAAAGCGACCGTCATGCGCAACCTCAAGGCGAATGAATGCCGCATTTTTAGCAGCGCGCCGAGCAAATCGGAGTGGATGGCAGTTGTGACACACGCCCAGGCATCCATCGTGCGCAGCGTTAGAGAAGACCCCTGGCAAGCGTGAGCCTTTGGGGTTGGACCTAAGGATGCCGAACATCTAGCATCCGGGAAAACGGCTCAACTCACACTTCGACGCTAGTCAACATCGGCAAGCTGCAAGCGCCCGCGCGCGTGCGCGGGTCATGTCGGATCTCGACAGGGAGGAAGGAGAGGCGCAGCCCGTCACGCGTTCGCATCTCCAAGTAGCTTTTCAGTCAACCGGCATGCTTCAGGAATACACGATGAAAACGGCTTTTATCTTCGATCTCGATGGAACGCTCGTCGACAGCGTCTACCAACACGTCTCCGCCTGGACCGAAGCGCTTGCGAGCGAGGGCCTTGCGCTGCCTGGATCGAGAATCCATCGAAAAATTGGGATGAGTAGCGAACTGTTCGCAGCGCAGATTTTTCGGGAGATCGCTGGCGAAACCTCGGCGGACTGCATTGATCGCGTAAAGCGTCGGCAGGGCGAACTGTTGAAGGAACTGTCACCGCAGATCTTGCCTCTGCCGGGTGCGCAGGCGTTGCTTGCAGCCTTGACCAAGGCCGATATACCGTGGGCCATCGCAACCAGCGGAAGCCCGGAAGCAACTGCGGCAAACCTCGAAAGGCTGGGCATCGATGCCAAAACGGCCGTAGTTGCAACCAGCAGCGAAGTCGAGCATGGCAAGCCGGAGCCGGACGTGTTCATGGCCGCAGCCAAGCAGCTAGGTGTTGCAATCGAATACAGCTATGTCGTCGGAGACAGCACTTGGGACTTGCTTGGCGCGCGCCGTTGCCATGCCTACGGAATAGGGCTGCAGTCGGGCGGTGTGGGCGAGGCCGAGCTGCAGCGGGCAGGGGCCTTGCACGTATTCGTCGACCCCGCCGATATGCTGGCTCACATGAGCGAGCTTGCAACCCATCCAGATAAGTGAACGAAGCCAGGCGGAAACAAACGGTCGCGTCCATGCCCTGTCGCACCGTGCGACCGTGCTTTTCCCGGAGAACTCAGCGCGTATGACGAGTCGTTTCGAAGAGAAACCACACCCGTTCTTCGGTCTGATCGATCCAGTTCTCGAGCAGGCTCGCCGTTGCCACGTCATCCTTGTCGTCGCAAAGTTCGTGGAGTTCACGCATGAATTTGATCAGCAGTTCGTTATCTTGGCGCAATTCATCCAGCATCGCTTCGGGCGCGACGAACGCCTCATCGTTGTCACCTAGTCGCTTGAGCGAGGCGATTTGCCCAATCGAGCGTAAGGTCGTTCCGCCCAGCTTACGAGCGCGTTCTCCGACCGGATCGATCATCGCGAAGACCAAGGCGGCTTGATCGTCGAGCAAAAGGTGGTAATCGCGAAAGTGCGGACCGCTTACATGCCAATGGAAGTTCTTCGTTTTGACGAACAAGGAGAAGACGTCCGCGAGAAGTTGGGTCAATCCTGCGGACACCTCCGTGCGGGCGTCGTTGCCGAGGTCGGTCGGGGTGGTCAGGTTCTTTTCGCCAGCGCGATTCGAGTCCGTCGTTGCCATCTTTAACTCCAGGAAAGTGTTTAGTGTCGTCTTGCAGGAGCCATGGCGCAAACGACGTACCCAACCGGCTGCCAATCTCCCGAACATAAGAAGCGTGGCGACTCGATTTCGAGGAGTCGGCATGGAACGCGTATGCCGTGAGACGGTTAATCACCAAAATCAGAGCGGGCCATTGTCGCCGCTGCTTGAGGCGTTCAATCCAAAGAAGACGACGAGTTATTGATACCGTGTTCATCCGGCGCGACGAATATTCCGATTACATCATCAAGAAGTTAAAACGAGGTTGCATTAGCCACTTGAAGTACCGCCGCAGACGGAGTGCATTAGCCGCGCTTTTACGTCAGTATTAGAACCTCCGTAAATCACGCAGAAGTTCATGGACCGTCCCGCGCTGCTGCCTTCTCTGAATTCGATACGCGCTTTCGAAGCTACCGGACGTCTTCTGAGCGTCTCGAAAGCGGCGAACGAACTCGCCGTGACACCGGCGGCCGTCAGCCGGCAAGTAAAAGCGCTGGAAGGGTTTCTTGGCGTGGAAATGTTCGAGCGCGTCAGGGGCAGGCTCGAACTGACTTCGGCGGGCGCGCGCTATCTCGCCGAACTCATGCCGTTTTTCGAAGGACTGCGCCAGGCAACCGACAGTATCCGCGGGGCAGGGCGGCGCTCGCAGGTGCTCAAGATTCGATGCCCCGCGACGTTCGCGGTGCGCTGGCTCATACCGCGGCTCGCCGGTTTTCATCGCCAGCATGAGGACGTCGATGTCCAACTCACCACGTCGTCGGCACCGCTCAATTTCGAGCGTGAGGATATAGACGGCGGCATCCAGCTCGGCGACGGCAAGTGGCCCGGTCTTTCCGCACAAAGGCTCATTCCCAATGAACTCGTGCCCGTCGCCGCGCCATCGCGCAAGACCCGCGCGCGCGGCAGGTTGCAGGGCGAGACGCTCCTGCATTCGCTCGCGCGCGCCGACGACTGGGCGCTGTGGATAAAGGCGGCGGGCTTCCCGCTCGATGGGCGCCGTCGCGAAATGCGCTACGAAACCTCACTGCTGGCGTATCAGGCCGCAATCGAAGGTCATGGCGTGGCAATCGCGCAAAAAGCGCTGGTCCGGGCCGAACTCGACAGCGGCCAGTTGGTCGCGCCATTTCGCTTCGAGCTCGACCGTGGCGCATACACCTATTACTTCGCGTGGGCCGCCACCCGCCGTCCTTCCGCAGCCTTGACGACTTTTCGCGACTGGTTGATCTCGCTCGTACAGACTAGCGGCACCTCTTAACAAAAACTCAAAGCCTCGTTTCGAAAAAGTCGATTGTTCCGGTGATGGCGCGGCTCTAATCTGCGCCATGGTTCGACGCAACGTCGGACCCGGAGACAGGACCACGACAATGATTCGAGATAGCTTGAAAGGCGTGCGCGTCCTCGACTTTTCGCATGTCCTGGCGGGACCGGTCTGTTCGATGACGCTCGCCGACCTCGGCGCGCACGTCGTCAAGATCGAGCCGCCTGGCGGTGAAATCGGCAGGCAGATAGGGCCGCCGTGGCAGAACGGCGTGAGCCCGACGTTCATGAGCGTCAATCGCGGCAAGTTCAGCCTTGCCATCGATCTCAAGACCGACGCCGGGCGGCGGACCGTCGCGACCATGGCGCGCCGCGCGGACGTGCTCGTCGAGAATTTTCGGCCGGGCGTCATGGCGTCGCTGGGCCTCGACTACGAGGCGCTGCGCGCCGCCAATCCGAAACTCGTCTATTGCTCGATCTCGGCATTCGGTCAACGCGGCGAGAACACGAAGCGGCCCGGCGTCGATGGCGTGATACAGGCCGTGAGCGGACTCATGAGCACGCTCGGGACGGCGCACGGCGATCCGCTGAAAGTGCCGGTGCCGGTAGCCGACATGATGGGCGGCTATCTCGCCACGATCGCCGTGCTGGGCGCGTTGCACACGGCGCGCCTGAACGGAACGGGGCAACACCTGGACGTGAGCCTCTACAACGCAACGCTGATGCTGCAGCAGATCAGCTTCGCGGCGTTCTTTGCGTCAGGAGCGGACCCGGAGAAAGTCGGCAGCGCGGCGCCGTATGCGTGCCCAAACGAAGCCTTCCGCACCCGCGACGGATGGATGATGGTCGTGGCCTACCATCCCGGCCGCTGGAGTGCGTTGTGCGAGTTGCTCGATGCGCCCGGCCTCGAAGCGGATGCGCGTTTCGCCACCAACGACGCCCGCGTGCGTCACCGTGCGGAACTTCACACGATTCTGGACGCGCATTTCGCCCGGCGGAGCACAGACGAGTGGATCGACCTGCTCTCGGCGAGAGATATTCTCTGCGCGCCCGTCACCACGTATCGCGAGGTCATCGAGACGACGGAGTATCGCGAGAGCTGCATTGCCCGCACGGTCGAGCATCCGGTCGCGGGCCGTATGCAGACCCACGGCTTCGCGCTCGGGCCATCCGATTCAGCCCCGCCCGACGAGACGCCCGCCCCGACGACGGGTCAGCACACGCTCGACATGCTGGGGTTTTACGGCATCGAGGATGAGGAAATCGCCGCGTTGCTGAACGCCGGCGTGATACGCGCGAGCGCGGCGCATGCCGGTACGACGTAGGCGCGCGGCGTCGGACAAGAACGCATTTAGCTCAGGAGACAGACCATGCAGGACATGGAACGCGGCGATGCGCCGCTCGTGCGCTACACAGTCGACGAAGGCGTGATGACCGTCACGCTCGATGGCGCCGCGAATGGCAACGCCCTCACGGTGGCAATGACCGAAGCGTTATCGGATGTACTGGAAACCGTCGATCGCAGGGCCGATGTGCACTGCCTGCTGCTGCGATCGTCGTCGAGGCATTTCTGCACGGGCGGAAACGTCAAGGACATGCAGAGCGGCAAGGATCTAATGGACGGCGGCGTCGAGCAAGTGCGTGAACGCCTGCGTACGAGTCTGCACCGGATCACGCGCGCGCTCGGCGAAATGGAGGTGCCGTCGATCTGCGCGGTGAACGGCGCGGCGGTCGGCGCAGGCTGCGACCTGGCGCTGATGTGCGATATCCGGGTCGCCGGCGCGCACGCGGTCTTCGCCGAGAGCTTCCTTCGACTCGGCCTGGTTTCCGGTATCGGCGGCGCGTGGTTTCTGTCACGCATCGTGGGACCTGCGAAGGCGCTCGAACTGACGCTGACCAGCGAATTCATCGATGCCGACGAGGCCAGGCGGCTCGGTATCGTCACGAACGTCTATCCCGACGACATGCTGGATAGCGAAGCGCTCGCGCTTGCGCGGCGCATTGCCGGCAGTCCGCCGCTCGCGCTGCGTATGTCGAAGAAGCTGGTGCGCGAGTCGTCGCACTGTACGTTGCCCGCCGCGCTCGAATTGGCGGCGAACATGCAGGCCATCTTGCTGTGCGGGAACGAGCACAAGCAGGCGGTGTCGGCATTCATCGAGCAGCAGGCCCGACGAAAGGCGCCGCGCGGCGAAGGCGGCGCCGCCTGACATGACCAACTGGAGGAGAGACACATGAACAAAGAATCAGGCAAGGTGCATGGTCGGCCCGGCATGTTGCGCATAATCGTGACGTCCAGTCTCGGAACGATGCTCGAGTATTACGACTTCTTCGTCTACGTCGCGCTGACGGCGACGCTCACGCATCTGTTCCTCCCTTCCACGGACAAGTCCGTCGCGGCGCTGGCAGGCGTTGCCACGTTCGGCATCGCGTATGTGGCCCGCCCGCTGGGCACCGTGATCTTCAGTCCGATGGCCGACCGCATTGGCCGCAAGAAGACCTTCGTCATCACGCTCGCGATCATGGGAATTGCCACCGTCGGCATCGGTTGTTTGCCTACCTATGCATCTGCTGGCATTGCCGCGCCCATCGCGCTGCTCACATTGCGCATCGTGCAGGGCGTCGCGCTCGGCGGCGAGTATGGTTCGGCTGTCGTGTACGTCATGGAGCATGCCCCGGAAGGCCGCAAGGGCATGGCGACCAGCGTCTTGCAGAGCACGGCGAGCATCGGTTTGCTACTTGCGCTCGTCGTTGTCTCGGCCCTGAAGCTTTCGCTCGATACGGCCAGCTTCGAATCGTGGGGATGGCGGGCGCCGTTTTTGATCTCCGCGCCGATCGTGGCCGTCGCCACGTGGATACGGCTCGGCATGACGGAGACGCCGGTATTCACGGAGATGCGCGACGCAGGCCGGCTGTCGAAGCGGCCCTTGCAGGAGACACTGTCGAGCAGAACGTCCTGGAAAGCCATTCTGGTGGCGATGTTCGGCGCGCAAGGCGGCACCTCGGTGTCGCTGTACACCTCGATCGTCTACATGCTTTATTTCTTGCAGAACGTCCTCAAAGTCGAACCGACACAGGCCAACGTGTGTCTTGGCGCCGGCATCTTGATCGCCGCGCCGCTCTATCCGGTGTTCGGCCGATTGTCGGATCTCATCGGGCGCGCGCGCGTGATGCTGATCGGCATCGTCATGTGGATCGCGGCTGTCTATCCGGCGTTTGCGGGCATCAGGGCCAGCGCGGCGTCGTCGCAGTGGATCTCCGTCTCGCTGCTGATCGCCGTACTCGCCGTGCTGACCGCGATGATCATGGCGCCACTGCCTGCGTTCGTCGCCGAGTGTTTTCCTCCGCAGAGCCGCACGACCGGGTTCGGCCTTGCACAACAACTCGGCAACGTGGTGTTCGGCGGGTTTCTGCCTTTGATCAGCCTCGCGCTCGTCAATCTGACCGGCAACCCGCTTGCGGGCGTCGGCTATTCGATCGCTTCGCTCCTGCCCTGTCTCGCTGTGACATGGATCTGGGGCCTGAGGCAGGATGCGCGGATGAGAGCCGTGCGCGGCAACGACATGCCAGCGCATGCCAATGCGGAGACGCTGACCACGCGCTGAGCCGGACACGGCCGTGGCTCACATCGGCGCGGATTCGAAGTCCTTCGGCGCCTGTGCGCTCGATTCGCCAACCGCAGGCAAATTTCTCGATGCGAACTGGCAGCTCAACGGAACGCGTCGCCAAGCTTCGCGCCGGTAGCTGGCCCGGAATCTGCGCTGCCTTTTCGGTGTCGCGAACTTGAGCGGCCAAGTCGAACCAACCGTTGAGACAATCCATGACCGATCCCCGTAACGTCGCGCACGACAAAAAAGTGCAGCAGGAAAAGAAACATCACGGCGAAGACATCGCGCCGGACGCGGAACACGCGCCGCAGCCCGGAAAGAAGCCGCATATAAAGCACGAGGAAACGAAGGACGAGGCCTCATCCACGGACGATGCCGGCAATTAAGTGGCGCGCGCACGTCCTTGGACGTGCGGTACCACTAGGTTTAGATCAGCCGCAGCACGATTCGCTGAAGGAGCGCTTGCAGATCGCGTCGCGTGTCGCAGACGATATGGATGTACAGAACGCCTTCGCGCACCTGATAGACAATTCGGTTCTTGCCGGAAATGACTTGCCGGAAAGTGTCGTCGACGAAACCTTCGAGTTCAACCGGAATATGGCCGCTCTCGGGGAACTGGCGGATTTGCGTGATCGTCTCCTGCAAGTGCGCAGAGGTCTGGCGCCACGTTTCCCAGCCGAAAGTACGGACGATATAACTTCTCAGTTCCTCGATGCCGATTCGGGCTGTCGGCAACACCCGGTACTTCAACAGCACCGGCATCAACGAAGCCTTTCCTCGCGGTCCAATCCGTCGAGTTCCGAAAAGAATGCATCGCCTTCGACATAATCCTCGCGTTCGATCTGCTTTTGACCGATTGCCAGAATCTTCAACATGGCGAGTGTCTGCTGGGCGGCTTCGTAAGTTCGCACATCCTGCACAACGAGCTTTGCTTCGCCGTTCTGCGTGATGATTAGCGGCTCGCCCGACTCGGCGAGGTCCTTGACGATTTGTGCCGCTTCGCTCTTTAAATAGCTGATCGGCTTCACATGATCGGCAATGTGCATCGAATACTCCGTTCTACAGGTTGAACGAGACTAAATATAGACCAATTTCAGTCTGGTGACAACGGCCGTTGCTGCTACAACTACGGCGAGTGCGCGCGGTAACCTTGTGGCGGCTGCCGTTTCATGCACGCCTCGATCCAAGGCAGAACGCGGGTTTTCCCCGGGCCACATCACGCGCAAATTGATTGGATTTCTAATTAAGGCGGAGCTATCGTGCGTCAGTCCAATGCAGTATTGCTCGCGTTCGGATCTAAAAAACGGCTTCGCTGATAAAACCAAACATCCAGGAGACAGATACATGGAGCAATCCACCACGGCGCCGCATGTCCCGGAATCCGACCTTGGCGATGCTGAGAGCATGGCATCGAATGACCAGGCTTCACCGAGAGTGCGGCGAATTCAGCGTACCGCACTTGCTTTGCTGCTCCTGAGCGGAGTCATCAATTACATCGACCGCGCGACGCTGTCCATTGCGAATCCGCTCATCCGGCAGGATCTCGGCCTTTCGGTCGGGGAAATGGGTTTGTTGCTGTCGGCGTTTCTATGGGCTTATGCCTTTGCGCAACTCCCGGCGGGTGCGCTGGTCGATCGCTTCGGTGCGCGTGTCATGCTTTCTGTAAGCCTTGCGATGTGGTCGATAGCGCAAGCGTTCGGCGGCGTCGTGACCAATTTCGCTCAGTTCTTCGCGGCGCGCATGGTGCTCGGCATAGGCGAGGCGCCGCAATTTCCGACGAGCGCCAAAGTCGTTCGTGACTGGTTCGGCAAGAAAGAGCGCGGTGCCGCCACGGGCATCTGGAACAGCTCGTCGACGCTCGGCACCGCCATATCGGCGCCCTTGCTCACGGTCGTCATGTTGACTGTCGGATGGCGATGGATGTTCGGCATCATGGGTATCGCGGGCCTCGTCGTGGCGCTGTGCTTCTACCTCGTGCATCGCGACCCGCGTCAGGTCGACCTGACGCATCGGGAGCGCGCCTATCTGACCGATGTCGATGGCGAAGTGCAGACCCGCCCGACGTGGCGCGAGTGGCGCCGTCTGTTGGAGTTCGGAACGACGTGGGGCATGCTGCTGGGTTTCTTCGGCACGATCTACGTCTTGTGGCTTTACAACGCATGGCTGCCGACGTACCTGCAAATGGAATTTCATCTCACCATCTCGAAGTCGGGATGGGTGGCGGCCGTTCCGTATCTCTTCGGCGTGGTGGGTAGTTTGTCCGGCGGAAAGATCTGCGACGTGCTTGCGCGGCGCGGCGTATCGGCGGTCAACAGCCGGAAATACCCGATGGCCGCATCGCTTTTCGGTGTCTGCGTCTTCACGATTCTAACGGGCCTCACGCACAGCGCGACGCTGGCCGTCGTGTTCATCTCCATCTCGATGTTGCTTCTGTATGTATCGAGCAGTGCAGCCTGGGCGACGGCGTCCGTTGCCGCGCCCGCCAACTGCACCGCGTCGATCGGCGCGATGCAGAACTTCGGCGGCTACTTCGGCGGGGCGCTGGCGCCGGTGGTCACGGGCTTCATCGTGCAAAAGACGCATTCGTTCCAGCCCGCGCTGTTCGTGGGAGCGGGCGTTGCCGCTGTTGCGGTGATCGGCTATTGGTTGCTCGTACGCGGCCCGATTCCGCCTGCCGCGCTCAGTCACGAAGCGTAAAAGCGTAGAAGCAGGACAACGATAGCGAGGGCCCGGGCCGCTCGCTATCGTTCGTTCAGTCATGCGGCCGCCAGCGAACGTATGAACGTGGCTTGCGTGCCGCCAGCGTCACACTCGTTGCCTCATCCAGCACGCGATGCTCAAGCGATCGCGCGTCGCGGGCAGTACCTCGTGTTCGAAGTGTGCCGAGAGAAACAACAGCAGCGTCCCGGCGCGTGGAAAGACGTCGTGATGTGTCTGATCGGCAAGGTAGAGCCGCAGTGCGCCGCCTTCGACGTCCTGCCACGCTTCGTTGAGATAGAACACGGCGGAAATCACGCGGCTGTCGTTATTGCGCAGGCAATCGAGATGACGTGTGTATCCGGTACCTGGCCGATACACCGCGTAGTGTGATTCGCTATCGACCAGGCCTAGAAACAGTTCGCGGTTGAGCGCCATTTGCAGCGCTTCGATGCGATCGGCGAACGTCTGCTGCCGCGGACTCAACGCATCGGGCTGGAACCAGCGCGTACTGTCGCCGCGCAAGAGCGTGGCCGCGCGCTTGGCGCCCACACGGGCGGGTGTCAGCAACTGGGCTGCATACATCGCCATGCATTCGGTCGCCAATGCCTGTGTCTGGGGCTGTGTCAGAAAATCTGGCACGACACACCAGCCATTGACGGCGAGGGCGCTTGTCGCAGTATCGAATTCGCCGGATCGGGAATTCGTCGAGACGTCGGTTACGTTGTCACATGCGGCTTCGCATATCCAATCATTATTCGAAGATTGGACTTGCGCTTTAGTCAGGGGGTGTTCCAGAGATGCCCTTTTTTATTTGTTCTTGCGCTGGCGGCTCGAAAGAGTAATCGCTCCGGCCTGCTACCGGTTGTTCGAGACCATTTAGCGTCGATGGTCGCGTCGAACGCGGATATCGACACACGCCGGACCCGGCGGGATAAGCCGCGTCGAGGCAGCCGATCTGTCGAAATCACGGCGCAGTCTACACGAGTGAGACCGATTCGACCGTTGCTGCGCGAGCGAAGTTCTCGGCGGACGTCCTATACGCAGCGTCGACACTTTGAATCGGACACATTCGGTACCAAGCGCGCGACGGACGATGGTTGCGGCGGTCACGTCGCGCTTTGCGGTATCTGCCCGCTTACTACGTCTTCGATCGCACGAGCGAGCGATCGAGAAAATCGATCAAGAGTGGCGCCATCTCGTCGAGCTTGTCTTCCAGCGCGAAGTGTCCCGTGTCGAGAATGTGTATTTGCGCATCCGGAAGATCCCGCAGATAAGGATGCGCGCCTTCCTCCGGGAAGATCTTGTCGTTCTTGCCCCACACGATGATGGTCGGCGGCCGATGCTCACGGAAGAACGCCTGAAACTCAGGATAGAGCGGCACGTTCGTCCCATAGTCCAGAAAGAGGTCCATCTGGATTTCGCGGTTGCCGGGCCGGTCGAGCAGCGCCTGATCGTGAATCCAGTTATCCGGGCTGATTCTCGATACATCCGAAACGCCGTCCGTGTATTGAAAGATGGTCGTGTCCAGCGTCACGAGACTGTGCAGCGCTTCGCGATTCTTGACCGAATTGTCTGCCCAATACGCTTTGATCGGGTTCCAGAATTCGCGCAGCCCTTCGACATACGCGTTGCCGTTCTGAACGATGAGCCCCGTCACCCGCGCCGGGTCCATGAGCGCGAGGCGGTATCCCACCGGCGCGCCGTAGTCCATCACGTACATTGCAAAGCGGTCGATGCCAAGACGCTTGAGCAACGCATCGACGATTTCAGCGTAATGCTGAAAGCCGTACTTGAAGACGGTGTGATCGGGCGCATCGCTCTGACCGAAGCCCGGGTAATCGGGCGCGACTACGTGATACTTTTCGGCCAGGATGGGAATGAGATTGCGGAACATATGCGAGGACGTGGGAAAGCCGTGCAACAGCAGCACCACGGGGGCTTCCGAAGGCCCCGCTTCTCTGTAGAACACGTTGAGCCCATCGATATTCTCGGACTGGTATCGAATGACAGGAATCGCGGTCATGGTGTATCCCGAACAAGGAGTGGTTATGGCGCCGCGTCCTGGCGAGCACTTGTTTCGCTCGGAACCGGTCTGCAGCGGCCTGAAGCCATACTGCAGCGTTTGCGCTTCTTGCGGAATCACCCCGGCGCAGAATGCACTGTTCGGGTTAGGAGAAGAATAAACGGGGCGGCTGAAGGCGGACGCCGGCGGCCGCCGCGCCACGACCACCATCACGGATGTGCCGTGTGCTTCGTCGCACGGCGTATTCGGTTACACCAAGCGTAACGGTTGGCTTCCGACTGTTCAGCGCGGCGCGAAGGGATTGATAGGCCGAACGCTATCGACGTTCTTCACACGTTCGAGCATCTGTACTCTTTCCCAACCGGAAACCAGTGCCTCCAGTCCTCGCACGACATCGGCTTCCATAGCCTGCAGTCCCACGTCGCCTCTAAAACTGGCGCTGAAGGCGGCATGCCACCGGTATTGGAAGTACCCCGAGACTTCTTCGATGCGCTCGGGCGTCCCTGACTCCGTAAAAATCACGGATTCAGGCGAAAACACGTCGTAGAAGACCATGTGCGGTTGGTCGGACTGCACCGCGACGCTGGGTTCATCGCAAACGAGCAATGACGCGAGCAACTGAATAGAGCCCTTCAAACCTCTTGGCGTCTTGAAGACCCAGATCCGCTTGGGCAGCCGCTGGGAGAGCGTGACCAGTTTGGCGCTGCTGGAGCCAATCGAACCAACCAGCCCGTTCTTGACGTTCTGCTCGAAACTTGGCGCGTGATAAAAGATATCCATGTGCTGCTAATAGCCTCTTTGTTTGCGACTTCCAATGCTGTTTCGTCCCGACGATTCGTGCGACGCAGGCGCGCAAGAACGACGATCGAAGCCAGTTACTCAGATGCACGCGCGGGAGCGCGCCTATTCGATTTCTTTGTCGCAAGGAACACTCACCGGCCTCGAGTATTCGATGCTCTTGCAAGACGTGCGGTTCACGAAAGTCGACACGGGTCGGATGACATCCGACCAACCACGCCCGACCACGCGGCTCGCTAGTGAGTCAACAAGGGCGCAGCGCGCCGCGTGCCACGACGTGCCGCCATGAACGCGAGCCAACACACTACCGCGCCAAGCACGGCGACCGCTGCGCCGAACATTCCGATCCAGGCTAGCCCGACATCGCGCGCGACGAACTTTCCGACCAGCGCGCCGGCTCCGATGCCTATATTGTACAGAGCGGAAAACATCGAGATGGCTATGTCCGCCGCATCCGGAGCCAGTCGCAGCACGTGTGCCTGCATGGCAAGCCCGAAGCAGATGATCGCCACGCCCCAGAACAGCAAGAGCATCGACAGCGTGCCGACGTACTGTCCGCAAGGCCAAAGCAACAGCAAGCAAGCGGCAAGGGCACACAAGGTCCACAACAGGAACCGGCGGGGGCGGTTGGCGTAAAAGCGACTGAAGCAGACCGCGGCCGGAACGCCCGCGGCACCGAACAGCACCAGCAGAAATGTCACTTCGATATTGCTCGCGCCTGTCACGGCGCGAGCAAACGGTTCGAGATAAGTGTAGGAAGTGAAGTGCGCGCAGACCGTAAGAACCGTCACAGCAAAGAGCGCGACCAGCACGGGTGTCTTGAGGAGCTTTGGCAGACTGTTCAACGAACCTGAACCCTGGCTATCGAGTTTTGGCAACGTCAACCATAACGCGCCCATGCCGAGCACCGCTGCGCCTGCGATGATCTGGAAGGTCGCGCGCCATCCAAAAGTATCGCCTATCGCTCGTCCGATGGGGACACCGGCCACCATGGCGACCGATGTTCCGATCGATATCATCGCGAGTGCACGGCGCTCTCCGTCCGGTGGAACCAGGCGCACGACGAGCGGGATGGAGATCGACCAAAAGACGGCATGCGCAAACGCAATGCCGATTCTACCCAGTACGAATATCTCGAAGTTCGGCGCTAGTCCGGTCACGATATGACTGAGTATGAACACGATAAAGACGCGCATTAGCAGGGTGCGGCGTTCTACTTCGCGGACGAACAAGGTCAACGGTAACGACGCGACGGACACCGTCCATGCGTAAATGGTCATCACCACGCCGACGTCGGTCGGACGCATGTCCAGGCTGTTACCGATTGCGGTAAGCAAACCGACGGGCACGAATTCGGTGGTATTGAAGATGAACGCCGCGAAAGTCAGCGCCATGACACCCCACCAAGGGCGCTTGAAAAACGATAGATGGTGCGTGAGCATCAGGGAACTCGAGGACGAGGGGCGTCGTCGCGTAACGTTGCCTCGCGACGACGCAATCATAACAACACCGTTGCTCGCGGTATGACACGACGTGCCGTGCCATGCGGGAATGTTCCCTCGATGTGCTCGCGTTGCTGCACTTGCCTTGCAAACGCTAAGGGACCTAAAACCGCTCCGCCCGGAACGGATGCGGGTCCACGAACGGATCTTCGCCCGTCATCAACTCGGCGATGAGCCGTCCGGTAACAGGGCCGAGTGTCAACCCGTGATGAGCGTGCCCGAAGGCGAACCAAAGCTTCTCATGATTCGGTGCGCGGCCGATGACAGGCATCATGTCGGGCGTGCAAGGCCGGCGTCCGAGCCAGGGCGCCTCGTCGAGACGTTCGCCGATTGGAAACGTCTGACGGGCGAAGGGCTCCACGGCCTCGAGTTGCACAGGCGTTTTCGGTGAGTCACGAAGGCCTAGCTCGACGCCGGTCGTCAATCTGATGCCACGAACCATCGGCGTGATGACGTAACCGATTTCCGCATCGAGAACGGGCTGATTCAACGTTGCTCCAGGCTTCGCCGCATAGTGCATGTGGTAGCCGCGCTTTACTTCGAGCGGCAACGCGTAACCCAGCTTCGTCGTGACGTCATTGGCCCACGGTCCCAAGGCAACGACGACCTGGTCCGCGGTGACCACACCCGACTCGGTGGTGACTCGCCACCCGGACTCGAGTGTCGACGCGTCGCCAATGAAGAACGTGCCGCCGAGCTTTTCGAATAATTTCGCGTAAGCGCCGACGAGCCCCGATGGATCACTCACGGACTCTGCCGACGAGTACCGGATTGCATATCTGAGCGCGGGACCAAGAGAGGGTTCCGCTGCCTGTAAAGCGCCGTCGGCGAGAACGTCGAACGGGATGCCATAGGCGTCCTGCCAATGCGACGCCTCCGCCATGGCCGCTTCGAACGCTTTTGAAGTTCGGAAAGCGTTTATCCAGCCTTGCGTTCGCACTAAAGATTGCGCTCCGGCCGCTTCGATCAACTCGCGATGCTCCGAGACGCTGTGCTCGATGAGGGTCGAGTAAGCCTTCGCAATCTTTGCGTGACGGTCGGCGCGCGAATGATGCCAATAACGATAAAGAAACGGCACCAGCTTAGGCATTGCCGCCGCATGAAATCGAACGTCCGTGGCGCGATTGCTCGCATACCTGGCAATCTTGGCGAGGTCACGAGGGAAAGCATAGGGATAAACGCCCTCGCGCTGAATTATTCCTGCATTGCCGAGTGAGGTTTCATTGCCTGGAGGCTTGCGATCGATCAGTGCAACGGCGAGTCCACGGCGCTGCAAATGAATCGCTATCGACGTTCCGACAATACCCCCGCCCAATACGACTGCATCGAAGTCCATGCGTCTTCCTTGTGGTCAATCCATCTTGCCGTCCGGACGCCGGCCATAACCGCGTGCTGAACTGCCGGACTGTATTCTATTTCCAAGGCTCCCAGAAATTGCAGCTCCAGATTTCTGCACGTCCGGAAGCGAAGCAGCGGATGCCGTTGGTGGGAACCCCCCGGAGAAGCGTGTTTTCTTACCGACTGCTCATACGGTCCTCGCAAGTTTGTTCATGCAGTCTTGCCATTCGTTGTGAGGTAAGCTCGTCTCGCGGACAACCGGACCGTCTACGTTGGCGGGCTCGCCACGTGCGACCAGGCGTCCACTGCATATTCCGGATCATCTCTCATTCCAATGTCGCCTAGCAGAACCATGAAAATGCTGCGTCAGGTCGGCGAGTTTCTCAAGCGAGCTACGCAAGCGTTCATGCTCGTCTGGAGCACGTCACCGCTATTTCTCAGTGGGCTTCTCGTCGCGACCATCGTTGCCGGCGTGCTTCCCGCGGCGGCCGCGGTCATTGGGCAGCGTATCGTCGACGCGGTCGTCACGGCCTCCCACGAACCAGCGCATCGCTTACATTGGCCGGTCATTCGCTATCTCCTCCTCGAAGCATTGGTGCTCATTGCCCTTGCGGCGAGCCAGCGGTCGTTGTCCTTGCTGCAGGCGCTACTCCGCGCGCAACTCGGGCAGAAGGTCAACCTGCTTATATTGGAGAAGGCTCAAAACTTGAGTCTCGTTCAATTCGAGGATTCAGAGTTCTACGACCGCCTTGTAAGAGTACGGCGAGACGCGTCTTCACGGCCGTTGTCGCTCGTGATGAAGTCGCTCGGTCTGGTACAAAACCTCATCTCCGTCACGACTTTCGCGGTGTTGCTCGTGAGGTTTTCGCCGTGGGCGCTTGTCATCCTGGTCGTCGGTGCCATACCGAGCTTTATTTCCGAAGCGCGATTTTCGGGTAGCGCGTTCCGGCTCTTTGGGCGAAGGACGCCCGAAAGCAGGCAGCAGAATTACATCGAGTCTCTGCTCTCGAGCGAAGCGAACATCAAGGAAGTCAAGCTGTTCGGCTTTGCCCCGCTTCTTCTGCAGCGCTATCGCGACACCTTCGAGAAGCTCTATGCGGAAGACCGCGCACTCACGTTGCGACGAGACGGTTGGGGTTTTCTGCTCGGCGTGGTCGGCACCATCGCGTTCTATGCGGCTTATGGATGGATTGTCCTTGAGACGGTGAGCGGAGCCATCTCGCTGGGTCAGATGACGATGTACCTCGTGCTGTTCAGGCAAGGTCAGAGTGCGGTGAGCAGCAGCCTGTCCTCGATTGGCGGGCTCTACGAGGATGGTCTCTACCTGAGCGACTTGTTCGAGTTCCTCGCGCAGCCCGAAAACGTGAGCTCCGGTCATCTGACTCAAGGAACGCATCCGGGACAAGGTCTGCAGTTCGAGCGGGTGTCGTTCGCTTATCCGGGTGCCGAGCGCCCGGCACTGACCGACATCAGCTTCGATTTGAAGCCCGGGCAGACACTTGCTTTGGTAGGCGAGAACGGCTCGGGCAAGACCACGCTCATCAAGCTTCTCACGCGCCTTTACACGCCGTCCGCCGGTCGTATCCTTCTCGATGGTTCGGACCTCCAGGAGTGGGACGAATACACACTGCGCCGCCGGATCGGTGTCATTTTCCAGGACTTCATTCGTTACCAGTTCAAGGCTGGCGAGAACTTGGGCGTCGGCGATATCGAAGCCTTCTCGGACAGGACCCGATGGAGCGAAGCGGCGCAGAAGGGCATGGCTGCCGCGTTCATCGAGCAGATGGAGAACGGATACGAGACTCAACTCGGACGCTGGTTTGCGGGTGGTCGAGAACTCTCGGGCGGGCAGTGGCAGAAGATTGCACTGTCAAGGGCCTATATGCGGGAAAGCGCGGATATCCTGATTCTCGACGAGCCGACCGCCGCCCTCGACCCCGAAGCCGAGGCTGGGGTGTTCGAGCAGTTTCAGGCGCAGTCAGGGCAGCGGATGTCCATTCTGATTTCACATCGTTTTTCGAGCGTGCGAGGAGCCGACCAAATCATCGTGCTGGACCAGGGGCGGATACTGGAAAGCGGAAGCCATCGACAACTACTCGCGCTGAATGGACGTTATGCGCACCTGTTCGGCCTACAGGCGCAGGGGTACAAATAAAGGTGCTGTACATCGCGGTCGTTGTACGGGCGTTCTTCGCTGCAATCCATCTCGGCGCGCTCGATTGCTCAGACCGTGCTCGCGCGATGGCGCCGAAATTGCGCAGCCGATAACCACAAGGCCGAGATAAGGAAGTAGGCCGCACCGACGCCCGCGTAACCGGCTATCTTCGAAATTGCAAGCGTAAGAGGTGCGGGTGTAAGCGCCAGAAAGAAGCATCCTGCAAGTGCCGATTGCGCGCCGCTAAGAACCATGGCCCATTGCGCGCCGAAGCGCTTCCATCGACGTAACGCGGTGGCAAGTTGAAGCAGCCCGGACAAGATGGCCCAGACGCCGACGACGCCGAGGACCCATGCCGTATTCGTTTTGAGCGCAATGATCACGGCGGCGGTCGTAGCCGCGCTGATCGCAACGTTGATCGCCTGCGTGCGATTGCCGGTCTTCCCGCCGCTTCGCGACATGTCGATATAGTTCGCGAGCGCATCCCATGCCGGGTAGATGACCAGCAAAACCGCCGCGCCGGCCACGGAGTGCAATCCGACCACGAAGGCCAGCGCCACCCATACGATCGAAACCGCCGCGCGGGTGAAATAGTAGTTCTTGAGCCAGCGCTCTGCGTTGGCGAGCGTTTTTTCTGGCAGTGAGTAGTCGGACATGGTGACTCCTTGCAATGACTGGTTGGCGCTTCACGATGACCGAGATCTTTGCACCTCGCGCGTGCACTGTGCATCGGTCAAATGACCGAGGCTATGGGAAATTGATGTCGCGTATAGTGGGCGCATTTCCGTGCAAAACTCCCGTGGTCATCCCATGACTGATCAGGAAGCCGGCCAGTCTCCCTTGCTCGTGTTCGATTGTGTGAAGGCGCTTGCCTTCATCGGTGACTTGAGCATGGGGCAGCCAACCGACCACTCGCCTCGTACAGCGTGGCTCGCCTCGCGTCTGGCGAGTGCGGCCGGTCTCGCGATCGCGAATGCCGACGTAGTGCGCGAGGCGGCGTTGCTGCGCTGGTCCGGTTGCACGGCAAATGCGTCGGGCTTCGCGCAGGTTTTCGGTGACGATGTAGCGTTTCGCCAGGCCATGCTCGAGGATCATCCGGATTGGGCGGAACCGCTCGAAGCGCTCGGCGACGCTGGCGCGGCGCTCACGCCGCTTGCCGTGACCCATTGCGAGGTCGCGCGAGAAGTGGCGCGCATGCTCGGACTCGCGCGCGCGACCGAAACGGCGTTGCGGCACATCTTCGAGACGTGGGACGGTCGCGGCTTGCCTTCGCATCTCACGCACGAAGCGGTTCCCGTGCCTGTGTCCATCGTCTCGCTAGCGGGCGATCTGGAAATCTACAGCCGCGTGTATGGCGTGGACGGGGCGCTCGCTAAAATCGCGAAGCGCGCCGACATGCGCTATCCGGCAGTGCTTGTAGGATATGCGAAGCGCCATGCGGTGCATTGGCTGAAGGAGTTGGATTGCCTGACGCCCGCCGAAGTCGATGCGGTTCTTTCAACCGCGCACATGCGGCAGACCACTTCGCCGGAGTTGATTGCAGACGTCATCGACCTCAAACTTCCGTGGATGACGGGTTTCTCGCGCGCGGTTGCATCGACGGCACTGGCGGCGTGCGCCCGGCTCACCTCGAGCGATGAAGCGCGCGCCCGGGTCTATCACGCCGGGTTGATCCACGGCATTGGCCGCGCGTCGGTGCCTAACGCGGTGTGGAATCAACCGGAGCGTTTGAGCGAAAGCGCGTGGGAAAAGGTGCGTCTGGTGCCGTACTGGACGTCGCGTGCGGGACGTCTGGCGGGCGCGATAGGTGAAGCGGCGGAGGTCGCATCGTATGCCTATGAACGCCTCGACGGCTCGGGCTATTTTCGCGGCGTGCGCGATCAGGCGCTTGGGTTGGAAGCGCGCGTGCTGGCCGCGTCTGTTGCGTGGGTGGCGCTTCGTTCCCTGCGTCCGTGGCGAGCGGCGCTTTCACCCAACGAGGCCGCACAGAGAATGCTCAACGAAGTCGCTAAAGGCCGCTTCGATGCCAATGCGGTCGATGCGCTGCTCACCGACGCCGACGCTCCCGTAAGACATCAGGTAAGCGATGCTCCGTCGCGTGCGCTGCTCTCCGTGCGAGAGATCGACGTCTTGAAAGCGATCTCACGCGGCGCGAGTAACAAGGAAGCCGCACGCGAACTCGTCTTGAGTCCAAGCACGGTGCGCACACACGTAGAGAATATTTTTCGCAAACTAGAATGCTCGACACGCGCGGCGGCAACGCTCAAGGCATCGGCAATGGGCTGGCTTTGAAGCGCGCATGTCTGGCGAGCGTGCACGCTTCGTATCGAAATCAGTTCTGGATTGCCTGAACCGAGCCGCCATCCACCCGAACGTTGCTGCCGTTGATGAACGACGCACGATCCGAAACCAGCAAAGCGATGGCCGCCGCGACTTCCTCGGGCTGACCTCGTCTCTTTTGAACGATTCCCGGCCGTTCCTCGTCGAGAAAACTCTTGACCGCCTCGTCGAAGGACACGCCCATTTGCTTGGCGCGTTTTTCCATCATGCCGTTCGTCATGCCGGTTTCGATGAATGCAGGCGAGACGGTATTGCACAGCACGCCTTGTGCAGCCTCTTTGTAGGACAGATTTTTGATGAATGCAGCAAGCGCGGCCTTGGCAACGTTGTACACCGCCTCTTCCCAGTAAGGCTGCACCGCGTTCTCGGACGTGATGCAAACGAAGCGCCCCCAGCCTTTCGCACGCATGGGCGGAATGGCCGCACGAGCCACACGTACAGCCGAAAAAAAGTCGGTCGCCCAAGCTTCCTCGTAGTCTGCATCCGCCAGTTCGAGCGGATCGCCTTTTGCGCCGGTAACGCCAGCCGTATGAACCACGATATCGATCTGCCCGAACCGTTCCGTGCCTCGCTTGACGAGATCGTCTACCTCTTGTTGCCTGGTCATATCGGCCGCAATCAACAAGCTGGATTGCGCGAGCGCGCCGCTTTCCTTTTCGAGCTTTTGTTGATCCACGTCCGACAGCACCAGATGCACGCCTTCCTCACTCAATTGTTTTGCAACCGCGAGACCGATGCCGCCGCTCGCGCCGGTGATGAGCGCCACGCGCCCCTTGATTCCCAAATCCATGAATTCCCCTTAGTCGATTGATTCCGCAACCACGCAAGTCGTCGTGGTTAAAGCGTCTCTGCAAAATTCAGCATCTCCTGTGCCAAGATCCGCGGCGTCTGCAAGGGCATGAGGTGGCCTGCGCCATCGATCACGCTCACGTTGCCATTCGGAAAATGCTTCAATGTTGTCATGCGTTGCTCGTCCGGACCGGGCACTTGCTTATCGTCCGCGCCGCAAACGAGCAACGCCGGATAATCGAGCGTACCGATGCGATCGCTCCAATCCTCCTTGCTGCCGCCATCCACCCATGCGCGCCAGGCAACGAGATCGACGCGTTGGGCATCGTGGATTGCGACTTCGCGAACATCATCCGGCAAGCGGTGTGCGCTCGATTCATCCACGAACGCTTCCGCTTCCGGCCGAGTCTTGCCATACGCTCGTTGCTGTTCCCGGTCCTGCTCGCTCATGGGTTGCGGTCCGGGAGGCGAGGGCGCGACGAGGATCAAGCCTGCCAAATAGTCCGGCTTGCGGGCCGCAAGCACAACCGCGACTTTCCCCGTCATCGAATGACCGACGAGCACGCAACGTTCGAGTTGCAATGCACGGACGGTAGCGTCGATGTGATCGGCCATCTCGCTCACGCTGTAGCCTTCGATATGCGCGGCATCGCCGAAGCCGGGGGTATCGAGCGCGACGCAAAGGTGTTCATGGTCAAGAAAAGGCAAGGTAGGAAACCAAGTACGGTGTGAGCCGCCTAAAAAATGCATGAGCACGAAGGTGACGTCGCCTTGGCCCTGTCTGCTGTAAGGGAGCATGAGTTTCTCTGGATGGTCGGGACCGAGCGCTGAATTCGTTCCTCGATCAGCGCTCCAAGTGAGCGCCTTAGCCAGATTTGTACCCGTTGATCGTCTTTGCTCGTTGGCGGAAAAGCAACTGCATACTCTGACGAATAAAAGAAATGCTGCATCCAACACCCAGGCTTCTACGTATTTGATTTTGCAGCGGCATGTTTGACCCGTCGCGGCTCTATCAAAATCAGACCGACGAATCGAACACGGGTGTCGAGGCTTGTGGTCCTTAAGGAGTTCCGAAATGGCAAAGACTGCGTCGTATGTCCAGGTTTCGTGCGTGTTGGCTTCACTCGTTTCCGCGCTGGTGTCCATGCCCGCGCTGGCGGGCGGAAACGGTAACGGCGGGAGCGGCAGCGGTGGTGCTCATGGCGCGGCTACGTCCGAAAGGACCTACCACAGCGAGCCAGTGTCGAGTCCGTGGAACAGAGATCCGGGAGATGTGAACCGAACCTATGAGCCGGGCAACAAAGCCTCGTCGCAAGCCATGCCGCAGAGTTCGGACATGTCGTCGGGTGCCGTCAAGTAGTTTGCTTGAGGCGAACGCGTCGTAGCGGTTTTTATCGTCAGGCCCGACGGTCGTGAGCGACACTGCGGGCCTGGCTGCAGATTCAAGTTCGGTTCATCTATTGCAGATGCAGCGAAGTGCCGGCATGCCGCTTCTCAAGCCTTCGCCAGCCTGATGCTGCTCGCGTCGCCAGTGAGATAACCGACAGTCGCGCCGAATCGATCTTTATAATTCGCGCGCAGTAAAGGATCGACGGTTGCCTTGACCTTGTCATGCAGCGGACTCTCCCAGTCGCCCGCATGCTGGAAGTTGCTCATGATATAGGTCCAGCCGTTGATCTCGTCGACCGCGTGCAATCCGGTGGATTCCGCAGCCGACGGGCACGAAAGCACGCGTGCAAGCGTTTGGGTATCGACGTTATAGGCCCAAAGGAAGTTGTTCACGTGTGTGCTGGAATCTTCACCGATGAACAACGTGCGCAGTTTCTCCGAGAACTTCAGGTTGTCCGGATTCGCGATCTTGTCGGGGTTCGCGAGGTTGCCGAGCGCGTCGGGCGCAGCCAGGTCCTCGCCGACGAGCGCGGCGGGCGCGGCCATGTCGACCGGCACCCATTCGCTGTCTATGGCCGCGCCCGTCACGTCTTTCTGACCGGCCTTGAGATTGAGCGCGTACACGGCGCCTGCGACGATGGTCTTGTCGACCGCGACATCGCGCGAGGCCGCGTTTCCCTTGACCATCGATTTCTCGACTCGGGACATCGCCGTGTACACGATCTTGTCCTTCGCGTTGACCGTCGTGCCTTCGAGCTTCGTGAATCCCATGCTGCCGCCATTAAGCGCCGCATAGCGGTGCGTTTCCAGATACGCCGCCGCTTTGTCCATGCCCGGCTTGACGCGGACCCAGTTGAACGTGCCGTTGAAATTGATCTTCGTGTAGCTGGCGTCCGCCGGGTCCGCGGTGGCGATGTCCATGATGTCGGCTGCCTTGAGTGATCCGGCAAGTGCTTCGATTTCAGCGCTCCTGGCATTGCCGATGCGAATCCACGAGAGGTTCGCCGATCCCGCGCCCGCCGACGAGGTCTGCGTCCACTTGGCGACGTACAGCGTGCCTGACGAGAGGTCCGCCGCTTTGTCCGCGATGAACATGAACAAGCCGCCGTTGGTCGCGTCGTCGCCCATCATGACGGTGCGTTGGTCCGGCATCACCTGGATCAATTCGTGTGAGATGCGTCCGAGGCAGTAATGCTTTTTGATCGATGCCGTCCCGTCTGGATTCACCGTGACTTCCGGCAAGTGCCCGTAGTGGTAGGGATTGGCGCGCGTCGCGTCGCCATATAGCGCTAGGCTGAAGGCCTTGAACTGCGCGTTTTTCGCGATGCTCGACGCGTCCGGCTCGTACTCCTCGCTCGACAAGTGCGTATTCCAGGGCGAAAGGCTCGCGCCGCACGTGATCCATAGACCGTTCGCTTTCGAGGTGTCTACGTTGTGATATTTCACCAGCGTGAGGTGGCCCGTCGTCGGGTTCTGATCGAGCGTCAATACCGCGATAGGCGAGGGTAACTGGCCGTACTGCGACGCGAGGCTCTGATCCCGCGTGGTGTATTCGAACTGCACCACGGCGAATACGGTCTTGCCCTTGATGCCCGGCACCGTTGCATTGGCAAGCGTGAGCAACGAACTGCCGTCGGGGCAGTCGGAATAGAACTGACGCTCCTTGCCCGGCACCGAGGTATCGACGATCGGCTGGCCGTTGATATCGTAATAACCGCCTGCAAGGATGTTGCCGCCACTGCCGTTCGGCACCATGTCGCCGGTGACGAAGAACGGTTGATAGGCGAGCTTGTACGCTTGCGTGGTGCCGTCCGCGAACGTGACGTTGAGCGACGACTTTACCGTGGTCGTCGCCATCGACGCGGGGTCGTTGAGCGTGGGTGCGGCCATCGACGTGAATGCCGCGCTTGCGAACGTCGCGGTGGCAGCCGGGGCCGCATTGGAATCACTGCCGCCGCAGCCGGCGAGCGTCGTGGCGGCGGCGAATCCGCCGAGCGGTAACATCGGCGCCCCCGCAAGAAGTTTAAGCGTGCGGCGGCGGGAAAGATTCGTCCGGTCGGACATGGGGAGTTCCTGTTTTTATCGATGATCGGGGGATCAGGCTGCTTAGGTACTCGGCCCGCGTGCAGCGTCGAAAGAGGAATGTAAGGCCGGATGATGAAATGTATATGACAGGAAAATAGAATTATTTAGAAAGAATTGGGTTGTGCTCATGCACGTGTTGGCGAGCATTTGTGGAAAATGCGAGAGTCACTATCGGCAGCAAGATAGCAAGGATGCAGTCGGCGCGTGGCAGAGGTCGGGTGGCTGACTTTGCCTAAAACAACAGATAGTCGTGCCCGGATTTTTGACTCACGACGATGGCTGGCAACAGAGCGATTCGTTCGATTCTAAGAAGAAGAATCAGCGGTGGCGATCTTCAAAGACGCTTGAGCCAAATTCAGCATTAATGCCTTAACGTCTAAAGAAGCATTTTCTTAGCTGGTTGTCACCACTTCGACAAAAGCCGTTCAAGGCTTAAGACCAGACCTTGATGGCGACTTAACAAAACGACCGCTAAGACGCTAAGCGCTTATAGCTTTCGCTTGATAGGGTAGCTGCCAGACCAACAACCGCTTAAGGCTAAAAGCAACCTGCAAAACGAAAAAATGCTAAGGTTATGCAATAGCTTAAACGAGCGAAGAGCATGCTGAATTTGACATCGGACCTGCATGGTAATGCCTTGCTATGTTCGCTTCCCGCGCCGGAGTGGAAAGAGATCGCACGCCATCTGGAGTTGATCGAACTGCGTAGCGAACAACGCCTGTATGATCCCGGCCAACAAATGCAGTATGTCTATTTTCCGACTACGTCGATCATCTCGCTTCTTCACATGGTGGAGGACGGTGCATCGACCGAGATTGCCGCCGTCGGGCGCGAGGGCATGACAGGTTTGCCGGTGCTAACGGGCGGCAAGTTCATGCCAACGCGTGTTCAGGTCCAGTTTCCCGGATCTGCGTACCGCATCAAGGCTCATGCGTTGCGTGAACTTATCGGCCGTTCGGCGTTCTTGCGCCGTTTAATGCTTCTATACACGCAGGCGTTGCTGACACAGGTTGCACAAACAGCCGCATGCAACCGACATCATTCGCTGCGCCAGCAATTGTGCCGATGGTTATTGACGCAAGCGGACCGGGCGCCGTCAATGGTTTTGCGCGTCACCCAACAAGGCGTCGCGGACAGCCTTGGCGTGCGAAGAGAAGGCGTCACCGAGGCGACGGGCAAACTTCACGATGCAGGCTTGATTCGGCACGGCCGAGGCAGCATTGAAATTCTCGATCGCGTTGGTCTGGAGAAGCAGGCGTGCGCTTGCTATTGCATCTTAAGAAAAGAATTCGAAAAGATTCTGCGACCGCGACAAGTCGATCTCGCCTGAGCGAATTGGGTTTAGTGGCTGCATTGACGGTTGCTGGCAAGAAGCGCGTGGCTTGCAATTTTTTCGAGCGCTCTGGCAAAGGCTGATAGCCGCGCAGGCGCTGTCCGAAGCCACGCTATGGTCTAGCTAAATCAGACGCAACGATTGCTCGTGACGCAACTGCGTACGCCTTAAACGAAGGCTGCGGCGCGCCTGAAGCGCGTGTGTACTTACGCGCCGCTTAACCCCATGCTGCATAATGCATCGGCTATTCCAGAACAAACCTTGGAGATGTCGATGCTGCTGTCTGAACAAAACGTACTCGTCACCGGCGGCGCGCGCGGACTGGGCGCGGCGATCACTGAAGCCCTCGCGCGTGAAGGCGCCAGTGTCGTCATCAACTATCGTCGTAGCGAAGCGCAAGCGAACGTGCTGGTCGAGCGGCTTGGACCGCGCGTCGTGGCGGTTCAGGCCGACATCACGGATCAGGCATCCGTCGCGCGTCTCTTCGACGAAGCGCTCGCTAAAAGCGGCCGGCCGATACATGCCGTCGTGAACAACGCGCTTGCCGAATTCAGCTTCGATGGCGACGCGCGACCGAAGATCGGCGATATCGAATGGACGCGCTTTCAGCAGCAGATCGAAGGCGCCCTCAAGGGCGCGCTCAATACGATTCAAGCCGCGTTGCCCGCAATGCGTGCCGCTGGCTTTGGCCGTATCGTGAATGTCGGCACCAACCTATTTCAGAACCCCGTCGTGCCTTATCACGACTACACGGCGGCCAAAGCGGCATTGCTCGCGTTGACGAGAACTGCATCGAACGATCTCGGACCGGACGGCATCACGGTGAACATGGTGTCCGGCGGACTCTTGCGCACGACCGACGCCAGCAGCGCGACGCCCGAAGCCGTGTTCGATATGGTCGCCGGATTCACGCCGTTGCGCCGTGTCACGACGCCGGAAGAATTCGCCGACGCAGTGCTGTTCTTTCTCTCACCGTGGGCGCGAGCGGTGACGGGACAGAACCTCGTCGTCGATGGCGGTTTGGTCAAGGATTGAAGCGTCTTGCTCACACATGATCTCTCGACAATTCCCAAGCACGGCTCTCGACTCAAGGCACGACATCATGGCTTATGAAAAGGTGAGCGTTTCCACTCGCGACGGTATGTGTCCCGTTCACGTTTTCACCGCCGATACGGCAACGCCTTCGCCGGCCATCGTCTTCTACATGGATGCGGGCGGCATACGTCCAGCTGTATCGGATATGGCGCAACGGCTGGCGAACGCGGGCTATGTCGTCCTGCTGCCAGACCTTTTCTATCGCTACGGTTCGTATGGGCCTTTCGATCCCGTGGAAGTATTCAAGGGCGATGTGCGAGCGATCCTCGGGCCACTGATGGTCACCACGGGTAACGCGAAGGCGGCCGAAGATACAGAAGCATTGCTTGCCTACATCGACACGCGCACGGACGTTGAACCCGAACGTATCGGCGCGGTCGGTTTTTGCATGGGCGGCGGCATGGCTATCACCGCCGCTGGCCAATATCCCGATCGCTTCGCGGCGGTGGCAAGCTTTCACGGCGGCAATCTCGCAACCGATGCCCCTGACAGCCCGCATCTTTCAGCGCCACGACTAAAGGCCGAACTCTATATCGCAGCGGCCGACGCCGATGGAAGTTACCCGTCATCCATGGCGCAGCGCTTCGAAGACGCATTGAAGCAGGCCGGCGTTCGGTATGTCGCAGAGACCTATACCGGCGCCGCGCACGGCTGGATGAAGCCGGATTTTCCGGTCTACGACCAAGAGGCCGCCGAGCGCGGATGGTCCACGATGATCGAATTCTTCGATCGGACGCTCAAAGGTCCGGTCTGAAATCTTCGCGCGATGATCATGTCGTCGCGCGATCGTAGTAAAGCACCGCTTACGAAGCCCCTATCCGCCGCTACGTTGGTGCGGCGCGTCACAGCACTAATTACCTTCGTCGCATCCCACTAGACCATAAAGAGAAAAAACGATCGTAAGGTGTTCTCCTACTGATCCGCATGCGAACTAGTCAGTACATTTACAAAAACAAAACGGCTGACGCGATCGACCGAAGGCACGTTAGCTCATGCGTTCGATCCATGCATTCAAACGAGGAGAGAGACGATGTTCAGGAAACCGGACGATGACGCGAGCCAGAAGCACGGCGTAAAAGCGAGCGATGCGCGTCGCGAAGGCATGAGTCGGCGAGACTTTGCCAGATTACTCGGCGCCGCGCCGCTCGCGTTGCTCGTCGGGTGCGGCGGGGGCGGAGACGATTCATCCAAATCTTCAGGGACGTTGGCGCTCGATCCAACGGCCAAAGCCGCGAATCCAGACACTTACACCGACTTCGAATGGTACAAGTGGACGTTTCCCATCGACAAAACGCTGGATGCAGTCGGGACAGCAAACGACGGCGTCGGCCAGATGTACGTGCGGCTTTACACGCCGAAAACGGTGGCATCGACGACATATCCGCTGGTGGCCGTGCTGGGCGGGTTGGGCAACGACGCCAACATGACGACCAACTTTTATGCCTCCAACGGCGCGGCGGATTTCGCAAACGCGGCCTTGCAGGCGAAGTATCCGTCATACATCGTGACGGTGACCTTGCCTTGGGAAGCGTGCGTCAACTACGACGCCGAGATGGTCTATATGAACGCCATCGGCGAGTTGATGAAGGCCATCTCGACGCGCGTAGGCAATGTCGACTCGACGCGCATATACGCAACAGGCATCTCGCAGGGCGCGGGTTGGTCCTACGAAGCGGCATCGTTGCAACCCGATCTGTTCGCGGCACTCTTCATCAATTCAGGAACGGTCGTCCATACGACCTGGGGCAACGAAGCAGACCTGACCAAGCTAAAGGACGTCAACCTCTATATCGCGCACGGGGCGCAGGATCAGTACATTCCAGTGAACGAAGCGTACCGGGTCTACAACGACTTGTCCGCTCTCGGCAAACGCAACATCAAGCTGGACGTGGTGACGGGAACGCACGCGCTGTCGGGCACGCAGTATTTCCCGGCCACGCCCGTTACGAGTGTTTATCCGTGGCAGGACTGGCTCCTCACGCAGAAGAAGGGTGTGGGCTTCGATGGCCCCGTGCTTACCGAGGTCAGCCCCTTCTCCGCGTATCAGTGGGCGGGCCGCTCGGTATTACCGGATGTGCCGACTTGGGCTACCGACGTACCGTACGCAACGTGGACCGAGCCACAGGACAATCCGACCTGGGACACCATCAAGACCCGGCTTGCTGTTCCCACGGTGAACGGAACGAGCAGCGGCGGCTATGTGATCGGACGCTTTCGTATCGGCGACGAAACGCAGACCACCTATGACAGCGCGACGACGGCAACCGCGGGTCTCAAGTCCGGCCAATTGCTATGCATGACCATTCAGGGCTACACCGGTGCGTACGGGGACGACTTTGCCTCCTTCAACGCGAACTGGACCGTGGAATGGGCCGTGATGGCGGGGCAGGTTACGAGCATCGTCTTGACGAATCAGGCGAGCCCGGCGCCCATTGCCCGACCGAGCACGGTGAACTTGACGAACGGCGGCGGCCCGAACGTCAATAACTCGCTTGCGACGCCGAATGTTCTCGATGGCAAGCAGGTCTATCTGAGGATCGCTCTCGCGGACACTTACACGGGCACTGCGCTCAAGGTTTATGTGCGCTTCACCAAAAAGTTATCGAGTGCGCCGCGAGGGCCGGAATATGCGTCGTACTGGCATGTCGTGGACTTGCCCGTGAATCTGACTGCCTGATTTATCGATGTGGGAAAACGGCGCTTCATACTCATGCGCCGTTATTCCGCAATCGCGTCGGTGCCCGCTCGCTGGCTGCTGCTCGGTGCGCGGCATCGATCACCGGATCGAAGTCCAACGCATGGACGACCCGAACCATGCTATCGAAACCCTTGACCGTCTGCATGCGCTCGGCATTCGCCTGTCTGTCGACGACTTCGGCACGGGATACTCTTCTTTGTCGTACCCGAAGCGCATGCCCGTGCACGAGATCAAGATCGATCGATCCTTCGTCATGGGCATCACGGATCATAAAGACGACGAGACCATCGTGCGCTCGACCATCGATCTCGGGCACAACATGGGACTGAAGGTCGTGGCCGAAGATGTCGAGAGCGAACAAATGATGACGCGCCCGCGGGAGTTGCAATGCGATCTTGCGCAGGGATTTCATTTGAGCCGCCCGCTGCCGCCGGCCAAGCTCGAACTCTGGCTCGCGGGTGGGGTCGAGGAGAGCAATCTGCGTTTCGCGTGAACTCATCCGCAAGTCACGTTCATCCGTTCTTTCTCGTTCGACGACATTTCCGATGCAAGCCGATGCGTGGACATCCATGCCGCCAGCGCACGGACGTGGGCTTGCTTCGATCAAACGATTGCTCGCTTCGAGCAGTCGCGCACAGCAGTGAAGGGGGCGCCGCTCGAAGTCATCGAGAAAAATAGTCGGGCAGCCGAAAGCCGTCATACGCGTGATTGCCGACGATGGCTTGCCTGAACGCATCCGAACGATACGCTTCGACGATATCGTCGGTGGTCTGCGAATGCTGGTTCGCGGCTTTCACCACGACCTGATTCACGTAGGGCGAAGTCATCTCCTCGAGCGCCAGCGCCGTGGTCAGGGCGTGTCCGCTCGATACCGCGAAGTTGCCCTGAATCGCCGCAAAATCCACGTCTTCCAGCGCGCGCGGCGCCTGTGCCGATTCGAGCAGCACGAGCTTGATGCCGGCAGGATTATCGGTCACGTCGCGCTCGGTTACATCGACAGGATTCGGATTCGGACGGATGCGAATCCAGCCGATACGCTGAAGGATCTTGAGCGCGCGTTCCAGATTGACGGGATCGTTGGGCACTGCAACCGTAGCGCCTTTCCGGACCTCGGCAAGCGCATGGTGCTTCGTGGAGAAGAGGCCCATCGGTGGCGTGGGCACTTGCACCACGCCGACGAGATCGGTGCCGTTGCGGTCGTTATAGGACTTCAGATACACGCTGTGCTGCATCACGTCGGCCGCTATCTCGCCGCGATACACCGCCTGGTTCGCTTCCAGGCCGGTGCTGAACTCGACGTAGCGCACGGTGTAGCCCTTCTTCGAGAGTTGCGGTTCGACGCCCTGACGAAACTCGTCCGCGTAAGGGCCGGGCACGAAGCCCACTCGCAGTGTGTGCGCGGCATTGTCCGCGGCGAAGCCGGGCGAGATGAAGACAGCTTGGCTCAACGTCAGCGCGAGCAGGAACGTCCTGAGTTTTACCGGTGCAATCATAGGAATGAGTGGGCTGAACGAAAGCAGAAATCGTATCAACGCAACCCATGCGGGCGGAACAGATTGATCGAGCTAACCTTAGTCCGCAATGCGATAACCGAGGCTTCGCATCAATCGATAGTCTGTCGCGCGAGTTCGACTCTGGGCAGCGCAATGCCATGCCGCTCGCGAGCCGCTTGACGCGTCGCATCGATTTCCTTTTGCTTGCGAAGTTCGTCCCAACCCAGCACCTGTGCCGCGATCTCCGCGCCTTCGAGCAACAGCGCGTTCGTCAGATGTCCGGAGATCGCGATCGTCGTGCGACGGAAGAATAGGTCCGCAAGACGCGTGACCATGTCATGCGCGCACAGGTACTCGATCTCGCGCACCGTGAAGTCCGATGCGCTGCCAAAGGGCCGATCCGGTGCGCCCGCGCAAAACGCCGCGACTGCCGAAGCAGTCGTGCCATAGCGCGTGAGCAAGCCGTCGGCACGCTCGGCCGACACCCCATACTGTCGAACGACATCGCCGATCCATTCGGCCCGTGCATGCGCATCGCGCGGAAAATCGCGGCCTCCGCCGATCGCCGTGTGACGCGTGCGGACCGCGCGTGAGCGTCCGAGGCGTACGAGCGTGTCGTCGGTGACCGTTTCGGCGAATCCGCGAAACGTCGTCCACTTGCCGCCGACGAGCGATAAAACCGGGACTTGCGTGCCGGCAAGACGATCCACATGCATCGCGTGATCGCGGCTTACATCGCCGGGATCGGCGGCATTGGAATAGGGCAGCGGGCGCACGCCGCTGTATCGGAACGCAATGTTCGATTCGTTCAACACCACGCGTGGAAAAACTTCCCGCAGCGCGCCGAGCATGTAGGCGACTTCATCGTCCTCGCAGCGCACGGCGTCGGGCTCGCTTGTGCGGATATCGGTCGAGCCGATCAGCAACTTGTCCATGAAGGGATAGATGAGCGAGATGCGCCCGTCCTTCGAGCCGTAGTACACCATGCGGCCGCGCAGTTGCGCATGGAGCTCGGGGTGATCGACGATCAGATGCGAACCCTTCGTCCCGCCGATGTACTTGCTTTTTATGCCGAGCGAAGCATTCACGCTGTCGATCCACGCCCCGCCCGCGTTGACGACGACCTCGGGCCGCACCGCGACGAGCTCGTCCGTTACGAGGTCGCGCAACCACACGACGCCGCCCTCGACGCGCTCCACGCTCGTGTAATTGGCCGCCGCCGATTGCTTGCACGCGGCAAGCCCGTCCGCGACGAGTTCGAAATTCAGGCGTTCGGCTTGCGTCACCTTGGCGTCGTAATACGTGGCGGTCGCCTTGATTGCCGGATCGAGCAGCGGCAGGTCTTTAAGCGACTGCGCTCGCGTCGCGAGATGATGACGCGGCATCGTGCGGTCGTGCCGTCCCAAGAAGTCGTACATGGCAAGGCCGATCTTCGAGATGATCGCGCCGCGATCCGCAAGCTTGGCCTTCATGCCGAAGAAGCGTCGAGCGGACGCCACCATGCCGCCGAAGTACGAGTGAATCGGCAGCACGGTTTCGAGCGGCAGCACGTAATGCGGCGCGTTCTTCAGCAACAGGTTGCGCTCCAACGTCGATTCGGCGACGAGGCGAAACTCGCCCGTCTCCAGATACTTCACGCCGCCGTGTATGAGCCGCGATGGCGCGCTACTCGCACCGGCGGCAAAGTCGGTCTTGTCGATCAACAGGCAGTCGACACCTTGCAGCGATAAATCGCGAAACACACCCGCGCCGTTGATGCCGCCGCCCACGATCAACACGCCGATCTTCGGGCTCTGCTTCAACCGGTCGAGAAAGAAATTGCGGTTTCGTTCTGTCATCGAGATTCTCCGGCTTCAATGCGAGGTGGCCGCGCGGTCGAGCGCGGGCCACAAGGGCTGAACTGCGGCGATGAGTTGCGACCAGAGCGCGTACGCGTCGTCGAGCTTCGCGTGGCGTTGCGGGTCCGGCGCATGCGTGCGCGCAACGCGGCAGGCGCGCGCCACGGCATCGGCAAGCGAATCGAAAACGCCCACGCTGACGCCTGCGCAAAGCGCCGCGCCGAGCGCGCTCGCCTCCTGACTTTCGGGTATGTCGATAGCGATGCCAAGCACATCCGCGAACGACTGAGCAAGCAACGGACTCGACGATCCACCGCCCGTCAACCCCGCACGATGCGCCGGAAAAGCGCTCGTCAACGCTTCGATGTGCCAGCGGTGATTGAACACCATGCCTTCGAGCACCGCACGCGCCAGATGTGCACGCCGGTGCCACGAGCGCAAGCCGAAGAACGACGCGCTCGCCGGCTGCTCGAACGGAGAACCGAACAGGAAGGGATGAAACATGACCGAACTCGGTTCGGCCGACACCGCCTGCACTTCGTCGCCGATGAGATCGAACAGCGAGCATCCGCGCCGTGCCGCTTCCTGCGTTTCGTGCTGAAAGAGTTCGCGCAAAGCCCAATCGACATTGCTCGACGAAGCGGGCGAAATCGACATGTTCATCCACTGGCCGGGCCGTGTGCCGTTACGGCACGACCAGCGCGGATCGAGTTGCGGCCGATCCGACAGTATTTCGTTGATGCTGAACGTTCCCGCCGTCACCGACAACACGCCCGGTTCGGCGTTGCCCATACCGAGGGCGCTCGACGTGACGTCGTGCAGCCCGGTTGCGACGGGCGTGCCTTCCTTCAAGCCGGTTTGCGATGCGGCAAGCGCCGTCACGCGGCCGGCCTGCGCCGTGGACGCGACGATGGGTGCGAGCGCCTGGCCGATAGTCCCCAGGCCGTACAGCGCCATGACCTCGGCGCTGTACTGCTGCGTGTTCACATCGGTGAAAGACGAACTGGCTTCGGTTGGATCGGTGGCGGGGACGCCCGTGAGACAGAGCCGCAGCCAGTCCTTGCAAAACAAGACATGGCCGATCCGCGCGAAGCGCGCTGGCTCGTTGAGCTGAATCCATTTCAGCAGGCTGACGGCGGCGTACGGATAAGGCTGCTGTCCGGTCAATGACAGCGCCCGTTCCAGCACGCCTTCCTCGCGCCAGCGTTGCCGGACGTCGAAGGCGCGGCTGTCGAGCGAGAGAATGCCGGCGCCGAGCGGCGCGCCCGCGCAATCCACGAGATAGAGCCCATCGCCGTGTCCGGTTACGCCGACGGCCGCAATGGAACCAGGCGCAATCTCGCTCAACGCATCGCGAATGGCGCCACAGGCCGCATCCCAGGTTTCTCGCATGTCCCGTTCGACATGGCGCGCACGCGGCTGCCGCTGTTCGACGCGCCGGCTGCCCACGGCGACGGTGCGCCCGGCCGTGTCGAAAACAACCGCCTTCGTGGCTGTCGAACCGCTGTCGACGCCGAGCAGATACGTCTCCATCGTGTCTCCGAATTTTTTGTTGCATCGCGTCAAGCCGACATTTCGCCTTCGGATTGCGCGATGCTTATCTAGGGTTATAGCGGATGGTAATCGAGGATCGGGTTGCCTATTGTGCTTACAATGAAAAAAATTTCAGCACGTAGAAAAAATATCACTTCAACGTGCGCACGGAGACGACATGACGAAATCCGCCGACAGGCGTGACGCCGAGGACAGTCTTGCGATTCGAGCGGCGTGGCTGCACTACGCCGCCGGTCAGACGCAGGCCGACGTCGCGGCTCGTCTCGGCGTGAGCAGTGTCAAGGCGCATCGGCTGATCATGCGAGCGAATCAGAGCGGCGCGGTCAAGTTCACCATCGACGGCGATGTCGCCGAATGCGTCGTGCTCGAAGCGGAGCTTGCGCAGCGCTTCGGTCTTAGCTATTGCGAAGTGGTCCCCGATCTAAACGAAGGCGATCTGCCGCTGCGTGCCCTTGGCGTCGCTGGCGCGCACTTCATGCAGCGCGAGATCGCGACGCGACAAGGCGGCGTGATCGGCATAGGACATGGGCGAACGCTCGCGGCCGTCGTGGAGAACATTCCGCGCCTGGACGCGGGCACGGTGCGCTTCGTGTCCTTGCTTGGCGGCGTCACGCGCAAATACACGGCAAATCCGTATGACGTGATTCACCGGCTCGCCGAGCAAACGGGCGCGGTGTCGTATGTGCTGCCGCTGCCGTTTTTCGCCAACAAGGCCGAGGATCGCGAAGTGTTGCTGGCGCAGCGTGGCGTGCGCGAAGTGTTCGACATGGCGGCGCATGCGGATCTGATGGTCGTCGGTATCGGATCGGTGAATGCGGACGCGCAACTCGTCGCATCGCAAATGATCGAGCCCGACGAAATTCAGGAGGTGCGCGACAAGGGCGGTCAAGGCGAATTGCTCGGACATTTTTTCAGCGATACCGGCCAATCCGTCGAAACATCGCTGGCGGCGCGCACGGTCGCGCCCGAACTCGACGACCTCAAGGGCCGGCGCATCATCGCGATTGCGGGCGGCGCGTCGAAGATCGCGGCGATTCGCGCGGTGCTCAATAGCGGCCTTCTGAGCGGATTGATCACCGACGAAGCCTCGGCGCTGGCGCTGAAGATGGAACCTGTCGCGACGGAGGCGGCGTGATGAGCGAGAACGCACGCGACCTTCTCATCGGCATCGACGCGGGGACCTCGGTCATCAAGGCCGTCGCCTTCGACCTGACGGGACGGCAGATTGCCGTCGCCTCGGTGCCGAACCGCTACACCACGAGCCCCGATGGCGCGGCGACTCAATCGCTCGATCAAACTTGGGGCGACTGCGCGAAGACCTTGCGGGATCTGGGCGCGAAGATCGAAGGTCTCGCGCAACGCACGCGCGCGCTGGCGGTGACGGGTCAAGGCGACGGCACATGGCTCGTCGGCGCAGGCAACAAGCCGGCGAGCGACGCATGGCTATGGCTCGACGCGCGCGCCGCGAACACGGTGCGGCTGTTGCAGGAAGGACCGGCGAGCCGCGCGCGGTTCCAGGCGACCGGCACGGGACTCGCCGCGTGCAGTCAGGGCGCGCAGATCGCGCACATGGCCGCGACGACGCCCGAAGTGCTCGAACGCACCGAAGTGGCACTGCATTGCAAGGACTGGCTGTATCTCAATCTCACCGGTGTGCGCGCCACCGATCCGTCCGAGGCGAGCTTCACCTACGGCGACTTTCGCACGCGCCAATACGACGACACGGTGATCGAAGCGCTCGGCCTCACCGCGTGGCGCGACCTGTTGCCGGAAATCATCGACGGCACGGAGATCATGCATCCGCTGACGTCAGACGCCGCCGCCGCGACCGGCCTGCTCGAAGGCACGCCCGTGTGTCTGGGCTTCGTCGATATCGTGCTGACGGCGCTCGGCGCGGGCATTCACACGGAAGGCGCGACGGGCGCGAGTTGCTCGATCGTCGGCTCCACGGGCATGCACATGCGCGCGATGCACAACGCCGACATCCATCTGAACGCGGAAGGCACGGGGTACGTGATCGCGTTGCCGGTGCCGGGCATGTCGGCGCAAGTGCAGTCGAACATGGCGGCGACGCTGAACGTGGACTGGGTGTTGAATCTCGCGTGCGATCTGCTCGCGCAGTTCGGCACGAGCCTTTCGCACGGCGACCGGATGAAGTGTATCGACGGATGGCTGCAGTCGGGACGTCCCGGTGCGCTTCTGTATCACCCCTATATCTCCGATGCCGGCGAGCGCGGTCCTTTCGTGGACCCGAACGCGCGCGCGGATTTCATCGGACTCACGAGCGAGAGCCGCTACCCGGATCTGTTTCGCGCGGTGGTCGAAGGGCTCGGCATGGCCGCGCGCGATTGCTATACGTCGATGGGCATTCCAATGCCCGATGAACTGCGCCTCACCGGCGGCGCGACGCGTTCGCGCGCGTTGCGCGGCGTGCTCGGCGCGGTGGTCGGCGCGCCGGTGCGTATCTCGCTGCGCGAGGAAGCGGGCGCGGCGGGCGCGGCGATGATGGCGGCGGTCGCGCTCGGTGTGTATCCCGACATGAACACGTGCATCGCGCAATGGGTGACGCCGCTGCTCGGACAAGTGGAAGCGCCCGATGCGGAACTGACGCAGTTGTATGCGCAGCTTTTTCCCGCGTATCGGAAGGCGCGCGAGGCGCTCGTACCGACCTGGGATGAAACGGCGCGGTTGCTGAAATCGCGGCATCGGCCGAACGCGCTAGCCGCGGGCCTCAACTAACGTCGAACATGGAACGCTGAGATGAGCGAGAAGGATAGGGTGGACCTGTGTGTCATCGGCGGCGGCATCAACGGCGCGGGTATTGCGCGCGATGCGGCGGGCCGCGGACTGTCGGTGATTCTGTGCGAAAAGGACGATCTCGCACAGGGCACGTCGTCGCGTTCCGGCAAGCTCGTGCATGGCGGGCTGCGTTACCTCGAATACTACGAATTCCGGCTCGTGCGCGAGGCGCTGATCGAGCGCGAAGTGCTGCTCAATGCCGCGCCGCATATCATCTGGCCGCTGCGCTTCGTGCTGCCGCATAGTCCGGGTGATCGTCCCGCATGGCTCGTGCGCACGGGCCTCTTCATGTACGACCATCTGGGCGGCCGCAAGAAGCTGCCGGGCACGCGTTCGCTCGACTTGTGGCGCAATCCGGAAGGCGCGCCGATCAAGGACGAGTACCGGCGTGGCTTCGAGTATTCCGATTGCTGGGTCGACGACGCGCGTCTGGTCGTGCTGAGTGCCGTCGATGCCGCCAAGCGCGGCGCCGAAGTGCTCACGCGCACCGCATGCATCGGCGCGCGGCGCGAGGGCAATGCGTGGCGCGTCGAACTGCGCGACACGCGAACGGGATCGACGCGCGTCGTGAACGCACGCGCGCTCGTCAATGCGGCGGGACCGTGGGTATCGGATGTCATCGGGCGCGCGGGCGCGAAGTCGACGCGCAAGGTGCGGCTCGTGAAGGGCAGTCATATCGTTACGCCGAAGTTCTGGGACGGTCCGCACTCGTATCTCGTGCAGAACCACGACAAGCGCGTGATCTTCATCAACGCCTATGAGGGCGACAAGGCGCTCATCGGCACGACCGATGTGCCGTGGGACGGCGCGCCGGAAACCGTGCAGATATCGAACGAGGAAATCGACTATCTGCTGACGGCGGTGAACCGCTACTTCAAGCATCCGTTACGCAAGCAAGACATCGTGCAGACGTTCTCGGGCGTGCGTCCTCTCTACGACGACGGCAAGGGCAATCCGTCGGCGGTCACGCGCGACTACGTGTTCGATCTCGACGCCAGCGGCGGCGCGCCCTTGCTGAATGTCTTCGGCGGCAAGATCACGACGTTTCGCAAGCTCGCCGAACATGCGCTGCAAAAGCTGCAGCCGACCTTCCCGAAGATGGGCCCCGACTGGACTTCATCGGCGACGCTGCCGGGCGGCGACATGGAAGGCGCCGACGTGCCGCGCTTCATGGCGAGTCTGCAAAGCCGCTACGAGTGGCTGCCGCGCAATCTGCTGCGCTATTACACGCAAACCTACGGCACGCTGACCTCGCAGGTGATCGACGGCGCGACCTCGCTCGCCGGTCTCGGCCAGCAGTTCGGACCGAACTTCCACGAAGCGGAAGCGCGCTACCTGATGTCGCACGAATGGGCCGAGTCGGCGGACGACATGCTCACGCGGCGCACCAAGCACGGCTTGCACATGAGCGCCGCGCAGAAGTCCGCGTTCGAAGCCTGGCTCGACGGCCTCGTGCGTAAATCCGCTTAAAGACACGAGACGAACATGGCATTCACGCTTGCACTGAACACGAATCCGCTGGTGAACCGCTTCGCCGAACCGGGCGACCTGATCGACACCATCGCGCACGACATGAAAATCCGCGACGTGCAGTTGACGCACGAGTTCATCAATCCGTCGTGGCCGGCGGCAACCACGCGGCGGCTCACGCGCGAGATGCGCGCGGCGATGACGCGCACCGGCGTGCGGATCACCTCGGGCATGACCGGGCCGTATGGCCGTCTGAATCACTTCGGTCATCCGGATGCAGACGTGCGCCGCTACTACATCGACTGGTTCAAGTCCTTTGCGGATATCACCGCCGATCTGGGCGGCGACTCCATCGGCACGCAGTTCGCGATCTTCACTTACAGGGATTTCGACGATCCGCAACGGCGCGACGCGCTGCTTCAAACCGCGATCGATTGCTGGGCCGAAGTCGCCGAGCATGCCAAAGCGGCCGGCTTGAAATACGTGTTCTGGGAACCGATGTCCATTGGCCGCGAATTCGGCGAGACCATCGCCGCGTGCATGGCGCTGCAAGACCGCCTGAGCGCCGCGAACATGGCCATTCCCATGTGGATGATGGCCGACATCGACCACGGCGACGTCACCAGTTCCAACCCCGACGACTTCGATCCCTATGCGTGGGCGCGCGCCGTGCCGCGCGTGTCGCCGATCATCCATATCAAGCAGTCGTTGATGGACAAGGGCGGACATCGCCCGTTTACCGCGGATTACAACGCGCGCGGCCGCATTCAGCCGGAACCGCTCATCGAGGCGCTGCACGCGGGCGGCGGGCGCGACAACGAAATTTGCCTGGAACTCTCGTTCAAGGAACGCGAGCCGACGGATCGGCAGGTCGTCGCGCAGATCGCCGAATCGGTGGCGTTCTGGGCGCCGCATTTCGACACCGGCATCGCCGATCTCAACATCTGAGGAGTCAGACATGCCAGGCACGATGACACAAAAGCTGATCAACGATGGCGATGCCGCCGTCGACGAGATGCTCGAAGGCGTCATGGCCGCGCACGGCGATCTGCTGACGCGCAGCGACAGCGCGCCCCGGGCGATCATCGCGCGCAACGGGCCGCGTGAGGGCAAGGTGGCGTTGATCATCGGCGGAGGATCGGGACACGAGCCGACGTTTCTGGGCTTCGTCGGCCGCGGTCTCGCCGATGCCGCCGTGATCGGCAACGTCTTCGCTTCGCCGCCGCCGCAACCGGCCGTCGATGCCGCGCTCGCCGCGCATGGCAACGCGGGCGTGCTGTTCATGTACGGCAATTACGCGGGCGATGTCATGAACTTCGACATGGCGACCGAACTGCTCGAACTCGACGGCGTCGAGGCGCGCACCGTGCTGACCACCGACGACATCGCCTCCGCGCCGCGCGACAAGCGCGAGACGCGGCGCGGCGTGGCGGGCAACGTGTTCATATTCAAGGCAGTGGGCGCCGCGGCGGACCTGATGATGCCGCTCGGCGAAGTGGAGCGCGTCGCGCGCCATGCCAATGCGCGCACGTACACGCTCGGCGTGGCGCTCGCGCCTTGCTCGCTGCCGCAGACGCGTCAACCGAACTTCGAGATTGCCGCCGGCGACATGGAAATCGGGATGGGCATTCATGGCGAACCGGGCATGCGCCGGGAAGCCTTGCGCACGGCCGACGACATCACCGACGAAATCATGGATGCGATCCTCGCCGAGATGGGCGCGGCCAAGGGCGACCGCGTGGCGGTACTCGTGAATTCGCTCGGCTCGACGCCGCTCATGGAGCTTTACATTCTCAACCGGCGCGTTTCGCAGCGCTTGCAGGAGGCGGGACTCGTCGTGCATCGCACGCTCGTGGGGCCGCTGTGCACATCGCTGGAAATGGCGGGCGCGTCGATCACCGTCATGCATCTCGACGATGAATTGCAGCGCCTCATCGATCATCCGTGCGAGTGCGCGATGTTTCAGCAGAGGGCTGCATGATGTCCGCGCTTTCTGCCGCCGACAACGCGCAACTGTTCCGCGAACTCGCGAGCACCATTGCGGCGGCGCGCGACGAACTGTGCCGGCTCGACGGCGTGATCGGCGACGCGGACCACGGCATCGCGATGGAGCAGGGCTTTTCTGCCGCGTCGAGGGCCATCGACGCGTTGCCGTCCGACTGCACGTTCGCGGATCAGTGGAACGCCGCGGCCAAGGGTTTTCTAAACGCGGTCGGCGCATCGTCGGGGCCGCTTTACGCAACGGCGTTCATGCGCGCGGCGAAGGCGGCGGGTGCGCGTCAGGCATTGCCGCTGAACGACGCGCCGGGGTTGATCGTCGCGATGGCCGAAGGCATCCGGTCGCGCGGCAAGGCGGAAGTCGGCGAAAAAACCATGGTCGATGCGTGGGCGCCTGCCGCCTCGGCAGCCGAACAAGGCATGGCGGACGGCTTGTCCGTGAGCGACATCCTGACGCGCGTTCGCGAAGCGGCGAACGCGGGCGCGGAATCCACGAAGGCGATGGTGGCGACCAAGGGAAGATCGGCGCGCCTCGGTGAACGCAGCATCGGTCACATCGATCCGGGCGCGGCCTCCGCCGCGATGGTCATCAACGTGATTGCAGAAAACTGGGGAAGACATGACACGCACTGAACGAATGGACAGCCGCGAGGTGAGCCAATGAGCGCAATGACTCCGTCGATCAAGCATCAGGGCAAGCGCGGCATGCGCGTTGTGATCGGCATCGTGTTGCTGGCCATTTTGCTGATCGCGATGGCCATGAGTACCAAAATCGTGAGGATCGGTTCCGGCGCCGATACGCAGACCAAGGAATTCGAGCCGGAAGCCTACGGCAAGAAGCAGTTTCCGAAGACGCAGGCCGCGATAGAAAAGCGCGCCGTCGATGCGGCGACGCTGGCCGCCGCCATTGCCAAGGATCAGGACGCGGCGGGCAAGCAATACGGCATCGCGGGCGGCGGCATCGGTCCTGAAATGTCGGTGAAGTTCTCGGGTGTCGCGGGCAAGGAAGACTCCGGCGTGTACGAAGTCAAGGTGCCGGGCCTGCCCGATTCGCTCGTCATACGCGTGCAGACGGGACCGGCGATCAACGGCACCGACTTGCGCGATGCCACGGGCGACATCAGCTTCGGCCAGTTCACGAATCAGATCGATTACCAGAACGCCGGTTACGCCATCAACACGGAGATGAAGAAACAGGTTCTGTCGAAGGTCGATACCGCCAAGTTGACGGGCAAGACAGTCGATGTCGTCGGCGTGTTCCAGCTGATCAATCCGAATGGCTGGCTCGTCACTCCTGTGAAGCTGGACGCGAAATGAGCACCATCGATCCAACCAACGAACAGGGCGCGGCGAAGGATGGCGTGCTGCTGTCTGCGCGCGATGTCGTCAAGTCGTATGGCGGCGTGCATGCGCTCAAGGGCGTGAACTTCGAGATTCATCGCGGCAAGGTCACGACGCTCTTCGGCGAAAACGGCGCGGGCAAGTCGACGCTCATGAAAATCCTCTCCGGCGTGGAAAAGCCGACCTCCGGAGAAATCGAGCTGGATGGCGAACGCGTGGCGTTCACGTCATCGACGGATGCGCGCAATCACGGCATCTCGATCATTCATCAGGAACTGAGTCTCGCGCCGAACCTGAGCGTGCGCGACAACGTCTTCATGGGCCGCGAGCTGCGCACGCCGACCGGCGTCAACTTCGCCGAAGAAGCGCGGCAGACGCGCGCGCTGATGGAGGAACTCGAAGAAGACGTCGACCCCATGACGCTGGTGCGCGATCTGCGCCTCGGTCAGCAGCAGGTCGTCGAGATCGCGCGGGCGTTGTCGGTCGATTCGCGCATCCTGATCATGGACGAACCGACTTCGGCGCTGAGCGCATCCGAAGTGGAGGTGCTGTTCAAGGTGATTCGCGACTTGACGAGCCGGGGCGTATCGATCGTCTACATCTCGCATCATCTGGAAGAAGCATTGCAGGTCACGGACTATGCCGTGGTGCTGCGCGATGGCCGCATCACTGCGACGGCGGAGCGCAAGGACATCGACCTCGGATGGATCGTGCGCAACATGGTGGGCGAGAACTTCGACCTCGGCTCGCCGCCGACCGGCTACGAGTTCGGCGAAGTCGCGCTCGATATCGACGATGTCAGCATCGCCGATGAATCCGGCTCAGGCGTGTCCGTGGTCGATCGTCTGTCGCTCAAGGTGCGCGCGGGAGAGATCGTCTGCATCTACGGACTGATGGGCGCGGGCCGCACGGAACTGCTCGAAGCGGTCGCGGGACGCACGCGGCTGCCGGTGACGGGCGGAACCATTCGGCTCGAAGGCGAGAGCATGGCGGGGCTGAGTATTGCGCAGCGCATTGGCCGTGGGCTCGTGCTGGTGCCGGAAGATCGTCAGCGCGACGGCCTCGTGCCGACGATGAGCGTCGGCTCGAACTTGTCGCTCGCGAGCATCCGCTCTTTCGTGAAGGGCATCTTGATGTCGCCGCCGGTCGAGCGTGAACTCGTCGGCCAGTCGATCCGCAACGTGCACGTGAAGACCTCGGGCCCGGGCGCTTCGATCCGTTCGCTGTCGGGCGGAAATCAGCAAAAGGTGGTGATCGGCAAGATGCTGGCAACCGGACCGCGCGTCATTCTGCTCGACGAACCCAGTCGCGGCATCGACATCGGTGCGAAGTCGGAAGTCTTTCGTCTGCTCGCCGAGAACGCGAAGAAGGGTTTGGCCGTCGTGTATTCGACGTCGGAAGTGGGCGAATGCCTGAGCGTTGCGCATCGCATCATCGTCATGCGGCGCGGAAAGATTTCCGCGGAATTCGGCCCCGACGCCAACAAGGACGACATCATGGCCGCCTCCGGCGAAGCCGTGGTCGCCTGAATCAGAACATGCCTGGAGACATTGAACATGAACGACGCCGCCAAAACATCGACTCGCTCCGGATCGTCCGGCGAAGGGTTCGACCTCGGCAAAGTGCTGCTCGAAGGACGCGCGTTCTTCGCGCTGATCGCCATCATCATCATCTTTTCGTTTCTCTCGCCGAATTATTTCGCAGTAGAAAACTTCCTTACGATGGCCTCACACGTGGCGATCTACGGGATTCTCGCGATCGGCATGCTGCTCGTGATCATCAACGGCGGCATTGATTTGTCGGTGGGTTCGACGCTCGGGCTGTCGGGCGTCGTCGCTGGATTTTTCATGCAAGGCGTGACGCTCAATATGTTCGGGGTCGTCATGTACCCGTCGGTCTGGGTCGTGGTGGTGCTGTGCTGCGCGCTCGGCGCGTTCATCGGGCTCGTGAACGGCATTCTCATTGCGCGCTTCAAGGTGCCGGCTTTCGTCGCCACGCTCGGCGTGATGTACGTGGTGCGCGGTTTCGCCCTTCTCATGACCAATGGCCTCACGTACAACAACCTGGGCGGTCAGGCGGACCTGGGCAATACCGGTTTCGACTACCTGGGCTTCGACCGCTTGTTCAACGTGCCGGTGGGCGTGCTGATTCTCGCGATCATCGCGATTCTCGGCAGTATCGCGCTCAATCGCTCGGCCTTCGGGCGCTGGCTCTATGCGTCCGGCGGCAACGACCGCGCGGCGGAATTGTCGGGCGTGCCCGTGAAGCGCGTGCTGATCAGCGTGTACATGCTGTCGGGAATGTGCGCGGCTATCGCGGGACTGATTCTTTCGTCGCAGCTCACGTCCGCCGGGCCGACCGCTGGCACGACCTACGAACTCACGGCCATCGCGGCGGTCGTGATCGGCGGGGCATCGCTGATGGGCGGCACCGGCAACATTCGCGGCACGTTGCTCGGCGCGTTCGTGATCGGCTTTCTGTCCGACGGGCTCGTGATCATCGGCATCTCGTCTTACTGGCAAACGGTATTCACCGGCGCGGTCATCGTGCTCGCGGTGTTGCTCAACGCCATTCAATATCGCCGCAAGGTCAAGCGTCCGACGCCGACCGGCGGCCCACTGGCTTCTCCGCAAGGCGGCGGCAAGGCATAGCCCGACCTCCGGCACGCGAGAAGAATATCGAAGTCCTGCGCCAACACCAACCCAAGAAAGAGACACGCCATGACTATGAAGAGAAACACCTTGATCCTTGCGGCCCTCGCCGTGGCTGCGCCCTTGTTTGCGAGCCAGGCTCAGGCGGCGGGCGGGCTGATCAGCATTATCGTCAACGATCCCGCCAATCCGTACTGGCTCGCCGAAGGCAACATCGCGGCGGCGGAAGCCAAGAAGCTGGGCTATAGCGCGAACGTGTCGGCGTCGAAAGGCGACACGAACACCGAAAGCCAGCAGATCGACACGGCCATCACCAACAAGTCGGTTGCGATCATTCTCGATCCGGCCAATGCGAGCGGCTCCGTCGGCGCCGTGAAGAAGGCGATTGCCGCGAACATTCCGGTGTTCCTCGTCAACGCGGAAATCAACCAGCCGGGGCTCGCGAAGGCGCAGCTCGTGTCGAACAACGCGCAAGGCGCGGCGCTCGGTGCTCAGCAATGGACGAAGGATGTCGGGTCGAAGGGCAACTATGTCGAATTGCTCGGCTCGCCTTCGGACAACAACGCCGCGACGCGTTCCAACGGCTACAAGTCGGTGCTCTCCCAGTATCCGGATCTGAAGATGGTCGGCTCGCAAGTGGCCAACTGGGATCGTACGCAAGGCTTCAATGCGACGCAGAGCCTGCTGCAGGCGCACCCGGATGTGATCGGCGTGATCAGCGGCAACGATGAAATGGCGCTCGGCGCGATTGCGGCGCTCAAGCAATCGGGCAAGCTGAAGAACGTAAAAGTCGGTGGTTTCGATGGCTCGCCGGCCGCGGTCGAGGCAGTGAAAGCGGGTGAGTTGCAGTACACCGTGCTGCAACCGGTCGCGGAGTTTTCCGCCAAGGCCGTGCAGGAAGCCGATCAGTTCCTGAAGACCGGCAAGACGGGCGCCGCCAGCGAAAAGCAGTTGTTCGACTGCGTGCTGATCACGAAGGCGAACGTGTCGAAATACACCGCGCCGTTCGTGCTTTCGAAGTGACCTAGCAGGCGTTTTCATCCGCGCGCCGGGCGGGCATGAGGCACGTCCGGCGCATGACGCGGCCTCATTTGCAAGACACACTGTCCGACAACCTAACCATGTCTGATACCCCGTTCTGGGTCGGCACGAGCTGGAAGATGAACAAGACCCTGGCGCAAGCGATCGCTTTCGCCGAGGGTTTGCTCGCGAGCCCTGACGACCCGCGAATCCAGTGCTTCGTGATTCCGCCGTTCACCGCGATTCGCGAAGTGAAGTCGATTCTCGCCGAGACCGATGTCAAGGTCGGCGCGCAAAACATGCATTGGGCCGAAGAGGGCGCGTGGACCGGCGAGATTTCCCCGCCGATGCTGGTCGATTGCGGCGTGGATCTCGTCGAACTCGGCCATTCCGAACGGCGCGAGCACTTCGGCGAAACCGACGACACCGTCGGACGCAAGGTCGAGGCCGCCGTGCGTCACGGATTGACGCCGCTGATCTGCATTGGCGAAACGCTCGCCGACAAAGAGAGCGGGCGCGCTGCAGACGTGTTGGCCGCCGAGGTGCGCGGCGCGTTGGCGCGTCTTTCTCCTGAACAACGAACGGCGCCGATTCTGCTCGCGTACGAGCCTGTATGGGCTATCGGCGAGAGCGGCATTCCGGCTAGTCCCGAATATGCGGATGCGCGTCAAGCCGAGATCAGCAAAGTGGCGGAGGAAACGCTCGGGCGAAGCATTCCCTGTTTGTACGGCGGCTCCGTCAATCCGGGCAACTGCGCGGAACTGGCCGCGTGCCCGCACATCGATGGACTTTTCATCGGCCGTTCGGCGTGGAGCGTGAGCGGCTATCTGGATATTTTGAAACGCGTCGGCGCGGTGCTTTGACTTGGCATGCGCCACCTGCATCGAACAATCGACGGAGATACTCATGAAGCTAGCAATTGGTGGAGACAGCGCCGGAGTGGGACTTGCACGCGTGCTGGCGGATTATTTGAAGGACCGCTTCGAGGTATTCGAGGTGTCGCACAATGAGGCGAGCCCGAACGAGTTTTACGCCAATCTCTCGGACCGCGTGGCCTCCGGTGTGATGAGCGGCGAATACGATCGCGCGATTCTCGTGTGCGGGACGGGCATCGGTGTGAGCATCTCGGCGAACAAGGTGCCGGGCATTCGCGCCGCGCTGTGCCACGATACTTATTCGGCGGAACGCGCGGCGCTTTCCAACAACGCGCAGATCATCACGATGGGCTCGCGCGTGATCGGACCTGAAGTCGCGAAGACCATAGCCGATTCGTTTCTCGCCAATACCTTCGACGAGAATGGACGCAGCGCGGGCAATGTGAACGCGATCAACGAGCTCGACGACAAGTATCATCGCTAGGATAGTGCTCGCTAGACCCGTGCGCCGCGCTTGCGCACGGGGCGCGTCGACGTGTGAAAGCGGTCCTCGGTTTGCTCGATAGCCTGTCCGAGAAATTGCAGGAACATGCCCATCGCGACCGTGGTCGTCAGATCGGAGCGTTGATACAGGCAACTGGACGATTGCGCGCCCGCATCGGCGAGCGGCGTCCATGCGAGCTTGCCCCCGGCGACGTCTTCCGCGACATTCTCCGCAATCAGAAAGCCGATGCCGATGCCATCCGCCACCAGCCGGCGCACCATGGCGACCGAACTGGTTTCGACGAGCGGTCGCGCATTGCGCCGGTCGCGGTGATCGATTTGATCGACCATTGCGCGCAATTCGGTATCCGGCGACATCAGGATGAGCGGATAGCCAAGGCAGTCGCGTAGTCGCGGACGTCGCTGGAGTTTCGTGAGCGGATGTCCCGGTGGCGTGACCACGCCGAGGTGCTGCACATATGCGCGCACTTCCACGACGCCGGGCGGCGGCTTGCGACGCAGGCCGTAGCCAATGTCGGCCTCACCGGTCTCCACCCACTTCAAGATGTTTTCGCCGTTACCCGAACGCACGCTGTAGGTGACGCCCGGATAGCGCGTCATCGCGGCCTGAATCGCGCCGGGCACCAGATACTCCGCCGACGAAGGCGACACGGCCAGATTGACGTGTCCGCGCCGCAGCGAGCGCAAGTCCTCGACCTGAGTCATCGCGTTGTCGAAATCGCGCTGACCGCGCCGCACGGCCGCGATGATGATCTCGCCCGCCGTGGTGAGCTGCATGCCGCGCGGCAAGCGGTCGAAGAGCGGCGAGCCGACCTGTTCTTCCAGATTGAGGATCTGCTGATGCACCGCAGCCGCGGTCAGATGCAGCGATTCGGCCGCCTTGCGGATGGAACCGCGCCTGACGACTTCGTCGAAGCAACGGAAGGTCTGTGATATCGGACGCATGGCTTACCGTATGGATTTTTCTGACGACCCGTTTAAAACAATCAGGTTTTACTGACGCGTGGAATAGCCTAAATTTTGCTCCATCATCTTAACGGAGCAAACCGTGACTACCACCGTCGATCAAATCACCCAGCGTCGCCGCGGCGTCGGGCTCATAGCGCACGACCCGAACCTGTCCGCTGGCGGCTATACGCTGATCGCGCCGCAAACGGCAGGCGGGCGCGTGTTTCTCGTCGATATGCGCGGCGAAGTCGTGCATGAATGGCAGATGCCGGTGCGCCCCGGCCGTCATGCGGTGATTCTCCCGAACGGCAATCTCGGTTACAACGGCAATCATGCGGATTCGGAAGATCGATATGCGCCTTGGTCGATGTGGCACGGCGGCGATTTTTACGAAGTCACGCCGGAGGGCGAGGTAGTGTGGCGGTACCAGGACCCGGCGCATCATCACGACGCGCAGTGGCTGCCGAACGGAAACCTGCTGTACGCCGCGTGCGCGCCGGTGCCCGCGGGTTTCGCCGATCGCGTGCCGGGCGGCACGGCGCATGGTCCGGACGAGCCCATGTTCGCGGACGTGATCCGCGAAGTGAATCGCGCGGGCGAACTCGTGTGGGAATGGAAAGCCTGGGAGCATCTCGATCCGAAAGACTTTCCTATCGCGCCGGGCTTCGGCCGTTATCACTGGCCGCTCGTGAACGGGCTCGGTGTGAATGCGCAAGGCGAGGTGCTGATTAGCTTACGCACCACGTCGGGCATTATCGCGGTCGACCGTCGAACGGGCCACGTGACCATGCATATCCCACCGGACGTGGTTTCGCATCAGCATGCGCCGGTCGCGCTCGCCAACGGCAACATCCTCACGTTCGACAACGGCAACTTTCGCGCGGGCGCGCACGTGGCGTTCTCGCGTGTGCTGGAGATCGATCCGTCGACGCACGAAATCGTATGGTCTTACGCCGACGACATGGTCAACATGTTCTACAGCGCGTTCATGGGCAACGCCCAGCGGCTCGCGAACGGCAACACGCATATCACCGAATCGGCGACGGGGCGTCTTTTCGAAGTCACGCCCGCAGGCGAAGTGGTATGGGAATACGTGATTCCGTGGTTCGCCGAATACCCGGACGAAGCGGCCCGCAAGACAGGTCCGGGGCAATTGAACAGCGTCTTTCAAACCTTCCGCTACCGCCGCGAGCAATTGCCATGGTTGCCTGCTTGAGCGCCGTGCGCCGCGCGCTTCGAAACCATGGGGGTCTCGTGAAAGCTGAATCCGCCACGCATGATGTCGACGCGCGTTTGCCCGCATGGCAACTCGCGCTGTTCGGTTTGCAACATGTGCTGTCCATGGCCGCATCGCCCGTTACGGCGGTCTTTCTGATGTCGCGCATGTTGTCGCTGCCAGCCGAGATGACCGTGCATCTGATCGGCGCGACGTTCTTCGTGTGCGGCGCCGGCACGATCTTACAGTCGCTCGGCGCAGGGCCGGTGGGCGCGCGGCTGCCATTCGTGATGGTGCCGGGCGGCGCGCCCGCGATGCTCTTCGCCGTCATCGCGATGCAAACGGATCTGCGTACCGCGGCGGGCGCGGCGATCCTCACCAGTCTCTTCTACTGGATCGTGCTGCCGGTATTCGCGCGCTGTCTGCGCTTCTTTCCGCGCGTGGTCGTGGGCGCCATGCTGCTGCTCGTCTCGGTCAGTCTCATCCGGATTTACGCCGGAATCGTCGTCGGGCAGCCGGGGACGCCGGGCTTTGCGCGGCCCGAGGCGCTCGGACTTGCGCTGCTGACCATCGTGGCCACGCTCGCGGTCGCGCGTCTCTTCAAGGGCACGCTGGGCAGGCTCGCGGTGCTGCTGGGTCTTGTCATCGGCACGTTCGCCGCCTGGGCAATGGGTTCGATGTCCCTAAGCGGCCTCTGGAGCGGCCCGCTCTTCACGTGGCCGATGCTATTGCCCTTCGGCATGCCGCGCTTCGACGTGCTGGCCGCGCTTCCCATGCTGATCTTCAGTGTCATTTCGATGGCCGAAGCCACTGGACAGACGGTTGCTGTCGGCGAGATCACAGGCAGGAAGATCGACGTTCGCCGCGACGTACCGCGCACGATTCGCGGCGATGCGCTGGCGTCGCTGATCGGCTCGTTGCTCGGCACGTCGCTCATCATCACGAGCGCGGAGAATATCGGCGTCGTGCAGACCACGCGTGTGCGGTCTCGCTACGTCACCGCGACGGCGGGCGTGATGCTGATGCTCATCGCGCTGTTCGTGCCGCTCGGACGCCTTGCCTACGCGATTCCGGCGCCCGTGGTCGGCGGCACCGCGCTGATCGTCTTCGCGATGATCGGGGTGATGGGGATCAACCTGCTCGGCAAGGTCGATCTGCACGCGCGCGGCAATCAGTACACGCTGGCTGCGGCGCTCGTGATGGGTCTGCTACCGATACTCGTGCCCAACGTATATGCAGCGCTTCCCGGCTCGCTGCAGATCGTGATGGGTAACGGCATGGCGGCGGGCACGCTGACGGCGATCATCGTCAATCTCATATTCGGCGCGTGGCGTCTCGCGCCGGTGGAGAAGGTTCAGTCAACCTGATTTCCGGACTTTCGAGCTCAGGCAGTTCTCCTTCTAACGCTCCTCCCAGACAGCATGACAACAAAAACTCATCGCGCGACACTCGTCGCGGGTTTGACCACGCTCGTCGTTTCGCCGCTGGCATTCGCGCAAAGCAGCGTCTTGTTATACGGCAGCATCGATTCGGGTATTGGATACGTGAGCAATTTGCGCGGCTCGTCGGCTTATATCGCGCAGCAAGGGACCTTGCAGGCGGACCGTTTCGGCTTTCAGGGTGTCGAGGAAATCGGCGCGGGGCGCTCGGTGCTGTTCAGGCTCGAAAGCGGTTTTGTCACGACGACGGGTGCATCCGCCAGCAGCACGACGTTCTTCAATCGACAAGCCTATGTCGGAATGTCCGACGCGACGCTCGGCACGGTCACGCTCGGGCGTCAAACCGACTGGAACTTCGACTGGCTCGGTTCGGTTTCGACAGCGCAGTTGCTCGGCGACTTTTCCGCGTTTCATCCAGGCAATCTCGATGGTCTCGGCAGCACGCTTCCCGTGCAGTTATCGAGCACGGTCAAGTGGAAGAGCGCTGCATATCGCGGCCTGAGCGTCGGCGCGCTTTATGGATTTCCGGGCGCGTCGGCCAGCAATACCAACGGGCGGACGATCAGTTTCGGTGGAAACTATGCCAATGGTCCGCTCAAACTGGTGGCGGTGTATTCGGAGTACCGCGACCGGCTGCTGCCGCTATCCAGCGGGCTCGGGCTGACTTCGTTCGAAGGTCAGACGCTCGCGCCCGGCGCCACGTTCAATGCGAGCCAGGTGCGGGAGATGGGTATTGGTGGCTCGTACCGGTCCGAGCGCGTCACGCTGCATGCGCTCGCAACCGATATGCGCATCGCGTCCAAGGGCGGCAGCGAACATTTTCGCAGCATCGACGGCGGCGCGAATCTGCGCGTGACGCCCGCGGAGGAGATCGGCGTGGGCGCATGGACGGCGACGCTCGGCGCGCGTCGCTGGACGCAATTCACAGCGGCCAATGTGTATTCGCTATCGAAGACAACCCAGCTTTATGCCGATGTGATGTTCGAAACGGCGGGCGGCGGCGCGGTGGCCAATACGCTTGGCATCGGGGCGGCCTCGAGTGGGAAGCAGGTGGTGTGTCTCGCCGGGATTCATCATCTGTTCTGACAATGATCGATCTTTCGGCAGCGTGAGGCCGCCGACGAAGTCAGCGACCCACGGCATATGTCGCATCATTGCAGTTTCCAGATTTGCGCCGCGATCTCGCCTTCGTCCTGGAAAGCATCGAGGATGGTTTCCAGACCCACGAACGGCACGTTATTCACGGTCAGGAAGAAGGCAAGCCGCCGGCCGCTCTTTGCATCGATATACCCCGCAAGCGCCTGTGACTTGAGAAGCGGCACGGGCGGTGTGGTGTTGCTCAAACCGCCATACGTGCCGGTCTTGGCGTAGACACGACCCTTGGCACCGGCTAGCGTCGGATCGGCCTCGAAGCCGGTGACGGTCGTGAGCGAGCCATCGACGCCGAGTACCGGCAAAGTATCGACGTATGTCGCATAGTCGGGCTTGAGCCGCATGGCGCGCAGCAGCGTGATGACAGCCTTCGCGTTCGCGGTGGTATCGCCGCCGCCGCTGCCGTCGATGAAGTGATACTGGTCCGGCGAAATGCCGAAGGTCGAAGACAGTTCGCCTTGTTCGGTCGTAAGCGCCGTGGCCATGGTGCGCGAGCCGTTCTTCGCCAGTCCGTATTGCATCAGCGTAATGTCCGCGCCGATGTTGTAGCTCACCTTGTTCACGAAACGCAGATCCTGCGCATACGGAGCGGCGGTGAGTTGGGCGACCCGTTGCGCGCTCGAATAAGAACCTTGCGCCGGCAAGGATGCAACCGGATTCGCCTTGACGGGCGCGGCCGTCACGGTCACGCCCGCGCGTGCGAGCGCTTCGATCAGCACCGTGCGCGCATACGTGGAGGGATCGGTGACGCGAAACGTCTGCACCAGCGGATACGCGCCGGTCAGCGCGGGCGGAACCCCCGCCGGCACCGTGCCGCTCACTTCGCCGACACAGGTAGCCTGGCCGATACAGTCGAGCGGCTCATCCGGGAATGCCTGATTGAGCACGACGGCAAAGTCCGACGTCGGCGCGCCCGTGGTGAGCGTCGATTGCACCGTGAACGCCGCCGACTGAGGCCGGTACACGAACGGCAGCAGCGCACCTTGCGCGCTCGCGCTGAAGGCGACATCCACGAGATCGTCGTTGACCAGGATCGGCGTCACGTTGAATTCATCGCGGAAGTCGAACGCGTCGAACAGACGATCGTCGATCACCACATCGCCATTGACCGTCTTGATGCCCGAGGCGGCGACCTGCGCGGCCAGCGCGTTGTAGCCGGCGAGCGGATCGGGCGTGGTCAGTTGCGCGTTGCCGACACTATTGGCTTCGTTGTGATCGAACGCGGTGAGCGCGATCGTCCCGTCCGGATTCGCGCGACCGCCCATGGTGAGATCGCCGCTCGCGACGAGTACGAGATTGCCGGTGAGCGTGCCGTTTGCATCGACGGTGCCTTGCTTGTAGACCGGCGTCACCAGTCGATGCTGCGCACCGATGACGTCGAGCGCATTGGCTGTGGAGAAGAGCTTACGCACGGACGCGATGAACACCTGTGAGCCCGAGTCGAGATCGTAGATGACATGTCCGGAATCCAGATCGACGACCTGCATGGTCCACGTCGCGCCGCTGTACGCAGGCTTTTTCATCACCTGCATGATGGTGTCGGGCACCGTGGTATCGGTATGGTCCGAGCCGCCGCACGATGCCAGCAACACGGCGGACGCCAGCGCCATGCAGCGCGTGAGGGTCGGTTCCATCAAAGGCTTGATCGCCGAGCGGAAAGACATCATTGCGTCGTATCCTTTTTGGTTGTAGCGCAATGCGTTGAGAGTCGCCGCTTGGAGGAAGCATTTGACCGGACATCGGTCGCGGGTGATCAGGGCGGGGACGTTTTTTTGCGGTGCCGATGCAAATATAAGTTAGGAAGGCGGGACTGACTACGTACTCCCATACACGAACTGTGCGATGACGAACAGAGACGCGGCTGTCGGAATGTTCTGCGGGACTGGAGAAGACCGGATAGCCAACATGTTTACGCGTCGCGGTCAGGCGTTGCACGTGCCCCGACACCTTGCATGACCATTTCGCTAGGCTCCCGTCATGCTGAACCCGACTGCTCCACGCGCTTCGAACGCTTCGCCGCTGACGGTTTCGCAGCGAGTTTCGGCACAGCGTCCGGACTTGTCGCGAGCGCCCTAATGCCGGCAGCGGCAAACCTCACGATCTGAATACGTCGTTCGGCAGCCGGTCGTATCAAGTCTATTCGGCGAATATCGCTGATGGACACTACGAACCGGGGTTCAAGGCATCGCTCGGACTGAAGGATCTGCGACTCGCGTCTGAAGCCGCGCAAGAGCTGGGCGCCGCGTTGCCGATGCTCGCCGCCGTCTACGAACGCATGACTGAAACCGTCGCGGCGGGATTGGGCGAGCGAGACTGGTCGGCCATGGCGAAAGTCACCATCGAGAAACCACGCACCGAGAAGTGAAGGGCGTCACTCAAGGCGCTTCCTGCTGTATGAGCGCTCCTTACCGTTGGATTCCGTCGACGTCCTGTAAGAGACTGCCGACGCTGCTCACTGTCGATATGGCTCGGCGCATGCAACGAGCGCCGTAACCGCTAAAATTGCGGTTTTAGCCCGGAATACCTGCATGTCTTTTGCCTCGCTTGGCCTGATCGATCCGTTGCTGCGCAACCTGCAGAAGCTCAATTACCAGACACCCACGCCGGTGCAGGTCAAGGCGATTCCTGCTGTGCTCGGTGGCCAGGACGTCATGGCCGCCGCGCAGACCGGCACGGGCAAGACCGCGGGTTTCGCGCTGCCGCTGCTGCAACGGCTGGTGCAACACGGGCCGGCGGTGTCCAGCAATCGCGCGCGCATTCTCGTGCTCGTGCCCACGCGCGAACTGGCTGAACAAGTGCTGCAAAGCTTTATCGATTACGGCGAAGGCCTCGACCTGCGATTCCTGGCCGCGTATGGCGGCGTGAGTATCAATCCGCAGATGATGGCCTTGCGCAAAGGCGTCGATGTGCTGGTCGCCACACCGGGCCGTTTGCTGGATCTGAATCGCCAGAACGCGGTGCAGTTCGATCGAGTACAGACGCTAGTGCTGGATGAAGCCGACCGCATGCTCGATCTGGGCTTCGCACGCGAACTCAACGCCGTGTTCGCCGCCTTGTCCGCAAAGCGCCAGACGCTGCTGTTCTCCGCCACGTTCTCCGATGAAATCCGCACGATGGCCGCGAGCATTCTGCGCAGCCCGGTGAATATCAGCGTTAGCCCGCCCAATGCCACGGCCAGCAATATCAAGCAGTGGGTGGTGACGGTGGATAAGAGGAACAAGCCTGAACTCTTCATGCACCTCGTGGCCGAGAACAAGTGGGAGCACGCGCTGGTGTTCGTCAAGACCCGTAATGGCGTCGACTATCTGGCGGCCATGCTGGATGATGCGGGTTATTCGGTCGACACCATCCACGGCGACAAGCCGCAACCCGCGCGTTTGCGTGCACTCGAACGCTTCAAGACTGGCGAAGTCCATATGCTGGTCGCCACCAATGTGGCTGCGCGCGGACTGGATATCGACGACCTGCCTTTGGTCATCAACGTCGATCTGCCGATCGTGGCGCAAGACTATGTGCACCGCATTGGCCGCACCGGTCGCGCGGGCGCGAGCGGCGTGGCGGTGTCGCTCGTATGTGCCGATGAAGCGCCGCAACTCGCCGCGATCGAAGCGCTGATCCGGCAAACGCTGGTACGCCGGGAAGAACCAGGTTTCGAAGCCGAGCATCGCGTGCCGCAAACCAGCGCGACGGGCGAGATCGTCAAAAAACCTAAAAAGCCCAAAAAGCCGAAAGTGCCGCAGGTTACGCCGGGCGCGGCGCCGGTGCCCGGCAAGAGGTCGCGCCCGCAGGATGGTGAAAACAAGCGCAAGCCTGTGGCACAACAAGACACAGGATTGTCCGGCGTCAATCCGTTTAGCGTGAAGAAGCCGCGTAGCAAATCCGGCAGCAAGCCAGCCGCGGTTGCAGGTAAGCCGGCTGGCGGGCGTGGCAAACGCTAGCCCTCGTCGGGGTGTGATCGGTCTCGCGATGCATCCCGACCGCCGGCCAGCGTTTTCCGCCTGTCACGTCCGCTCACTCCAACTCCACGCCCTTCAACTCCGGAATCAGCACGACAGTCGCGACGACATCGACGATATAGATACAAGCCAGCGCCGCGATGGCCGTGCCGAACGAGTAATAGCTCGCCACCGCGCCGATCGCGAGCGGTCCGAACCCGCCGACCGCGCGGCCGATGCTCCACAGCACATTCTGCGCGGTGCCGCGTGCATGGGTCGGATACAACTCGGCCATGAGTGCGCCATAGCCGCCCATCATGCCGTTCACGAACACGCCGACCACCATGCCGCCAATCAGTAGCGCCTCGGGCGTCGTCATGCGCGAGTAGACGAACACCATGACGAGCGCGCCCAACTGATAGATCACGAAGGTAGGCTTCCTGCCGATTCTGTCCGCGAGCTGCCCGAAGATCCAGATGCCGACCAGCATGCCGAGAATCGACGCCGCCGTCCATGTCGCCGACTTGGCGAGCGTGAAGCCGAACGCCTTCGTCAGATAGCCCGGCATCCAGATGATGAGACCGTAGTAGCCAAAGTTCTGCACCGAACACATGACGATCATGCCGATGCTGCGGCGTCGCGTTTCCCGATCGCGAAACAGCGTCTTGAGGGGGAATTCGTGCCGCCTCCTGGTTGCTTTCTCGATGAAGATCTTCGGTTCGCCAATCGCCTTGCGAATGACGAACGACAGCACGGCGGGCGCGAGTCCCACGAGAAACATGCCGCGCCACCCGATATGCGGTAACAATACCGGCGTCAGCAGCGCGGCGATCAGCACGCCGATCTGCCAGCCCATGCCGACATACGAGGAGACGCGTCCGCGCTTTTCGGCGGGCCACGCCTCGATGGCGAGCGCCATGCCGATACCGAACTCGCCGCCAAGTCCCAGGCCCGCCACGAAGCGATACGCGAGCAGGTCGTGATATCCGGTCGCGAAAGCGCACAGACCGGTGAACAGCGCAAAGAGCAGAATGGTGTAAGTGAGCACGCGCACGCGGCCGAGATAATCGCTGAGTATCCCGAAGCCGATGCCACCCGCGACGCCGCCGACGAGCGTCCACGTAACGAGCGAGCCCGCTTGCGCGGAGCTGAGTCCAAGGTCCGCCGAGATGAGGCTCAGCATGAAACCGAGGATCAGCAGGTCGAAGCCGTCCATGGCGTAGCCGGAAATCGATGCGACGAGCGCGCGCACGTGCGGCGGTCCGAATATCGATTTGTCCATGGCGCTTTGTGGCGAGCTGCCGTAAGACGCCGGCCGTGCCGACGCCGATGCATCTTGCGTGATGTCGTCGTTCATGTGTGGTCTCCCCGTGGACGCCTTAATTGAGCGCGTCTGGATCGTGCGGCAGCGGCGCGCCCGCGCCGGTGCGCTCGACGATCAGCCCGTAATGTTCCGGCCGCCGATGCTTCGCGAAGTTGAAGACGTGCTCGCGGAACGTGTCGCCGAGCGCGAGATCGACGTTCGCGAAGATCACCTCGTCGTCTTCGCTCATGCTTTGCGCGGCGATCTCGCCCGAAGGCGCGACAATCACCGAGCCGCCGATCATATGAAAGCCGTCTTCCTTGCCGCATTTGGCGGCGGCGGCAATCCACATCGCATTCTGATAAGCGCTCGCCTGCAACGTGACGAGATGGGTATGCATGCGCAAATGGACCGGTTCGGGCCAATGAATGTTCTCGGACGGCGTGTTGTAGCCGAGCACGCCGAGTTCCGCGCCTTGCAGCGACATCGCGCGCCATGTTTCCGGCCAGCGGCGGTCGTTGCAGATGCACATGCCGAGGCGCGCGCCCATCGTGTCGACGACAGGAAAACCCGAGTTGCCCACCGCGAAAAACTTCTTCTCCAGATGCTGGAAAGGCGCGTCCGGCTTGTGCTCCGAATGCCCCGGCAAATGCGTCTTGCGATACTTTGCGACGATCTTGCCGCTGTCATCGACGATGATCGACGTATTGAAGCGCTCGCCTTGCGCCGTCAGTTCCGCATAGCCGAGATAGAAGCCGATGCCCGCGTCGCGCGCGGCGTCGAAGAGCGGCTGTACGTCGGGATTCGGCATCGATCGCTCGAAGAAGCGTTCCATGGCCGCTTCCTCGCTCATCCAGTAGCGCGGAAAAAACGTGGTGAGCGCGAGCTCCGGGAACACGACCAGCTTTGCACTGCGCGCTTTCGCTTCGTGCAGCATGGCGACGAGCCGCTCGACGACCGCCCGTTGGTCATCGGCGAGGTGGACCGGTCCCATTTGCGCGACGGCCAGGCCGATTTTGCGTGACTTGCTCATGACTTCCTCTTTTGTTCCGGGTGTTGATGTTCGGGGTATCCGAAAGACGGGTGGAGAGCGCCTGTCCCGGCGTCGGCAAGCGCGCGGAAAAACCGGCCGCTCGCGGAGACTTCGCGCGTGGCCTGATAGGGCAACGGCGTCGAGCGTGCAATGAAGCGGCCGCTGCCGGGTTCGGCATGAAAGCCGGCGTCATCGACGATCACGCGGCCCGCGCTCACCACCGTGTGCGGCCAGCCCGTTACCTTCGTCCCCTCGTAGGGCGTGTAGCCCACGCGATCGTGCAATGCGGAGGCTGTCAGCACGACTTCATGGTGCGGGTCCCAAACCGCCATGTCCGCATCCGCGCCCGCTTCGATCAGCCCTTTGCGCGGCGCGATGCCGTACATGCGCGCATGATTCGTCGAACTCAGCGCGACGAACTCGGGCAGCGTCATGCGCCCCTTGTGAACGCCTTCGGAGAACAGCAGCGGCAGGCGCACTTCGAGTCCGGGCATGCCGTTGGCCATCTGCTTGAACGTGGTGGCTTCGCCATGCGGCAGCTTGCCGGATTCGTCGAAGCGATACGGCGCATGATCCGACGACACCGTCTGCAACACGCCCGCCTTCAGCGCCGTCCACAAGGCTTCTTGAGCGTTCGCGTCACGCAGCGGCGGGCTGCAGCAATACTTCGCGCCTTCGACGCCGGGAAGGTCCATCGCGTCTTCGGTGAGCAGCAGATAGTGCGGACAGGTCTCGCCGTACACTTGCGCGCCCATGCGCTGCGCCGCGCCGATGGTCGCGAGCGCGTCCTGCGCGGACACGTGAACGATGAGCACGGGCGCGTCGAAAAGCCTGGCGAGCTGGATCACGCGATTCGTCGCTTCGGATTCCGCCAGCGCCACGTGACTCGTCGCGTGGTACTTCGGCGCGGTGCGGCCGCTTTCGAGCAGCTTTTGCGAGACCCAGCGGATCACGTCGTTGTTTTCGGCATGTACCATCACGAGCGCGCGTTCGCGTGCGGCGAGAGCCAACACGTCGAGCATCTGGTAGTCGTCGATCTTCAATTGATCGTAGGTCATGTAGACCTTGAACGACGTGATGCCCCGGCGAATCTGCTCGACGAGATCTTCCTGAAGCGTGCGGTGGTCCGTCTCAGAGACAATCAAGTGATAGCTATAGTCGATCACCGACTTTGCCCGCGCGAGCGCCGCGTAGTCGTCGGCCACTTGTTTGAGCGATTGTCCGCGATGCTGCGCGGCGAACGGCACGATCATAGTGGTGCCGCCGTGGGCCGCCGCGACGCTTGCGGAGTACCAGTCGTCGGCGCCCATGATTCCCATGCCCGAGCGTTGCTCGACGTGACAGTGCGTGTCGATACCGCCCGGCAGCACGTAGCGTCCGGTCGCGTCGATATCGCGTTTGCCTGCGGGCAGGCCGCGCGCCACTTCGACGATCCGGTCGCCGACCACGCCGACGTCCGCCTCGAAGACTGCCTCGTCCGACGCGACGAGTCCATGACGTATGGTCAGATCAAATTGCTGCATGTCTTTTGTCCGCTTGAGAATTCAGAGGTGTTGGTTCGCTCGCGCGCGGCGAGCCACCAGTCGACGCTTGCACGCGCGAGCGCTTCGGTCGGGTCGATTGCGGGCACGTCGAGCGCAACGCCCGCCAGCGCCACCGGAATTTCCGTGCACGCCATGAGCAACGCGTCGGCGCCGCGATCGATCAGTGCATGAGCGGCGCGTTTGAGCCACGCACGCGCTTCGTCGATTCTCCCGCCTTTCACGGCGGCGATTGCGCCCATGACCTGCGTCGTCTGCGACATCTGACCCGGTTCGATCGCGTCTATGCCGCTTGCAGCCAGTTGATCGTGATAGATGCGCGCTTTGAGCGTCGCTGTCGTCGCGAGCATGCCGACTCGCCGCGCACCGGGGCACGTCACCGCAAGCGCTCGAAGCGCTGCCTCGCCGATATGCAGCACCGGCCGTGCCGTCTCCTGCGCGAGCCGCTCGTGCCAGACATGCGCCGTATTGCAAGGAATCGCGATGGCCGCGCAACCGGCCGCTTCGAGCGTGCGCAGGCCGTCAAGCAGATGCGGCCAAGGCGCGTCCGATCCCGCGAGAAAGGCCGTGCTGCGATCGGGTACTTGCGGCACGTTATGGACGATGACCGGCATATGCTCTTGATCGGACGCGGCGGGCGTCGCCTGAATCAGCTTGACGAGAAAGTCGGCGGTGGCGAGCGGCCCCATGCCGCCAAGCACACCGAGACGCGGAAGCGCAATGAGTGCGGCGTTCATGTCGGACGCCATGGGTCCTGCCGCTCGCGACAGATGGCGAAGGCGAGCGAGGCGGCCGTCGAGCACGGATCGATTACCGGCACGCCGAGCGCCGCTTCGATATCGGCGCGAAGCGGCGTCATGCCCGCGCAGCCGAGCACGATGACATCGGCGCCATCTTCGTCACACAGCGCGCGGCCGGTCGCGATGAGCTTGTCGAGCGCGGCGTCTCGGTTGCCCGATTCGGCCACGCCAAGATTCACGGCGCGTTCTCCCGCGACCGTCTGTGCGATGCGCGCCGCATGATAAGACCGCCAGTGACGCGGCATGCCGTGCGTGCTCGCCGCGATCACGCCGATGCGCGACCCGCGCGCAAGCGCGACGCCCATGACCGCGGCACCGATGCCGAGCACCGGCTGTTGCGTGAGTTCGCGCGCGGCGTGCAAGCCGGGATCGCTGTAGCACGCGATGACGAACGCACTCGCCGACGCTTCATGCCGCGCGACGTACTCGGCCACGGCGACGGCGGCGCGGTCGGCATCGCGCTGGGTTTCGATGCCGCCGTCGACCGCGAAAAGCGTCTCGAAGCAAACGGGCGCGTCGTCCGCGCCTCGAAGCGCGCACACGGTCTTTTCGATCTCGCGCGTGACGGTGGCGAGACCGTTCGGATTCAGGAAATGGATAAGCTTGGGCATGGCTCGGATCGACTCTCTTCGCGGGGCTCGACTAGAACGAACCATAGCAACGTCGATATTCGCCGTGAAATAGTTCAAATTTCGTATCCCATAGACGCGCTGCATGGATTCGTCGCGCGGCGGTGCCCGCGCTACACTGCGGGCGGTTCACTTACATCCGAAAGCGGCGGCGCGGCAACATGACGGCGCGATGAACAACGACCAAGCCCATGAATTACGACGAGGAAATTCCCAACACGCGCACCATGAGCCTGCGGCAGATTGAAGTATTCCGCGCGATCATGATGACGGGTTCCATCAGCGAGGCCGCGCGTTCGCTGTATGTGGCGCAGCCCTCCGTGAGCCGTGTCTTGCAGGTGACGGAAAGCCGACTCGGGTTCTTGCTCTTCGAACGCATGCGCGGCCGGCTCTATCCGACGCCCGAGGCAAAACGTATCTTCGACGAAGTCATGCGCGCGTATGAAGGCATCGAGCGCGTCGATAATCTCGTCCGTTCTCTCGCCGACGGCACGAGCGGCAAGCTCAACATCGTATGCAGCCCGAGTCTCGGCGTGCATCTTGTGCCGCTCGCCATTGCACGATTCCACGCCGAATTCCAGCAGTTGCCCATTCAGTTCGAACCGCTCACGCACAACCATCTCGTGCCTCGCGTGCTGTTCGGCAAGAACTGCATCGGCGTATCGATGTTCGCCGTCGAGCACCCGAACCTCGTCACCATGCCGATTGCAAGCGGACGGCTTCTCTGTGTCGCGAAAAAAGGCGCGCTGGCCCGGCGGCGTGCGCTCGACCCGAAACAGGTCGCCGCCATGCCGTGGATCGATTACGAGCACGACACGCCGCTCGGGCGGATCGTCGGGCACGTGTTCAGGAACGAGCGTCGGCCGGAGCCGGTCGTGCGCGTGCGCTCGGCCATCAGCGCCTGCACGCTCGCGAGGGAAGGCGTCGGCGTCGCGGTGGTCGATCCGTTCTGCATCGATTCCGCCATGCGAGACCTGCTTGATGTCGTGCCGTTGCGTGCCGAAGCCGAGCATCGGCTGACCGCGAGTCTCATCTATTCGCACGTCGAGCCGCTGTCGAACGCGGCCCGGCGCTTCGTCGAGATCCTGCGCGACGTGCTGAACGCGCATGGCGTCAGCCGTTCGACGTAGCTTTGTCATCGCCATTGGCGATGGTGCCTTGCCAAATGACCACGTCCAAGCCGGCCGGCCTGATGCAAGATGCTTCTCAAACAGCCACCGACAACAAAACTGCACCGCGCCTGACGAGGCGGTCATTTGACGGAGCGAGACGAAGCAATGCAACTCGAACAGCTTAGCGCGGGTCCACGCACGCTTTACGACAAGATCTGGGACAGCCACCGCGTGATGTCCCGCGACGACGGGCAGGATCTTCTCTACATCGATCGTCATTACATTCACGATGTCACCGCGCAGTCGTTCGACCTGTTGCGCCAGCGCGGGCTCAAGCCGCGTTCGCCCGAGCGCATTTTCGGCACGCCGGATCACTACGTTTCCAGCACGGCGAACGATATCGCGGCGGTGACCGACCTCGAACGGCGCGCCATGATCGAGTCGCTGCAACGCGACGCCAACGAATCGCGCATCACCCTGTTCGACATGAACGACACGCGGCGCGGCATCGTCCACGTGGTCGGGCCGGAGCAGGGCCTGAGTCTGCCCGGCATGACCGTCGTTTGCGCCGACAGCCACACGTCCACGCATGGCGCGGTGGGCGCGCTGGCCTTCGGTATCGGCGCCACCGAAGTGGCTCACGTGCTCGCCACGCAATGCCTGTGGCAGCGCAAGTCGCGCAACATGCGTATCACGCTCGACGGCACGCCGGGTGCGGGCGTCACGGCGAAGGACCTGATTCTCGCGGTCATCGCGCGAATCGGCGTGGCTGGCGCGACGGGACACGTGATCGAATATGCCGGCTCCGCCATCGCCGGCTTGTCGATGGAAGGGCGATTGACGCTCTGCAACATGACCATCGAGGCGGGCGGTCGCGCCGGCATGATCGCCCCGGACGAAACCACCTTCGCTTATCTCGCCGGACGGCACTACGCACCCACGGGCGACCGGTGGCAAAGGGCGCTCGCGTATTGGCGCGGCTTGTTCACGGACCCAGGCGCGGTGTTCGATCGCGAAGTGCATATCGACGTGACCGAGATCGTCCCGATGGTCACATGGGGCACCACGCCCGGCTATGCCTGCGCCATCGACGGCCGCGTACCGGACCCCATGGAGCAGCCCGATCCCGACCTGCGCGCGGCGATGTCGCGTGCGCTCGACTACATGGGCCTCGCGGCGAACGAGTCGCTCGAAGGCGTCGCGATCAACCGGGTGTTCATCGGCTCGTGCACCAACGGGCGCATCGAGGACATGCGCAGCGCGGCGGAAGTGGCGCGCGGCCGTCATATCGCGCCGAGCGTGGAAGCGTGGGTCGTGCCGGGTTCGCATGAAGTGCGTGCGCAGGCGGAAGCGGAAGGGCTCGACCGCATCTTCATGGAAGCGGGTTTTCAGTGGCGCTATCCCGGCTGTTCGATGTGTCTCGCGACCAACGGCGATATTGCCGAACCCGGCCAGCGCTGCGCTTCGACATCCAACCGGAATTTCGTGGGCCGTCAGGGACCCGGCGTGCGCACGCATCTGATGAGCCCGGCGATGGCGGCCGCCGCGGCGGTGACGGGACGTCTCACCGATGTCCGCCGTCTCCTGGGAGTGTGAACATGGAACGACTGGAGTACCTCGATGCAGTCGCGGCGCCGATCGTCGCGATCAACTGCGATACCGACCAGATTCTGCCCGCGCGCTATCTGCAAAAACCCCGCTCCGACGACTTCGGCCAGTTCCTGTTTCGTGCGCTGCGCTTCGATGCAAATGGCGCGGAACGTCCCGACTTCCTGCTCAACCAGGCGCCTTTGCGCGAGTCGCGCATCGTCGTGGCCAACCATAACTTCGGTTGCGGTTCGTCGCGCGAGCATGCGGTCTGGGCGCTCTATGACTACGGCATCCGCGCGGCGATTGCACCGAGCTTCGGCGACATCTTTTTCATCAACTGCCTGAAGAACGGACTGCTGCCGATCGTGTTGCCCGAGGCCGTGGTGCTGCCGTTGCTCGATAGGTTGTCGGAGAGTCCGGGCAGCCGTATCGCCATCGACTTGCCCGCGCAGACCGTCACCTTGCCCGACGGGTCCTCGCACGCGTTCGAGCTGGAGCCCTTCGCCAAGGATTGCCTGTTGCGCGGCATGGACGAGATCGACTACACGCTTTCGCATCTGGACCGCATCGTGGCATTCGAGCGCGACCGTGCCGAAACCTTTTGACGGCGCGCACACGGCGCGCTGTTTCCAATAACGACCAAGGAGATTACAGATGAAGATTGCAGTCATGCCCGGCGATGGTATTGGCCCCGAAGTTGTCGCGGAGGCGCTCAAGGTGCTGCGAATCGTGGCGCCGCACGCCGAGACGCAGGAGGCTGCCATCGGCGATGCCGGCATCCAGGCGCACGGCGTGCCGCTGCCGCCGCCCACGCTCGAAGTGGCGCGCAAGGCCGACGCGATTCTCTTCGGCGCGGTAGGCGTGGCCGACGAAGCCGATATCCCGCGCGAGGAGCGTCCCGGCACCGGGTTATTGCAATTGCGCGAGGCACTGACGCTCTATGCCAACTTTCGCCCGGCCTTCATGTTCCCGGAACTGATCGGCGCTTCGACGTTGCGTCCGGAAGTGGTGGATGGCCTCGACATCGTGATCGTGCGCGAGTTGAACGGCGACGCCTACTTCGGCCAGCCGCGCGGCTTCGAGACCAATCAGGCGGGCGAGCGTGTGGGGTTCAACACCATGCGTTACTCGGAGTCGGAAGTGGAGCGCGTCGCGCATGCCGCCTTCAAGGCCGCGCAGCGCCGTCATCACAAGCTCTGCTCGGTGGACAAGGCCAACGTGCTGGAAGCAAGTCAGCTGTGGCGCGAGGTCGTCACGCGCGTCGGGCGGGAATACCCGGACGTCGAACTGAGCCATCTCTTCGTGGACGCCGCCGCGATGATGCTGATGCGGCGCCCCAAGCAATTCGATGTGATCGTCACGGGCAATCTCTTCGGCGATATTCTGTCGGACGCGGCCGCCATGCTGACCGGCTCGATCGGCATGTTGCCTTCGGCCTCGCTCGGCTATCACCGCAAGGGCTTGTACGAGCCGGTCCACGGGTCGGCGCCGGATATTGCCGGAAAGGACATTGCCAATCCGCTTGCCGCGATTCTGTCGTGCGCGATGATGCTGCGCGAGAGCTTCGAAATGGAAGACGACGCGCGCCGGGTCGAGCAGGCCGTGCGCACGGTGCTCGCGGCCGGTTACCGGACCGCGGATATCCAGCAGGAAGGCACGCAGCGCGTCGGCACCCGCGACATGGGCGATGCCGTGGTCGAGGCGCTGCGCAAACAGGCGGCCTAAGAAGATCGCGTTGCGCGGACCGGCTCCGCTATGTCGATAATCAGCAGTCGCGGGAGATGCGAGGATATTCATAAGCCGGTCCGCAATTGACACTCTGTCGTCCCTGAAGTACCTAAAAATCCCTAAAAAGGGAGGAGACAACCATGAAGCTGAAACTCGCCATCGCGCTGTGTGCCGCGTTCGCGCTCGCCTGCGGTTCCTTGACGGCCGCAGCCAAGGATGTGCCTGAGAAGCCCGAACTGCACATCGCGGCGGCTTCGGTGGGCATCACCTACCTGCCCATGCTCGTCGCCAAACAGCGCGGCTATTTCAAGGACGAAGGGCTCGACGTGACCATCGCCGCATTCTCCGGCGGATCGAAGACACTGGAAGCGCTGCTCGGCGGCAGCTCCGACATGGTGGCGGGCGCGTATTCGAACACCATCACCATGGCCACCAAGGGACAGCATCTCGTGGTGGTCGCGGCGCAAGTCATCTGTCCGGGATGGATCTTCGGGGTGTCGCAGAAACGCGAGGGCGAAGTGAAATCGGCCAAGGACCTGAAGGGCATGCGAATCGGCGTGAGCGCGCCGGGTTCCAGCACGCACATGGCACTCAATTACATTCTGCACAAGGCGGGGCTGCAGTCTTCCGACGTGTCGATCATCGGCGTGGGACAAGCGGCCGGCGCGGTGGCGGCCGTGCGGGCCGGGCAGATCGATGCGCTGATCGTCAACGACCCGAGCGCCACTATCCTCATGAAGGATGGCAGCCTCAAGCCGCTTGAGAACATGCGCACGGCTGAAGGGAACGTCAAGGTGTTCGGTTCGGATTACCCCGAGTCGAGCCTCTTCGCGACGCAAGAGTTCATCGGCAAGAATCCCAAGACGGTGCAGGCCGTCGCCAATGCGATCGTGCGCGCCGAGAAGTGGATCGCCAAGGCGACGCCGCAGGAAGTCGCCGACAACGTGCCCCCGCAATATATCGGCGAGAACAAGGCGCTCTATGCGGAGGCCTTCACGAACAGCCGCCGTTGCATTGCGCAGAACGGCGAGATCACGCCGAAGGGCGCGCAGACGGTGCGCGAGGTGCTGGCGGCATTCGACCCTGCAGTGGCATCGGCGAAGATCGATCTTGCATCGACGTATGACAACCGGTTCGTCAGGAAAGCGGCGGAGATCCAGCCATGAGCACGGCAACGTATGGAATCAAGGGCACCCCGAGCGTCCCCCTCGACAGCGAAAAAACCGAAGTGCGCGAAGCCCTGCGTTTCGACAATGTGACCTGCACCTTCGCCGGCAACGGCAAGAGGGCGCAGACCTACACCGCCGTCTCGGAGGCCACGTTGTCGATCGGCGACGGCGAGTTCGTGTCGATCGTCGGTCCCACGGGCTGCGGCAAATCCACCTTGCTCAACGTTGCTGCCGGGCTTACGCGGCCCTCGTCGGGCAGCATCATCGTCTTCGACAAGAAGCTAACGCAGGGCTTGAATACGCAGGCGGCCTATCTTTTTCAGGTCGATGCGCTCATGCCCTGGAAGACGACCGAAGACAACATCGCGATGGGTCTGATCTTTCGGGGAACGCCGCGCGAACAGGCGCTCAGCGTGGCGCGCGGCTGGCTCGATCGCGTGGGACTTCAAGGACACGGCAAGAAGTATCCGCATCAGTTGTCCGGCGGCATGCGCAAGCGTGCCGGTCTCGCGCAGGCGCTCGCGCTCAACCCTCGCATCATTCTGATGGACGAGCCGTTCAGCGCGCTGGATATCCAGACGCGGCACCTGATGGAAAACGAGTTGCTGCAACTGTGGTCGCACGACCGCAAGTCCGTGATGTTCGTGACGCACGATCTGGAGGAGGCCATCTCGTTGTCGGACCGCGTCATCGTGCTCTCGGCCGGGCCTGGAACGCGGCCTATCGCCGAGTTCAAGATTGACCTCGAACGTCCACGCGAGATGTCGGAAATCCGCATGACGCAGCGTTTCCTGCAACTGCACACCCAGATCTGGGACGTGCTCAGAGGCGAGGTTTTGAAAAGCTATGCGCGCAATCGAGTTTGACTCAAACAATCGCTTCACCGTCCTGGTCACGCGGCTTTTGATCCTGTTCGGTGTCTTGTTCCTGTGGTGGCTCGGCACGCATCAGAAGTGGCTGTCGCCGTTCTTCTTCGGCGATCCGCTCGGCGTGGCGGTGCGTATCGTCGACTGGTTCGTGACGGGCTCGATCTACCGTCATCTGTACACGACGCTCGTCGAAACCATGCTGGCGTTCGTGATCGGCACGGTCCTCGGGTTGGCATGCGGCCTGTGGCTTGCGCTCAGCCCGTTCCTCGCCACGGTCTTCGATCCGTTCATCAAGGCGATGAACTCGATGCCGCGCCTGATCTTCGCGCCGATCTTCGCGCTCTGGTTCGGACTCGGCATCTGGTCCAAGGTGGCGCTGGGCGTGACGCTCGTCTTCTTCGTCGTGTTCTTCAACGTCTTTCAGGGCGTGCGCGAGGTCAGCCCGACGGTGTTGTCCAACACGCGGATGCTGGGCGCCAACTCACGTCAATTGTTGCGGCATGTGTACTTGCCATCGGCGACGAGCTGGGTCTTTTCCAGCCTGCATAACGCAATCGGCATCGCCTTCGTGGGCAGCGTGGTGGGCGAATATCTCGGCTCGGAAAAGGGCGTGGGTTACCTGATCCTGCTGGCCGAAGGCGTATTCGATATCAACTCGGTGATCGCCGGCATTCTGGTGCTGACCGTGTTCGCCTTGATACTCGATACCGCCGTGTCGATGGTCGAGGATCATTTGCTGCGCTGGCGTCCTGTCGCTGGACAGACGGTGGCCACGAGCGCTTAAACCCCCGGCGCAATCGAAGATCACTAGAGGAGACCGTTTTGCAGACCAATGCAATCGATTTGAGGGGCCGCGTTGCCGTGGTGACGGGCGGCGCGCAGGGGATCGGCTTCGCGGTCGGCCGCAGGCTGCTTGCTTCCGGCGCGCGGCTTGCCATCTGGGATATCAACCCCGCCGGCATGGACGAGGCGCGCGAGCAACTGGGCGAGCACGATGTCCACTTCGAGCGTGTCGACATTGCCGATTACGCCAGCGTGCAGGCCGCCGTGGCGGGCACGCTGAAGGCCGCGGGGCGCATCGATATTCTCATCAACAACGCGGCTATCGTCGGCCCGAACGCCACGCTGATCGAGTATCCGATCGATATCTGGAAGCAGGTGATGGATATCGATGTCAACGGCACTTTCCACTGCTGCCGTGCCGTGGCCCCGGTGATGATCGACCAGAACTATGGGCGCATCGTCAATCTGTCCTCGGTCGCCGGCAAGGAAGGCAATCCGAATGCGGCCGCGTATAGCTCGGCGAAGGCGGCCGTCATCGCCATGACCAAGTCGCTCGGCAAGGAACTGGCAAGCCACGATATCGCGGTGAACTGCGTGACACCCGCCGTGGCGCGGACGCCCGGGGCGATGGAGCAATCGCCCGAGCATATCCGCTACATGCTCGGCAAGATTCCGCGCGGCCGTTTTCTCGAACTCGACGAAGCCGCCGCGATGATCGCGTGGCTCGCCAGCGAGGAAAACTCATTCACCACCGGAGCGGTTTTCGATCTGTCCGGCGGTCGGGCCACTTACTAGCAACGTCAGCCTGGGAAGAGGGAGACATCATCGTGAGAACGCTCAGGCGCCTGTCGTTGCCAGCGCTCGCCATCTGTGCGGCACTGGCCAGCCAGTCGGCGAGCAGCGCCGCTCCCGCGCCGGAAAAGCCCAGGCTTCATCTGGCCGCGGCGGGTGTGGGCTTTCCGTATCTGCCGTTCGTCATTGCGGATAGCCGCGGATACTTCAAACAGGCCGGGCTGGAAGTCGAAATCGGCGTCTTCAGCGGCGGCGCGAAAGCGCTTCAGGCGATGATGGGCGGCAGCGCCGATATCGTCGCGGGCGCGTATTCGAACACCATCACGATGGCCGCGAAAGGCCAGAAGCTCGTGTCGTTCGTCACGCTGGCTTCGTGCCCCGGCTGGGTGTTCGGCGTGACGCGAGCGAGTCACGACAAGGTCAAGACCTACGCCGATCTGAAGGGCATGCGCATCGGCGTGAGTTCGCCGGGGTCGAGCTTTCATATGGGCGCGAACTATCTGCTGAACAAGGCGGGCGTGAAACCGGGCGATGTTTCGATCATCGGCGTGGGCTCGTCGGCAGGCGCGATTGCCGCCGCGCGCAGCGGGCAGATCGACGCCTTGATGAGCAACGACCCGGTCGCAACCGTGCTGCAGACGAGTGGCGATCTCTTTCCGCTTGCCGTGATGCGCGACCCGGCCGGCACCCGAGCGACGCTCGGCGGCGATTATCCGGAAGCCTCCATCTACACCACGCGGGAGTTCGCGGCCAAATATCCCAACACGGTGCAGGCGGTGACCAATGCGATTCTGGAAGCCGAACGCTGGATGGCGCAGGCGACGCCCGAACAAGTCGCCGCCGCCGTGCCGGCTCAATACGCTTTAGCCGACAAGGATGTCTTCGCGCAAGCCTACGCCAACATGCATGACTGCATTTCGCGCGATGGCCTGATGACCGATGCGGCGGCCCACACCGTGCACGACGTGCTGGCCGCGTTCGATCCCGACATCGGCAAGGCGTCCATCGATCTGAAGGCGACTTACGACAATCGTTTTGTCGAGCATGCCGACAAGCGCTGAAGGGAGGACGACAGCGATGGAAAGCCCAATACAAATCCTGGCGGAAGGCTTGAAGTTCCCGGAAGGGCCGGTGGCGATGCCCGACGGCTCCGTGGTGCTCGTCGAGATCGAGCGGGAGACCATCAGCCGCGTTTCGCCCGACGGTAGAGTGAGCGTGCTGGCGGCGGTGGACGGCGGCCCCAACGGTCTGGCGCTTGGGCCGGATGGCGCCTTCTACATCTGCAATAACGGCGGTTTTCTGTTTCGTACCGTTGCCGGACTGAATCGCACGAAACCGGGCGTGCATCCGCGTTATACGAGCGGGCGTATCGAGCGCTTCGACCCGCAGTCGGGCTCGCTCACGACGCTGTATGACCACTGCGGCGATCATCCGCTGTGCGGTCCAAACGACATCGTGTTCGACCACGACGGCGGCTTCTACTTCACCGACTTCGGAAAGAACCGGCTGCGCGAGCGCGATCACGCGGGCCTCTATTACGCTCGCGCCGATGGTTCGGCCATCGTCGAGGTGGCGTATCCGCTCACCACGGCCAATGGCGTCGGTTTGTCGCCCGACGACAGCATCGTCTATGTGGCGGAGACCGAGACCGCGCGGCTCTGGGCATTCGATCTGGAGGCGCCCGGCCGGGCGCGCAGGCATCCTTATCCGTCGCCGCATGGCGGGCGTCTGGTTTGCGGCTTGCCGGGTTATCAGCGCTTCGACAGCCTGGCGCTGGACGCCGAGGGCAACATTTGCGTGGCCACGCTCGTGACCGGCTGCATCACGGTCGTCGCGCCATCCGGTGAAGTGCTGCGACAGGTGCCGGTACCCGATGGCATGGTGACCAACATCTGCTTCGGCGGCGCCGACATGAAGACGGCCTACGTGACGCTCTCCGGCACGGGCCGCCTGGCCAGGCTGCAATGGCCGCAAGCAGGATTGAAGCTGGCTTATTCGTGATTGACCGATTGCCGGCGCCTAATGGTGTGCCGCATCCTGACTTGCAAGCAGATGCTTGAGAAACAGTTGCACCGGCACGGGAAGCGACTCGGCTTCGCGTACGCAGATTTTCCAGTGGCGCTCCGCCCAGGCTTCATCCAGATGCACGGCGATCAGCGGCGCGGAACTGACGTACCGTTCGGCGTGATGCTCCGGCACGAGCCCGATGCCAAGCCGTGCTTCCACCATGCTGCGCACCGGTTCGAAACCGTTGACGCGAATCGACAGCTTGAGCGGGTGATCGAGATCCGCCGCCGCGCGCAGCACCAACGAATTCAGATAGCTGCCCACTTGCGGCCCCACGAGCGGATACTCGGCGACTTCGCGGAACGTGACCCGTTCGGCGCGGCCGAGCGGATGATCGGGCGGCATGATGACCACCAGCCGGTCGCTGCGATAAGGGAAGACCTGCAGGCCGGTGGTAACCGTCGTGCCGCCGAACACGCCGATGTCCGCCGCGTTTTCCGCCACGGCGCGGACCACCGCGGGGCTCAGGCTTTCCTGAAGATCGATGCGCAGCCCGGGGTGCATCTCCAGAAAAACGCGTATGTCGTTGGCGATGTACTGAACGATGGTCGAGAGGCTCGCATGTAAGCGAATCTGACCGCGCACGCCTTCGGCGTGGTCCAGTAACTCGCTCTCCATTTGGGCGATGTCTCGTAACAGCACGCGGGCGTGCTGCAGGAGTGCCGCAGCGGCGGTCGTCAGTTCGAGTCCCTTGTTGCTGCGCACGAAGAGCGCGTTCTTGAGCGTGTCTTCAAGATGGGACATGCGCTTGCTGAGCGCGGAAGGCGCAATGTTTTCCGCTTCCGCCGCGCGGGCAATGCTGCCGTGCTCGCACACGGCGATGAACAGTTTCAACGATTGCAGGTCGAATCGCATCGAGTCTCCGGGGTGCGGTCTTTTCGCCGCAGCGCTGCTTCCGAAGAGAAAGTATGCATCGGGTCTGAGGTGAGCGCAAAGGTTTAGGCGTCATGCTGCCTCCGGTTTGGCCTGCGGAAAGCGCACCTCGTAGCGTTCTCCGCAAGCCTTGAGCGGTGTGTCGAGATCGGCATGCAGATGCACGCCATTCTTCAGTTGTTCGGCCCGCCTTGCCATTGCGCGCTCGCCGGGAAGGCGCACGGGGTCGTTGATCGTGCGAGGCGGGTTGGTGCGGCAGGCGTCGCCGAGCCAATCCATCTGCCTCTGGAATGCTTCGATACCGCCGAATGCTGCCGGATCGTGCAGCGACATGAACACGGTCGCGCCCCAGCCTTCGTGTGGATCGGCGCGGCCAAAGCCGGCCAGTCCGCCTGTTAGCGCCTCGATCATCAACGCCATGCCGAATCCCTTGTGACCGGCGGCCAGTCCACCGAGCGGCAGGATCGATCCGGGTGGATCGGCAAACAGCACGCCGGGATCATGCGTCGCGTTACCTTGTGCATCCATCATCCAGGGTTCGTCGAACGATTGGCCGTTCTGATGGCGGCGCGCGCTCATCGCGTTGGTCGTCACGGAGGACGAGATGTCGATCAGCATCGGAGTCGTCGATGTCGGTATGCCGAGCGCGATCGGGTTCGGCGTGAACAAGGCCCGCGTGCCGCCGAACGGCGCGACGCTTTGCACGCTCGGATCGGAGCTCGCCAGCATCATCACCAGGTTTATTTCGGTGGCGCGCAGGAGATACGCGGCAAGACATGCAATGTGATGACTGCGCCGGATCACGAGCGTGGCGGCGCCGAGTTCGCGAGCGCGCGGGGCAAGGACGTCGATGCCGGCATGCACGAGCGCGGGTCCGGGCAGACGCCGTCCGTCCCACAGCAACGCGGCAGGACGATCAGAGATGACTGCGGGCGCGCCGTCGCGTGTCATGGCGCCTTGTTCGAGCTGCTTCACGTAGCCTGGCAACAGCGCGAGTCCGTGCGTGTCGTGTCCCATCAAGTCGCCATCGACGAGAGTGCGTGCCACGTCCCGCGCATGAGCGCTCGCGAGCCCCGCCAGGCAAAGCACTTCCATTGCATATTCAAAGAGCGCGTTCGCGTCGTAGCGGGTCGTTCTCATCGACATCTCTCCCTTGGTGGTGTCATGCGTCGAGCGGTACGTGAGGCACGATAGTCGATCGATGCGACCCTGAGAAGACGTTGATTCAACGATCAAGTATTGTGCGCTAAAGGGCGGCTCCCCTAGACTGGCTTCGTCGATGTAGCGACAGGAGACTAGAGCCGTGAGCAACGAATACATCACCGGCAAGGTGAAAGCCATCATCGGCGCCGAGACCGAATGGGTCACGTCGACGCATGCCGTCGAAGCAAGCGAAGTGCGCCGCTTCCATCATGCAACCATGGATGACGCGCGTCGTTACTGGGACGAAGACTGGGCCGCGACAAGTCGTTATGGCGCACTGGTCGCGCCGCCGGGTTTTCCGGTGCATGCCTTTCGCAGACCGCCGTCATCGCCCGACCCGCTGGATGACATGAACAAGCCTGACTACGATGGCCTGAGCCGCAGTTTCAGCGGCCTGCCGGCCGTCGAAGTGGAGTTGCCACGCGATCTGAACGGCGGCTACGAATACGAGCTCTACCGTTATGCGCGCGTCGGCGAGAAGGTGCTGCGTCAGGCGCGCTACAAGGACATCGTGCAGCGCGACGGCAAAAGCGGACCGATGGTGCTCGTCATCATCGAAGAGACCTACGTGAACGAGAAGGGCGAGAAGCTTTTGAAGGTCACGAACACCCAGATCATGCGCTAGGCGAGGGTCATCATGGCTGCACTGTATTTTGAGGATGTCGAAACAGGCATGGAGATCCCGGCGCTCGTCAAGGGACCGATGACCACGGCGCATATCGTGCGCTGGTCGGCATCCATGGAGAACTGGCATCGCATTCATTACGACTGGCGCTTCGCCACGCAACACGACAAGTTACCCGACGTAATGGTCAACGGCTCGTGGAAACAGCACATCATGCTGCAACTGCTGACGGACTGGGCCGGTGAAAGCGGCTGGGCATGGAAGCTCCAGTTCCAGTTTCGCGGCATGAACGTGCCGGGCGATCTGCTCACGGCGTGGGGCCGCGTGACCGGAACCGAACGGCGCGGCGGCTTCGGTCTCGCGCATCTGGAAATCGGCTTGCGTAATCAGGAAGGCAGGGAAAGCACGCCCGGCAGCGCAACGGTCGTTCTGCCCTTGCGCAACGGCGCGCCCGTGCCTTATCCCTTCGATCCAGCCGTTCTCGAAGAGGCCGCATGAGCGCCGCTGATTTCGTATCCCCAGCGCGCGTGGTCGCCGCGCCGCTCGCCGGCGTGCGCGTGATCGAATGGAGCGACGCCATGCCCGCCGCTTTCTGTGCGCGCGTGCTGCGCGACCTCGGCGCGCAGGTGCTCAAGCTGGAACCGCCCGGTACTGGCGATACGCTGCGTCGAACCGGCCCGTTCGCACCCAATGCTCCTTATGGTGAAGATGCCGCGCTCTTCGCGTATCTGAATCACGGCAAGGAAAGCGCCACGCTCGATCCGTCGCATCGGCAAGGAGCTGCGTTGCTGCGGCGTCTCGTGGAATCCGCCGATCTGCTGATTACGTCCAATACAAGCCGCCTTGCGGAACTGCAACTCGACGGCGATACGCTCAGGCACATTCAGCCCGCGCTCGTCACGCTTTCCGTCACGCCCTGGGCTACGCATGCGGGACCCGACGCGCCGTCCGCGTACACCGACTTCACCCTCACGCATCACGCGGGCTATGCATTTCATCAGGCGCGCCCCGTTCACGCACCCGATCAGCAAGCGCCCGTCGCCTGTGCCGACCGCGAAGTGGCGCTGGCCACGGGTGTGGCCGCCGCGAACGCGGCGCTCTGGGGCCTGCTCGAAGCGCAGATGAATGGCGAGGGACGCAGTATCGAATGCGCGGAGCTGGATGTGATCGCGCATCTGCTGATCGAGCCCGTCGCCGATCATGGGCGCGGCGAACGCAGCTTCAGCCGGCTGCGCGAGGAACTGCAGGGCACCGAGGTCGCGGGCGGGCTGATCTGGCTGTTGCCGTGCAAGGACGGCTTCGTGATGATTTCGCCGCGCGAACAACATCAATGGGAACGCTGGGTCGAATTGCTCGGAAACCCGGCGTGGTCGCGCGATGAGGCGCTGTGCGGCGAACGCACGGCGCGCAACGAAAACTGGATGATCCTGCAAGACGAGATGTCGAAGTGGACGCGCGAGCATAGCCGCGCCGACGTCTTCGAGCGCGCGCAGGCGGCGCGCGTGGCGTGTTTTCCGGTGAGCGGTGCGCGCGATCTTCTGGATAACGCGCAGCTGAATGCGCGCGGGTTTTTCGATCGCTGGCAGTGCGCGGGCGGCACGCCACTGTCGATGCCCGGCCTGCCGTTTGCCATGCGCACGACTTCGGGCGCAGAGTTGCCACGCGCGCGCGATGTCGTATCGCCCGCACTTGGCTCCGCTAACCGCGCGGTGTTCGAAGAGCGCCTCGGACTGTCGCCGGATGAAGTCGAAAGCTTGCGCCGGCATGGAGTCGTGTGATGACACAGAAAGCATTGGCGGGCTTGCGCGTCGTCGATTTCAGCTGGGTGCTGGCCGGACCCATGACTACCAAGATGCTCGCGGGCATGGGCGCGGAGATCATCAAGATCGAATCCGCGACGCGGCCCGAACATACGCAGCGTCCGCCCTGGTGGGCAGTGGTGAACGCCGGCAAGAAGAGCTGCACGATCAACCTGAGCCGGCCGCAAGGTCCGGAACTGATCCGGCGTCTGATCGCGCAGAGCGATATGGTCGTCGAAAACTTCTCCAACGGCGTGCTGGCGAAGTTTGGCCTCGATTACGCGACGCTTGCGCAGATTCGCCCCGATCTGATTTTCGTGTCCGCGTCGGGCACGGGTCGCGAAGGCCCGCAGCGCGATGCGCTTGCCTACGGCTCGTTATTGCAGGCGTACAGCGGTCGCGCCAGCGTGGTGGGCACGCCGAACGAGCGCGTGGAGGCCATGGGCATTCTGCCTGCGTGGACCGATCCGATCACTGCGCTCTGGGAAAGCTGCGCGGTGCTTGCGGCCATCCGGCACCGGCGCGTGAGCGGCGAGGGCGCGTACATCGATCTGTCGATGCTAGAAAGCACCGTCGCGCTATTGCCCGAACAGCTGTTTCGCGAGGCGCTCGGCAGCAAGACGCCAACGGCCACGGGCGCGCGCGAATGGGACGCCGCACCATCCGGATGCTTCCGCTGCTCAGGCGACGACGCCTGGCTCGCCGTTTCCATTGGCAACGACCGGCAATGGCGAGCGCTCTGCGACGCCATGCGCAAGCCCGAACTTGCTACCGATCCCCGCTTCTCCGATGCGTTCGGCCGCGCCGCGCATCGCGCAGCGGCGGACAATTTACTGGCAGAGTGGCTGCGCGACCAGACGCCCGCGCAAGCACTCGATGCGCTGCAGTCGCGTGGCGTGCCGGCCGCGCGTTCGAGACACATTGGCGCGGTGATGGAAGACCCGTATTTCGCCGATGGCGGCCTCTTCCCGCTGCTCGCGGACGGCTCACGCAGCATTGCGCTTCCGTGGCGCGATAACGCCGGCTTTCGCGGCGATTTCACGCCGCCGCCGCGCCTCGGCGAACACAACGACTACGTGTTCGGTGAGCTGCTCGGCCTCGATGCGCACGAAATTGAAACCTTGACCGAAGCGGGCGTGCTGCGTTGATGACGAGCGCGTTCGTGCAAAGACTCATTTTTGAAGGAGCAGGACCATGAAAGAAAAAGTGATGGTTTGCGAAGTCGGGCCGCGTGACGGTCTGCAAATGGCTCACGAGATCATGCCGACCGAGCAGAAAACGCGCTGGATCGCGGCAATCGCGCAAGCGGGTATCGGCGAAATAGAGGTCGGCAGTTTCGTTCCGCCAAAGCTCGTGCCGCAAATGGCGGACACCGAGGCAATCGTCAAGGCGGCGCTGCTACAACCCGGCTTGCGCGTGATGGCACTCGTGCCCAACCTGCGCGGTGCGCAGGCGGCATATGCGGCGGGCGCACATGGCGTCGGCATACCGGTTTCGGTGAGCGAGGGACACAGCCGCTCGAACACGCGCAAGGGCACCATGGAGCAGGTGGACGAAGTACGGCGAATCGTCGAATGGGTGCGCGAGCAGGAGCGGCCAATGGCGATCGAGCCGGGTTGCGCGACGGCCTTCGGCTGCGCCATCGACGGCGAGATTCCCTTGCAAAAGGTAATCGAAACGGCCGTCGCGCTAGCCGAAGCAGGCGTCGATGCCGTCGCGCTCGCGGATACCGTCGGCTACGGCAATCCCGTTCAGGTACGCAAGATGGTCAAGGCCGTGCGCGCGGAGATCGGCGACAAGCTGACCAAACTGCATATGCACGACACGATGGGACTCGGCCTCGCCAATGCGCTGGCGGGGCTCGAAGAAGGCATCCGTTCCTTCGATTCCGCGCTCGCGGGCCTTGGCGGCTGTCCGTTCGCGCCGGGCGCGTCGGGCAACATCGTCACGGAAGACCTCGTCTTCATGCTGGAAAGCATGGGCTTCGATACTGGAATAGACCTGGAACGGCTGATCGCCGCGCGCGAACTGCTGCACGAAGGGCTGCCTGGCGAGCCGATGTACGGGCAGGTGCCAAAGGCCGGCATTCCCAAGACTTTCCGCCGGACGGCTGGACTTCATGCATAGACGGAGCGTGTTCGACCGCGGTACTGGCATGACCCGATTGTGAGCATCCACGCGTTTGATTATCTTGTGGTTCACTGTGCCCCGTCCGGCGCTTTTGCGCTGGCAGCTTCGCATGGGACCAGGACGGGCGCTTCGGCGCCCGTCCTGGGTCGACAGGAGACCGAGGTGCAATCGAACCCGCATGATGCCGCCAGCGCGCCGCCCGACGCGCCCGGCGATTACCTGACACGCGCTGAAACGCTCGCGCTGCTGCAGATCAAGCTGCAAACGTTGTACGCCTACGTCAGCCGCGGCTTGATTCGCAGCGTGCCGCAAGGCGACAAGGGGCGCCGGCTTTATGCGCGCCAGGATGTCGAACGCATGAAATCGCGCGCCGATGCCCGCAGTGGCCACGCGCCCGTCGCCGCGGCCGCCATGCGCTGGGGCGAGCCGATCATATCGAGCACGCTCACCGAAATCACGGCCGAAGGTCCGCGTTATCGCGGCGTCGCGGCGCTCGAACTCGCGCGCAAGGGAAAGACCTTCGAACAGGTCGTGAAAGCGCTCTGGAATCCACGCGACGACGTGATCCTTTCGTGGCAGCCGTGCGGTCGCACGTTACGTTTCGCCGATGCCTGGTCGCGCACGGCGGGTCTCCAGCCACGTCGAGAACTCGTGCGCTTCTTCGCCGATATTGCAATGCGCTTCGGCGGCGAGCATCTGCGCGCGTTGCAGGCCGGCGACGCGCAGTTCATCGAATGCAGCCGCATGATCGCAACGATGGCGCATTGCCTTGCGCATTTGCGACGCGCAACGCCGGGCGCTGCGGCGGGCGTCACGCGCAAACGCGCGGACGGTCTCGCCGCGACGCTGTTGACCGTGCTCGGTGGTTCGGCGTCTGCCGCGCATCGTGCCGCGCTCGACGCCGCGCTCGTGCTGTGCGCGGATCACGAACTCGCGCAGGCGACCTTCGTGGCGCGTATCGCGGCGTCGGCGGGAGCGGATATCGGCGAATGCGTGGCGGCGGCCATCCTCACGCAGACGGGGCTCACGTCCGCGCGATCGTACGAAGCCACCGAGGACCTGCTGCGCGCATGCCGCACGGTTGCAGAAGCGCAACGGCTCTTCACGGAGCACTATGCGGCACACCGGAATCTGCCGGGCTTCAATCATCCCTTGTATCCGGATGGCGACCCGCGCGCGAGCTACCTGATCGATCTCGCGCGGCGGCTCGAAGGGCGGCACGCCGCGGTCGATCCGCTCTTCGAGGCACTCAAGATCGCAGCGGGCTACGGCTGTCTGCCGAGCCTGGAAGTTGGGCTGACCATGCTAACCGTGGCATTGGGGCTGCCGCCGCGCAGCGCGTTTTGCCTGTTCATCATCGGACGGTCGGCGGGGTGGGTGGCGCATATCATCGAGCAGCGCGAATCCGGCGCTTTGATACGTCCACGCGCGGACTACCTCGAGGCGAACGCCCCGCAGAACGATTCGGACGAGACGCGCTTGCTGACGTCGATCCTGCCGCCCTGAATCTCCGCATCGCACGACATGACGCCGACGGCCCTTCGCGAGGGCCGTTTTTCTTGGGCGCCGCGATCAAGTTGATTCAACGATCAAGTATTGTGGGCCGCTCCATGCGTCACTAGACTGGGCTAATCGAAAGGAGACAGCGGCCCGGACAAGCTAGCGACAGACAATGCGAACCAAGCCAGCAATTCCACACCGTCCTCATCGAATAGTTAGTATCCCCGATATTCACGACCGGTACGATGCGCCTTAGGCATTCAGCCGGCTGCACAGGAGGAGAAGAGGATGAACACCCCGAACAGGGCCATCGGCGCCGATGTCGCCGGGTCGCTCGACAGCGCGGATTATCCGGCGCGCGTCATCACGGCAGGCGGCGTGACCGCACGCTTCGACCGGTTGCCAATGACCGCCACGCTGTGGAAGCTCCTCACCCTCGTCGCACTCGGCGGCTTCTTCGAACTCTACGATGTGTACTTCGCGGGCTATATCGCGCCGGGCTTGTTCCGCTCGGGCATCCTCACGGCGACCACGCCCACTTTCTTCGCGATGAACGGTCTCGCCGGCTTTCTGGCGTCGCTGTTCATCGGGCTTTTCATTGGCACGATCTGCTTCGGCAGTCTCGCTGACCGATTCGGCCGGCGCCGCGTCTTCGCCGCATCCATGCTGTGGTATTGCATTGCGACGGTCTTCATCGCGTTTCAGGATACGGCGCTAGGACTGAACGTGTGGCGTGTGATTTGCGGCATCGGCGTCGGCGTGCAGTACGTGACGATCGATTCCTACGTCTCCGAATTGACGCCGCGACACGCACGCGGCATGGCGTTCGGGCTTGTATATGGCGTGGCGCAGATTTGCGCGCCGCTGATCGCGTTCCTTGCGTGGGTGCTGGTGCCGATTTCCCCGCTGGGTTTCGAGGGCTGGCGCTGGGTGATCGCGCTCGGATCGGTGGGCGCGCTGCTCGTGTGGTATCTGCAATTGCGTCTGCCGGAATCGCCGCGCTGGCTCGTGCAGAAAGGTCGCCTCGACGAGGCTGAACGCGTCATGCAGATGATCGAAACCCGCGTTCGCCGTGACTACGGCAAGGACCTGCCGCCACCGGCCGACGCGCCCGAAGCCGAGGAGCAGGAAGGCACGTTGCGCGAGGCATTCAGCCCGCGCTATCGCAGCCGCACGCTGATGCTCGTGGTCGTGAACTTCTTTCAAACGATTGGTTACTACGGCTTCGTCAGCTGGATTCCGACGCTGCTCATCGCCAAGGGCATCATGGTGACGCGCAGCCTCGAATACACTTTCCTGATCGTGCTGCTTTATCCAATCGCACCATTCATCGTCATGCTGGTGGCAGACCGCTTCGAGCGCAAATGGCAGCTCGTGTGCAGTGCGATCTCGGTGGCCGTGATCGGCGTGATCTTCTCGATGCTCAAGGCGCCGGGCTGGCTCATCGCGGTAGGGATCGTGCAGACGCTCGTGGTCAATTGGCTGTCGACTATCGTGCATACCTACCAGGCCGAGTTGTTCCCGACGCGCATGCGAGCGGGCGCGGTGGGCTTCGTGTATTCGTGGAGCCGGCTGTCGTCGATCTTCGTGGGCTTTTTCATCGCGTTCTTTTTGCGCGAGTTCGGCGTGCCGGGCGTATTCGCCTTCATCTTCGCCGCGATGGCGATCGTCGTCGTGGCGGTGGCGCTCTTCGGGCCGCGCACCACGGGGCTGGCGCTCGACGACATCGCGCGGTGAGTACGCGCATCGACGCCCTTGCGGAGCAGCCAATGGATTCCGTAGACCCGAAGGTCGTATCCGGCACCATCAACGGCAGGCTCGACCGGCTGCCGATGACCCGGCACATGTGGACGCTCTTGATGCTGATCGCAGCGGGCGGTCTCTTCGAACAATACGATATCTATTTCACAGGTTATATCGCGCCGGGTTTGTTCCAGAGCAAGCTGCTGACTTCGACCACTGCATCGTTCTTCGATCTCAACGGTCTTGCAGCCTTTCTCGGGTCGCTGTTCCTCGGGCTGTTCATCGGTACGATCTGTTTCAGCTATATCGCCGATCGCTTCGGGCGGCGGGTGGTCTTTCTCGGCTCGATGATCTGGTATAGCGTCACGACGTTCATTTTGGCGTTTCAGGGCTCGGTGCACGGTCTCGAGATATGGCGGCTGATAGGCGGTATAGGCATCGGCGTCGAGATGATCACGATCGACACCTACATCTCCGAACTCGCGCCCCGCGGTGCGCGCGGCAAAGCATTCGCGTTGTTCTACGGGCTGGCGCAAATCAGCGCGCCGCTCGTGGCCTTCCTAGCGTGGATGTTCGTGCCGACGAGACCGTTCGGCTTCGATGGCTGGCGCTGGGTGATTCTTTTCGGCTCGTTCGGCGCGGTGCTCGTGCTGTTCTTGCGGCGCCGCTTGCCCGAGTCGCCGCGCTGGCTCGCGCAACATGGGCAGCTCGCCGAGGCCGACCGCGTGCTTTCGGTTATCGAAGCGAAGGTGCAAAAGGAGTACGGCCAAGCGTTGCCCGAACCTGAAAAGGCCGTTGGCACGGTACATCCGGAAGGGTGTATCGCCGAAATGTTCGGGCCGGTTTATCGCACGCGCACCATCATGTTGATGATCGTGAACTTCTGCCAGACCATCGGCTATTACGGCTTCGTGAGTTGGATTCCAACGCTTCTGATAGCGAAGGGCATTCTTGTCACGCGAAGTCTCGAATACACGTTTCTCATCGTGTTGACCTATCCGGTCGCGCCGCTTCTCGTCATGCTCGTGATAGACCGCTTCGAGCGCAAATGGCAGCTCGTGTGCAGTGTGATATCCGTGGCGATCATCGGCACGATCTTCGCCATGCTGAACGCGCCGGGCTGGCTCATTATGGTTGGATGCCTGCAGACGCTTGTCGTCAACTGGATGCCCACCATCGTGCATGCCTACCAGTCGGAACTGTTTCCAACCTGGATGCGCGCTCGCGCGGTCGGCTTCGTGTTCTCGTGGAGCCGTTTGAGTTCGATATTCGCAGGCTTCTTCATCGCCTTTTTTCTGCGTGAATTCGGGCAGGCTGGCGTGTTTGCGTTCATCGGCGGTGCAATGGCGATCATCGCCACGACGGTGGCGTGGCTCGGTCCGCGTGTCACCGGCCGCGCGCTGGAGGAGATCGCCCATTGAGCGAGCTGGAATGTGTCGGCAATACGCGCGATGTACTCGGGGAGTCTGCGTACTGGTCGGTCGAAAAACAGGCGCTGTATTGGGTCGACATCCGCAGCCATCTGATCCGCCGCCGCAAATGGGGCGACGACCACACGCAAACCTGGACCATGCCCGAACTCGTAGGCTCGATCGCGCCATGCGCGTCGCGGCTCGGATTAATCGTGGCGCTACGCTCGGCCATCGCGTTCTTCGATCCGGCGAGCGGCGCCATTGAACGTTTCGACGCGCCGCACGCAAGCCAGCCACAAATGCGCTTCAACGATGGCAAGTGCGATAGACAGGGACGATTCTGGGTCGGCTCGATGGATGACATTGGACGCACGCCGGTGGGCGCGCTGTATCGCTTCGAAGCGGGGCGTTATACGCGCGTGATCGAACGCGTAGCCGTGCCCAACAGCCTGTGCTTCTCGCCGGACGGCGGGACGATGTACTTTGCGGACGGCATCGAGCCCGTGATCTGGGCGTTTCCATTCGATGTTTCGACGGGCATGCCGGGCGAGCGACGTCTATTTGCGCGGCTCGACCGCGACACGGGAATTCCCGATGGCGCAACCGTCGATCGTCATGGCTACCTGTGGAGCGCGCAATATGGCGGCGGTGTCGTCAAGCGATACGCGCCCGATGGACGCATCGACCGCGTCGTGCCGATGCCGGTCACGCAGCCAGCAAGCTGCACGTTCGGCGGGCCGGATATGCGTACGCTTTTTGTGACGAGCGGTACGCGTAAGTTGTCCGTGGAAGCGCTCGAGACGCAACCGCTTGCAGGGGCGTTGTTTTGTTTGCGCACCGATATTGAAGGATGCGCTGAAGCGGCATACGTTGGCTGAGCGCGCCTTACAAACTCGAGCCAATCCCACGTCGCCCCCCTCATCGCGGCACGTCCCCCTTGAGCGTGATCCGCTGCATCACCCGCCGAAACCCGTGATAATCGTTCACCGGATTATGCTGAGCCGCGCGATTGTCCCAGAAAGCAATCGCGTTGTTCGACCAGACGAACCGGCACGTGAACTCCGGTTTCACCTGATGTCGGAACAGGAAGTCGAGCAGCGGCGCGCTTTCGTCGGTGGTCATGCCGTCGATGCCGACCGTATGCGCAATGTTCACGTAAAGCCCCTTGCGTCCCGTTTCCGGATGCGTGCGCACGACGGGATGCTTCGCCACGAAATCGTCCGGCTTCTTGCCCGCGCCGTCCGTTCGAATGCGATCCTCCCGGGTACGCGACACATCCGCCTTGGCCGATGAACTGATGCCCTTCAGTCCTTCGAGGAGCCGCTTCATGGTGTCGGACAACGCGTCGTACGCAAGCTGCTGGTTCGCGAACAGGGTGTCGCCGCCATAGGGCGGAATCTCGCGCGAGAGCAGCATCGAGCCCATGGGCGGCACGTCGAGATAGGTCGTGTCCGAATGCCAGATGCCGCCGAAATTCACGCGCTCCGTTTCCAGTTTCTTGACTTCGATGATGGTCGGAAAACCTTCGAGGCTCTTCACAAAGGGATATTCGATAGGCTCGCCCATCGCCTCCGCAAAATCCAGGAACTGCCGGGGAGCGAGGTTCTGGTCACGCAGAAAGATGACGAGATGCTCGTTGAGCGCCGCGCGCAAAACGCTCGCTTGTTCGCGTGTCACGCCCCGCGACAGATCGATGCCGGAGATTTCGGCGCCCAGCGCGCCCGCCACTTTGCGAATGTCCATGCGAACTCCTCGTAGCCGGGCGTGTGTCAGTTCGCGCCGAGCAGCATTGTCGAAAGCGAAGGAAAAATACCGATGAGCGCAAGAACGCCCATCATGATGAACACATAAGGCAACGTGCCGAGCACGATCCGTCGCAACGGGACATCGGGCGCGACGCTCTGCACGACAAAGAGGTTGAGTCCCACCGGCGGATGGATGAGCGCCATCTCCATGTTGATGACGACGACCACGCCGAACCAGATCAGATTCCAGTGATACGCCTCTACGACCGGCACGAGCACGGGCATGGTCACGACGATGATCGCGATCGTCTCCATGAAGCAGCCGAGAAAGATCAGCAACACGTTGATGCTCACGAACAGCACCCACGGTTCGACGTGCGCGCCCGCGACGGTTTGCGTGAGCGACGCCGCAACCTGGCTCGTCGTCATCACATAGCCGAACACGATGGCCGATGAAATCACCGCGAGGATCATCACGCTGCTTTGGGCCGCGCTGATCAGGATCTGCCGGAATTTGCTCCACGAAAGCTCCCGGTACACGACGCCCGCAAGCACCAGACTTGCGACGATACCGAGCGACGCCGCTTCCTGAGGCGTTGCAAGCCCGCGATACAGCGAGCCGAGAATGATGAGAATCAACAGAGCGAACGGGCCGACGTCTTTCAATGCGACGACACGTTCGCGCATGCTCGCGAGCGGCCGCGTGCGCCTTTCGCTCTCGCTGCCGCGCGCACGATCGCGCATGGCGAGCAGTATCTGATAGATGCCAAAAGCAGAAGCCATGATCGCGCCGGGGATGAGTGTCGCGACGAACAGTTTGCCGATACTTTGCTCCGCGATCACGCTATACACGATCAACGGTATGCTCGGCGGTAACAGAATGCCGAGTGTGCCGCCGGCCGCGACCGCGCCGCATGCACGCGCTTCGGGAACGCGGTGCCGGCGCATCTCCGACACAGCGAAGCCGCCGATGGCCGCCGCCGTCGCCACGCTCGAACCGGATACGGCCGCCATCACGCCGCATGCAAGCGTCGTCGCGACGGCGAGGCCGCCGGGCACGCCGTCGAGGATCGTCGCCAGCGCCGCATAAAGACGCGCGCCCATGCCCGACGCGGAGACGATCGCGCCCATGAACATGAACATCGGCACGGAAGTCAGCGTGAAGGTGGCAACCGATCCCCAGTACGTGCTCGGTACGAGACTCAGTGCATCCCATCCGCCGCCCGTGACGAACAGCGAGGCGAGGGCGACAAACAGCAACGCGAACGCAATGGGCACGCCCATCGACAACACCGCGAGCAAGCCGCCGAACATCCCCGCACCGATGACGAGCTGATTCATTCTTCTCTCCCGAGCAGCATGTCGTCGATGGCGACTTCACGGCCTGCCGGTTCGCGTGCGAATACGATGGTCAGCAAGCGTACGATCTGCGCGATGCACAAAAGCAGCATGCCCGCGAAGAAGCCCGAATAAGGAATCCACAGCGAGAGCGAGAACATGCCCCACGAACGTTCACCGCTCGTGTACGCCTCCCACCAGAAGTCGAATGCGAGGCATGCGAGCGCGAACGCGACCGCCGTGACGATGGCCGTCGATATGAACGCGAGCGCGCGCTTGCCACGTTCGCCGAGATGTGCGCTGAGAACGTCGACCTTGAGATGCCGGCCTTGCCACGCCAGCGCCGCGGTGCCCACGAAGGTCATGTAGGCCATGAGGTAAGTCGTGACCTCCGTGACCCAGACATCGGAAAGATGCAGCGCTTCGCGCGCGAGCACGCCATACGAAATGACGAGCACGGTCGCGATGACCGCCGCGCCGACGGACAACGCGACGCCCCGGCAAAAAGCGTCGAGCCCGCGCGAGAAGCGGTCCAATGCGTGGCGCATCGCGGCCTCTTATTTGTAGAACGCCGTGCTCTGATCGAGCAGACGTCCGCCGTCGGGCACTTCGGCGCGGAACTTAATGAAGCTGACTTTCTGGAACAAGGTCTGCCACTGGTTCCACTCATCGAGCGTCATCTTGTGGATCTTCGCGTTATGGCTCGCAAAAAGTCGCGCGACGCGGCGATCGTCCGCTTTCGCCCCTTCGAACGCGCTCTGCTCGAGGCTTCGACCCACGTCCGTCATGATCTTCTGCTGCTCGGGCGTGAGCTTGTTCCACGTCTTCATGCTGATCGCGATCGGCTCGATCGTGTAGTAGATGCTGTAGTCCTCTGGCGAGTTGTAGTACTTCGCCACTTCGTAAAGCCGATACGAACCGAAGGTGCCGGACGACGTCCACAAGCCATCGAGCAAGCCGAGTTGCATCGCGCTATAGGTTTCCGACGACGCCATTGACACGGTACTCGCGCCGGCGCTCTGCAAGGCCGCCTCCATCATCTTTCCGGCGCCGCGCACCTTCTGCTGCGGCAGATCCGCAGGCACGTTGATGGGCTTGGACTTGGATGCCATGCCGCCCGAGATTTGAATCCAGCAGAGCGTCTTGAAGCCATATGCTTCTATCTTCGCTTCGAGTTCTTTCCAGGGCGCGGAGGTGCGGAATTTGAAGACGTCCTCGGGCGTTTTCCAGAGGCCCGGCAGGAGGATGAGGTTCATCTGCGGGATCGCGCCCGCCGAATAGATGTACGGATAGATTGCGAGATCGGCGCTGCCGTTCTTCAAGGCCGTGTGGGTGTTCAGCGACTTGACGAGCGACTCGGCCGGAAAGATGTTGATGTGTATCTTGCCGCCCGACTTCTGCTCGACCTGCTGCGCGAACTTCTTGCCGGTCTGCACCACATAATCGTTCGGGTCGTCGGGCCATTGATGTGCCATCTTGAGCGTCACGACGTCGTCGGCGTGTGCCGCTGTCGATATCGCGGCGAGCGCGAACATGGCGGTGAACATGCGGGTCCAGCGCTTTGCCTGCATCTTCCGTCTCCTGATTTTCTATTTATCGAACCATCGTTTCAGCGCGTCTGTTCTTCCTGAATCTCGACGATAGCCGCGCGTATGCGCGCCGCGATGCCGTCGAGCGCGCCTTCCATCCGATACCGTGGCCCCGCGACCGCAATGCCGAGCACTTCCCGGTTCACATGCACGGGCATGGCAAGTGCAAAGACATCGCTCACGCTTTCGCCGCGCGTGAGAAAAAAGCCGCGTTGCTTCGATTCCACGAGGTCGGCCATCAACGCGTTTGCAGCGGTCAAAGTGTGCGCGGTGACCGGCGCGAGCGTCGTGTGCGCGAGCCACTCGGAAAGCGTTGCATCGTCGAGTTGACCGAGCATCGCCTTGCCGATCGACGTCGAGTAGAGCGGTTTGAGCGCACCGGCCGGCGCGCTGTATCGAATGGTCTGCGGACCTTCGTACACGGCGAGATAGACGATGTGATCGCCCTGACGTTTGCCAATGATCACGGTCTCTTGCGTGGCCTCGCGCAACGCCAGCAACGACGGCTCGATGCGTTCGAGAAACGGGTCGTGCGAGGCGATCTCGAGCGCCATGTCGAGCAGCCGCCGCGTTGGAAACAAGTCTTTGCGACGCCCGGTGACGTAGAGATAGCCGCGCTCGGTCAGCACTTTCACGATGCCGTGACTGGTGCTGACCGGCATGCCCGACGCGGATGCGAGTTCCGACAGCGTCATCGGGCGGCATGCGGCTTCGAATGCCTCGAAGATGCTTAGAGCACGGTCAGTCGGCTTCAATTTCGTATGTTCGAAAAGAGTTTCGCCAAATCGAAACCGAGTATAAAAGATGCGAGCGTCCTTCCGGTCGCTGATTGGATCGGGATTTACCCTTTGAAATGAGGTGCCGAGGCGAAGCCGAGAATCTCACGCGCCGCCGTCCGTAGGCGGCGCGGCGTTATCGCTGGCGAAGTTCAGCTCTGCGTTGCAGCAGGGCGCCGCTCGCGCACGGAGTCCAGTACTGCCTCGACGACCCGGTCGACAGAAGGCCAGTTTTTATCCGGTGCATGTTCGACATAGCTATCCGGCGAGACACTCCGATACTGCTCCGGATAGCCCCAGATCGCGTCGTGAACGTTCGGCCTCGTGATGCTGCCGCCGATCACCGCGACCGTCGGCCGACGAAACGCGGCCGCCACGTGCATGAGCATGGAAGAGTTCGTCAGCACGACATCCGCCGATTCGGCAAGCGCGAAAACCGTTCGCATCGACAACGTTCCCGCCACCGAACGAACCGGCACGCCCGGACCGGCGGCGGCGATCGCTTCGGCGGCGCGCGCCTTGTCGGCGGCGCTGCCCACGATCAGGATGTCGCAGGCGTCGTCGGTTCGGTTGAGCGCCGACGCAACCCGCGCGAGCGCGGGGCCGACCTGTTTTGGGTCCCAGACCTTGGTCGGCACGCCTGCCCCGATGCCGACCAGCACGCGCACCGGGCGATTGCCAGACTCGGCGGCGTGCCAGACGTTCGCGGCCTGCGCGCGCTCATCCGCGGTAAGAAAGAGTTGCGGCCGCGCTTCGGGCAGATCGGTCGCGCCCAGCAGTTCGGCCTGCGCAAGCGCGGCGCGTCCACTTTGGCGACGCGCGAAGTCGATAAATTCCTGGCATCCGCTGTGACCGCCGCGATAGCCGCGCACGCCTATGCGGTAGCGCACGCCTAAGCGCATCATCAAAAGCGCGCCCATGTAGCTGCCGAGCACGTCGATGCCGACATCGAAGCCGCCACGCCTGCGCAGCGCGGCGACTTGCGGCGACGACAGTAGAAAGCGCAGAACGTTACGCGGTGAACGGTCCTGGACGAGCTTGTTGTTCCAAGGCGCATCGATCTCGACGATCTCGTCGATGAACGGATTGTTTTCCAGAATCGGCCGCCCCCAACCGCCGATGCCCGCGACAAGGCGCGTCGTCGGAAAACGCTTCTTGAGCGCCTCGAAGATCGGCGTGGTGGTCAGCAATTCACCGAAATCGTTCGGGCGCAGCACGAGGATTTCGCGCGGCACGTCGCGATGCGGATCATGCCGTGCCGGGTTCAAGCGTCCAATCGTCCAGACCGGCAATTCCGTCAGCAGACTCTTCCAACCCATTGCTCCTCCGTGCACGCGGTGGGCGCCGAATGGCGTCGCGTTTTCCGGATCGATTGTGCATCGGGGAGCCGTTGCGATCTGTGGGCGTGATTACAGAAAGCGGTCCGTCGCGCAGCGAGCGGTAGTTCGACGCGCCGCTCAGACGGCGCTTGCACTCCGATACTCGCGCGGTGCCGTATCGTGATATCGCCTCCAGACACGGCGAAAGTCGCGTACCGACGCGAACCCCGATTGCTCGGCCACGCGTTCTATCGACAGCTCCGGGCTCGTCAGCAATCTTTGCGCGCGAGCCACGCGAAGACTTTGCTGATACGCCAGCACGGTGACGCCCGCATGCTCCGCGAACAACCGGCTCAAATGCCGCGGGCTGACATGCGCGGCCTGCGCAAGCTCGGCCACGCTCCAGGCGCGCGCGGGGTCCCGCGCAATGACGTCCTGCGCCCGGTGCACCGCCGGATGCATGTGATTCCGATGCGCAAGCCACGGTGAGAGTTGCGATTCGTCGCCTGCGCGGCGCTGGTACATCACCTGACGTCGTGCCACTGACGCAGCCAGTTCCGCCCCCGCGATCTGCTCGATCACATGAAGCGCCAAGTCGATGCCCGCCGTGATGCCGGCGCTCGTCAGCACACCGGTGTCATCGACGAACAGGCAGTCGTCCTGCACGCGCGCCGTGGGTTCCTCGCGCTTGAGCAGATCGATCAACGCAAAGTGCGTGGTGCAGCGGCGCCCGGCGAGCAAGCCCGCGCGGGCGAGCAGCACGGCGCCGGAACAAATGCTGGCGATGCGCGTGTCGTCGCGCGGCGCGGTTCGCAGCCAATGCGTGACCGCATCGAAGGGCGCGCTCGTGCCGGGCTCGGGCGATTCCGTGGTGCCGACGACCATGACGAGGCTATTCGGCGGCAGGTTGTCGGGCAGCGGTTCGAGGCCATCGACAAACGTGCCGATGGAGGTCGCGACGCGAGGCAGCGGGCCGCAGTGATGCAAGTCGAACGAAGCGCCGGATTCGGCCGCCATGCGAAAAGCCTCGGCGGGGCCCGCATAATCGAGCATCAGCACGGAGGGCGTCAGCACGAACCATACGGATGTCGCGGGCATCATGCCGGGCGTGGCGTTTGCCAATTGGCGAGCGCATCGTCGACGCTGGCGATGCGTGCAAAGCGATTCTGCAAGACCAGTTCCGTGTGCGCCTTGATTTCTGCCGGCGAATAGACGCGTCCGCTCGTCGCGTGAGTCATCGGGAAGGTGAGCGTGGCGTCGGTCACATAGTCGACCGTATAGCCGATGTCGGAGGCTACGCGCGTCGTGGTTTCGCAGCATTGCTCGGTGCGGATGCCGGTGATGACGAGATGATCGATCTGCCGGCGACGCAACCAGAGATCGAGGCCGGTATCGGTGAACGCGTTGTGCGTGTGTTTTTCGAAGACCACGGAGGGCGCGCCCGGCAACCAATCCTGCGGCACGACAAAGCCGGATTCCTTGGTGAACGGACCAGCCTTGCCGATGTGAAAGATGTGGACGACCGGAATGCCGGCTTCGCGCGCGCCACGGTCCAAGCGGAGGATGGCGCTTTTGAAAGCAGGCAGATCGGCATCCGACCAGTCGGCGGTCTGACGAAACGATTCCTGTACGTCGATGATGATCAGCGCCGAGCGGGGGAGGGTGGCGGACATTTTTGACGCTCCTTGATTGGGAAAGTCCCATCATAAGCGGGCTTTTTGCGGGAATCGAGAATGCTTGCGGTCAGGATGAGGACAAAATCCGCCAAGCGTCTGGCGAAGGCGACTGGTTGTTTCCTAGGGCCTAAGCACCGCTGCGACAGATGAGGTCCACGAATTGCTATAAGGCGTCTCAAGCGTCGTTCGGAATTTCAACAGTCGAGGTCTTGCCGAAAGACGCGTCTGATCAAACAGTTCCAATCGACGAAGAACCAGCGCTTGCCTAATGGTCCAGGCAAACCTGACGTGGGTCGCCGGGCGCATCTCATTTCGTTTCAACAGCCAGTACACCGCCTCTTGGCGCGAGCTCTAATTCAACGGGAGCAATCATGCATTTCGTTATCAACGGCAAGGCAGTCGACCTGGACTTCGATCCAAGAACGTCGCTGCTCGATCTGCTGCGTGAACATCTCCATCTTTTTGGCGCTAAGAAAGGCTGCAATCAAGGCGCATGTGGCGCTTGCACGGTGCTGGTCGATGGCACGCGCATCAACAGTTGCCTCGCGTTGGCCGTTCAATATCAGGACCGCGAGATCACCAGCGTCGAGGGACTCGGCGCACCGGGCGCGCTTCATCCACTTCAGGAAGCCTTCGTCGAGCATGACGGTTTTCAGTGCGGCTACTGTACGCCCGGTCAAATCTGTTCGGCTATCGGAATGGAAAAGGAGTTGAGAGGCGGCGTGCCGAGCTATGTCAGCGAGGACGTGAGTGCGGAAGGCTTCTCACTGACCGATGCGGAACTGCGCGAACGGATGAGCGGAAACCTGTGCCGCTGCGGTGCGTATAACGGTATCGTCGACGCCATTCAGATCACGTTCGGAAAGGTTCAGACGCAGAAAGAGTCCGTCGAGCAAGGGGTCGAACAATGAATCCCTTCTCCTATGAACGCGCCCTGGATCAGCAGGCGGCGCTGACGTCCGGCGCCCGTTCGGATGCAAAGTACCTAGGCGGCGGCACCAATCTCGTCGATCTGATGCGAGAGACGATCGAGCATCCGACGATGCTGATCGATATCACGGGCCTCTCATGCGCCATCGACGACACGGATGACGGCGGCCTGAGAATCGGCGCCGGCGTAAAGAACACCGCCGTGGCCGCTGACCGGCGCGTGCGCGAACGCTACCCGCTATTGTCCGAGGCCATCCTTGCAGGCGCTTCCGCGCAGATTCGCAACATGGCAACGGTCGGCGGCAATCTCCTGCAACGCACCCGCTGCGGCTACTTTTACGATGATGCCGCCCGCTGCAACAAGCGCGAGCCGGGTTCGGGCTGCGATGCAATGGACGGATTCAACCGCATGCACGCCATCTTCGGCGCGTCCTCCGCGTGCGTTGCCACGCATCCCTCGGACATGGCGGTAGCGCTCGCCGCACTCGGCGCGAACGTGGAAGTCGAAGGCCTCAATGGCGCGCGTCGTATTCCCCTGGTCGATCTTCACGTCCTGCCCGGCGACACACCGAACATCGAAACGGTGCTCGAGGCAGGTGAACTGATTACGGCCCTTACGTTGCCGCCTGAATCGGCGGGCCGATCCGCCTATCGCAAAGTCCGTGATCGATCTTCCTATGCCTTCGCGCTCGTTTCCGTGGCGGCGGTTCTCGACGTGCAGGGCGGCATGGTCAAGGAGGTGAAAGTCGCCCTGGGCGGTGTCGCGCACAAGCCGTGGCGTGCCTTCGCGCTCGAAGCGGCGCTCAAGGATGGACCCGCGACCGAAGCCGCGTATCGCGCTGCCGCAGCGGCGGAATTCGCGTCCGCTCGAGGTCTTCGCGACAACGCCTTCAAGATCGAACTGGGTCAGCGCGTGATTGCCGACACACTGGTCAAACTGACCGCTCGCAAGGAGATCCGCTAATGCCTATCCTCAAGGACGCCGCGCAGGCGGTCATGAAAAAAGCCATCGCCCTCGCACCCGATAGCTTCATTCCCGGCGGCAAGCCGGACCCTTTGATCCTTCACAAGCACGGGCTGATCGGCGCACCGGTTAGCCGTATCGACGGACCGTTGAAGGTGTCCGGTCAGGCGACTTTCTCGGCCGAGTTTCCAGTCGATGGCATGACGTACGCGGCACTCAAGTACGCATCGATAGCGCGCGGCCGCATCGTGCAGATCGATACGTCGGCGGCGGACGCCGCGCCGGGCGTCGTGCTCGTGATGACGTACAAGAACGCGCCGCGTCTCAAGCCGATGCCCGCGTTCATGACGAAGCCCAAGGCCGCGGGTGGCGACGATGTGCCAATCATGCAGGACGATCAGGTTCACTGGAACGGCCAACCGGTTGCGCTCGTGCTGGCCGAAACGCAAGAGCAGGCGGACCACGCGCAGTCGCTGATACAGGTGACTTACGAGACCTCAGGCGATGCGGTGACGTCCTTGGCGGCAGCGAAGGCGCACGGCTCGGAGCCGGGCGTGTTCCAGGGCGAGCCGCTCAAGCTCGAGATCAAGGATGCCGAGGCAATGCTCGCCTCCGCGCCGCACAAGATCGACGTGCGCTACACGACGCCGCGTCACAATCACAATCCAATCGAGTTGCATGCGGCGACGCTCTATTGGAAGGACGAGACGCTGCGTATCCACGATACCGTGCAGGCGGTCGCGCACGAAGCGTGGACCATTGCGCAGGTGTTCGGCATCGACGAGAAGGACGTGCATGTCACGTCACCGTATGTCGGCGGCGGATTCGGTTCCAAGACTATTTGGCAACACCAGGTTTTGGCCGCGGCTGCATCGAAACTCGTGAAACGGCCGGTGCGGATCATGTTGACGCGCGAGGGCGTATATCGCATCGTCGGTGGACGCACGCTCACCGAGCAACGCGTGGCGCTCGGTGCCCAGGCTGATGGAACCCTGGACGCGTTGATTCATACCGGCACGGTCGCCATGACGCCTCATAACAACATGCCGGAGCCGTTCATCTTGCCGGCAAAGAGCGCATATGCGTCGCGCAGTTTTCTGCTCGATGTCGAGACCGTCAAGATGAACATGACGGCCAATACGTTCATGCGCGCGCCCGGCGAGGCGGTCGGCACCTTCGGGCTCGAATGCGGCATCGACGAACTCGCGCACGCCATGGGCATGGACCCTATCGAGTTGCGACTCAAGAACGAGCCGGAGAAAGATCCGACGACGGGACTGCCATTTTCCCAGCGCGGAATCGTCGAGGCATGGAAGACCGGCCGTGAACGATTCGGTTGGGCCGAGCGCGGCGAGCCGGGCGCACGCCGCGACGGCGACTGGCTCGTTGGCGTGGGCTGCGCAACGGGAACGTATCCGTACTATCGGATGCCCGGCGGTGCGGCGCGCATCACGCTCAATAGCGCGGGGCGTGCGACGGTCAGCATCGCCGCGCACGAAATGGGCATGGGAACATCGACCGCGCAGACGCAAATCGTGGCCGAACGCCTTGGACTCGCCATGGAGGACATTGAGTTCAAGTACGCCGATTCACACTTGCCCGGCGCGGTGCTCGCGGGCGGTTCGCAGCAGACGGCGGCCATTGGCGCGGCGGTGATCGCGGCGCATCACAAGCTCGTGAAGGAACTGCTCCGTCTTGCGGGCAACAGTTCGCCGCTATCCGGTCTTTTGCCCGACGACGTTGGCGGCCACGACGGCGGCCTTTGCGCGCTCGACGACGAAACCCGGCACGAACGCTACGGCGCCATACTCGCTCGCGGTCAGCGCGATGAAGTGACCGTGGAGGCCGAAGCCCCGATGCCTTTCGAATTGCAGCACTGGTCGATGCACAGCCATAGCGCGCTCTTCTGCGAAGTGCGTGTGAATGTCGTCACAGGCGAGATTCGCGTAAGCCGTTTTCTCGGTTCGTTCGATTGCGGTCGCATCATCAATGCCAAGACGGCTGCGAGCCAGTTTCGCGGCGGCATCATCATGGGACTCGGCCTTGCGCTCATGGAAGAGACTCAATTCGACGAGAGAAGCGGCCGCGTGATCAATCCATCGCTTGCCGATTACCATGTCCCAGTTCATCTCGATGTCCCGAGAATCGATGTCATCTGGAACGATGAAGCCGATCCGCACACGCCGATGGGCGCGCGTGGCGTCGGCGAGATCGGTATCACGGGCGTGGGTGCGGCCGTGGCGAATGCGGTTTTCAATGCCACGGGCAAGCGGGTTCGGGATCTGCCGATCACGTTGGATAAGGTGATGTGAGGTTTCGGCGCGGGCGCGGACTGTGTACGTGTTCCGGTGACCTTCAAGGTAATCAGCTTCGAAAGACGTGGCCGGTTGCCGAAAAAGAAGTGAACGTCGCGCACGCATCGCTCGCCGGGGCATCGCGGGCTACGCGATCGTTTGGCGAAGACATGCGCGACGCTCGCTTGAGCAGGCGACAGCCAGCTCAAGCCTTCAGCCTATTCCAGTCGAACTCGATTCCATGCCCCGGCCTTTCCGGAGCGATAGCAAAACCGTCCTCGATACGAAGCGGTTCGGCCAGATACTTCTCCAGCCCGAAACCGTGCGCTTCGAGATAAGAGCGATTCGGAACCGCCGCGAGCAAATGCACGGTCACGTCATGGGCGCCGTGGCTGGTGACGGGAAGGTTGTGCGCTTCCGCGAGATGGGCGATCTTCATGAACGGCGTGATGCCCCCGCAATTCGTGACATCGGGCTCCGGGTACGACACACGACCGATGGTGATCATCTGCTGGAACTCCCAGATCGTGCGCATGTTTTCCCCTGTCGCGACCGGCAAGCCGCCTTCGCTGACGATCCTCGCGTGACCCGCGATATCGTCGGGAATGGTCGGCTCTTCGAGCCAGCCGGGGTTGAACGGTGCAAGTGCGCGCGCGGCGCGGATGGCCTCGTCGACGGACCATTTCATGTTGGCGTCGACCATCAGCGGGAAGCTGTCGCCGAGCATCTCGCGCATGGCCGCGACGCGCGCCACGTCCTCCGCCAGATTCTTGCGTCCCACTTTCATCTTGATGGCGCGAAAGCCTTGGTCGATGAAACCTTCTGCCTGGCGCAACAACTGATCGAGTGGAAAGTCCAGATCGACACCACCCGCATAGACCGGCACCTTGGGATCGTAGCCGCCGAGCATGCGCCAGAGCGGCAGGTTCGCGCGCTTCGACTTCAGGTCCCAGATCGCCATGTCGAAAGCGGATAGCGCGAGGACAGTCGGGCCGCCGCGCCCACCGTAATGCATGGCCCACCAGATCGATTTCCAGAGCGCTTCGGCCAGGTCCGCATCCTGATGCCGGGCCAGTTCGGCGATCTCGTTTGCCGCCGCCTGAACCGAACGGCCGTTGCGCCCGACGGTGTAGGTGTAGCCGACGCCTTGGGCGCCATCGGCATCGCGAACGGTTACCGTGACCAGCTCGAAATTGGGAATGAGGCCGTGCGTGCTGTCGGACAACGGCACGGGCAGGGGAATGCGGAAATAGTCGCTACTGACATCACTGATGATCGCCATGACACGTCCTCACGATTGATCAAACGAAAGATGTTGCGCGGCACCACTGCGTGCTTACGCCTCTGAGCCGCTGTCTCCTTGCAGCCGTGCGGAACGTCGACGGCGCGCTTCCGTATCGACGAGATGTTCCAGCATGGCGGCGCTCGCGCGCAGGCCGTCGCCGCCGATAATGGCATTGAGCACCGCCTTGTGCAACGGCAGCGAGATCGCGTGAGTTTTCGTCGGGCGTCGAGTTGGTCAAATGAAGCCGAGCCATTTGCGCCACGGACCCTGGTTCGGCGGGCGATCGCGCGCTTGCACGATGAGCATCGAACGTTCCTCAGGCGCATCGATCGATGACCGACTCAATGTCGCGACGGCTCGTTGTTGCGGCATTGGCCACTGCGCTTGGCTGCTATTTTCGCTCGCGGCATGACAACGCAGTTTGCGGCACGATACGGTATATGTAGCCCAAGGCCACGTGGCTCGGGCTCGATTGAACCGTTCATCTCAGACCATACGAGGCACTATGCGCATTGGATTCATTGGCACCGGCACGATCACGCGGGCCGTCGTGACCGGAATGATTCGGTTCGACGTTCCTTTTGAACACATTGCGCTTTCGCCGCGCAATGCCGAAATCGCCGCGAAACTTGCGAGTCTCGACGCGCGTGTCGCGGTGTGCAGCAGCAATCAGGAGGTGCTCGACACCAGCGACGTCGTGTGTCTCGCGGTCGTGCCGCAAATTGCGTCGACGGTGCTTGGCGAACTCGAGTTCGATGCACGGCATCAGGTCATCAGCTTCATGGCGGGCTTGTCGATCGAGCGAGTGTTCGGCATGGTGCGCACGGCCGCGAGTATCGCGCGCGCGGTTCCTTTGCCGGCCGTCGCGGAAGGCAAGGGCAGCACGGCCATCTGTCCGCCGAGCGAACTCGCGCGAGCGCTCTTTGGACCGTTGGGTAAGGCGGTCGAAGTAAACAGCGAACATCAGTTCGATGCGCTGTCGGCAGTCACGGCAACCATGGCCAGTTTCTACGCGCTACTGGAAGAGCAGGCTGCGTGGCTCGTTCGCCAAGGGCTGCCGTATGAGGCGGCCCGATCGTTTTTGTCGGGCTATCACGTCGGCTTGGCACACGATACGACGCGAGACGATCAACCGTTCTCGAAGATGATCAAGGAGTCGAGCACGCCCGGCGGCATCAACGAGCAGCTCCACGCGGAGTTGCAGCAGAAGGGGACTTTCGCGAGTTATTCGGAGGCGCTTGATCGGATCATGCGACGGGTTCAGGGGAGGGAGTGAGACTCGTGTTGGGTGTTCGGAGGCGTATGCCATTTTTAAGCAACATTATGCTGTTAATGTCTAACTCGGAAATGCAATTGATTTGATTTTTTGCGTATTACGTTGGTTATCTTGACCCGCATTTAGTTTCATTCGCTTCTTTTCTAAAGGTGTCCAGACGTTGCCGATCCTGCAAGGTCAAATTGGCACGCTCCACGCGGCCCTTGGCCTGACTCGTGTCTGCTCAAAATGCGTCGATGTTGAGCTCGTACAAGGCTCGCCCGAATTGCGTCACGCCTTTGCCCGCCGTGCTCGAACGGTTCTTGACATTGAACACACTGGCCTTGTCGCTACGGAACGCCATCGGTTTGCCGTGTGCGCGCAAGTACTTTGACAGCGCCTCGAAATAGCTGAAGGTCCACTCGGTCGCGGTGAAGTGCAGCGTCATCAGCCGTCCGGTGGTGTCATCGATAAACACAAGCAGCGTGCATTGCGGCGCTCGCTCTTCAAACCAGCGATGATCGCTGCCATCGATCTGGATCAGCTCACCCAGGCACGCGCGCCGATTACGCGGCTGGTGAATGCTGGGCGGGCGCTGCTTGCGGGGAACCCAGAGTCCTGCGGCCGTCATCAACGTTCACACTGTCTCGACAGCCAGTCTGATGCCGTGGCACTCCCGTAACTTCTCGCATGCCAAGGTAGATCCGAAGTCGGCGTAGCGCTCGCGGATCAACCCAAGCGCGCGCTGCGCCACGCCCTCAGGTAGTCGATGATTGCTCGCGCGTGCGCGCTTAAGCGAGACCAGACCGAGCGCACCGGTCGCTCGATAACGCAGCATTCGCCGCTCGACCTGTCGCACGCTCAATTCCAGCCGCTCAACGGCCCGGCCCGGCTTGAGCTGCCGCTCGACGACAGCCTGAATGACCCTGAGGCGATCCACTTCGTGCATTGACATTGTGAGGGTCCCGGTCGTGTTCATCGCCAGCGCTCCTCAAACGCTTGTCTGGCAACGAAGCTACGTCAAAAGGCGACATCTCTACTTGGCAGAAACACGACATAATGAAATGGCCAGCCCGAACCCAGCGATCGTCCTACTATGAGAGGTTCGATCCAACGTAGATGGAGGGTGACATGGACGAGGTCACGCTGATCGGCATCGATCTGGGCAAGCATGTGTTTCACGTTCACGGGCAGGATGCGAAGGGCCATGCGGTCTTTCGCAAGAAGCTTTCGCGTCAGCAGTTGCTTTCCTTCTTCAGCAATCTCAAAGCCGTTACTGTCGTCATGGAAGCTTGTGCTGGTTCACACTGGCTAGCACGCAAGCTGAATGCGATGGGGCACGCGAGCAAGCTGATTTCGCCGCAATATGTGCGGCCGTTTGTGAAGAGCAATAAGAATGACTACATTGATGCTGAGGCGATCTGTGAAGCCGCATCCCGACCAGCAATGCGCTTCGTCGAGCCTCGAACGGAAGCCCAGCAACTTCTAGCCGCACTACATCGAACGCGTGAGGGTTTGGTAACGGAGCGTACGGCCACCATCAATCGAATTCACGGTATCTTGCTCGAATTTGGCGTCGTGGTGCCAATTTCCAAAGTAACCTTGCGTCGTTTGCCTGATGTCATCGCGCTCAATGATCTCCCGTCGAGGCTTCTCCAAATCATTCAACGACTGCACGAACACTATAAATATCTTGACGCCCAAGTTGTCGAAATCGAGAAGGAACTGGTCGCGCAGCTTCGCGAGGACGAAAACGCCGCTCGATTGCTTTCAATTCCGGGGATTGGCACCATCACGGCAAGCTTGCTCGCATCTGAAATCGGAAGCATCACACAGTATGCGGGTGGAAGAAATTTTGCCGCATCGATCGGACTAGTCCCACGTCAGAAAAGCACGGGCGGACGAACGACCTTATGCGGCATCAGCAAACGCGGTGACAAACATCTGCGCCGTCTGCTCGTGCAAGGCGCGCGTGCTGTCATACAGCGCGTGCAAAAACGTAACGACAGGCTTGGAGATTGGATTCGTTCGATGTTGATTCGACGACACTCGAATGTGGTTGCATGCGCGCTTGCCAACAAGCTTGCTCGGATCGCTTGGGCCGTTCTGATGAAGCATACGGAATATCAAGGTTCGTTGTTGATTAACAAAAGTTGAGATTTGCTAACCAGGTTTTGCGACTGCTGGAGTTTGATGGCCAACGGCTCAGCGACCGGACGAATAACCTGACAAGTTCTACAGCTCATTAGCAGCTGCCGACATTTTGAGGTTCGACTGGTGCGGTTTTCATCTCGGAACAACGGACGAGCGTCCGGCACGATTCCGGATAGATTTGCGCAAGCCACACACTGTCAAAACCAGAGGTTGCAAAATTCGGGCTGGCCATAGATTTGAACTTGGGACCTACACGCGTGTCGAGGCCAATTTGAAATGTCCGATATCCGGCTAAATTGAAATGTCCGGTTTGGGGTCGGTTCCTGCTTCCAAAGAAGACAGTTTC
>NZ_JALQDW010000028.1:0-173792 GCF_023631025.1 Caballeronia sp. GACF4
GTCAGCCGCGAAGTCACGAAGCTGGATCGGCCGGAACTGACTTCGGCTTCGATCATCGTGTCGGGTGGACGTGGTCTCGGCAGCGGCGAGAACTACACGAAGGTGCTCGAACCGTTGGCCGACAAGCTTGGCGCGGCAATGGGCGCATCACGCGCGGCGGTGGATGCCGGTTACGTGCCGAACGACTATCAAGTGGGTCAGACGGGCAAGATCGTCGCGCCGCAGTTGTACGTGGCCGTTGGTATTTCGGGCGCCATTCAGCATCTGGCCGGGATGAAGGACAGTAAGGTCATCGTCGCCATCAACAAAGATCCGGAAGCGCCTATTTTCAGCGTCGCGGATTACGGCGTCGTCGGCGACCTGTTTTCGCTCGTGCCGGAACTGACTGAAACGATCGACATGCGCTGACCCAGGAGGCGTATCGGGCAAACCTTGCCGCGCCTCGCGTGCATGACCCCCTCACGTTCGGCTAAAAACCTCACCTTTATTCCCAATCGCTGGGAATCCCTTTTTTGTCCGCCGGGAGCGATGTGGCATTCTGCGCTCATCGACATCGCCTTTCCGGCTGGACATCACAGTGAAACGGGAAACTAACGTCACCGGCGCCGAGCGCCTGCTGCTCGTGCTGACCGCGCTCGCCAGCCACGGCAAGGCCATGTCCGCGAAGGACATACTCGCCGCCACCGGTCTCGCGCAGAGCACGCTTTATCGGCAAGTGGCGTTGCTCAAACGCTGGGGCTTCGTCACCGAGGACGCCGGTTTTTACGCGCCCGGCCCGATCAGTCTTCAACTCGCGCTCGGCTTCGACGTCAATTCGCTGCTGGTCGAAGCGAGCCGCGAAGGCATGCTGAAGCTCGCGAACGCCACGCAGGAAAGCGTCGGCCTGATCGTCGCCGTGAACGATCAGGTGATCTGCCTCGAAATGATCGAGAGCACGCAGTCGTTGCGCTGCTCTTTTGAAAAGGGACGCTCGGTGCCGTTGCGCTCGGGCGCATCCGCCAAGTCGCTGCTCGCCTTCATGGCCGACAAACTGCGCGCCGAGACGCTGGAACGTCTGTTCGCCAACGACGATGCCACCCGCGCCGCCCTCGAAACCGAACTGGAGCGCATTCGCTCGCGCGGCTTCGCGGTGAGCGAAAGCGAAGTCGATCCCGGCGTATGGGGCGTAAGCGCGCCCGTGTTCCGGCGCGCGTCGCGCAGCGCGGGCGCGAGCGCATCGATCACGCTGATGGCGCCCTCCTCGCGCGCGGCAGGCCGGGAGCAGCAACTCGCGGACTGGACCGTGCGCGCCGCCAATGCCATATCCGCGCGGCTGCAGGCCGCCTGAACCGCCAATCAACGACAGACCACACCCCTGGAGCCACGCCATGAAAATCAAAAACCTGCTTTCCGCCGCGAGTTTCGGTATCGCCATGATGATTGCCGCGCTGCCTGGCGCCGCGGCCGCGCAAGACTCGAACGTTTTGAACGTCGCCACGGACGCTACCTTCCCGCCGATGGAGTTCGTCGACAAGGGTCAGCGCACCGGCTTCGATATCGACATCATGAACGCGCTCGCCAAGAGCATGGGCAAGCAGATTCAGTGGACCGATATCGACTTCAAGGGACTGGTTCCGGGCCTCGTCGCCCATCGTTTCGATGCAGCCATCTCCGGCATCTACATCACGCCGGAACGCGCCCAGGTGATCGATTTCACCCAGTCGTACTTCGCGGGCGGCCTGTCCGCACTGGTCAAGGCGGATTCGCCGATCAAGACGCTCGCCGATCTCAACGGCAAGAAAGTGACGGTGCAGGTCGGCACGAAATCGGTCAACTTCCTGCGCGACAACTATCCGCAAGTGCAGCGCGTGGAAGTGGAAAAGAATCAGGAGATGTTCGATCTGGTCGGCATCGGCCGCGCGGATGCCGCCGTGACGGGCAAGCCCGCCGCATTCCAGTTCGCGCGCACGCGCCCCGGCTTTCGCGTGCTGGACAAGGAGCTGACGACCGAGGCATATGGCATCGCGGTGCGCAAGGACGAGCCGCAATTGCGCGATCAGATGAACGCCGCGCTCGCCAAGATCAAGGCGGACGGCACCTACGACGCGATCGTGAAGAAGTGGTTCAGCGCGAGCGCCGGCACGACGGCAAGCGCGAAGTAAGCCGGCGGACCTGAGCCATGCAACTCGACTTCACGCCAGCCTTCGCCGGTTGGGACGATCTGGCGCATGGCGCGCTCGTCACGGTGGAAGTGACCGCCGCCGCGCTCGTGCTCTCGTGCCTGCTCGGACTTCTGATCGGCATCGGCCGGCTCTCGCCGCAGCGGCGCATCGTCTACGGCTTCTGCACCGGATATCTGATCTTCTTTCGCGGCACGCCCTTGCTCGTGCAACTGTTTCTGCTGTTCTTCGGCCTGCCGCAGTTCAATATCCTGCTGCCTGCCTTCGTGTGCGGCATGCTCGGGCTCGGCCTGTATTCGGCGGCCTACGTGTCGGAGGTCGTGCGTGGCGCGATTCAATCGGTGGATCGTGGACAGATGGAAGCTGCGCGCTCCATCGGCATGTCGGCGGGTCAGGCCATGCGAGCGATCATTCTTCCGCAAGCCGTCGTGCGCATGATTCCGCCGCTCGGCAACGAGTTCATCGCGCTCATCAAGAACTCGGCGCTGGTGTCGCTTCTGACCATCGACGATCTCATGCACGAAGCACAGAAGATCATCAGCGTGTCGTACCGGTCGCTGGAGGTGTATCTCGTCGTCGCGCTCGTCTATCTCGTCCTGACGCAGACGACGAACTACATTCTTCATCGCGTGGAGCGACGGCTGCGCGCAGGAGGCATGGTGCAATGAACAGCGCCCAACCCATTCTCAGCATTCGCGATCTCACTAAGTCGTTCGGGACGCATCGCGTATTGAACGGTATCGACTTCGATATAGAGCCGAGTCAAGTTGTCGTGGTGATCGGGCCAAGCGGCTCCGGCAAGAGCACGTTTCTGCGCTGCTGCAACGGTCTGGAGCAGCCCGAGCGCGGAACCATCGACATCTGCGGGCATCGTCTCGTCGATCAGGGAACCATGCTCAAGGAGCGCGCGCTGAATGCATTGCGCACGGAAGTGGGCATGGTGTTTCAGTCGTTCAATCTGTTCCCGCATCTTTCGGTGCTGCACAACATTACCGTGGGACCGCGGATGTTGCGCGGTGCATCGAAGGCAGATGCCGAAACGGCCGCGCTAGGCCTGCTCAGAAAAGTCGGCCTCGAACACAAGGCGCATGCCATGCCCGCGAGTTTGTCGGGCGGCCAGAAACAGCGCGTCGCCATTGCGCGGGCGCTGGCCATGCAACCGCGCGTCATGCTCTTCGACGAACCCACGTCCGCGCTCGATCCCGAACTCGTCGGCGAAGTGCTTCAGGTGATGAAGCTGCTCGCCGCCGAAGGCATGACCATGCTCGTCGTCACGCATGAGATGGGCTTTGCGAGAGAAGTGGCGGATGTCGTCGTCGTGATGGATGGCGGCGAGATCGTCGAGGCAGGCCCGCCCTCGCAAATCTTTTCGACGCCCACGCAGCCTCGTACACGCTCGTTCCTGCAAGCGGTTTTGTCGCGTGCGTGAATGTTTCACCGATGCCCGATACCGAGTAGTCCGCTCATGAATACACGCACGAAATCACTCTTTGCGGCGCATGCGCTTTTGCCCGAAGGCTGGCGCACCGACGTGCTGCTCGAATGGGACGCCACAGGTACGCTCGTGGCGGTCACACCCGATAAGCGCGATGTGCCCGCGGGCGTCGCGCGTGCCGCCGGACCGGTCATTCCCGGCATGCCGAATCTTCATTCGCACGCGTTTCAGCGCGCGATGGCCGGACTCACCGAGTATCGCGCGAACCCGACCGACAGTTTCTGGAGCTGGCGGGAACTGATGTATCGCTTCGCCGCGCGCATCACGCCCGAGACGCTCGGCGCCATTGCGCGCTGGCTGTATGTCGAGATGCTCAAGGCTGGTTACACGTCCGTCTGCGAGTTCCATTACGTGCATCACGCGGAGGATGGAACGCGCCATGCAAACCCCGCCGAGCTTGCGCAACGCGTGGTGGATGCGGCGAGCGAAACCGGCATCGGCATGACGATGCTGCCGGTGCTCTATCAGTTCAGCGGCTTCGGCGAAGAGCCACCTCGCGACGATCAGCGGCGCTTCGTCAATACCACCGAAGGCTATCTCGATCTGCTAGCCGCGTTGCGTCATGCCCGGCCCGAACATGGCGCACTGCGATACGGCGTCGCGCCGCATTCGCTGCGCGCGGTGTCGGAGGCGTCTCTGCGCGTCGTCATCGAAGCGTTGAATGACATTTCGCCTGACGCGCCGGTTCATATCCACATCGCGGAGCAAACAGCGGAAGTGGATGCTTCGCTTGCCGCGCTGGGCGCGCGGCCCGTGCAATGGCTGCTGGATCGTTTCGACGTGAACGCGCGCTGGTGCCTCGTGCATGCGACGCATATCGACGCCAGCGAAACCGCTGCGCTCGCGAAAAGCGGCGCCATTGCGGGCCTGTGCCTCACCACCGAAGCGAATCTCGGCGACGGGATTTTCCCCGCGAACGACTACCTCGACGCAGGCGGCGCTTTCGGTATCGGCTCGGATAGTCATGTCGGCGTGGACTGGCGCGCGGAACTGCGACTGCTCGAATATGGCCAGCGTCTGTCGCGGCGGCAGCGTAACGTGCTGGCATCGGACGAAACGGCGCACGTTGCCGATCGCCTGTTTCGCGACGCCCTCGAAGGCGGCGCATGCGCGACCGGCCGCGCAGTCGGCGCGCTCATGCCGGGGGCGCGCGCGGATTGGATCGTGCTCGACGCCGATCATCCGAATCTTGCGGAACAGACGAGCGCGACGTGGCTCTCTTCCGTCGTATTCTGCGAACACGGCGAATCGCCCGTGCGCGATGTGTTCGTTGGCGGCGAGTGCGTGATCCGTGAGCGTCGGCATCGCGATGAAGCGCGGCATTATCGCGACTATCGTGCGGCGCTTGCGCGGCTTTTTGCCGGCGCTTGAATCTACACAGTATCGCTGTCGTGCCCGTCGTTCGAGGGCGTGCCGATCGTCGCGCTCCAAGCGGCGTCGAACCTATTCGATGCGGCTTATTCGATGCGCCTGCGCGTGGAAATGGCGGACGCCGTGGAAATGACGAGATCCGCGAAGCGCTTTTCGTCGCGATCGGCCTGCCAGCGCGAACGCGCCACCGCAATGTTCACCGCGCCGATGCCTCGTCCGTGCGCATTGGTGATGGCGGCCGCGGTGGAGATGTCGCTGACGAAATATTCGTCCTCCGTGTGCGCATAGCCCTGCTTGCGAATCTGTGCAATACGCTCCTTGATCTTGCGCGGCTGATACACCGTCGAGGCCGTATAGGGCACGAGGTTGGTACGCGAGAGAATGTCGTCGATCTCGCCGTCGGCGAGCGTGGCGAGGATCGAGAGACCGGGCGCCGTGCAATAAGCCGGCAAGCGCGAGCCGGTGATGACGTGCGCGTTGAACACGTTGCGGCTCACGATGCGCAGCACGAAAACGATGTCCGTGTCGTCCAGCACGGTGAGATTGGTGGCCTCTTCCGTCTCCGATCCGAGTTGCTGCAGATACGGCGTGGCGCGGCTCACGAGATCGTTCGACGTGAGGTAGTGATAGGTGAAGTCCAGCAGCCGTGGCGACAGTTCGTACTTGCGGCTGTCGGGGTCCTTGAACAGATAGCCGAGCGCCGCCAGCGTAAAACTGAAGCGCTGCGTCGCGCTCATGTCGAAGCCCGTGATGGCCGAGATTTCCGAAAGCGACAACTGCCGCTTGCTACCGTCGAAAGCCGTGAGCACCTTCATGGCCTTTTCGACGGACTGTACGTACAGCGACGACGCAGTTGCGTCCACCGCCTCGCCAAGCCCTTTCGCGGCGGCGTTCTTGCGTTTTCGCGGGGCTTTGGACTCGTCGCTCATCTCTCGTATGCTTTTGTCGTCGATGGCAAAATTATCGCATAGCCCTATTACCCTATCTGAATGCGATAACTCCTTAGGCTTTCACGCTGGCCAGCCGATCCCACGCGTCTTCCACGCTGCGCGACAGCAGATGCTTCTTGATGCGTTCGCTCGCCGTCAGTTCGAAGCCCGGCGCCGCGCGGTAATAACGCGGCAACTGAAAACTCGCGAGGCGCTCTCGCGCCCATATGTGCAGCGTTTCCCAGTCCACCGGCTCGTCCTTGAACTGCACGTTGAGCAGAATGTCCTGCTCGCCGACCGCCGACGCCACGCCCATCGCAGCGCTCAACCGCACCGCCGGATGCGTCGCGAAAACGCGTTCGATCTCCCATGCCGACACGTTCTCGCCGCGCACACGCATGCTGTCCGTCTGCCGGCCGACGAAATACAGATCGCCATCGGCGTCGCGGCGCGCGCGATCGCCCGTGTGCAATTTGCCGTTGCGAAGCGCAGATTTCGTCGCCTCGGGATTCTTCAGATACGCTGGCAAAAAGGTCCCTTCCACTTTGCTCGACAACACGATCTCACCCGCCTCGCCTGGCGGCACCGGCTGGCCGTGTTCATCGAGCAATTCGATATCGAGCCACGGCAGCGCGCGGCCGATGGACCCCGGCTTGCCGGTAACGTTCGCGGTAGCGAAGCTAGAACACTCCGTCATGCCGTAGCACTCGCGCAGACGCACCTTGAGGCGCGTTTGTATCGGCTCCCACGCAGACGCGCTCACACCCGCGCCCCACGCCACGCGCAACGAATGCGCTGAAGGCTGCGCGGCTTCGGGCAACTGCATCAGGATATCGAGCACGCCGCCAAGGTAATGCAGTTGCGTCGCGCCCGCGCGCTCCACTTGCGGCCAAAACTGCGAAGCCGAGAAGCGCGGCACCGCATGCAGTGTCACCGGTTCGAGGAACGGCAGCAACAGCATCTGCGCGCCGCCGATGTGGCACAGCGGCTCCCACAGGAACAGGCGGTCGCCCTCGCGCACGTCGGCGACACGCAACGCCGCTTCACTCGCAATGCGCATCATGCGATGCGTGAATACGACGCCCTTCGGCGCGCCCGTCGTGCCGGATGTATAGATGATGCACAACGGCGCGTCGACGGGGATCGCCGGCGTGGCGAACGCGGCGTTCGTATCCGCCGCATCGAACGCGGGCAGGCGCGTGCGTTTGGACATGCCGCAGTCGATCGATGCCGTGATCGCGTCGAACTCGCCGTCGATGACGAAGAGTTTCGGTTCTGCATGTTGCAGCAGATAGTCGAGGCCCGACGCGCGCAACTTGATGTTCACCGGCACCCAGACGAGGCCGCTCAACACGAGTGCGTAAATCAGATGAATGTGTTCGGGACTGTTGCCGAGCATCACCGCGACGCGATCGCCCGGCACGAGCCCCTGACCCGCGAACCAGCGTTGCAATTGCACGATATGACGCGAGGCGTCCGCGCACGAGATTGCATGATCGTCGAAATGCACGACGGTGCGCGCGGGCGTGGCGCGCAATCCGGCCGCGAGGAGCGGCGCGCAATCGAGTTCGTCGTTCGCGTGCCGGTGGCCAAAGTATTCTGAATAACGATGCATGTTCGAATCGGGTTATGGACTGCTTTTATGGCTGGGTGTCGCTGAATGGTGTCGAAATCAGCGCGCGCGGCGCTTGATCCACGACGACACCGCCACCACCAGCGCGATCAGCACGATCAGCGTGGTCGATACCGCCGCGAGCGTGGGCGTCACGGCCAATTGGATGTCGTCCCACATCTGTTTGGGTAGCGTCGAGTTGATGCCGCCGCTCACGAAGATCGCAATGGTGAGATCGTCGAAGGAAACCAGAAATGCGAACAGGAACGCCGCCGTCACGCTCGCCATCAGAAGCGGCAGCACGATCGACGTGATACGCCGCAGCGGCGATGCGCCCATGACCCGCGCGGCATCGTCCAGACGCCAGTCGAAGCGCTGGAAGCCGGCTGCAAGCGTCACCACCACGTAGGGAATAGCGAGCACCGTATGCCCGATCACGAGGCCGAGGTTGGTGCCCGTCAGCCCGAAGCGTCCGAACAGATACAGGAGCCCGACCGCCACCACGATACGCGGCACGATCAACGGCGCGACCAGCAGCGCGAACACCGGTTTGCTGGCGCGGCGCGGCATGCGCGTCATCGCGAGCGTCGCGCCGAAGCCGAGCAGCAGCGACAGCACCGCGGTGCCGAATCCCACTTCGAACGATCGGATGATCGCGCTGTGCCACACGGGCGAATCCATGAAGGTGCCGAACCACTTGCCGCTGAAAAGCTTCGGCGGGAACGCGATGTAGTCGCTCTTCGTGAACGCGTACGGAATCACCGACAGCACCGGCGCGACCAGCACCACCATGATCGCGCAGGTGTAGACGCCGAGCGGACTGGCTGCGCGCGCGGCGGTATCCGCATGCGGATTGCGGCGCATGAGAAACGGCGCGAAGAGGCGGCCGGCCAGCATCAGAACGGCGAGCTTGATGCCTTGCGCCCGCGAGCCGCGCGAACGCTCGGTGACTTCGCCCGTGAGCGAAGTCAGGCCGACCATGCGGTCATAGACGAAGAAGATCACGATCGAGCAGACGAGCAGCACGGTCGAGAGCGCGCCGGCGAACCGCATGTCGAAGAGTTCGAGCACGGACGAGATCACGAGTTGCGCGATCATCGTTTCCTTCGGCGAGCCAAGCAGCGCCGGCACGATGAAGAAGCCGAGACTCGAGATGAACACGAGCAGTCCCGCCGCCGCGACACCCGGCGACGACAAGGGCAGAAACACCGTGAAAAAGCTCATGCTGCGTTGCGCGCCGAGCGTTTCGGCGGCTTGTGTCAGACGGTCGTCGATACCGCGCATCACAGGCAGCATGGTCATCACGGCGAGCGGCATCATGGAATGCACCATGCCGATCAGGACGCCGGTCAGCGATGGAATCGTACCGCTCGTTTCCCGCACGAGACCGAGCGACAGCGCGATGGTCGACAGCACGCCGGTCTTGGAGAGCAGCAGCATCCACGCATAGGTTTTGACAAGGTAGCTGGTCCAGAACGGCAGCATGATCCACAACAGCCAGCGTTCGCGCACGCGTTCCGACAGACGGCTCAACATGTACGCAACCGGATAGCCGAGCAGAATGGACAACGCCGCCGTCATGAACGAGATGCCGAACGTAATCCACAAAACCTTGGCATAAACCGGCGTGCGCGCGATGCGTTCGAACTGCGAGAAACCGTATTGCCCGTCTGCGCCGACGAGTCCGCCTTGCAGAATCTCGCCGACCGGCACGATGAAGAACACCAGCAGGAACAACAAGGTCGGCACGATAGGCAAGATGCGCAACGTGCGCGCGGTCCACACGGACCGGCCGCGCCGCGAGCCTTCGTTCTCGCGTTGCGCGTGAAGTGCGATGGTCATATGCGCGTCCTCAGGCGTGCAGCAACGTGGTGCGATACGGGTCCCACACGAGGCCCACCCTTTCACCGATGCGTGGCGACAGGCTGCGCTCGCAGCGCACCGTGATCTCGCTGCCGTCGTTCATGGCGAGTTGCACGCGCGTATCGCTGCCGAAGAAAACGACATCGGCGATGGTGCCGTCGATGAAGCCGCTCTTCGGTTCCACGAGGCGCGGCGCCTCGGGACGCAGCAACAGCGTGTGGCGCGTCGACGGTGCGACTTGCGCGTTCATCGGCAAGGGAATGCGTCCGCCGGCGGCAAGCAGAATGGGCTCGCCGCCCTTGCCGCGCGTGTCGTCGAGCGCGCCTTCCAGCAGATTCGAGTGACCGATGAAGCCCGCCGCGAATCGCGTCGCCGGGCGGTCGTAGAGATCGGCGGGCGTGCCTACCTGTTCGATGCGCGCCTGATTCATGAGGCAGATGCGGTCCGAAAGCGTGAGCGCTTCGTCCTGATCGTGCGTGACGTAGACGAAGGTCGCGCCAAGCTCTTTGTGCAGACGGCGGATTTCCGACTGCATATGCTCGCGCAGCTTCTTGTCCAGCGCGCCGAGCGGCTCGTCCAGCAAGATCACCGACGGACGATACGCAAAGCATCGCGCCAGCGCGATACGCTGCTGCTGGCCGCCCGACAGTTCCTTCGGAAAGCGCTTGGCGTATTCGGTCATGCGCACCATGGCGAGCGCGTCGTCCACGGCGGCGCGCACGTCCTCGCGCGACTTGCGCCGCATGCGCAGACCGTATGCGACGTTGTCCCACACGCTCATGTGCGGAAAGAGCGCATAGCTCTGAAACACCATGCCGATGCCGCGCTTGCCCGGCTCGACATGCGTCACGTCGCGGCCATCTATCTCGATACGCCCCGCGCTCGGCGCAACGAGCCCGGAGATCATCTGCAACAACGTGGTCTTGCCCGAACCCGAGGGACCGAGCAGCGTCAGGAACTCGCCCGCCCGCACGGCGAGGTCCGTCGCTTCCAGCGCGATGGCGTCGCCATAACGCTTCGCGATGCCGATTGCCTCGAGTTTCGAGCTCATCTTCCGCTCCTTACGAAATGATCCACGAATTGAACCGCTCGGTGACTTTCTGGCGATTCTCTTCCCACCATTGCGGACTCGGCAGCTTCATGTCCTTGATGTTTTCCGGCGCCGTCGGCAACAGCGCGGCACGCTCCTTGTCGATGGTCTCGAACGACTTCTTGTTGGTCGGTCCGTAAGCCAGCGTGCGGGTGAGCGCGGCCTGGCGCTTCGCATCGGCGCAAAAGCGCACGAACTGCCTGGCTGCATCGGCGCGCGGCGTGCCCTTCGGAATGCCCCAGCCCTCGATGGAATACAGGCCCTGATTCCACACGATGTTGACCGGCGCGCCCGAATCCTTCGCGGCTTGCGCGCGGCCATTCCAGGTCGAGATCATGTCGACGTCGCCGCTCTGGATCGCCTGCATGGCCTGCGCGCCCGAGGTCCACCAGATGGCGATATGCGGCTTGATCTTGTCGAGACTCTTGAAGGCGCGATCAACGTCAAGCGGATAGAGCTTGTCGAGCGGCACGCCGTCGGCCAGCAGCGCCTGCTCCAGCGTGTCGAGCGGACTGCGCCGCAGGCAGCGGCGGCCGGGAAATTTCTTCACGTCCCAGAAATCCGCCCACGACTTCGGGCCGTTGTCCTTGAACTTGTCGGCGCGATAGGCAAGCACCGTCGAATACACGTCCACACCAAGCCAGTTCGGCGTGATCGCCTCGGGCATGATGTCCGGGAAGTCGCTCGCCTTCAGCCCGATCGGTTCGAGCAGCCCTTTCGACTCGAGATACGGAATGTCGGCGGACAACGTGAGCGTGGTTACGTCCCACACGTAGTTCTTGGTTTGCACCATCGCGGCGAACTGCGCCACCGGTTGAGATTCGCGCGCGACGCTCACCACCTTGATGCCGGTGGCTTTCTCGAACGGATCGTAGAAGGCCTCGCGATACGCCGTCGTGTACGGGCCGCCCGGGTCCGACACCACGATCTGCTTACTCTGCGCGCGTGCTGCAAGCGGCATTGCGCCAGTTACGGCTAGCGCAAGCGCGCCTTGCAGGGCGCGGCGTCGCGTCGGATTGAAGTCTTGCGTCATGTTTCAGGTCTCCCGCACAGGGATTGAAAAGGAACGGCTCGGCTTCAGCCCGATTTATTTGGCGCGCTTTTTGAAGAACGCTTCCATCATGCGAGCCGGCTCCCCGGAGTCGTACGCTTCGCGCTGAATGCGCATGCCCGCTTCGATGCAATCGACGAAACCCGGCTCCGTCATCTCGCGAAAACGCTGCTTGTCCAGACGCATGGCAACCGGTGGCTTGTCCGCGAGTTCGGTGGCGATTTCGAGCGCCTTCTCGAACACCTTTTCTTCCGGCACGAGGTGATGCATGAGACCGATGCGGTGACACTCCTCCGCGTCCATCAGGCGACCGGTGAGCGTGAGTTCGATGGTTCGCGACATGCCGAGCATCGAGTTCATGATCCACGGACCCGTCGTGCTGGCGATACCCGCGTTGATTTCCGGCTGACCCATGCGCACGCCCGGATGACCGACGCGAATGTCGCCGAGCAGCGCGACCTGAAATGCCGAGCCGGCGGCCGTGCCGTTGAGCGCCATGACGAGCGGCTTCTGAAGGCCGCGCAGCGCGGCGTAATAGCGCTGCCATTCCTTGACCCATTCCACGGCGCGCTCGCCGTCGAAGTCGTGCGCTTCCGACAGATCCTGCCCCGCCGAAAATGCGCGGTTGCCGGCGCCGGTCATGATGATCGCGGCGACCTGATCGTCGTCGTTGTAGCGATCGAGCGCGTCGATGATCTTGTTACGCATCGGCGTGGTCCACGCGTTGAGGCGCTCGGGACGATTCAGCGTAATGACCGCTACGCGGCCATGACTGGAAAACAGGACGTCTTCACTCATAATTATCGCATCGCAATAGTTGATGGTGAATGGCAATATAGGCCGATCAAAATTACGATGCAAGCGGGTTTACGAGATAGACTGCGGCCGGTTGCCGAGAGACGCTTGCACTTAGACGTTGAGCCGTTGGTCAACGCATCGCAACACGGCGTTTTCGCTAACCGCTCTGCACGAAGAATGCGCATGGCCCGCATGGCGGCGATAAACCGCGCCCGCCGCGTACTGACCGCGCACGGTGTCGCGGGCGATATCCGCGACCGACATGGCCCGCAGCGACTTAGATGGTCTTAGAGGCTTTTCGACGCGGTCCTTCTCCGGCGCCGCGCGCCAGAAGAAGTTGGAGCAGCCGGCCGTAGCGAAGACGGTTGCGCAAATGGCGGAACGTCTAGGCGCGCGTCTGCCGCTGCGTTCGACACGAGGGCTCGCGCCGGCGAAAGCCGGTCAGCGCTTTATTTGCACGCGCGCCGGACCATCGCAGAGGCGGAGCAAGCCGAGCAGGCGGTGCGCGATTTGTCGGACGGTTTTTCCGGAAGGTCGCGCATGGGCGCGGTTGCGTGTCTTGCCGGCGCTAAAGTCGTTCCTCGATCGACGCCTTGACCTCAGCATCAACATCGTTCTCGACGATCGCTCCGCTGATCTGCTCTAAGAAGGCGTCAATGTTGCGTTGCGCGTGCGGAACGCACCGGAGCAGTCGCCAATACGACTCGGGATGCTGGCGACTAGATGATGGATGGATCGCTTGACGCAGTGAGCGGCTCGCGTGGGAACGAGGCGTGGACCACTTTCCAGGTTCCCACGCCTCGCGCCGTATTTTTAGTTTTGTCCTCGCGCCACCACGACATCGCGGAACCGAATCTTCCGGGGCAATCCCCACGCAATGAGCACAGCCGTAATCGCGCACACCACGGCGATTGCATAGAGTCCCATCGACGGGCTCCCCAGCAGGTCCTTGACCTTGCCGACCATATAAGGCGCAACGATGCCGCCGAACTGTCCAAGCGAGTTGATCAGCGCAAGCCCGGCTGCCGCCGCGGCACCCGTCAGCATTCTGGCCGGGAACATCCAGAAAATGCCGAACGAAGCGATGACACCCGTAGCGGAGATGCTGAGGCCGAGCACGAGCAACACCGTATGACCGGGCCATGTGGCGCTGATCAGATAGCCGAGTGCCGCCGCGATCGCGCAGCCGGCCAGATGCCAGCGACGCTCTCCAGTACGGTCCGAACTATGACTGATGAGCACCGTGCCCGCCATTGCCGCGAGATAGGGAATCATCGTGATCAGACCGATGATGAGCGGGTCGCTCGTGCCCGCGCTCTTCACCAGTTGCGGCATCCAGAAGAGGAAGCCGTAGATCCCCATGCACAGCCCGAAATAGATCAGTGAGAACAGATAGATCACCGGCCAGCGCAGCGCAACGAGGAACGAATGCGTGCTGTCGACCTTGCGGTCGCGCGAGAGGATCGAGGCAAGAAGCGTCTTCTCCGAAGGCGTCAGCCACTTGGCGTCTTCCATCCGGTCATCGAGCACGATCAGCACCACGATGCCGAGCAGAACCGACGGCAAACCTTCGAGCAAAAACAGCCACTGCCAGCCGGGCATGCCATTCAAGCCATCGAAGAACTTCAGGATGCCGCCGGAAATCGGGCCACCGATGATTCCGCACAGTGCAATCGCCCCGAAAAAATACGAGTTCACGCGACCGCGCCGTTCGGCGGGAAACCACTGCGTGTAGAAGTAGAGCACGCCTGGCACGAACCCGGCTTCGAGTGCGCCGAGGAGAAACCGCAGGATATAGAACCAGGTTTCGTCGCGCACGAACATCATTGCCGCCGACGCGATGCCCCACGAAATCATGATGCGCGCGATCCAGCGTCGAGCACCGGTGCGCACCATGATCGCGTTACTTGGAATCTCGAACAGCAAATAACCGACGAAGAATACGCTTGCGCCAAAGCCGTACGCGGCGTCGCTGAAGCCGAGTTGAGCCTGCATTTGCAGCTTGGCGAAACTGATGTTCACGCGATCGAGGTAAGCAACCACGAAGCAGGCGAGGATCAAGGGAACGATACGTCGGGTTACTTTATTGAAGAGGTGCGCCTCGGCAGCGGTATCCATCTCCGGTATTTCGGTCAGCGTTTCGAGCATACCTGTCTCCATCGATTTGTTTTGTCTTCTAATTGCGGGCACCGGTTTCCAATCAACCAGTACACGCTGCGCTCGCTCGATTGTCTAGCCGCGTCCTATGAACGGCATCTTGGTTGCCATCACCGTCATGAACTGCACGTTCGCGCCGGGCGGCATGCTTGCCATGTAAGCGACGGATTGCGCCGCATGCGCCAAGTCCATCGTCGGCTCCGGCGCTCGCTCGCCGTTTGCCTGAAGAACGCCACCGGCCATTCCCGCGGCCATCTCTGTCAGAACGTTGCCGAAATCGATCTGACAGACCGCGATGTCGTACTTGCGCCCGTCCAGCGCGCAGGCCTTCGTCAAGCCACTGACTGCGTGCTTGCTTGCCGTGTAATCCGCGGAATGAAGACGCGGCGTATGTGCCGACAAGGAGCCGTTGTTGATGATCCGGCCGCCCGGCGGGTTATTTGCACGCATCCGGCGAAAGGCGGCTTGCGTGCACAAAAGCGTGCCGATCACATTGATATCGAGCATCGTGCGAAAGCGCTCTATCGAAAGATCCTCGACCGACACGCCTTCCACGCCAACTCCCGCGTTGTTGAAAAGCAGATCGAGGCGACCGTAGCGTTCCTGCACCGTGTCGAAGAGACGTTGTACCGATGCCGCGTTGGTGACATCGGTGGCGATGGCCATCAACTTGCTGGCGGATTCGGGATCGTGTTGCTCGTAGTCTCGAATGACCGCGTCGAGCGCCTCTTGCCGACGTCCGGCGAGCGCGACACACCAGCCATCGTTCGCGAGCGCGTGCACCGTTGCCCGACCAATACCGCTGCCTGCTCCCGTGACGATGGCTACGCGCAATGTCTTCTCTGTGTCGTGTCGAGTCATGACGGCTTCTGTTTGTTCTCGTCTGCGGTTGGCCCGGAGCGGTTTATCCGGCATGGATAGGCACTTATGACTTTGCAGTGAATCTAGCGAAAACTTTACAGGCCGGGTACTGAGACTTTTTGATAGCGGTATGACTTTGCGTTATACCGGGCGCTGTCGATTCACACTGCAGATGACGGCCCATTCGGCGCGAGAGCCAGTCCCCGTCTGCGTTCCCGAGGCGGCAACCACCCCGTAATCCGAATCGAGAACTTCCCTGCTTCGTCACAATCGCCCTTGCGCATAAGGGAATGTGCGTAGTACGACCGTATCGGTTCGAAAAGAATGGTTCGACGGCTCGCATATCGATTACGAGCCGGCTTGCGCAACCGCAGTTTCGGTAAAAAGGTGCGCCCCCGACGCCACGGCGGAACAAATCCCCTCTCGCTCATTCATGTTCTATCGCCGGGAGCCGTTATTGGATACATGGAGCATCGCATCAGGCACTGTGCGCTCAAGCGACGCTTCATACCCAGAGCCTGAACCGTAGGCCCGGGTACACGATGAAGCTTCTGCGCATTCAAAACCTTCGGATTCGTCAACTGAGAGAGACGACTACCGATGCAGACGACCAATCGGTACACCAGGCAAAGACACCACAACGTTGAACCCGAGGATCAAATCATGACGCACTTCTTCAAGCGCTATCTCAAGGATACGCGCGGCATTACCGCGATTGAATATGGCCTGATCGCCGGCGTACTTGCGCTGGGCATCATGACGTCCGTCAGCGGCGTCGCCACTCAACTGTCGACCACCTTTTCCGCCATCACGACCAAGCTCTCTACGATCCACTAAGCGTGGTCGGCGTTCTCTTCGGGAGTTTCGTGAGCCTCGACCCGGCAACGCTAGGCTAGTCGCAGATCCCACAAGACATCGAGTACCTGTCGAGTGGTGCGCTCAACGTGCCCCACACGGTGTGCAATGCCTAGCCGACGCCACAACGCCGGGCGCAGCGGACGCATGACGACGCGTCCGTCGGCCGATGGCGTCGTCGCCTCATGCGGCAGAAGCGCCGCGCCGTAACCTGCCGCCACGAGACTCTTGATCGCGTCGTTGTAGTTCAGCTGAATGCGCGGCGTCGGATGATGACCCGCCGTCGCAAACCACTCCGCTGTCAGACGCGAGAGACGCGTAGTCGCATCATTCAATATGAGAGGCCGAGCGGCCAGCCAATCAGGCGTGACACGGGCGGGACAACGCCAATGCGCGGGCACGAACGCCATCACCGGGTCGCGGCGCCAAGGCTTTATCACGAGTCCGGCCACGGAGAGTTGAGGCAGCGCGACCAGCCCGACATCCAGTCTCCCATCCGCCAATTGGGACAGCGTTTCATGCGACGTGAGCACCGCAAGCTGAATATCGATTGCGGGATTGTGCTGGCGCAACACGTCGAGCGCTTGCGGCAACAAGTGCGCGATCACACCAGTCGATGCACCGAGCCGCACCCGCCCTTCCAGTCCCTGCACCTGGCGTTCGATATCGTCCAACGCCTGCTCCGCATCGGCCAGCAGCCGACGCGCGCGTTCCACCAGCAACTCTCCTATTGCCGATGGCCTGACCTGCCCGCGCTTGCGTGACAAGAGCGGCGCCCCAATGCGGTCTTCGAGTTCAGCGACATGCAAACTGACCGTCGGAGGCGCCAGATGCAGAGCGCGCGCTGCATCGGCAAATGAGCCCCGCTCGGCAACCGCGATGAGAGTGCGCAAACGGTCAAGGCTGATCTCTCGCATGTTGGCGTCCAAATTCAGAAAAGTTGAATGTTCAAGTCATGAAATTCGAATTTTCTTATTCTAACGATTGGATGAACATAGGCGCTCGTTCTGCTCGTTACCACCACTCGGAGTATCTCGCGTATGAGCGCCCCCATTGTTTTCATCGATGGCGACCAAGGCACCACCGGATTGCAAATCCACGAACGGCTGCGTGATCGGACCGACATCACGCTGTTCACGCTTGCCGCCGAAGAACGTAAAGACTCACGCCGTCGCGCGGAAGCCATCAACGCCTGCGACATTGCAATTCTTTGTTTGCCCGATGCCGCCGCACGCGAGGCAGTGGACGCTATCGTCAATCCTGCCGTCAGAGTCATCGACGCGAGTTCGGCCCACCGCATACAGCCGGGCTGGACATACGGCTTTCCGGAGATGACGGCAGGACAAGCCGATCGCATTGCAAGCGCCCGTCGCGTCACCAATCCCGGCTGCTATCCGACAGGGGCAATTGGCTTGCTGCGTCCGCTGTTGCAGGCCGGACTGATACCAGGCGGCTATCCTGTCAGCATTCATGCGGTATCCGGCTACTCGGGACGCGGTCGTGCCGGCGTGGAGAAACACGAAGGTAAAGATGCCGTCAACGCGCCTTCATTCCAGGTATATGGTCTGGAGCTCGCGCACAAGCACACGCCGGAGATCCAGGCGCATGCCGGACTCGCGCAGCGCCCGATTTTCGTGCCTGCGTATGGTGCGTTTCGCCAGGGCATTGTGCTGACGGTGCCGTTGGAGTTGCGGCTGCTCGCATCCGACGTGGATGGCGCCACGTTACACGCTTGCCTCGCGCGCCACTATGCGGACGCGGCCCACGTGCATGTCTTGCCGCCGCATGAATCGAGCGTTTTGCGGCATCTCGATCCTCAGGCGCTGAACGGTACGAACGACATGCACCTGAGCGTATTTTCCAACGTGGAACACGGGCAGGTTCTGCTGTCCGCGGTGTTCGACAACCTTGGCAAAGGGGCATCCGGCGCTGCGGTCCAGAACCTGAACCTGATGCTTACGCGGCAATGCCAAGGGTGAACTCAGGCGATGGCCTTTTGCTCTCCAGCGGCCTCGCGCATGCGACGTGCTTCGTCGCGCAGGAACTGCTGGTAATCGTCCAGATCGCCGTCGAAGGGTTCGACGCCGCCCTTGGTTACGAGCCAGAACTCGTCGCATACCGCGCGCAGCAGGGACCGGTCGTGACTGACCAACATCACCGTGCCTTCGAATTCGTTGAGTGCCATGCCTAGCGCTTCGCGTGTGGCCAGGTCGAGGTGGTTCGTAGGCTCGTCGAGCAGCAGCAGGTTAGGACGCTGCCATACGATCATGCACAGCACGAGCCGCGCCTTTTCGCCGCCGCTCATCGTGCCGACTGCCTGATGCACCATGTCGCCACTGAAGTTGAAAGTACCTAGGAACGTGCGAAGCGATTGTTCGGTGCCACTTTGGCCGGGCGCACGCATGTTCGCGGGCGTGTCCTTGGCAAGGCGGATCATGTGTTCCAGCGGCGTGTCGAGAGGACGCAGCACGTCGAGTTCTTGCTGCGCAAAGTAGCCGATGTTCAGGCCCTTGCCTTCGCTGATTTCGCCCGCAATCGGCGCAAGTTCGTGCGCCACCGTCTTCACCAGCGTGGACTTACCCTGGCCGTTGGCACCGAGAATACCAATGCGCTGTCCGGCCAGCACCGACCGGTTGATGCCTCGCACGATGACCGTCGGCGGCGTGCCGGGCTCGGCATCGCTCGGCGCCGGGTAGCCGAAGGTCGCGTCCAGCATCGACAACAACGGGTTCGGGACGTTGAGTGGCTCCTTGAACTCGAAGTTGAACTCTGCGTCGGCGAGCACGGGCGCGATCTTCTCCATGCGTTCGAGCGCCTTGACCCGGCTCTGCGCCTGCTTCGCCTTCGAAGCCGTTGCCTTGAATCGGTCGATGAACTTCTGCAGGTGGGCGATCTTGTCCGCCTGCTTGGCCATCGAGGCCTGCTGCAACGCCATCTGCTCGGCGCGCATGTCTTCGAACTTGCTGTAGTTGCCGCCGTAACGCACGAGCTTGGCGTTATCGACATGGACCGTTACCTGCGTGACCGCATCGAGGAATTCGCGATCGTGGCTGATCACGACCAAGGTTCCCTGATAACGCTTGAGCCACGCCTCCAGCCAGACCAGCGCGTCGAGGTCCAGGTGATTGGTCGGTTCGTCGAGCAACAGCAAGTCGGACGGACACATGAGCGCGCGCGCCAGTTGCAGCCGCATGCGCCAGCCGCCGGAAAAACTATTGACCGGCTGGCTAAGTTGCGCAGCACTGAAACCGAGCCCAAGGATCAGCGCTTGGGCACGCGCGGGGGCATCGTGCGCACCGGCGTCGTGAAGGGCCATGTAGGCGTGCGCCATGCGCATGCCATCGTCGTCGGTCTCCGCGGCGGCGACTTCGATCTGCGCGGCCAGCAACACGGTGTCGCCTTCAATTACGAAGTCGGTCGCGCTCTGCTCGGTCTCCGGCATCTCCTGCGCGACCTGGCCCATCTTCCAGGCAGCAGGAATCGAAAACTCGCCACTGTCCTCGTGCAGCGTGCCATTGAGAAGGCCGAAGAAGGACGACTTGCCGGCGCCATTGCGCCCTACGAGGCCGATCTTTTCGCCGGGGGTGAAGGTGACGGACGCGGAGTCGAGTACGACATTGACGCCACGGCGTAGCGTGACATTACGGACGGAAATCATAGAGAGCTACTTCGAAGAGGATAGGCATGATAGCCGACCGAGCGCGCCAAGCCTGCTTTTTTATGAACATGCGAGTCTCGGATCGCGCGCGATATTCAATCGATGTCACGATTTTCGCGAAATGTCCCCGTTAGCGCTCGTCATTCACGCCAAAGGTGCAAGCCATTGAAAATATGGCCTGATGTACGGGTAATTCAACACGTCCGTTCGCATCATGCCTTAAAAGAAATTCGCATTGCGGGCGCTCATTAATAACACGTATGGGCTTTTTTTACGGTTGAGCGCCATGAATTACCCACTTCTACACTGACGCTCAAGCAAATCACTCGCGATCTCTGGCTAATCGCTCCAAGAAAAGTGGCTTAGTCGGAATATACTACCTATATAGTTAAAATATCCAAACCGTGTGGTGTAAATGCGACCTTCTCGCAAGTTGATCTGGATAATCTTCGTTTGAACCCGAGGGCCGATAACGACTGATCGAGAAGAGCAGGAAATGCTGGCTCGTCGTTCGGTGCGGTTCACTGGTAGAGAGCCGAGAAGGCCCATCAGTGCTATTACCCGCGATTTTCGCGGGTTTTTTTTGCCTTGAAGTTTCGAGAGGCGCAATTAAATGGTGCGCCGCATGGCTGCCTCGATTCGTCGTGTACCGGCGACAAGCGGCCCGCATTTTTCAGATGCGAAAACTGCCCACCGTCGATGCCAAAGTACATCGCATAGTCCGACCTACTCGTTAAAACCCTGGAACGACGTAAAGCGAGCCGTCCGGTTTCGATCTCGACGTGTCCGGACATGTCATTTCCGGATGAATCGCGTAAAGTTTCACCGTTCGATTCTTAAACTCGTCATGACCGCCCCAGGGGCCAAAGTCCTCAACCATGCATGAACTCATTCAGTCGCTTGGCGACATCGTCGGCAGCCAGTTCGTCTTCACGGGCGCCACTGAAACGCGCCGCTTCCGGCAGGGTTATCGCTATGGCAGCGGCCAGGTGTTGGCGGCCATTCAGCCCGGCACGCTGGTCGAAATGTGGCGGGCGCTTCAGGCCTGTCATCGTGCAGGGACTATCGTCATCTGTCAGGCGGCGAACACCGGGTTGACGGGCGGATCGACGCCTGCGGACGGCGGCTACGACCGCCCGGTCGTCGTGCTCAACACCATGCGATTGCGGCGGCTGGACGTGATTCGAAACGGCGAGCAGGTCATCTGCCAGCCGGGCGTGACGCTCGATCAGCTTGAAAAGCGACTGCAGCCGCTCGGCCGCGAACCGCATTCAGTGATCGGCTCAAGCTGCATCGGCGCTTCGGTAACGGGCGGCATCTGCAACAATTCGGGCGGCTCGCTGATTCGCCGAGGACCCGCATTCACCCAATTGTCGATCCACGCGCGCGTCACGGCGGACGGCGAACTGAAGCTCGTCAATCATCTGGGAATCGATCTGGGCGACTCCGCCGAAGTCATACTCGGCCATCTGGACGCGGGCGAATTGCCGGACGATATTCCGGCAGCCGCAGGGCTGCTCGCTTCGGATAACGGGTACAGCACCCATGTGCGCGACATCGATGCGTCCACGCCCGCGCGCTTCAATGCCGACCCGCGCCGGCTCTATGAAGCATCGGGCTCGGCCGGACACCTTGCGGTTTTCGCTCTGCGGCTCGACACCTTTGCGGCGGACGAACAAACTCAGGTGTTCTATATCGGCAGCAACGACGCCGCCGAGCTGGAAACCATACGCCGCGACATACTAAGTGGCTTCCGTAGTCTACCGATCGCCGGTGAGTACATGCACCGCGGAGCGTTCGATATCGCCCGTCGTTACGGCAAGGACATGTACATGTACATTCGTGCGTTCGGCACGGATAAGGTGCCGCATGCATTCGCGGCGAAGAGCAGGTTCGACGGGTTCACCGAGAAAGCGCGTCTTGGTAACGGCATCAGCGATCGGCTGTTGCAGGCGGCGAGCCGGCTTTTGCCCGAGCATCTGCCGCGCCGGCTCATCGAGTATCGCGACCGGTTCGAGCATCATCTGTTGCTGAAGATGGGCAACGACGGTGTGCACGAAGCGCGAACCTACCTCGAATCGCGTTTTCCGTCGCAACAGGGTGGCTATTTCGAATGCACGCCCGAGGAAGGCAAGGCGGCTTTCCTCAACCGCTTCGCGATTGGAGGCGCCATGGTGCGCTATCGGGCAGTCCATTCGCGAACCGTGGAGGACATCGTCGCGCTCGACGTTGCACTTCCACGGAACACGACCGACTGGTTCGAACGGTTGCCAGCGCATATTTCGAAAGACATCGAATTCACGATGTATTGCGGCCACTTCTTCTGCCACGTTCTGCACCAGGAATACCTGGTGAAGAAAGGTGTCGATTGCGACCGGATCAAGGACGACATCCTCGCTCTGCTCGCCGCGCGGGGTGCCGAGTATCCCGCCGAACACAACGTCGGTCACCTGTACGAAGCGAAAGCGTCTCTTGCACGGTTCTACGAAGAACTGGACCCGACCAATGCTTTCAATCCAGGCATCGGCAAGACCTCGCGGCTCTTCAATTGGGGACGATCATCGGCCTACGAGTGCGCATGCGAGTCGGATCACGAGGTGCTACAAAGAGAGCAGTAAGCGTCATTGCACCCGGCGTGTTCGGCATGATCTTTTCGATGTCGTCGCTCGGCCAAACGACGACTGCTTGTTTGTCGGCCGTCGGGACGCTTCGTTGGCCACGATGCTTTGGCCGATGGAGCGACCGGGTTGCCACATCGACCGGCCGATGCCGTCATGCGCCAAGATGCAGCGCTGTAGCGGGAGTCTTCTCAACGCGTGTGCTTAGCAAGCGACGGCTGCCATGCGAGCTCAAGCCGAAGCCTCATGCCCACGAGCAAGCCCGGCAACCCCCATCTGATCCCCGAACTGCAACGCAGCCAACTGCGCATAAAGCGGCGAACTCAAGAGCAGCTCCGCATGACGACCCTGCGCGACAATACACCCCTGTTCCAGCACGACGATGCGATCGGCCTGCTGAACCGTCGCAAGCCGATGCGCAATGACGAGCGTCGTGCGGTTGTGCGCCGCGTTGTCCAGCGCCTTTTGCACGAGCCGTTCGCTGGCGGCATCGAGGGCACTGGTGGCTTCATCGAGCAGCAGGATGGGCGGGTTCTTCAGAATCGCGCGGGCAATCGCAATACGCTGGCGCTGACCGCCTGACAATCGCACGCCGCGTTCGCCGAGAAACGTGTCGTAGCCTTCCGGCAGTTCCTCGATAAACCCGGCCGCGGCGGCCATGTCGGCGGCGCGCTGCACTTGCGCGAGCGTGGCGTCCGACGAGCCGTAGCGGATGTTGTCGATCACGCTGCCAGAAAAGATCACCGATTCCTGCAGCACCACGCCAATCTCCTTGCGCAATTCGACGAGCGGCACATCGCGCGTCGGCACGCCGTTGATCAGAATGCGGCCTGACTGAGGATCGTAGAAACGCAGCAGCAGTTGAAACAGCGTGGATTTTCCCGCGCCAGATGGCCCGACCAACGCGACATGCTCGCCCGGACGAACCTGCAGCGAAAGCCCTGAAAGCGCGGCAATACCCGGCCGCGACGGATACGAGAACCCGATATTCTCGAAGCGGATGCCCTCGCCTCGCGCGGGCAGCGTGACCGTGCTCTCGGCCTCCACGACCGGCGAGCGTGCGGCGAGCAATTGCAGCAAGCGTTCGGTGGCGCCCGCGGCGCGTTGCAGATCGCCCCATACCTCGGCGACCGCGCCCACGGCGCCCGCCGTGAACACTGCGTAGAGAATGAACTGGGACAACTGGCCCGCCGTCATGCGACCGGCGAGCACTGCCTGCGCGCCTAGCCACAGCACGAAGACGATTGCGCTGAACACCAGCACGATCACCACGGCCGTCAACCAGGCGCGAGCGCGAATGCGCGTGAGCGCGGTCTCGAAAGCGGCTTCCACCGCGCCGGCATATCGTTTCGTCTCGAAAGGCTCTTGCGTGTACGACTGCACGGTCGGCATCGCGTTGAGCACCTCGCCTGCCAGCGCGCTCGTGTTCGCGATCTTGTCCTGGCTCGCGCGCGAGAGTTTCCGCACGCGCCGCCCAAAGATCACGACAGGCGCGACCACGATGACGAGCGTCGCGATGATGTACGCGGATAGCATCGGGCTCGTGACCGCGAGCATCGCCACGCCGCCGGTCAGAAGGAAGAAATTGCGCAGCCCGAGCGACAGGCTCGTACCTACCACCGTTTGAATCAGCGTGGTGTCGGCGGTGAGTCGCGACAGCACTTCGCCAGTCTGTGTGGTTTCGAAGAACTGCGGGCTCATCCGCAGCATGTGGTCGTACACGGCTCGACGCAAATCGGCCGTCACGCGCTCCCCCAGCGAGGAGACGAGATAGAAGCGCAGCGCCGTCGCGGCCGCCAGCACCAGCGAGACGACCAGGAGCGCCAGAAAATATCGATCGATATGCGTCCGGTCGCCCTCGGCGAAGCCACGATCGATGAGGTATTTGAACGCGACCGGCAACACCAGCGTCGCGCCCGCCGATGTCACCAGCGCAAGGAAAGCGAGCGCCCAGCGTCCGGCATACGGACGCAGGAACGGAGACAAGCCGAAGAGCTGTGCGACACCGGAGGAAGAACGCGCAGACGATGAAGACGACGAAGACCTGACAGGGTCGGACATGTAAATTCCCGAGCGGAGCTGATATCCACTCGATTGTGCCAGCCCCGCTAGTTTCGCGAGTTCAGCCGGAGATCTCGGGCTCGACCAAGTGCGCCAGTTGCAGCAGCGACTCTTGCCAGCCGAGATAGCACAACTCCGCCGGAATGACCTCGGGTATGCCTTCTTGCACGATGGTAACTTCGGTCCCGCACGACACCTGCCGCAACGAAACGGTGACGCGCATTTCGCCGGGAAGGTTGGCATCGTCGAAACGGTCCGAGTATCGGATCCTTTCGAACGGTTTCAGTTCGAGGTACTCGCCGCCGAAAGACTGGCTCTGGCCCGTGCGGAAGTTGTGAAACGACATCTTGTGAGTGCCGCCCTCCCGCGCATCCATGTGATGGACCTGACAAATTAATCCGTACGGCGGAAGCCACCTTGCGATGGCATGGGGTTCCAAAAAATGCGCGGTAGATGCGTTCGGGCGGCGCGCGCAAGACGCGGTGAAGATTGACGGTTCCGGTAGCCATGACATTCGCCTCGCTTCGAGAAGTTGGACACACTGCTACGACGATGCATCGTCGCTGAATTCGACAGCTTCGGGATCAGGGATAACCCCTGAACGAGCGCCGTGTCGATTCATCCGCGAATCGTTCGTCGTCTCTATACGGACCGATCGCGTCTGCCTACCAAGAGGACATCATGCGCAAGCTCATCGTTTCCACGTTCATCAGCATGGATGGCGTCATTCAGGCGCCTGGCGGCCCAGAAGAAGATCGCAGCGGCGGGTTTCGCTTCGGCGGCTGGATCGTGCCTTTTGCCGATAAAGCCATCGGCGACAACTTGCAGGATCTGCTCTCGCGGCCGTTCGACTTGCTGCTAGGCCGCTGCACTTACGACATTTTCGCGTCGTACTGGCCACACGTTCCGGCCCATTCGCCCAATCGCGCGATGGCCGACCTGTTCGACAAAGTGCCCAAGCACGTAACGACGCATCGCGCGGAATCGCTCGGCTGGCACAACAGCCAAGCGCTCGAAGGCGATCTAGCCGATGCAACCCGCGCGCTCTTGCATCAGGAGGGCGCCGATCTGTTGACGTTCGGTAGCGGCGACATGGTGCGCCAGTTGCTCGCGGCGGGCCTCGTGGACGAGCTTCGTCTACTGACTTATCCCGTCTTGCTGGGACGCGGCAAGCGTTTGTTCGCCGACGACGCGCTGCCGTCTGCGTTCACGCTAACGCGATCGGTGAGCACGCCAGGCGGCGTGCTGGTCACGCGCTATGTGCGCGATGGCGAGGTCCGCACGGGATCGTTCGACAAAGCGGAATGACACGACAGACGCTAGGCCGCTTGCCGCCGCGCTCTCACCCACGCAATCATCCGCAATGCGATCAGCTTGAACGGTGGATTGGAGAAAAGCACGAGCGCGCCGAGTGTCAGGCATCCGCAAATAAGGAACGTGCCGCGATAACCAAGCGCGGCCACGAGCACGCCGGACAGCACGCCCGAGAGAATGGAACCCACGCGCGACGCATTGAAGAAGAGCGCCGTCGCGGCGCCTGGCGTGCGCGGCATCAGGTCCTGAATATAGGTCATGCCGAGACACGACGTCACCGAGACCACGAACGCATTGAACGCCTGCATCGGAATCAGGAACTGAACGCTTTGCGAAGCGGCGACCGCGATGAAGTACACCACATGCACGGCCGCGCACGAGGCGAGCCAGCGCTGCTTGTTAAGGCGCGAGCCACGCGCGCCGAGTACGAGCATCATCGGGATTTCGAGCAACGCGCCGAGGCCGAGCATGACGGACACGTCGATACGCGAGCCATGCATGCCATGCACGACGTAGAGCGGCAGAACGATCATCGTGGCACTCGCGGCGAGTCCGATAAGCGTGAGCGCAATGGTCGCGCGCCAGATCTCGGCGCGCGTGTGCGGCGCGCCTTCATGCGGCGCGATCACTTCCTCGGTCTCAGGCGTCGTGACTTCGAGCAATGACGATGGATCGCCCGCGTAATGCGCGGGGGCGCTTTGCGGGTCGCCCTTGGGGGAGTCATGCATCCGCCAGACGATGGCCCCGCACGCCGCGAAGCACGCCGCCGCAAACAAAAAGAGTCCGTAAAAGCCCGCGCCTGCCAATACGAGCGCGCCAACGGACGGCCCGAATACCCAGGCCATGGAAAGCACGGTGCGCAGCGTGGCGAGCGCGAACGAGCGCTCCGCTGCGTCATCGACGGGCAATGCCGAGCGCGCGAACGAGAACACCAGCGACATGGCCGAGCCACCGGCCCCGAGAAACGCGATGCCGACCACGACGAGCGAGACGAAGTTGCGCAGGAAGCACATCAGCAAGAAGCCGATTGCCGATGCGATCAGCGCACCAAGCAGCAACTCTCGATGATGCCCATGCTTGTCCGACCACTTGCCTGCCAACGCGCTGGCGACCACGCCGCTTGCCGCGATGACCGTCATGAAGACGCCGAGTTGCAGCGGCGTCATGTCGGCCTGCTCGACGCTGAACAGCGACAAGTACGGCGCGGTGAAAGAGAGCGCGACGCCGAGCATCAAAATGGCGCCGGCTAGCGGCAAGAAAAACGGGATACGTGCAAGACTGATAAAGCGAGTATTCATTTCGTCTCTGATCGAACGGTGTCGCGACAAACAAAGGCCACCGCGAATTATGCGCCGCTCGCGCGACAAGCGTATCCCGAACCCTTCGCGAACATTCGCCTCGCCTGCTCGACAGTCACACGAACGTCATCTTTCGATCGTAATAATGCGCGGCGGGTTTTTATGTCGTTGCAAGCTGCGCGCCGGTCGCCAGCTATCCGCACTCTTTTCGCGCGCGTTACGAGTTTCCATTTACGACGCGCGCCATTCAGATCATTCCATCGAAGGAGACGTTCATGGTTCGAGCCCGTGTCTTTGCCTTGTCGCTTGCCGTATCCGCGATGTCCATCGCCTGCACGTCCGCGTGGGCGAGCGTCGATCTCGTCGCGATCGGCCAGTTGAGCGGCAACATCGGCGACCGTTCGAAAGCGACGGCCGCGCCGCTCGAAAACGGCGCGCCGGGCAACCTTCTCGGCGGCGTCGGCTCGGGACTCGCGTATGCGGGATGCGATACCTTCCTCGCCGTGCCCGACCGCGGCCCGAACGCGATCTCCTATAACAAGGCTATCGACGATACGGCGTCCTACATCAATCGCTTCCAGACCTTCTCGCTGCGTCTCGAAGCCGGCGGCAAGGGCAGCAAGCTGCCGTATTCGCTGAGCCCGAAGCTGCTCGACACGACCTTGCTGCACAGCCATGAGCCGCTCGTCTATGGCGATGGCGCGGCAGCCGGCGTCGGCAATGGCGCGCCTGCGCTGAACGCCACCAATCACACGCACTATTTCACCGGGCGCTCGGACAACTTCACGCCGACGCAGCCGTCCACGTATCCGCGCGATGCGCGTCTGGACCCGGAAAGCATTCGCGTGGCGCGCGATGGCGCGAGCGTCTTCATCTCCGATGAGTACGGTCCGTATATCTATCGTTTCGATCGTCGCACGGGCGAGCGGATCGCCGTGTATCGCGTGCCGGCCTCGTTCGCCGTGACGACGCTATCGTCCATCGGCAACGATGAGATCAGCGAGAACACCTCGGGCCGCGTGGCGAACAAGGGCATGGAAGGTCTCGCCATTTCACCCGATGGCGATACGCTCTTCGGCGTGATGCAAAGCCCGCTGATTCAGGACGGCGGCACGAACGGCCCGTACACGCGAATCCTGCGCATCGACGTGCGTACCGGCAAGACCACGCAGTTTGCATATCCGTTGACCAACATCGGCACGGACGCGAAGCCGAACTATCCCACCATCAGCGACATCGTCGCCGTGAACGAGCATGAATTGCTGCTCGACGAACGCGACGGCAAAGGTCTCGGCGACGATTCGAAGGCCGCGTTCAAACGTGTGTACAACGTCGATTTGAACGGCGCGCAGGACGTGAGCCAGGCAAGCGGCGCGAGCGGCCTCGCGCCCTACGCGTTGAACAAGACGCTCTTCCTCGATGTCGTCGCGGCCTTGACGGCCTATGGCTTCGCGCCGACGGACATTCCCGCCAAGCTCGAAAGCCTCGCGTTCGGGCCGGATATCCGCGTGAAGGGCGCGGTCAGGCACACGCTCTTCATCGCTAACGACAACGACTTTGTGGGAACGGTCACGGATACCAATCACCCGAACGGGATCGACAATCCGAACCGGTTCTTCGTATTTGCCATGGATACGGCGGATCTGCCGGGATATGTGGCGCAGCGCTTGCCCGGAGCGGGTGGCCGCGACGATCGCGCATGCCGGGACGATCACGACGGTCACGATCACGAGCACGACGATCACGATCACGACGGTCATGGCCGCGGTCACGGCGACTGATCGAAGTCGCACGATCTTGTCCACAGTTTCAGTGGACAAGATCGTGGATAACTCGCTCGCGAAAGACGTATCGCGTTGAAGTGAAACGCTTTTTCGCTCGTGTCGCGCAAACGTGCCGTTCGGCTCATTTCTGCCGCGTATTCGAGCGCTGCGTCTTAGCGCTCACAGGCTCAAGGCAAGCTCCCGTGCCTTCTCGCTCGCTTCATTGCGCGATGCATGGTCCTGCTCGGGACCCGCCAGGGTCTTCTCGACAGTGACGACGCGCACATCGGTAATGCCGACCATGCGCGACCACATCTTCAGATAGTCCGACTGGAAATCGTATTCCTCCGGCGGGAAGTCCCCTCCAAGCTGAACACCGCGCGCGGCGATGGTCACGACCGTCTTTCCGCCGAGCAGGCCGTTCAAGCCGTTCTCGTCGAAAGTAAAGAGCACGTCCTTCTGCGAGATGACATCGATCAGATGCTTCAGGCGATACGGAATGCCGAAATTCCACATCGGCACGCTGAAGACGATCACGTCGGCCTTCGTGAACCGTTCGGCGAGCGCGTGCACGGTCCGCCACGCGGACGCCTGCGCGGTATCGAGCTCACGGCCCTGGATGCCCGCGTATTTTGCTTCGAGTATCGGGCCATCGAACGTGGGCAGATCGGTTTCCCATACGTTCAGTTCATCGACGCTTCCATCGGGATGGCGCTCCTTCCATGCATCGGTGAACGCCCGGGCCACTCGCTGCGAAGCGGAACGCCCGGCACGGGGCGAACCAATCACATGAAGAAGATGCATAAGTCCTCGCGAAGGTAAGTTGGAACGAGCCGCGCGGCTGGGCTTGCGCGTCGGGACGCACGGGCAACGATTAAAAGCCAACGGCGCAGCAAAAACGATGCCGTTTCAGACGGGCGTTTTCCGTCCGATCGACCGGATCGGGTAGCGCAAATGCAGAACGTAAGCGTGAAGGCCGTCCTACCGGCAAGCCGCAACCCGACCCGCATTAATACTTTTCCAGATTGTTTTCCTGCTTAAATCGAGTGCTGCCGCGCCGGTTTGTCCATGCGTTTCCTATGCTTAAATCCGGCGAAGCGAACCTCAACCCCTTTAAGAGATCAAGCAATGAGGAATGTAACGTCGATCGCCTCTTTCAAGGCTGCTGTCCTGCTCGCCGCGACGCTCGGTGCCGGCGCCGCATCGGCGGCCGGAACGGTTCACTACGGGCTGGAAGCGCAGTATGCGCCGTTCGAGTTCAAGTCGGCATCGGGCGAACTGCAGGGTCTCGACGTCGATATCGGCAATGCGGTCTGCGCCGAACTCAAGATGAAATGCGAATGGACCGAGAGTTCGTTCGACGGAATCATCCCCGCGTTGCAGGCGCGCAAATTCGACGTCATCAATTCGGCGATGAACGTCACGGAGAAGCGTCGACAGATCATCGACTTCACCAACATCATCTACAAGGTGCCGACGCAACTCGTGGCGAAAGCGGGCATCGGCCTCATGCCGACACCTGAATCGCTCAAAGGCAAGAACATCGGCGTGTTGCAGGGATCCACTCAAGAGACTTACGCAAAGGCGAAGTGGGCCAATAACGGCGTGACCGTCACGACCTATCAGGACCAGAACCAGATCTATACGGACCTCAAGTCCGGCCGGATCGACGGCACGCTGGTGCTTTCCGCCGCCGGGCAATCCGGCTTCCTGTCGAAACCGGATGGCGCGGGCTACGCCTTCGCGGGCGGCCCGGTGAACGACGACGCGATCCTCGGCAGCGGCATTGCGTTCGGTGTGCGCAAGGACGACGGCGCGTTGAAGGAGCGCCTGAACAAGGCTATCGCCAAACTGCAGGCGAACGGCACGGTCAAGACGCTGGCAAGGAAATATCTCGGCGATATCGACGTCTCTCCGAAGTAATCCATCGCTCGTGGCAATCCGCGAACGCCGGGCCTTGCGTGCGGCGGGCGCGGGAAATCCATTGGTCGACTTTATTATTTTCGGTCTACACTGAAATCATCGCCTATCCACCGATTAACCCATCAACTCCTCAGCAGGCGCGTTTGTAGTCCTCCGCGAGCCGAAGCATGCCGAGTCGGTCCGTGCCCAACATCATTTGAACGGGACGACTCATCATGGCCGATACGAGTTACATGGCGCGCAAATCCGTCGCCGATATCGTGGGAAGCGCGGACGCGGAAGGCAGTCACCTATCGAAAACCCTTGGCGCCACGAGCATTACGGCAATGGGTATCGGCGCGATCATAGGCGCTGGCATCTTCGTGCTGACGGGCACCGCCGCCGCGCAATTCGCAGGGCCGAGCATCATGCTGTCGTTCGTTTTGGGCGGCATTGCGTGCGCGTTCGTGGGTCTGTGCTACTCGGAACTGGCGGCCATGCTGCCTGTATGCGGCAGTAGTTATACCTACACGTATGCCACGCTCGGCGAGATTTTCGCGTGGATCATCGGCTGGGATCTGATCCTCGAATATGCGATGGGTGCGGCGACGGTGGCGGTCGGCTGGTCGGGCTATATCGTGAGCCTCTTGCATAACGTGGGCGTCACGATTCCGCCTGCGCTCGCGGCCGCACCCGGCACCGTCATCAAGCTCGCCGACGGAAGCACCGTGACGGGCGTCATCAATTTGCCGGCGGTGTTCATCATCGGCGTGCTGACCACGCTGCTCGTGCTCGGTACGAAGGAATCCGCACGGCTCAACAACATCATGGTGGCGGTCAAGCTGGTCGTCGTGGTGGCCTTCATCGCGCTCGGCATCTTCTTCGTGAAGCCGGCGAACTGGCATCCGTTCATTCCGCCGAACACGGGCGAATTCGGCAACTTCGGCATGAGCGGCATCTTGCGCGGCTCCGCCGTGGTGTTCTTCGCGTTCATCGGTTTCGATGCCGTCTCCACTGCCGCGCAAGAAGCGAAGAAACCGCAGCGCGACATGCCTATCGGCATTCTCGGATCGCTCGTCATCTGCACGGTGCTTTACATCCTCGTTGCGGGCGTGCTCACCGGGCTCGTGCCTTACGGCGAACTCAACGTGCCCGATCCCATCGCGAAGGGCGTGGATGCCATCGGCATGAACTGGTTCTCCATTCTCATCAAGATCGGCGCGCTGACGGGTTTGACCACGGTGATTCTCGTGCTGCTCTACGGACAAAGCCGCATCTTCTTCACGATGTCGACCGACGGCCTGCTTCCGGGGCTTTTTGCGCGGGTGCATCCGCGGCTCAAGACGCCGCATTTGAGCCAGATTCTCATTGGTTCGATCGTGGCGATCGTCGCGGCGCTCACGCCCATCAGCGTGCTTGGCGAGATGGTCAGTATCGGCACCTTGTTCGCGTTCATTCTCGTGTGCGGCGCGGTGATCTATCTGCGGCGCAGCGATTCCGGCGCCAATCGCCCGTTCAGGGTTCCGGGCGTGCCCATCGTCCCGATTCTGGGCATCCTCTTTTGCCTCCTGCTAATGTCCGGCTTGCCGCTCGTCACGTGGGTTCGGCTCGTGGTTTGGCTCGTCATCGGCATGGTGATCTATGTGTCGTATGGCCGGAAACATTCGAAACTGCGTTTCCCGGAACGGCAATGAACGCTTGAGGGCGCGTCGCGCGGTATCTCAATATTTCTCACATGCACGTGAAATATGCTCGTTTTGCGACGACACCGGGCCGGCTTAGACTGGGATGTCAATCATCCCAGGAGCATTTCTCATGAGCGTGTCTTTATATGAGTTGTCCTCGGTCGCGGTCATACTCGGTGTCGTCGGCTTGATGCTGGTCAGGGCGTTCGCGGCTTCGCATACGGATAGCGTCGATGTTTTCAGGAAGACGGACGCGGAGAAACGTTAGTTTTCCAAGGCCGCGTGATGCAGACGGTCAGTTGTGAATGACGTCCGCGACGATCTTCTTGGCGTCCTTGAACTGATACACGGTGATCGCCGCAGTGGTCAGATCGCCACGCGGATCGAAGGCGATATTGCCCGTCACGCCGTCATAGCGAGTTGCGGGCATCGCGGCCAGAATCTTCGCGCGGTCGGTGGAGTTCGCGCGTTTCATTGCATCGACAATCACATATACCGAGTCATACGCGAACGGCGCATACGCGTTGATCGGCGTCTTGAAGCGTTCCACATAGCGCTTTTCGAATTCCGCGCCACGCGGCATGCGTGCAAGCGGCAAGCCCGCTTCGGAGCAAACCAGATTGACGATGGCATCGCCCGCAAGCGAACTCATCTTGTCCGTGCATGCGCCATCGCCTGCCAATACGCGCGCGTTGATGCCCAGATTGGCCGCCTGCTTGACGAGCGGACCAGCCGTTGCATCCGACCCGCCGTACATGATGACGTCCGGCTTCAGACCTTTAACCTTGGTCAGGATCGCGCGAAAATCGGTGGCTTTGTCGCTGGTCGCTTCGTGCGTCACGATAGCGCCGCCGCCCGATGACACCGCCTTCGAGAATTGTTCGGCAAGCCCTTGCCCGTAAGCGGTCGAGTCGTCGATCACGGCCACGCGCCGTGCTTTCAGCGTGTTGGTGGCAAAGCGTGCGAGCGCTGGACCTTGCATGGCATCCGTCGCCACGAGACGAAACGCCGTCTTGTAGCCCTGCTGCGTATAAGCTGGATTGGTGGATGCGGGCGTGACCTGCACGACGCCCGCTTCGCTATAGATACGCGATGCCGGAATCGACACGCCCGAGTTGATGTCGCCGACTACCGCGACCACGCCATCATCGACCAGCTTCTGCGCGATCTGCGTCCCGGTGCGCGGGTCGGCCGCGTCGTCTTGCGAATCGAGTTGCAGCGTTACGTTCTTGCCGCCGATGACGAGATGCCGCGCGTTGATTTCATCGACAGCCAAGCGCGCCGCATTCTCGCTGTCCTTGCCGATGTTGGCGAGCTGGCCGGTCAACGGCGCGGCATGACCGATCAGCACGACCGCATCGGCGGCATGCGCGGCAAGCGGAGCGAACGATGCACAGACAGCAAGCGTCGCGGACAACGGATACATAGCGCGTGGTTTCATGGTTGGACCTCTTTGATCGTGGATATCGGGTTGGCAACAAGGGGTTAGCAACAAGGTGAACGCAGTATTCGGTGGCCGATATACGTTGTCCAACGAGTAATTCCTGTCGCCCGCGATAAGAATTCGTTAAGCGTTCGAGCGCATTTGCCTGAAGCGCGCCTCGACGCCGCGACCGATTGCGAGAATGGCGGCATCGGCGAATGCGGGACCGACAATCGACATTCCCACCGGCAATTCGCCCTCGCGATGACACGGCAATGTGAGCGCGCAGCCATCGAGCAAATTGACGATGCCTGGATTGCGCAGCGTCTTCGCATTGACCGCGAAGAAGTGTTCGTCGTCATGTTCGAGCGCTTCCAGAAACGGTGCAACGATGGCGACGGTCGGCATGAGCCATGCATCGAAGGGCGCGAGCCGTCGTCGTGCGCCGCGAATGAAACGCTCGCGCGCGGCCATCAGATCGATGTAATCCGCCGCCAGAAAACGCTCTCCCCGACGCAGGCGCGCGAGCACGCGCGGGTCGTACCGATGCCCTTCCCGAGCCACGAGATGCCGATGCCACGCCCACGCCTGCGATGCCGTGATGCCCGGTTGAGGCGCATGTTCGAGCACGTCGCGCAGCTCCGGAAAGTCGATTGACTCGATAGTCGCGCCCGCCGTCCGCAATGCATCGAGGGCGCGTTCGAACGCCGCGCGCACGGCATCCTCTGCGTCATCGACGACATCGGCATAGGTCACGCACAAGCGCAGCGTATCGAGCGGGCGCGCCGTGGTATCGGGCGTCTCGGCGGACAGAATGGCGTCGGCCGCCGCGCAGCAATCGACGCTGTTCGCAATCGCGCCGACCGAATCGAACGCGCTTGCGAGCGGCAATACGCCGTCGAGCGGCACGCGACGCGCGGTCGGCTTGAACGCCGTGAGGCCGCAGAATGCCGCCGGAATGCGCAAGGAGCCGCCCGTATCCGTGCCGAGCGCCCACGCCACGTGTGAGCGTGCAACGGAGACCGCCGCGCCCGAACTCGATCCGCCCGCTACCCGACGCGCATCATGCGGATTGCGCGGCGTGCCGTGATGCGGATTCAGCCCGAGCCCCGAATACGCGAACTCGCTCATGTTGGTCCGGCCGACGAAGACCGCGCCCGCATCGCGCAGACGCGAGACCGCGACGCTATCGCGCGTGGCCGGTTCAGCGCCTTGCAGCACGCGCGAGCCGGCGGCGGTGACTTCGCCCTTCACATCGAACAGGTCCTTGATGGAGACGGGAACGCCCGCGAGCGACGACGGTACGTAGTCGCGCAGACGCAAGGCATCGCTCGTCATGGCGGCCGCGTGCGACGACTCGCGATCCACGCTCACATAGGTGCTCGGGTCTACGTGGGTATCGCGCTGGATCGCTTCGAACGAGGCGTCGACGAGACTCGACGCCGTGGCTTGCCCCGTTGCGAGCGCGTGCTGAATGGTGCTGATGGTCGGCATGGCCGTCACTCCACGTGCGCGAGCGCATTCACGCCATAACGATGAACCAGCGTGCGCCGCAAGACCGGATCGTGCAGTTCGATCTCGAAGCTCCACGCGGGCAGCAGTGCGCCGAGCAGTGCTTGCGTGCCGCAATAAAGCACCGTGCCGGAAGGTAACGAACGCGTATGCCCGAGCCCGGTCAACAGAATGGCCGGCGGCAGCAATCGTGCAAGCGAGCCTTCCTGATAGAGCACGCGCTCGCCATGCGGATCGATACGCCAGCTTCGCGCAATCAGCTGGTCCCAATGGGCAGCGACATCGTCGTAGCGCCAGAGCGTCGCGCCGAGCGGCTTTGCGCACATCTGCTTGGAAACGGCCACGTCGTAGCTTTCGGCCTTGCGGTCCGTGTGGTCCGAGCCGACGCCGACCAGCAGACCATGGCTCGCGTCCGACACGAGCACGGCCTCCACCTCGCCCGAAGAATTGCCGCCGACGACATCGATCCGTTCGTCCACGGTCAGCAGCGACGCCGCGACTTCGTAGAAGCATGGCGTCGTGGCCGGGCGCTTTACGCCCAGCGCGGCAAGTTCGGCGATATGGTGCTCGACTTCCGCGCTGTCGCGCCCCGCCCAGCCGGCGATGATGAGCCGTGCGGGACTGAACGCGAATCGCGGTCCATCTTCGATGACGAATGAAATGGCTGACATGTGAGCTTCGAGATAAGGATGACGACGCCCACAGTGTTCGCGTCGAGCGCGTGCCTGTCCAACAAATAAAACTTGAGGCAAGTGCGGAGAATTTCTTGTCGTTCGACGCTTATTGCGGCGCTACACTGGGCCGTCCGATACGACTCGCCCTGGCATCCACCATGAACGTCCGCTTTCTCGAGACCTTCGTCTGGCTCGCGCGCTTGCGTAGCTTCCGGCTGACCGCCGAGCGCATGCACGCCACGCAAGCCGCGATTTCGAGCCGCATTTCAGCGCTTGAACTCGAACTCGGCGTGAAGCTCTTCGAGCGCGGTCCGCGTGAGGTCACGCTGACTCAGGACGGCACCAAGGCGCTCGCCTTCGCCGAACAGATCGTGCAGATCAACCGCGCGATGGTCGAGAGCGTGGGCGACCGGCGCAACATCGCGGGCATGTTGCGGCTCGGCGCAATCGAATCGGTCGTGCATACATGGCTGCCCGAATTGCTCAAGCGGGTGCGCGAAGAGTACCCGCGCCTCACGCTCGAATTGACGAGCGACACATCCGCGAATTTGTCGGCTCAGGTTGCGCACGGTCATTTGGATGCCGCGTTGCTAAGCACGCCGATCAACGGTGCCGATGTCGGCAACGCATTGCTTGGCAGCTTGCCCATGTGCTGGGTCGCAAGCCCGGCGCTGGGCTTGTCCGACGAGACGCTCTCGGAGAGCGAGCTTGCCGCGTTTCAGATCGTGAGCTTCGCGCGGCACTCGCAGCCGCACGCCTTTCTCGTCGATCTGTTCGCGGCGGCCGGCGAGAACCAGGTGCAGATCAATTGTCTTTCGTCCGCTGCGGCGATCAGCCGGCTCGTCGTCGATGGCTTTGGCATTGCAGCCGTGCCTGCCGCCTTCGTGATGCGCGAAATCGAAAGCGGGCAATTGCAGACGCTGCGTGTCGCGCACCACGTGCCTGGCCTGCCGCTCGTCGTGTCGTATCGGCGCAGCGCGGACAGCCTGTTGCCCGAGTCCATCGCCCGGCTTGCACGCGCGATCATGCTCGATTACAGCCTGAAGCACGGACCGCGCTTCGCGCTCGTGCCGGAAACCGCTGACGATATTGCCGCCGGCTTTGCCCGTACCTCGCCCTGAACACTTAGAGACTTATGCCGAACGTCCTTGATATCGAACCGCTCGATCCACTCGCCTGCGCGCCCTACGGCGTGATGCTCGGCACGCCCGCGCTCTCCGACGATCCCGCCACCTACCTGAGCCCCGCGTCCGACTACTGGCGCACGCATCTCTTCGCGCCCGGTGACGATCAGCCCGCGGAGATTCTCTGGGTGATTTATCGCAAGCAGCCTGCGACGGTGGCGCGACTCGAAGCGCATCTTCTGACGCAGCAGGCTATCGTGCCGCTGACCGGGCCGATTGTTCAGATCGTTGCTGCATCGAATGCCGAAGGGTTGCCCGATCCGGCAACGCTGCGCGCGTTCGAGATTGCGCCGGGCACCGGACTGTGCATGCATCCGCGCACGTGGCACGCGACGAGAGTGGAACAGCCGGAAGTGACGTGCCTCATGTTGACGCGCCCGTCCACCACGCGCGATTTAACGGCCCATCTGATTCAGGGCAAAAGTCTGGTTGAATCGAGCATTGCGCATATACCGCTGTACGAACTGTCTGATCGCGCCGATTAGCAGTCGCTGCACTCACTCTTCGACGATGTCTTCAAGAAGCGCAACAAGGTTGAGCTCACTGTCTCCGCGTCTGAAGTAGCCGTCGAATGCATCGAGCGATCCGCGCAGGCGTAATTCCGCTTCGTCGTAACCGGTCATTGCGATGATGCCCAGATCGCTAGTCGCGCCGATACTCCGAATCACGGACGCAACCGCGAATCCGTCGAATTCGGGCATATTGATATCGAGCAAAATGACGTGCGGCAACCAGTCTTGCAATATCTCGATTGCCTCCACGCCGCTGAAAGCGGTTCTTACGTGGAAACCGTCGGCGTCGAGAAGCGCACTTGTGGCGCACGCGCCGTGTTGATTGTCATCGACAACCAATACTCGCGCCTTTTGCGCACTGGTATGCACCTTCCTGGTCGAGAGCCGCCCGGCGATGGCGTTTTCCTGCGATCGGATCATGCATGCGCTCCGGCGTGAGAGTCTCTCCGATAATGACGAACGCCTCGCTCATTGTCTATTTGTTTGCGATTATGGATTTAAGCGGAATGATTCGGAAGTTTCATTTCGCGGGTAACTCTTCCCGTTATTCGAAGCCCACTTTCCGATTGCGCGCGCCGGAACCGAAAATCACGCGAATAGTGCATGTTTTGATTTATCTAAAGACTTGGCGAGAAAGCACGTCTTCATAAGAAAACCGCATGGCACGCTGACCCGTAAAATCGATTTTTTCGAAACGGGATTTTACGGCTGGAGGTTTTTACTGGCGCTCGAATGCATGCGGATGCTTTAATTCGCGCGGCTGATCGCAGATACGCGCGGTGTCGAACACCAAACCAAAAAAAAAGCGGGAGCCAGATTCTTACCTGGCTCCCGCGCGTTCTTACGCGTTACTCCTTGGAACCCGCCTTCGATGGCTCATCCAGTTGCGGAAGAGCCGAGGTATCGCCCGGCGTCAGAAGGCCGACTTGCGCATACACGCGAAGCTTCTCGCGCGTGTCGTCGATATCCAGGTTACGCATGGTCAACTGGCCGATCCGGTCGCGCGGCGAGAACGTCGACTGCACCTTTTCCATGGACAGGCGTTCCGGTTGATACGTCAGATTCGGCGACTTCGTGCTCATGATCGAGTAGTCGTTGCCACGGCGAAGCTCGATGGTCACTTCGCCCGTCACGGCGCGCGCCACCCAGCGCTGCGCGGCTTCACGCAGCATGATGGCCTGCGAATCGAACCAGCGGCCTTGATAAAGCAGGCGTCCGAGCCGGCGGCCGCTTTCGCGATACTGCTCGATCGTGTCTTCGTTATGGATACCCGTCACGAGCCGCTCATACGCGATCTGCAACAGCGCAAGTCCGGGCGCCTCGTAAATGCCACGGCTCTTAGCCTCGATGATGCGGTTTTCGATCTGATCGCTCATGCCGAGCCCGTGACGCCCGCCGATTCGGTTTGCCTCCAGCAGCAGCGCGACTTGATCGCCGAATTCGACGCCGTTAAGCGCGGTGGGCACGCCTTCGTGGAAACGCACGGTAACGGTCTCGCGCGCGATCTGCACGTCGTCACGCCAGAACGCCACGCCCATGATCGGCTTGACGATCTGCATGCCGCTTTCGAGGCTTTCCAGATCCTTGGCTTCGTGCGTTGCGCCGAGCAGGTTCGAATCGGTCGAATAAGCCTTTTCCGCCGACATCTTGTAGTCGAACCCTGCCTTGCGCATGAATTCGGACATCTCCGCGCGGCCGCCCAGTTCGTCGATGAAGGTCTGGTCGAGCCACGGCTTGTAGATCTTGAGATCCGGGTTCACCAGCAGCCCATAACGATAAAAGCGCTCGATGTCGTTGCCTTTATACGTGCTGCCGTCGCCCCAGATATTCACGCCGTCCTGCTTCATCGCGGCGACGAGCATGGTGCCCGTCACGGCGCGGCCGAGCGGCGTCGTATTGAAGTAGGTCACGCCCGCGGTGGAAATATGGAACGCACCGGATTGCAGCGCCGCGATGCCCTCGGCGACGAGCTGCGCGCGGCAGTCGATCAGGCGGGCGTTTTCCGCGCCGTATTGCATGGCGCGGCGCGGGATTTCCTCGTAGTCGTCCTCGTCGGGCTGGCCCAGATTGGCCGTGTATGCAAACGGAACTGCGCCTTTGAGACGCATCCAGTGCAACGCGGCGCTGGTATCCAAACCGCCGGAAAATGCAATTCCGACGCGTTGCTGAACGGGGAGGCTTTCGAGAATCGTGGTCATTTGAAGGTTACCTGGATTACCTGGACAAGCGCCGACATATTACCTGACGCGGGGGCCCACGCCCGCAGCGGGGCCCGATCTGGACAGCGAAAAAGCGAAGTAGCGATTGTCGGCGATTCGCCCGCCGTTGTCGAATCGCCGAAAATTGGCGTCCGATGCGGCGATCGCTCGGGCCTCTTTGCCGCGCGCCGTGCACCGCACATGGCATAGTGACCTCTGTTCGCACTGAAACCCGCACGCACATGAGCAAACCCTGGAGTATCGATGACATCGCGTCGCAGACGGGCCGCCGGGTCATCGTCACCGGCGCGAATAGCGGCATCGGCTATCACACCGCCGCCGTGCTGGCCCGGCACGGCGCCGAAGTGGTACTCGCATGCCGCAATCCGCAGCGCGGCGCACAAGCGCTCGCGCGGCTGCAACGGGAAGTGCCCGACGCGCGCGTGCAACTCGAACGACTCGAACTCGCGGATCTTTCCTCGGTGCGCGCTTTCGCCGACCGTCAGCTCGCTTTACGCAAGCCGCTCGACATCCTCGTCAACAATGCGGGCGTCATGGCGCCGCCGCGCCGCGCCGAAACCGCCGATGGCTTCGAGCTTCAGTTCGGCACCAACGTGCTCGGGCACTTCGCGCTGACCGGCCTGCTCCTGCCCGCAATCGAAATGGCGGCGGAAAGCGCGTCCGAGCGCCCGCGCATCGTCACGATTGCATCCATCGCGCACAAGACGGGACGGCTCGATTTCGACGATCTCCAGGCAACGCGTCACTATTCGCCGATGTCGTCGTACCGCCAGTCCAAGCTCGCCAACCTCATGTTCGCGTTCGAACTCGACCGTCATTTGCGTGCGGCGGGATCGCGCGTGATGTCGGTGGCCGCGCATCCGGGCGTAGCCAACACGAACCTGTTTCGCGACGATCGGTCGGCTGTGAGCCGGGCGGCGCGCACCGTGTTGAGCGGGTTTATCGGCGCGTTATTGAACAGCGATCTGAGCGGCGCGCTGCCAACGCTGTATGCAGCGACCGCGCCCGATGTCGTCGATGGCGGTTACTACGGCCCGCTCGGGTTATTCGAAGCACGCGGCGACACCGTGGGACCGGCGAAGGTTGCATCGCAGGCACTCGATAAAGACGCGGCCAAACGCCTGTGGGAAGTATGCGAGGCGTTGACGGCGAAGGCGTTCGAGTGAGGTTATCGCGCCATCGCGCTTTGCAACGGCTTCTGACTTGCAGCGAGAATTGCACCGAGGACGAGCAGCATCGCCGAGTAGAGCATGCCTCGTTCGAGCCCCGCGCCGTCCGATACCCATCCGATCACAATAGGGCCGACGATCTGCCCGAGCGCGAACACGATGGTGAACGCGCTGATTCCCCTCGCCCACTGATCGGCCGGCAAGTTGTGCCGCACGAACGCTGTCGTTGCAGCGACCGCGGACAAGAAAGTTGCGCCGAATAACAGACCCGAAGCGAAAGCCGCCACGGGATGCATGAAGAGCGCGGGCACGAGCGTGGCGATACCCAATAGCGCGTTGAGCACCGCGAGCGCCTGGCCGCCGCGCATGCGGTCGAGCAGCCCGGACCACAGACGCGCCGAAACCACGGTGGCAACGCCGAGCAAGACATAGAAGCTCGTGATGACAGTCGCGCTCATCGAGGCGTTGCGAAGCAGCGCGACGATGAACGTCATGTAGCCGATGTATCCAACGCCGAAGAGCGTGTATCCCGCAAGCACGAGCCACATGCGCGACACTGCCACCGTTGCGCTCGGAGGCGCCGCATTCGCTTCGGCACCGCGCGCAACTCTCGCATGATTCGATTCGATCTTGCGCGCCGCCACGATCGCCCCGGCTGAACAGAGCGCGCACACTGCGGCGAGCGCGAACCACGCGTATTGCCATCCATGCACACGCGGCGCCACCGTGAAAGGCACGAGCACCGCCGACGCAAGGATGCCCCAGCCCGTGCCTCCGTAATACAAGCCGAGCAAGAGCCCGGCCCCGCGCGTGGAAAGCGATGCAAGCCGCGCCGCCAACACGCCGCCGCTGATGAAGATGAGCGCGCTGCCGCAGCCGGTGGCAACGCGCAGGAACAGCAGCAGCCAGGTCGAGAACGCGAGGCCGCTTGCGGCCATTAACAACGTCGTTGAAGCGCAGCCTGCGAGAAGCAATGCGGAAGGCGGCCATCGGCGGGACATGCGTGGAAAAGCCAGCGCGCCGAGCAAGTAGCCGAATGCATTGGCGGTGTTCATCGCGCCTGCTTGCGCAAAGCTCCAGCCGAGGTCGAGCTTCATCGCGGGCAACAACAGCGCGTAGGAAAAGCGGGCCAGCCCCAGCGCGATCGCGCTTCCCAGGGACAACGCAACGGCCAGCATGAGCGCGCGCCCGTGTTCAAAGTGTTCTTCCGTGGACGAAGACTTGTGCCTCGATTGCCGGTCTACCGCTCGTTTTATCTGCGACGTCACTCTCGTTTCCTTGGCGCGTTTTGCGTGACGTTATCACAGCGTTCCCGCCAATGCGAAAGGCGCCGCATATGCGGCGCCCGTTCGCAAGGCCAGCGATGAGCAGGGCGTTCGCCCCGCCCTTCTTTAACGCGTGGCCGTCGTGAAGCCGTACTCTTCGCGCGCGCCGTAACGTCCCGGCGCAAAGCCGTTGAACACGTGACCGCCGATCTTCGCGCCGACGTTGCGCAGGCGGCGCAGCGTCTCTTCCAGTTGGCGTGCGCCAGTGAGATCGGCACGCGACACGAGCAGCACGAGATCGCAGTTCTGCATCGCGATGGATTGCGCGTCGCCAACAGGCAGCACCGGCGGCGAATCGATCACGATGTAGTCGTAGATACCACGCACCATCGCCAGCATTTCCTGGAAGGCCGGGCGTCCAAGCAGCTCTGCCGGGTTCTCCGGATAAAGCGCGCCTGCGTCCATCATCGAAAGGCCGCTCGTGCCAATCCGCACGATGGCATCTTCGACGCGTGCCGAACCTTCGAGCACTTCGGCGAGGCCCGGACCCGTGCGTCCGTCGACGAGATGACGCAGCCGGCCCTGACGCATGTCCGCATCGATCAAGAGCACCGAAGCCTGCGTCTCGGCGAGCAGATAAGCGAAGTTCGACGACACGAAGCTCTTGCCCACACCCTGCGTCGGTCCCGTGAACAGGATGATCTTGCCTTCGTGGTTGTCTGCATCGACCACATAGCCCGAGTTCATCACGCTCATGTTCATCGAAGGCATGGCGCTCAACGTGGACATGGGGTTCATCGGCGCGGTCGGGTTCATCGGGTTCCAGCTATTGAGCGCGGGATGAGCCGTCATCGGCACGCCGTTCAGCATTGCACGAACGCTGCTGCGCAAGGAGCGCAATGCCTCGATGCTCGGGTCGGTCGGGCTCGTCATGGCAAGCAGCTTGGCCGGTGCGGCGTTGTGTGTCAGTGCGCGAACGTCCTGGCGCAATTGCGCGGCGGAGCGGGCAACCACGGCGAGGCGCGGGATTTCCGAGAAGCTGTCGATCTCCTCGGGGCTGCGCAATTCGCGGCGATTCAACGCGATCAGATAGATCGCCACCGTGCTCACGAACAAGCCACCGAAGATGGAACCGAGCAACACGATCCACGCGCGCGGCCACGATTGCTTCTCGGGCGCGAGCGCCCAGTCCACCACGGCCACGCCCGGCGGCGTGCTGGCGGCAGCGACTTCGAGCTGCTGCGCGTTGGTCAGCACGCTCGTGTAAAGCTGCGTGGTGACGGCGACATCGCGTGCGAGTTCGACGTACTGACGTTGCACGGTCGGCAGGTTCGCCGCCGTCTTGGCCGTCTCGGCGATCTCGTGCTTCACCTGATTCAATTGCGTGAGCGCGCTCTGATAGTTCTCGTTTTCCGGACGGAACTTGTGCTGCGCGGCATCCAGCGCGAGCGACAACGTGGTCTGCTGCTCTTCGAGACGGCTCATGCGGGTAATGAGCGCGGTATTCTGCTGCGCCATGTCCACGGTGCCCGTCTGCGTGCGAAATGCGTTCAGGCGGCTTTCGGCGGTTTCGAGATCCTGCTTGAGGCCAGGCAGGCGCTTCTTCAGGAAGTCGAGGCTCGTCTGGGCTTGCGCGGCGCGGCGTTCGACATCGCGTTCCTGATACGTCTTGACGATGGCGTTGACCATCGCTTGCGCGTCGAACGGCGACTCGGCCTGATAGCTCAGATGGATCAGCGACGGATCATGCAGCGACGAATCGCGCGGCGGAATCGACGTACGCATGCGCAGCAACACGTTTTCGAGCGTCATTTGCTGCGAGTAACGCGTGATCTCGAAGCTCACGCCGGGACGTGCACGCAAGGTGTCGATACGCACTTCTGCAGGCGCCTGGCCGTCGACGGTCGAGACCTGGAACGGCACGAGTTCGCCGACGCGGCCCTTGGCGAGCTGCTTGTCGTCCTTGTCGAAGAGTGTCCACTGACCATCCTTGTCGGCGACCACGTGGAATTTGTTGCGATAAGCCGCGCTCGGAATGTTGAAGACGCCGGCCTTCATGCGCTCGCCGCCCCATGCGTAGGAATCGAGACCGAACGGTGCAGGCGCGAGTTCGCGGTCGCCTGCATGACGCGAGGCGTACCAGCGGCCGATCAGCGGAAAGTGACTTTCGGTTTCGACGACGACATCCGCGCCGGTCTGCGTGATGGCGCTGGTGACGACCGAGCGCGAGGTCAGGACATCGCTTTCATCGCTCGCGGAGGCGTCTGCCGCCATCGAGCCGGAGACGTCGTTCAGCGAGCTGATCGACGTGCCCGCCTTGGTGCTCTGCACGCGCAAGAGCGCTTCGGCGCGATATTGCGGCGTGGCGAGCAGGACGTAGAGCACGCCAGCGGCGCAACATACGCCAGTTACCGTACCCAGCAGAGTCTTGTGACGCACGACACTGCGCCAGAGGTCCACGACGCCATCGCCCCGTTGCGAAGCCGCCGTCATTTCGGGCTGCATATTATATGTAAGCATTTTATATCCCAACCAAGAAAACAAAAGTCGTGACGTCAGTGGCAAGGTCCGCCGTCAAACCTAACGTTGTGTGATTCGATCGAAATCGAACTTCAAGTGGCGCGCTGGTCCATTCGCGCCTTGCTGCCTTACTTCGAAGCGATGGTGATGAACACCGGTCCCCGCGCTTCGGTCAACGACAGCGTGCCACGTTCCCCGTGCGGCACGCCGTACACATCGGTGACGATCGCATCAGCCGGCAGATGCGATACATCGAGGTCCATCACGTTCCCATTCCCGTAACACCACACGACGTACTTCGTTGCGTGCGCGCCATCGAGTTTCAGCACGACGTAGCGCGCTTTCTCATCGATGAAATAACGAGCGTGCACTTCGCCCGCGGTGAAACCGAACAAATGCTTGACTGCGTCGTACGCGGGCAGCTTCGCATTGTTGGCATCGAGCAAGCCGAAGTTGTGCTCCATTTCCTTCGGGTCCGTCCCATCGTCGCGCATGTCGTAGTAGGACGTCAGTCCGACTTGCGCGATCCAGTTCATCAACAGCAGCCGCACCGCGTAGCGAGCTTGCCGCGCTCTTGCTTCGGGTGCGTGGCCGTCGTTGATCTCAGACACATATTCGTATCCAACGCTTGGGTACGACCATTCGGTTGCCCACACTTGGGGGCGTTTTGTATAACCGTTGAGGTCTTCGCGCAACACTCGATAGTCGTCGAGCACGGTTTCCGGGTTCTGCTGTCGATACGGATGCACGCTCACCGCATCGGGACCGAGCGGCTTGCCGGCTTGTCGCGCGGTTGCGCTCATGTCGCCCACGGCACGGATGAATGCGCGATCGATCTGTTGCACGCCGCCCGTCGCGACGATCGCACGCGGATTGGCCGACTTCGCCGTCGTCACCGCTGTTTCAAGCAACGTGCGATAGGCACGCGGCGAAGGCGGCGCGAGCCAGTACTTCTCGTCGTCCTCTTCGTTCCATACTTCGAAACGCACCGGCGCGTTCCGGTAGCGATACGCCGCCATGTGCACGTAGGTACTGAACGCGCTCAATTGCACGGCGGAGGTCGGTGGCTGGTCCGGGCTGAAGGCGTAATGCTTGTAGCCGAGGATGAACAACGCGCCCAGGCCGCGTGCCGAAAGATTGGAGACGAGACCGTCGAAGCCGCCGAAATGCCAGCCATCCGGCGCCTGCACCGCTTCCCAGAAGAGGTCCGTGCGAACGAAGGAGAAGCCGACGTCCTTCACGGCATCGAGCAGATGCAGATCGGCGATTTGATGAATGGCGACGCCCGTATTCGCGCGGGACGCGGCAAAGCCCGGCAACTCGATGTACGGATGCTCCGTCGATTGCGACGCGCCGTCGAGCACGAGCGTCGGTGCGGCGGACGCCGCGTGCAGCGAACCGCAAAGGGAGATGAGCGCGGCAAGCACGATGCGCCGCGCCAAGCTTACGTTGGTCCGGATCACGACGAATGCCTTCCGAACGTATGACGGCTTGCTTCGAGTGCCGCGACCTGCTGGTTCGCGCGGCTCGCTTGCAGCCAATGTTCGTTCGACTGTGGCGCGAACCCGTTAAAGCCATAGCCACGCGAAGGCGCTTGCGGATACCACGGGGCAACCGGTCGAGCCATGAGCGCCGGCTGTCGCAGGTAGCTGATGGCAAGACCCAGGAACAGCAGGCAGCCGATCGATTCGCAGATGTCCGTGCTCGCCGCGCTGAAGACGAGATACAGCAGCACCGACCACGCAGCGCGATCGTTCGACGCCGAATTCAGCATGAGCCGCACGAGATACACGACGAGCACCAGCGCGCCGACGAAACCGAAGCACGCAATTGCATAGAGCACGGTGTTATCGGCATACGCAACGTTGAAGCCGAACGGGCTTTCGTAATAGCTCGCGGCCGAGCCGAACGCGCCCGGCCCGAGACCGAACCAGATGCGTTCGTGCTTCATGAGACCTTCGATCAGAAGCGGCCATGTGTTGATCATTCGATCCTGGAACGACGACAGCGTGACGTATCCGCGGCTCGCCAGATTGAATGCGGAGGCGGCGAAGAATGCGACGATCGGCAAGACGATCGGGAAGCCGCTCGCCCACAGACACGCTCGCTTGATGCCGCGCGTGGAAAACAGCATGTGCACGATGACGACGATTGCGAGCGACACCGGCGCGGTCTTGTTGGTCGTGGCGTAGATGGTGGCGCCGGCGAGCGCGAGCAGCACGAACTGCAGCGCCTTCGAGCGGATGTGCATCAAAAGCCACGTGGTCAGAAGGCCGGCCATGAGCGCCACCGATGCGCTGTCGCGACCGAATCCCGACAACCGCGATGCAACGCCGACGTACGAGGACGTGGCCATCGTCACGTTGTGTCCACCGACCGATACGCTTGCGCCCACCCAAGGCAGCTTCAGCATGCTATTGGCGAGAATACCGATGCCGCAAAGCGCGGCGAGTGTGAGCAGTCCCAGGAACGCCGAGCGTCCGTTCATGAGCGCGAGCGTCTCGCGGGACGCCGTGAGTGCGAAAAGCAGAGGCGTCACGCTCCACAGCCAGAATCCGACTGCGGCAGGCTCGACGCCGTGCGACAGCGAAAGGAAGGTCTGCGTAAGCAGATATAGCGCGATAAGCGCGTGCGTCGCCTTGGGCCGAGTGAGAAGGACGAAGAGCACCCAGCCCAACATCAGCACCTTGGGAAGATACGCGGCGGGCGCCATGCCCATCGTCGACGTGTAGTAGCGGATCACGCCGGAGAGCACGTCGCTCGCCACTGCGACGATGAACGTCGCAACCCATAGCTTGTCTTTTAGTGATGCTTTGTTCATCGAGTGACCGTCGCATGTCCGTCGGAAGGAAAAGTCGGTTGCACGATCAAATCGGCAGCCGCTTCGTGTTCTTTGCACGCTTGGCGCAGAGTCGATTCAAGTCTGGCCGGACTCGTCTCAGGACCGAAAATTACCTTTGTACGACAAGTGACTCTGTGCGCGCACGCACGCATGAATTTGCGGGCGACAGCTAAACGTTTGCGCCACGGTCCAAACCGCCTCTCACGCACATCGAGCGTGCGGTAAGCCACTTATCGCAAGGTGCCAGTTGAAGCCCGGCTAAAGCTTTTAAGCGAGCGGTTTGAAGGGAGGAATCACAGGACTCGTGCGCGGTCTATGCGGGCGATTATCTTCGTGCGTTTCGCGACTGAAACCGCGGTTGATCGCAGGCGATTAATACGCAATGAAACCGGCGCATATCCGGACCGAAAAGGCACGCTGTCGCATTCCGCCACAGCCTTAGCCACAATGGCGCGCCGACGCTATCGCGTATGAAGATTACAGAATTTCCTGTTATTGAAAGGTTTGAAAACGATTCAAAAGCCAACATCATTCGCGTCAAACTTTAGGGTGGAAAACAGATTATTTATTCACGGTTTTGTACTATAAAAGTACGTTTTTCCGTTTGGTCCAACTGGTTACATGCTGTTACGTCTTTTATCGTACTTAACGACGTTTCAACTGTGTAACATTCCTCATGACCCCTCCGGCAATAAACGGATGACGGTCGCGCCTTAATTGTCCAGGCGCATAGGCTGATTCGCCTCTCTCTCCCAAAGCACTGCTTACCGAGGTCCTTTAAGGCACTCGGGGGAGACCCTTTGCGCGGTCAGAATCAATGCACACTGAGCCATTATCCAAAATGAAGAATAATCGTCTGGTCGTAATTTCGTGCTATTTAGGCACCCTAATCTTGTCCGCATGCGGTGGCGGTGGCAGTGACGGAACGCCGTCGAGCGTCGTCAACAGCGCAACCGATCCCGTTGCGGTGGTGGATATCGCCAAGCATCCTGCTTCGGTGAGCGGCACCGTCATTCCCCCGGCCACGTCGATCAGCGACTCGTCGGGCGCGGTGTGGACGGTCAAGAGCGGCGTGGTGTATCGCGCCAATCAGAAAGCCGGCTTCTCGCAGGACGTGATCGCGCTGCTTTGGTACGCAGGCAAGATCTATCAGCAGAACGTGAACAAGCTCTGGTGGGTCTGGCAGAACAACACGTGGGCAGTTTCGGCCGATCCGCGCCCTGCTGCTTCGACGCCCGCCAGCACGCCGGCATCGACGAATGCGGGTTCGACTTCGGGCTCTGCTTCCGGTTCGACTACGACAGCCATGCCGTTCTTCGGCGTCAACGAGCACTATGCCTACGGCGGCGTCTATTCGTCGACGCCGCTCAGCACGCAGGCTTCGACCATGGTCGACCTCGGCCTGACGGGCATTCGGCAAGACGTGCACGGTTACGATCAGATCGACACGCTCGCGAACAAGGTCATTCCCGGCCTAGGTTCCAGTGTCACGGTGATGCCGCTGATCGATGCCTATCCGTGGGACGATCCTTCGCTGAACGGCAAGACGCCGACCGAAGACAGCGCCTACGCGTATGCGTATTCCATGGCCGCTTATGCCGCGACCAAACTCAAGGGCGTGCCGGTCGTCGAGTTCGGCAACGAGTACGACCTCGACACGCATAACCGCAAGATTGCAAACGATGGCGTGAACGTTTCCGACTACGACAACACGACGTGGCCAATCTGGCGCGGCGCGCTGCGCGGCTATTACGACGGCTGGCGCTCGGTGGATACGGCCGGACAGACGAAGGTCATTGCCACGGCTTCGGCGGGCTTCCTGTACCTCGGCTGGTACAAGGGCATGTTGACAGGCGTGCAGCCGGATGGCTCGACGGGACATCCGAAGGTGAAGACCGACATCATCCAGTTGCACTGGTACTCGGACGGTCTCGATCCTGAGAACACGTGGGGCAAGGACGGCACCAACTACAACGTGCTCAAGATCATGCACGACACGTACAACCTGCCGATCATGTTCACGGAAATTGGCGTGAATATGGACTTTTCGACGGCTCAGGCGCAGGCCTATATCACGAAGACGGTCCCGGAACTTTACGCGGCACGCAGCACGTATAACGTGATCGGCTTCCAGTGGTACGAGCTCTACGACGATCCTACCGGCGACTACGGCATTCTCACGAATAGCGGCGCGAAGAAGGCGATCTATTCGACGATGAAGGCAGCAGTGGCGGCTTCGAAGTAATCGAGTTTTGCTGTAGTACCAAAACACCCGGCGCAAGGTTCAACATGCCTTCCGCCGGGTGTTTCGCATTTCAAGGTCTCACGCATTCGCGATCGAAACGCCCGCGCGCTGGAGAATGTGCTGATTACGCAGTGACAAGTTCGCGAACTGCAAACGCTTCCCTGCCTTTCGATAGCGGTCTTGCAACGTTTCGAACGCCACGATTGCAGAGTGATCCGCGACATGCAGATGCTGGCAATCGACGATGACATCGTCCGCATCGTTCTGCGGATCGAAAAGGTCCTGAAAATTCGCCGTCGATGCGAAAAACAGGGTGCCGTGCAATACGTAAGTACGTGTGCCCTTTTCATCGGATTTCGAGTCCGCGCGAATCTCGCGGGCATGTTGCCAGGCGAAGTTCAACGCGGCGATCACGATGCCGCATAGCACCGCAATCGCCAGATCGGTGAACACGGTGATAACCGTGACCGCAACGATCACGATTGCGTCATTACGCGGCACTTTACCGAGCACACGGAGCGATCCCCACGCGAAGGTCTGCTGCGCCACGACGAACATCACGCCGACCAACGCGGCGAGAGGAATTCGTTCGATAAGCGGCGACAGGAAAAGGATGAACAGCAAGATCATGATGCCGCTCGTCGCACCCGATAAGCGGCTGCGTCCGCCCGAACTCAGGTTGATCAAGGTCTGACCGATCATGGCGCAACCGCCCATGCCGCCGAACAAGCCGGATACGATATTCGACACGCCAAGCGCCACGCATTCGCGATTGGGCTGTCCGCGCGTTTCGGTGATCTCATCGGTCAGATTGAAGGTCAGGAGCGTTTCCAGCAAGCCGACAATCGCCATGAGAAGCGCGTAAGGGAAGACGATCCTGAGCGTATCGAGATCGAGCGGTATCGCCGGCAGATGAAAGCTCGGGAACGCGCCCGCGATGTGCGCCATGTCGCCCAGTGTCCGCGTCGGCAAATCGAGCAACTGGCTTATCAGGCCGATACTCAGAATGGCGACGAGCGCCGGCGGCACCGCCTTGGTGATGCGCGGCAGCAGATACACGATCAGCATCGTCAACGCGACGAGACCCGACATGACCATCAACGGCGTTCCCTGCAACCAGACTTCGCCTTGCGGTGTGGCGCGTTTGAAATGCTCGAGCTGCGCCATGGCAATGATGATCGCGAGGCCATTCACGAAGCCGATCATCACGGGATGCGGCACCATGCGGATCAGCTTGCCGAGACGCAAAAGTCCGAAGACGGTCATCAGCACGCCGCCGAGAATAACGGTAGCGAGAAGATACTGAGCACCGTGCTCGACCACGAGAGCGACGATGACGACCGCCATCGATCCCGCCGCGCCGGAAATCATGCCCGGTCTGCCGCCGAAAATAGCGGTCAGCGCGCAGATGATGAAAGCGCCGTAAAGGCCCATCAAGGGATTCACTTGCGCGACGAGCGCGAATGCAATGCACTCGGGAACGAGCGCAAACGATGACGTGAGGCCCGCGAGCACATTAGCGGGAACATGCGTGAGCCATTGCTGCTTGAGAGATTGAATCTGCATCGAATGAGTTCCGCAGTCCGCACATGGCGCACTGCGTTTGAAAGCCGGCGCGAAACGCCGATGGTGTCGAACGGAGTCGCCGGTGTCGAATCGACGAGATGGCAGCACGCCGCCTGAAGCAAGCCAGGCGAACGCACCCGTACACGCGAACCCCCAAGGTGCAAAGCCGTCTGAACGGTAGGAGGTTCTCGGAAAGCTACATGGGTGCGTGAGAAATTCGGTGTGGGCGGGAGATCGCCCGGGAAGGCTCGTAGTTTACCCTAATCCGTAAATTCGAGTGATGCGCTTGCCCCGGCCATGTCATGCAGCATGCGCTTGAATGCAATCGTCGACATTCCACACTTCACTCCAACTCAAAACGTTTCCACTCAGGCATCGGCGATACTGCAGTCACGCGCCGCTAGCAACTTCGCGGACTCGATGAATAACTCTGTGAGCGTACACATCATGAGCCGGGAAATCATTCGTGTCGAACCGCTTTCAAGCTGGCTCGAGCGCTGGAATGCGCCGACCTCCGCCGTCACGCGTCATCGCGACACGGTGTACGTGTCAGGCTTTCCTCCGTTCGATCCGCAGACCGGCGAGATCATGCAAGCATCGATCGAAGTGCAGACCCAACGCGTGTTGGAGCAACTGAAGCTGTGCGTCGAGACGGCGGGTTCATCGCTGGATCAGGTTCTCAAGTGCAACGTCTATTGCACCTCAGTCGCCGCTTTCCCGGTCGTGAACGACATCTACGGACGATTCTTCGGCCCCAATCCGCCCGCGAGAATCTTCGTCAATGTGCCTGCGTGGCCGGGACATTTCGATATCGAGATTGACTGCATCGCGGCGATATAGCGTGCTGACGTGTGCCCTTAACTTCCCCGCACCGTTCCCGTCCGCCCAAGCCGCGCGGCCAGCACGGACAACGCATCGTAGGCTTCGCGCGATACCTCGTCCCACGCTGCGATAGCCCGCGACTGCGCTTCCACCACCGCGCGGTCGCCTCGCGCGGCGGGGCCTGTCAGCGCATCGCGCGGGCCGAGGGCAAGCACGTTATCGACGGAATTGCGCGCAAGCGTATGCATCATGTCCTGAATCAGCGTGTCCGGAATGCCCGCCGCTTGCCACATCTCGACGGACATCGCCGCGAGCACCGGCAAAAAGTTCGACGCCATGACGGCCGCCGAGTGATACAGCGCCTTGCTGCCCGGCTCGATGTCGAAACACCGCGCACCGATCGCGCCCAGCACCTCGCTCCATGCGCCACGCGCGGCGGCGTCGCCTTCCAGACCGCATGGCGTGCCTTCGAACTGGAACACGGAGGTGCCGGGGTTGGCGAAGCTCAACATGGGATGCGCGCTCGCAACGCTCCAGCCGATGCCGCGCAAAGGCGCGAGCGTGTCGGCATCGAGCGCGCCGCTGCAATGCACCGCCACCGATGCGCCCCGGCCTTCGTGCGCGCGAGCGAGCTGCTCGGCCACTTCGGCGATGCGCATGTCGGGCACCGACAAGAGCCAGATATCGGCGGGGCGCATCGTGGCCAAGTCTTCGGCTACGCGGCCCGCGCCGATGAAATCGACCGCTTCGGCGGCGCGTTTGGCGTCGGTATCGAAGACATCGCCGATATCGAGCACGCGGTTCGCGACGATCAGATTGCCAAGCGTCGCGCCCACGCGCCCCGCGCCGATGATGTTGAGTGTCGCCATGATGCGAAAGCGCGTGCGCCTCAACCGTGCCGAATGGCGATGGTCTTGAGGCTCGTGAAGCCATAGAGCGCTTCGAAGCCTTTCTCGCGCCCGTGGCCGCTCGCCTTCACGCCGCCGAACGGCAGTTCGACGCCGCCGCCCGCGCCATAGTTGTTGATGAAAACCTGCCCCGCCTGCAGCTTGCGCGCGAGGCGCAGACCACGCGAGCCATCGCGCGTCCAGACGCCCGCGACGAGGCCGTATTGCGTGCCGTTGGCGAGTCGGACCGCTTCGGCTTCGTCGTCGAAAGGCATGACGGCAAGCACCGGCCCGAAGACTTCTTCCTGCGCGAGGCGGCTGTCCGGCGGCACGTCGCGAAACAGCACGGCTTCCTGGAAGAAGCCATTACGCGATGCCTCCGCCGCGATCTTGCCGCGCGCCGCGACACGGATACCTTCGCCTTCCGCTCGCTCGACGATGCCGCGCACACGCGCCTGCTGCTTCGCGTTGACGAGCGGCCCCATGTCGAGGTCCATCGACGGCGGACCGGAACGCAGCGTCTCGAAGCGCGCGGCGAGCCGCTCGACGACGCTTTCGTAAATGCCGCGCTGGACCAGCAAACGGCTGCCTGCCGAGCAGGTCTGCCCCGCGTTCTGGATGATCGCGTTGAGAATGACGGGCAGCGCTTCGTCGAGATCGGCATCGTCGAAAACGAGTTGCGGCGACTTGCCGCCGAGTTCGAGCACGCTCGGGCAATGACGTTCCGCCGCCGTGCGTCCGACCAGCGCGCCCGTGACCGTCGAGCCCGTGAACGAGATGTGGCCGATGCCCGCGTTCGCCGACAACGCCGCGCCCGCTTCGCTGCCAAGACCCGTGACGACGTTGATCGCGCCCGCCGGAAAGCCGATGTCCGCGGCGATTTCGGCGAGTCGCAGAATCGACAGGCTCGCGTCCTCGGCAGGCTTGACCACGCACGCGTTGCCCGCCGCGAGCGATGCGCCGACGCTGCGCCCGTAAATCTGCATCGGGTAATTCCACGGGATGATGTGCCCGGTCACGCCAATCGGCTCGCGCACGGTCAGCACGGTGAAGCCCGTCGTATAGGGCAAGGTCTCGCCGTGCAGCTTGTCGACGCAGCCCGCGTAGTACTGAAGATAACGCGCGAGCACGGCCGCGTCGGTGCGCGCGGTCTTGAGCGCCTTGCCGGTGTCGCGCGCTTCGAGTTGCGCGAGTTCGTCGCCGTGTTCGAGCACGGCGGCGGCATACGCGAACAACAGATTCGAGCGCTCGGCCGGCGAGAGTTTGGCCCACGCTCCATCGAGCGCTTCGCCCATCGCGCCGCGCGCGGCAGCGACCGCTGCATCGATATCGGCGGCGTTGCCGCGCGAGATGTGAGCGAACGGCTCGCCCGTGCTCGGATCGATGACATCGAGCGTCGCGCCGCTATCCGGCGCCTTCCATGCGTTGCCGATGAAGTGTCGATATTCCATGTCTTACTCCGTGATCAGTGCGTGTTCCGTGACGGCATCGGCGATCGCCGTGCCGACTTCGACGGTGTTGGCGCCGCCACCCATGTCCGGCGTGCGCGGACCTTTGTCGAGGACGGTTTCGATCGCCGCGACGATGGTTTTGGCGGCCGCTTCGTAGCGCGCCTCGCCGCGTCCGAGATGCTGAAGCATCAGCGCCGCCGACCAGATCTGCCCGATCGGATTGGCGATGCCGCGCCCGGCAATGTCAGGCGCGGAACCATGCACCGGCTCGAACAGCGACGGAAAGCGCCGCTCCGGATTCAGGTTCGCGGAAGGCGCGATGCCGATGGTGCCCGTGCAAGCCGGCCCGAGGTCGGACAGGATGTCGCCGAACAGATTGGATGCGACGACCACATCGAAACGGTCCGGGTTCTGCACGAAGTGCGCGCACAGAATGTCGATATGGTACTTGCGCGTTTCGATGTCCGGATAGCGCTTCGCGGCTTCGGCCAGACGCTCGTCCCAGTAAGGCATGGTGATGGAGATGCCGTTGGACTTGGTCGCGGCCGTGAGTTGCTTGCGTGGCCGGCTTTGCGCCAGTTCGAACGCGAACTTGAGAATGCGGTCCACGCCCGTGCGCGTGAACACGGCCTGCTGCGTGGCGAATTCGCGCTCGGTGCCTTCGAACATGCGCCCGCCCACCGACGAATACTCGCCTTCGGTGTTCTCGCGCACCACCAGAAAGTCGATCTCGCCGGGCTTGCGGTTCGCGAGCGGCGACGGCACGCCGGGCATCAATCGCACGGGGCGCAGGTTCACATACTGGTCGAATTCACGGCGAATCTTGATGATCGATTCCCACACGGCGGTGTGATCCGGCACGACGTCGGGCGTGCCGACCGCGCCGAAGAAAATGGCGTCGTGCTTGCCGATCTGCTGGTCCCAATTCGCGGGCATCATCGTGCCGTGTTGCAGGTAATGCTCCGTGCACCACGAGCCGAATTCGTCGAAATTGAGCGCAATGTCGTAACGCGCGGCCACGGCCTTCAGCACGCGCAGGCCTTCGACCATCACTTCCTTGCCGATGCCGTCGCCGGGAATGACGGCGATGTTATGAGTTGTTGCCATGATCTGCAAAGCCTCCGAGAGTGCGACGCGGGAATGCCCGGCGAGACGGCACAGGAGGCGGGCGCACCCAAGGCGCGCCTCTATGGAAATTGCGTTGTCTCCTGCGTCTCTTTTGCTCGCGAGCGCGGCCGCGCCCGGGCATCGGACTATGTCGAATGCCAATCTAGCGGACGCATTCGAACGACGGAAGTGCGAATCGAGGAACGGTGGCTTCGAAAATCCGCAAGGGCTCAGCTCGCGGGGCGCTCGGTATCGAGTTGCGCCGTGCTCGCGGGTCCGATCTCACTCAGAAAGTCGAACAGCCTGCGCGTGGGCAAGGCCGCCGCGCCTTCGCGCATGCCAACCGACATCATCCGTTCGGCCCAGGAATTGGTCAGGCGAATGAAGCGCAAGCGCATCGGCTGAAGAAACAGCTTCACGGCGCCCTCGGGCAACACGCCGATACCCTGCCCCACGGCGATCAACCGGCACATGGCCTCGAAGCTCTGTACCTGCACGCGAAAGCGGATGGTCTTGCCCGCCAGCGCCGCTTCCTTGACCAGCATGCGCGTGACTTCGGCTTTGTCGTCGAGCGCGACAATATCGTGTTCGAGCAGCGCGGCGAACTCGATCTCGTCTCCCTGCAATACATGATCTTCCGGCACGACCACGCTGATCCGGTCGCTGCAATAAGGCGCGAGGCGAATGCCCTCCATGCCCGTTTGCGACGTCACGACGCCGATATCCGCCCGGCCATCGCGCAATGCCTGCAAGATATCGGCGCTGCGCAATTCGCTGATATGCAGCTTGATGTCGCGATACTTCTGCGAGAACGCTCGCAGATGCTCGGGCAACTCCTGGCTGATCGCGGAGATGTTGGCGAAGACGCGCACCCGGCCCACCGAGCCTTTCGTGTAGTCGGACAGCTCGCTATAGATGGCGTCGGTCTTGAGCAGCAGCTCGGTGCCGTGGCGCGCGAGCGCTTCTCCGGCGGGCGTGGGCTCGACGCCCGCCGAAGTTCGGTTGAGCAGCGCCACCCGGAAATGATGCTCGAGCAGCGCAATGCGCCGGCTGGCCGTCGACAAGGACATATGCGAATGCTGCGCCGCCTTCGACAGACTCCCCGTCTCGACTGCGCGCAGAAAGAGAGCCAGTGAGGTGAGATCGAACAAACCAGACGCTCCGTGAATGGATCATGCCGCGCAGTATGGCACCCTCGCGGCGGCCCTCAGTCTCCGCGCCCTACAGGATTACCCTGAGCGATGCACGCGCGTGGCCGCTCGCATCGGGCGTTCGAACAATTCGAAAGCCCGCTTCAAGGAATTCGCATATCGACGGCGCGCGGCACAGGCTAAATTTCTCATGTCCTGCTGCGTCCGCCGTTTGCCACGAATCCGGCGACACTGACAGGGCTTTAAAAAAATCAGTACATATATGACGGAGACAGACGTGGAAATCGATGCGACCAGCATGCCGGGCGGCGCTCTGCCGTCCGCACCCGCGCGTGACGCGGCCGCCGAGGACCGGATTTTCCGGCGCCTCGCGCTACAGATCCTGCCCATTCTGATGTTCGCGTACATCACCTCGTATATCGACCGGGTGAACGTGAGCTTCGCCAAGCTGCAGATGGCCCAGCAACTCGGCTTCTCAGATGCCGTCTTCGGTTTCGGCGCGGGCATCTTCTTTCTCGGCTATGTGGTCTTCGAAGTGCCGAGCAACATGATTTTGCAGCGCGTCGGCGCACGCCGCTGGATCACGCGGATCATTCTGTCGTGGGGCATCGTATCCGGGCTTACGGCGTTCGTCGCCACGCCGATGCAGTTCTATGCCATGCGCTGTTTGCTGGGCGTCGCCGAAGCGGGCTTCATTCCGGCGATCATCTTCTATATCAGCCAGTCGTTTCCGAGGCACTGGCGCGCTCGCATTCTCAGCATGTTCTACGCGGCGCTCGCGCTGGCGGGACTGATCGGCTCGCCGCTTACCGGCTTCATCATGGAATACTTCAACGGCCTGATGGGCTTGCCGGGCTGGAAGTGGATATTCATCATCGAGGCGCTGCCCGCGTTTCTCGCGGCGGTCTACACGTGGCAAGGTCTGGAAGACGATGTCACGCAAAGCAAACACTGCAGCGAACCCGAACGCGCTTTGTTGTCGCGCGTGCTCGCCGCTGACCGTGCGATCACCGCCGAAGCCAATCACAAGGGCCTTTTGTCGAGCTGGCTCGTGTGGGCGTTTTGCCTCATCTACTTTCTCGACGTGTTCGGCATCTACGGCTACACCTTCTGGGCGCCGACCATGATCAAGTCGATGGGCATCAAGAGCGACTTCGTGATCGGCCTGCTCGCGGCGCTGCCAAACGCGGTTGCGGTCGTCGTCATGGTGCTGTTCGGGCGCAGCGCCGACAAGCGCGGCGAACGGCGCTTGCATGTCGCGGCCTTGCTGTTGATGGGCGCGGCAGGATTGTCGCTCTCGGTGCTCTGGCATGACAACCTGTGGCTCGGCATGCTTGCGCTGTGCATGGCCAATGCGGGATTGCTGTCGTTGCCGCCGCTTTTCTGGAGCATGCCGACGGCGGTGCTGGGCACGAGCGCGGCTATCGGCATTGCATGGATCAGCGCCTTCGGCAATCTCGGCGGCTTCTTCGGTCCTTATGTGGTGGGGTATCTGAAACAGCTTTCCGGCGGCCTTACGCTGCCGATTTTCTCGATGGTCGGTTGCCTTCTGCTCGGCTTCGTACTGGCGGTGATGTTGCCCAAGAGGCTCGTCAACCGTTGATGCGGATGCAACCGGCTTTCCAAACGACAACTCGAAGAGATAGAGCATGAAGCAACGCATCGGCATGATCGGTATCGGTCTCATGGGACACGGTATTGCGCGCAACGTGATGAAGCACGGCTACCCGTTGAGCGTGGTCGAGCATCCCGGCAACCAGCCGCTCGACGAACTGCTGGCGGGGGGAGTCAAGACCTTCACCACGGGCGAGGCGCTCGCGCGCGAGTCCGAGATCGTCATTCTGTGCGTGACCGGATCGCCCGAAGTGGAAGCGGTTCTGAGTGCGCCCGATGGCGTGCTCGCGGGTTTGCAGCCAGGCACCATCGTGATCGATTGCTCGACGGCCGTGCCCGCATCCACGACGCGCGTGGCCGAGCGCGTGACGCAGGCGGGCGGCCTCTTCATCGATGCGCCCATGACGCGCACCGCCAAGGAAGCGCACGAAGGACGTTTGAACTTGCTGGTGGGCGCGGACCCGGAATTGTTCGCGCGAGTGGAGCCGCTGCTGCGCACGTTCGCGGAGAACATCACGCTGGTCGGCGGCACTGGCGCGGGACACAGCATGAAGCTGCTGCACAACTTCGTGTCGCTCGGCACGATTGCGTTGATCTCCGAGGCGGCTGCCTGCGCGAAGCGTGCGGGCGTGGACCCGCAAACGTTCGTCGATGTGCTCGCGAAGGGCGGCGGAGGCGGCGCGGCGCTGGAGCGGCTGCGGCCATCGCTTATCGACGGCGATCCTTCGAGCATGCCTTTTCATATGTCGAACGCGCTGAAAGACCTCGGCTACTACGTGACGATGGCCGGCGACACCCATGCCGTCGATGCCATTGCCACCGCCGTGCAGTCGACTTACGCAGCGGCGGTCGAGCTTGGGGGAGCGCACAGGACGTTGCTGGAGTTGCCGGGGTTGTTGGGTGATGCGGCTGCGGATTCCGAGCGACGTTGACGGTATTGCTGGCCGCACATTGCGGCATAAGCAGGCGGCGCGTGAAGCTCGTTTGATCGAACATTTCGCGCCGCGTCGAACGAATTAATCAGCGACGCCTACCCGCAAAAGGCCGCCAGCAGCCCTTCTCGGCGCCCCTAGATCAAACATCGAAGTTTACAAATTCCCAAACACCCGTCAGAATTGCGCCCGTTCTAATGCGAATAGTTCGCATTTACGGCCAATAACTCGACGACGGAAAATTAGGGATGAAATCAGCACCACGGGGCAGTACAACCATCGGCAAATGGGCGATGCGCCCGTCCACACTGGCGACGCTCCTGCTCTTCGCCACCAGTCAATCGGCCCTTGCGCAGCAAAGCGACACCGGCTCATCGACATCCGGCAACGCCACCGAAGCCACACTCCCCGCAGTCTCCGTCACCGCTTCATCCGACACCGATCAAGGCCAGCATCTGCGCCGCGACGTTAGCACCGGCGCGCTCGGCACCCGCACGCAACTCGACACGCCCTACTCGACCACTATCGTCACCGGCGAAGAACTCGCGGATCGTCAGGCGAAAAAGCTCGGCGATGTCTTCGCGCAGGACGCATCCGTGTCGGACAACAGCAATCCGTACAACGCGTGGGCGAGCTATATCACCGTGCGCGGCATGCAACTCGACTGGCAGAACGGTTACAGGATCGACGGCCAGCCGTTCAACGCCTACGGCATCACCATGCCCTACGAGCAACTCGAAAGCGTCGAACTGCTCAAGGGCTTGTCGGGCTTCATGTACGGCTTCGGCGCGCCCGGCGGCGTGGTCAACTATGTGACGAAGAAGCCGCCCGTCACGGATAAGCAGATCGCCAGCGTCGATGTCGGCTATGCGTCGACGGCCGTATGGTCCGAGCATGTCGACCTGGGTGGGCGTATCGGACCGAACAGCATGTTCGGCTACCGCTTCAACGCGACGCACGAGGAAGGCAAGACCTATAACGACGGCAACGTGCGCCGCGATTCGTTTTCCCTTTCCGCCGATGCACGCCTCACGAAAGACCTCATCGCCACCTTCGGCGCGCTGTATCAGGAACGCCATGCGTCGGGCATCACGACGGCCATCTCGACCGCGCAATACACGGGCGCCTCGTTGCCCGCGACGCTCAGTGGCGGCAGCAGCACGCTCGTCACGCCGGACCAGCATCTGAACACGAACTTGCAACTCTATACTGCCGGCTTGCGCTACAACCTGAATCAGGACTGGACGCTTTCGGCCTCATACAGCTTTAGCAAGAGCACGCGGTATCGGAACGAGAGCACGTACAATCTGCTCGATCCAGCGGGCAACTACGACGACTTTCGCTTCGAAGGCAAGGAAGGGCATCAGCTGAATGCGTGGCAGGTCATGGCCGAAGGTCTCGTAAAGACCGGGCCGCTGCAACATCAGCTCGTGTTCGGCGCCGCGTATCAGAAGCAAACCAACGACAACACCGCGAACAGTTTCTACGACCAGATCGGCACGGGCAACATCTATCAGCCGAACGTCAATCGCTACGACAGTTCGGGCTTTTACACCTATCGCAACGCGGACATCACGCAGAAAGCGCTGTTCGCAAGCGATACCATCGCGCTCACCGAACGCTGGTCGGTGCTCGGCGGCGTGCGCTATACGAATTACGAGCAGCACGGCTACGGTAACGACGGCACGACGACTTCGACTTACTCGCAAAACGGCGTGGTCACGCCGAGCGTCGCGCTGATGTTCAAGCTCACGCCGGGCACGACGCTCTATGCGAGCTACGTCGAATCGCTGGAAGCGGGCAATGTCGTCGGCGACTTCTACGCCAATGCCGGAGCGATCCTCAACCCGCTGCGCAGCAAGCAATACGAAGTCGGCGTGAAGAGTCAGAACGAGCGCTGGAGCGCGACGGCTGCGCTGTTCCGCATCGAACGCGGCGCGCAATACGCCAATGGCGATAACGTCTTCGTGGAAGATGGCGAGTCCATCTTCGAAGGCATGGAAGCGGGCGCGGATGTTCGCATCGGCCGGGACTGGACGGTCGGCGGCGATCTGATGTGGATCGCGACGCACTACAAGAAAGGCTCGACATTCGACGGCAATCGCGTCGCGGGTGCGCCCGGCTTCGTCGCGGCGGCCCACGTGAATTATGCGGTGCCCGTGGTTCCGGGCCTGACGCTTGGCGCCAATGCGAAGTTCACGGGCAACACGAACCTGCGTCCGTCCGGCGATCTGAACGTGCCGGGCTTCATGATCTACAGCCTTGGCGCGACTTACACGACACGCATCGCGGGACATAACGTCGGCGTGCGCGCGGCTATCGACAATCTGACGAATCGGCGTTACTGGGAATTCCAATATGCCGACTACATTCAGCCTGGCGAGCCGCGCACGGTTTCAATCAATGCGCGTCTGGAGTTTTAAGGAGGATCGGGGGCGTTGCAACCTGGGCGCCCCTTCTCGCCTTCACGCTCAAGCGACCGGAATGGGATTGTCCGTCACGAACTGATTGAACTGTTCGACGAACGCATGTTCATTCGGTCCGGCGTTATCGCGCAGCGGCTTCGCGGCATCGACCACGACTTCCGTCGTCGCTTCCGGCAGCTTCTGCATGATTTCGGCAATGAACGCTTCCAACTGCATCGCGCGCGGATCGCCGCTCTTGTGGACCAAGTCCGTGTCCACCCACGGCGGCGCGATCTCCAGCACGCGCACGCTCGAATCGCGCAGCACGAAGCGTTGCGACATCGAATACGAATGGATTGCCGCCTTGGTTGCCGAATACAGCGCGGTCGCGGCGAGCGGCACGAACGCGAGCACCGAACTGTTGTTGACGATATACGCCTGTTGCTGCGTCTTCAGATGTTCGACGAACGCCGCGCTCACGCGCACCGTGCCGAGCAGATTCGTGTCGATGAGGCGCACCGCGGCTTCATCGTCGAGCGCGCCGCCTGCATCGTCGAACGGCATGATGCCCGCGTTGTTGATGACGACATTCAACGCCGGATACTTCGCGATCAATTGCGCGGCGACGCTGCGAATCTGCGCGGCGTCGGCGATATCGAGTTCAACCGTGTCGATGCCCGGATTCGCGCTTGCGACTTCATCGAGCAGCGCACGGCGCCGTCCCGCGACGATCACCTGATTGCCGCGCTGATGAAACGCTTCCGCCAACGCGCGGCCAATGCCCGAAGTGCCGCCCGTGATGAAGATGGTATTGCCTGTGGTTTTCATGGTCAGTCCAAATGTGGAAAAGAGAACGATGGTTCAGGCCGCGTAGCGCGCGGCGGGTGCGTTGGTCGACAGTTCAGGCGCCATCGCCTGACGCGCGGCTTCGTACGCCTGGTACTTGGCGCCGTCGTGCAGCGAGGGAATCGTCACCAGTTCGCCGCGCTCGAAGCCGATTAGCGAGGCATCGACCATGTCGGCCGCCGACATCACGATTGCCGGGTCCAGATTGTCGATAGGGAGCCCGCCGCTTTCCCAGAAGTCCGTCGCCGTCGCGCCTGGCAACACGGCCTGCACGCGCACGCCTTTCGCCGCGAGTTCGTGATGCAGCGACTGGCTGAAGGCCAGCACGAACGCCTTGGTGCCGCCATAGACGCCGTTGAGCAACTCCGGCGCAATACTCACGATAGACGCGATATTGATCACCGCGCCCTTGCCGCGCGCGACGAAGCCCGGCACCGCCGCATAAGTCAGGCGGGTGAGCGCGGTCACGTTGAGGTCGATCATGCGGGTCATTGCATCGACGTCGCTGTCGAGCAAAGGCGTATGCGTACCGACGCCCGCGTTATTCACCAGCAGCGTGATGCTCGCGTCGTCCTTCAGCTTCGCTTCGACACGCGCGAGCGCCGTGCGGTCGTTGAGATCGGCATCGATGATCTCGACGCCCTTCTGCGTTTCATTACTGATGCGTTCGGCTAGCGCGGCAAGCTTCTCGCGGTTGCGCGCCACGAGGATAAGGTCGTAGCCCGAACGCGCAAGACGCTCGGCATAGACCGCGCCGATGCCCGACGATGCGCCCGTGACGAGGGCCGTGCCGCGATGGTTCTGAGACATGATGTCACTCCGGTTCGAATGGTGGTGGTGAATCCGTGAGTAGATTCTGCGCGGAATTGACCGCGACCGAAATGACGTATATGGTCGTGTTTTCGGACAAACGACTTTTTCGGATATCGAGGACGAGGAAACATGCACAGCATCGGCTATCTGTTGAGCGACGGCTTTCAGGTGATGGCAATCGCGTCGCAGTCGGTGTTCGAATACGCCAACCACGTAGCGGGCGAGCCCTTTTATCGGATGGCCAACTATTCGGCGCACGGCGGCGAGGTGTGTTCGTCGTTAGGCATGAGCGTCGGCACGCGCCGGGTCAGTGCGCGTGCCTCCGTGGACACATGGATCGCGGCGGGCGTGAACACGCCGCTCGACACGCCGCCGCCTCGAGAAATACTGGCGTTCCTGCGTCGCACGGGTACGCGGGCGCGGCGCATCGCGGGCATTTGCACGGGCAGCTTCGTGCTCGCGGAAGCCGGGTTGCTGTCGAACCGGCGCGCGACCACGCACTGGTTCTACGCACGCGAGATGCAAAGCCGCTTTCCCGATGTGCGCATCGAGGACGATCGCATTTATATCGTCGATGGTCCTATCTGGACGTCTGCGGGCATGACTGCCGGTCTGGATCTCGCACTCGCGATGGTCGAAAAGGATCTCGGCGCGGACGTTGCGCGCTCGGTCGCGCATAAGCTCGTGATGCCGCAAAGGCGTTCGGGCGGCCAGTCGCAGCATTCGGAGATGCTCGATCTCGCGCCGAAATCAGACCGCATTCAGAACGCGCTCAACTATGCACGCAAGAATCTGGGCCGGCCGCTGACGGTCGAGGAACTCGCGGGCGAGGCGAATCTCAGTCCGCGTCAATTCAGCCGCGTGTTCACGGAGGAGACGGGGCAATCGCCTGCGAAGGCCATCGAAGCGTTGCGGCTGGAAGCAGCGCGCCTGATGATCGAAAAAAGCCGGCATCCGCTGGAAACCATCGCGAAGGAAACAGGGTTTCGGGATCGCCGGCATATGCGCGAGGCGTTCATGCGCGGGTTTGGCTTGCCGCCGCAAGAGGTCAGGCGGCGGGTTTAGCGTTGCATAGGCAGGCTAATCAGCGCGGCGCGGATACGACTTCGAGCGCCGCGAGGTTCGAAACATAGCGCCCGGCCTTGCCGTCGTTGGGGATCACGAGGCGCGCAAAACCGGTGGATGTCAGCGGGGCGCCATTCATCGCATAAGCGACGATGTCGGGCTGATTGCCAAAGTCCGACGACAGTTCGGCAAGCGAAATCACGACGCGATAGCCATCGCTGCCGGTTGCGATCACGTAGAAGCCGAGCAAGTCGTTTTTAGTCGCAGTGTTGGTCTGGATGCCCGCTGCGTTGATCAGGTCCCACAGGCTCACGCCCGTGTAGCTATTTCCGCCAGCCGTGCGCGTGACGGCAGGCAGCGCCTGCAATGCTGCCGTGTCGAAAGTCGCCGGGTGATTCAGCGCACCGAGAAGCTGGAACTGCGTCGTGAGACCGCCGCCGCCCGCCGTGACCGTGGACATCGCGGAATGGACTTCGAGCTTGACGAGGTTCGAGACGTATCGGCCGCCTTTGACGTCGCCGGGAGCAGTGATGCGCAGTGGACCGTCCGTGCTGTTGAGAGCCGCGCTCGCGCCGTTGAGCGTCTCGGCATAAGCCACCAGATCGCCGCGATTGCCGAAGTCCGGACTCAGTTCGCCCATTGCGAACAGCGCGCGATAGTTGTCGCTGCCGGTCGCCACGACATACTTGCCCAGCACGTCGTTGTGAACCGCCGAATTGACGACGATGCCAGCCTGGTTCAACACGGACCACACCGTCGCGCCGGTGTAGACGTGGCTTTGCTGGCCCGTGCCGCTGCCGAAGGAAACGGTTTGCGTGGTGGCTGGAAGTGCCTGGATCTGCGCGAGCGTGAGATTGCCCGGCGTGGCGACTTCACCGGACACGGACAAGGTCGCTTTCGGTGCGGGTGGCGAGTCGTCGTTGCCGCCGCAGGCCGTGACCGCGAACGGGAGCAACGCGAGCAAAAGCAGCAGCGAGGCAAGACGCTTGAAGTCGTGTGCAAAGCTCATCGGTGAGGTCCTTTATTCCGGGATCGTTATCGTCGATATATCGGCTCGCTATATCTACGCCGATACAACGCATAACGCTTACAGAATCGAAGGGAAATGGCAATGGGTAGTAGCAACTAGGAACAACGATGGGCGTATTGGTCATACAGAGCGGCGCCGACCGAATTCGAAAAAGCCGGCCGCGCGAGCGTTCGCAACGGCGCGTTGAATCAAGGCCGGGTTCGGGAACGCAGTAATACTGGTAGCATCCACCCTCAGCCCGCACCCCGCCTTCCGGCAAGACAATGACAGACTCAACCGACCGCACCGTCTCGCTCGGCCCGCTTCCCTATGTCGTGGCCGCGACGTTCTTCATGGAGTATCTCGACACCACGATCATCGCGACCGCGCTGCCGCAGATGGCGCATTCGTTCAGTACGAGCCCCAATGCGCTGAGTCTCGGCATGAGCGCCTACATGATCGCGCTCGCCATATTCATTCCCGCAAGCGGCTGGGTGGCGGACCGCTTCGGCTCGCGCAGCGTGTTTTTCAGCGCGATCGTGACCTTCACGCTGGCGTCCTTGCTCTGCGGCATCTCGCAGAACGTGGAGCAGTTCACGGCGGCGCGGGTTCTGCAAGGCATCGGCGGCGCGTTGATGGTGCCGGTCGGCCGCTTGACCGTGGTACGCAGCGTCGACAAGAAGCAGTTGATGCAGGCCATCTCCACCATCACGTGGCCGGGCATCGTCGCGCCGGTGGTCGGGCCGCCCATCGGCGGCTTCATCACCACGTATGCATCATGGCGCTGGATCTTTCTGCTGAATCTTCCGGTGTGCCTCGTCGTATTGCTGGCCGTGCTGAAGTGGGTGCCGAATCTGCGCAGCGGCGAACGCCGGCCGTTCGATGTCACCGGGCTCATCCTGAGCGGTCTGTCGCTCACCGCCATCCTGTATGGCGCCGATATGGCAAGTCAGCCGGATACCAATCCGTGGGTCGGACTGGCCGTGGTCGCGGTTGGTCTCGTCATCGGCGTGATCGCTTATCGGCATGCGCTCGTCGCGCGGCATCCGCTCATCGACGTGACGACGCTGCGTATCCCCACGTTCTCGGTGACCGTGGTGACAGGCACGTTTACGCGTATCGGCATCGGCGCCGTGCCTTATCTCATGCCGCTTCTGTTTCAGATCGGCTTCGGGCTGTCCGCGTTCAAGTCGGGCTTGTTACTGCTTGCAAGCGCTCTGGGCAATCTCGGCATGAAGGCGCTCACGACCGGCATCCTCAAGCGCCACGGCTTCAGGAACGTGGCGATCATCAACTGTGCGGTATGCGGCGCGTTCACCATTGCATGCGGTCTGCTCACGCCGGCGTCGCCGCTCGTACTCACGCTGCTCGTGATCTTCGTTTATGGCGTGACGCGCTCGATGCAGTTCACCTCGCTCGCCACGCTCGCTTACGCCGATGTACCGACGCAGCAAATGAGCGCCGCCAACACGATGTGGAACGCGGCGATGCAAATGAGCATCGGGCTCGGCATTGCATTCGGCGCGTTGGCGTTGCGCACGGCATCGGCTTATCACGGCAAGGACGGCGCCCACGCGCACACCTTCACACTCGACGACTTCCGTCTTGCGTTTCTCGCTGCGGGCGTGGTGACGCTCGTGTCGATCTACGGCTACGTAAAGCTCTCGCGGGATGCCGGGCACAAACTCAGCGGCGCATCACGATGAAGCCCGCCGCATGAGCAGCGATAAAAAAACGCCCGCGACGGACCTGTCGCGGGCGTGTTCCATGGCGGGTCATTGACGACTCTCTGCCTACCGGAGAAACACCGCGCGTCAGGAACGGGGTGTCTCTGACACGACCCTCGGTGATGTCCCACAGTATGGGTCTAATAAACGCAATGACATAGGTGAATGCCCGCGCTGACGGTCGAGACGGCATCGTTCACCACGAATTAGATGTCGACCTCCATTCGCCCCGATGATTGCAACGCCGTAAGAGCCTGAATGATCGCGAGATGCGTCAACCCTTGCGGCAAGTTCCCGAGGTACTCGCCGGTTTGCGGGTCCGCCATCTCAGGGTAGATTCCGACGCCATGCGCGAGCGCTTCGATGACCGCATCGAAGGCCTTGGTCGCGCGGTCTTTCTGTCCCAGCAACGCGCGAGCTTCGATCTGCCAGAACGTGCACGCGAGAAAGCACCCTTCTTCTTCGGAAGCACGGCTGTATCGATAGTGATATGCGCCTTCGCCCAGTTCGCGTTGAATGGCGTCGAGCGTACGTTCGGCGCGTTCCTTGCCGTCATAGCGAAAGCGTGTGGCGAGCGCCATGGACGCGTCGAGCTTGTCGCTGCCCGGATACATCACATATGCGCCCTTCTCTTCGGACCAGCCATGTTCGTCGATCCATTGCTCGATGCGATCGCGCTCACGCGCCCATCTATCGCGGCATGTGGTCGGCAACTGCCCGCTATCGGCCAGTTCGACCGCACGCGCGAGCGCTTCCCACGCGCTGAGTTTGGACATCGTGTAATGCTGAGCTTCTTCGAGTTCCCAAATGCCCGAGTCCTTGAGACGCCAGCGGTCGGCGCATTGATCCGCGAGACGCGAGAGCGTCTGAGCGCTCTGTGAATCGAGGATATTCCCCGCGCGCACGAAAACCGCGGCCGTTCCGAAAATATCGCCGTAAATGCCGTGCTGATGCTGATTGGTCGCGGCATTGCCTGTGATGACCGGCGCAGAATTCATGTAACCAGGAAGGCCGGTCTCGTGCACATCCGCGACGACGTCGCCCGACAATGAAAACAACACGCGCGCGCCTTGCGTCTCGATCCGCTTCAGCAGCCACGTAAAGGCCGCCTTCGCTTCTTCCTGCGCATTCATGCGCAAAAACGCCTTGATGGTGTAGCCCGCGTCGCGTATCCAGGCGTAGCGATAGTCGAAGTTCTTCTTGCCGCCAATCCGCTCGGGCAACGATGTAGTCGCGGCCGCTGCAATCGCGCCGCTCGGCGAAAAAAGCAAGAGCTTGAGCGCAAGCGCGCTGCGAATCAGAAGCGGCCGATACGGCCCGTCATAGCGCAGCTTCGTGGTCCACTCGCGCCATTCGTTGTCGGACTTGTCGATGCGCCTGTCGATATCCTCGATTGGCGGCACGACGAGCGGCTCGTCTTCGCCCGCGACGATCGCCACGGTCTCGCGCTGTCCCTCACGCACGACCACATGCGCGACGACACCGGCATCCGCGCGTTCGTCGACGACCACACCTTCGCTATGCAGAAAGAGCCCCAACACGCGCCCCGCATGAAACACCGCGCGTTTGCCGATCATCGAACAATACGGATTGATCGTATCGTCCTGACGCCCGAAGACGATGCGCAAGTCGAATCGCATCTCGCCCTCGATGCCTTCAATGCGCCGTGCTAGCTCGGCCCAGGGGAGTCTGCCCGCGCCGCCGCTGTTGTGCGACTCGACCAGCTTCGCGCGGCCCGACGCGGTGGTGAAGACGGTCTCGAGCACGTTGCTGTCGTCGCGATAACGCCGCTCGACTTCGAAGGCTTCGGCGGGCGTAATGGCAAAAAAACCGCCTGTTTGCGGATTCAGCAACCGGTCGAAAAGCGGCGGCGAGTCGATGCTCGGTACGCACCACCAGTCGATCGATCCATCCGCTCCACTCAACGCAACGGAGCGGCCATCGCCCAACGCGCCGTAGGCATCGAGCGGCAGAAAGCCATCGGCGTCACGTCGAGTCTTCTCTTTGCGCGAATTCAATTTTTAGGCACCTTGTCGATGCCTTCGGCCGGATTGCTCGTGTTCACGAGTTCCGGCGACCTCACGGCGCGCAGCGTCTGCAACTGCGCGGACGTGTCGATACGCCGTGTGCGCACGAACGGATCGAGCTTGACCGGTCCACCGGTTTCGAGCGCCTTGACGATGCCTTCGATCACGCGCACATCGGCGAAACCTTCTTCCGCGTCGGGCTCCGGATGCGTGTCGTTCAAGATGCACTCCGAGAAGTACTTCATCTCGCCGCCGAAGTGGTCCGTGTTCTTGAACGAATGATTCTCTTCGTCCTGGCCAATGGTCACGGCCTGTTCGAGCGGCTTGCCGTACGTATAGCACGGCTGCATTGCGATGCTTCCCTTCGTGCCGACAGCAAAGAACGACTCCAGTGCGTTGGCCGCATACGACACGACGAACTGCGCGAGCCGGTCGCCGGGAAATTTCAGCGTGACCGCGACGGTGTCGTCGAAATCGCCGAGACCGGCTTCCGGATGCCGCACGCCGACAGCCGAAACGACCTCGGTCGGCTCGTCCTCGAACACGTAGCGCGCGGCGTTGAGCGGATACGGTCCCATGTCGAAGATCGGGCCCGCCGTGATGCCGCTCGTCGCGCGATGGTTTGCCGGGTCCACCTTCTGCACGAACGTGGACGTGAAAAGAATGATGTCGCCGAGTTCTCCCGAACGAATGCGTTCGATGGTCGACAACGTGCCGGGTTCGAAATGCAAACGGTAAGCGACCATCAGTTTCGCCGTCGATGCCTTCGCGGCTTCGATGATCGCCTGACATTGCTGCGTGGATACTTCCAGCGGCTTTTCGACGAGCACATGCACGCCCGCTTTCAGCGCCGGAATGACGAACTCCGCATGGCGCCAGTTCGGCGTGGCAAGGTAGACGGCGTCGACGTTGCCGGAGGCGAGCATCTCATCGAATTGCTCATAGCCATAGGTGTGCGCTACATCGTATTGCTCGCTCAATTTGCGCGCCTTCTCGGGATCGCTCGTAACGAGCGCGGTGATCTCCGAGTTATCCGTGTGACTCACGCCGGGCATCATCGCTTCCTGCGAGATGTCGCCCAAACCTACGATCGCATAGCGGACTTTCTTGCTCGAACCCAAACCTACTGCGGACAAAATGCTCATCGTTGCGCCTCTTTTGGAGAGTGACGGTGACGGACAGGCATGCGCCCGAACGCCGGCCGTGAGACTCAGGGAAGGCGCAACTTTTGTTCCAAGGGGTTAATTTCGTGCGATGGTTACGAAGGGCCAGTCAATCCGCGGCCGGCTTCATGAGCAACGTCAACACCAACTCGACCGCGAGCATTCGCTGCTTCTTGCGTGTCGACTTTTTGGCGAAGTCGACATCGAACAGTGTGCCGAACGTGTGCCGGTTCGACACGCGATAGATGCACAGTGCACTGATCAGATAGTGCAAATCCACCGCGCCGATGTCGCGTCGGAACGTGCCCGCCGCAATGCCGCGATGGAGAATGCTCGTCAGCGTTTCGAGCACCGGACGATTCGTCGCCTTGATGGTCGGCGACTTCTTCAGGAACGCGGCGTTGTGTATGTTCTCGATGCTGATGATGCGGCTGAACACCTGATTGTTCTCGTGAAACTCGAACGTGTTCTCGATATAGCGCGACAGCAACTGCTCGGCCGGACTTTCATGATCGAGGCGCGTGGCTTCCTCGGCATCGCGGATCAACGAATAAACGTGCTCCAGCACCGCGAGATAGAGCCCGTCCTTGTTCGTGAAGTAGTAGTAGATCATCGCTTTCGATACGCGCATGCGCTCGGCGATCGCGTCCACGCGCGCGCCCGTGTAGCCGTGCAGCGCGAACTCTTCCGTGGCGATTTGCAGAATCTCGGCGCGCGTGCGCACAGCGGCCAGATCGCGCTGATTCGTCCGCTTCGGTTCGGGCGCGGGAACGGGTTCGTAGGTATCGGATGGCATCGGATCGTTCAAGTAGATGACTGGCGACTGGGGTTATCCCCAAGTGTCCATGTTTCTCCATCGATTAATCTACCACCACCGATTTAACGAACCTACTAGTTAGTCAGTGAAATCGAGGAACGAACGAGACATCGGAGGCGGCAATGAAAGTCTGCGTGACGGGCGGCAATGGCTTTATCGGTGCGTGGCTGGTCAGACGCCTGCTCGCCGAAGGACAAACGGTCCGTGTGTTCGACCTGAATCCGCCGGGCAAGCTGATTCGTGTGCTGCTGGGTGCATCGCTTGAACGCGTGGAATGGTTGCAAGGCGATATCGGCGATACCCGCGCGGTCGATCAGGCGCTCGCGGCTTGCGATGCCGTCGCGCATTTCGCCGGCGTGCTCACGCCCTTCTGCCAGAACGATCCGGTGCGCGGCGCGACCATCAACGTGATCGGCACGCTGAACGTCTTCGAGGCCGCGAAGAAGCACGGCATCGCGCGCGTGGTCTACACGAGTTCGGCGGGCGTCTACGGACCGAAGCACGCGGCGTATCCCGAACCGACCACGCACTACGGCGCGTTCAAGCTCGCCACGGAAGGCTGCGCGCGTAGCTATTGGTACAACGCCGGTCCGGACGGACGCGCGGTGGCCAGCGTGGGCTTTCGTCCATTCGTGGTCTACGGTCCGGGGCGCGAAGACGGCGCAAGCGCGGGCGTGAGTCTCGCGTGCCAGGCGGCGGCGCGCGGCGAGTCCTACACGATTCCCTTCACCGGCCGCACCGGCATGATCCATGTCGACGATGTCGTCGAAGCCTTTTGGGCGGCCCTCACGCGCGTGGTCGAAGGCGCGCATGTCTTCAATCTATGCGGCGACGTGCAGAGCACCGATGCGCTCATCGAAGAGATCGGCAGGCAAGTGCCCGGCGCGCGTCTTTCCGCCAGCGGCGCGCCGTTGCCGATTGTCGCGGACCTTCCGCCCGACGACTTGAACCGCGTGCTTCCCGGCTTGCCCGTGACCTTGCTCGCGGATGGCGTCGCGCGCTCGCTCGCGTTTTTCGCCAAGCATGACACGCTCGAAGACGGCGCTGAAAGCGCCCAGGACATTCAACCCATCAGCCTGAACGCCTGATGCCATGACGCATTTGCTCTCCCTTGCGCACCTGACCCTGATCGAACTCACGCCGCCGGAAATGATCGAGGCCGCCAGCGCGGCGGGCTTTCGTTCGGTGAATCTGCGGCTTGCGCCCGTGGCGCCCGGCGAGCATCAGCATCCGATGATCGGCGCCACGCTCACGCCGATGATGCGCGAGACCCTCGCCCGCATGCGCGATCTGAACGTAGCCGTGCACGATGTCGAAATCGTGCGCCTGCTGCCCGATACCGACATCGACGCGCACGAGCCCTTGCTTGCGGCGGCCGCCGAACTCGGCGCAGGTCACATGCTGGTTGCGGGTGACAGTCCGGACGAAGCGGCCATCGCGGATCGCTATGCGCGACTCTTCGAACTCGGCGCGCATTATGGCATTGGCATGGGGCTCGAATTCATGCCGTGGACAGGCATCAAGAACATGGTGTCCGCGCGTCGCGTGCTGGCGCTTGCGGGGACCGGCTCGATCATCGTCGATTCCATGCATGTCGATCGTTCGGGCGGCAGCGCGGAGGAAATCGCCGCATTGCCCGCGAACCAGCTCGCGTATTTTCAGTTATGCGATGCGCCGCGCGAACGCCCGACGACCGACGCCGAACTCATTTTCCAGGCGCGGCAGGCGCGCTTGCCACCGGGCGATGGCGGTATCGATCTGCGCTCGATGGTCCGCGCGCTGCCGCCCGACACCGTGATATCCGTCGAGATTCCGATGCACGGCTTGCCGAATCTCGCGCCGCCCGTGGAGCGTGCGCGTGCGTTGCGCCGTGCAAGCGAAGCGCTCATCGCCGAAGCCGCCGCTGCGGGTCCGCTTGCCGGCAGGCGCGCAAATGTGACGAGTTACTGAGGCCACATGTCGACGCAATGGGATCGAGAAGCGGACTTCGTGATCGTCGGTGGCGGCAGCGCGGGTTGCGTTTTGGCGAACCGGTTATCGGCGAGCGGCGCGCATCGCGTGCTTCTCATCGAAGCCGGCCCGCGCGACCGTCATCCGATGATCCATATTCCTGCTGGCTTTCTTTCGCTGATCGAGCATCCGGTTCTGAGCTGGCGTTATCGGTCGGCGCCGCAGCCGCACATGGATTCGCGCGTGATCGCTTATCCGCAGGGGCGCATGCTCGGCGGCACCGGGTCGATGAACGGCATGCTCTATGTGCGTTCGGCCAGAGCGGAACATGCGCGTTGGGTCGATGAAGGTTGCGCGGGCTGGTCCTTCGACGACATCCTGCCCATCTACGAACAGATGGAGAATGCGGGCGGTGCGAGCCCGGCGAACGTCTTGCCGGTGAATGATTTCATGGAGACGCATCCGCTCAGCCAGGCGTTTCTCGATGCGTGCGGCCAAACCGGAATGACGGTCCGCGCAAGTCATAACGGCGTCGAGCGCGAAGGCGCGGCGCCGTTTCAGCAGAATCGCGCGGGACGGTTTCGCGCGGGGCCGGCGCAGACGTATCTTCGGGGTATCGGCAAACGGGCGAATTTCGGGTCGATGACCGACACGCTTGCCGAACGCATTCTCTTCGATGGCACGCGTGCGGTTGGCGTGCAGGTGTCGCAAGCGGGACGCACGATCAAGGTTCGCGCGCGTGTCGAGGTGATCGTGGCGTGCGGAGCGATCCGCTCGCCGCATCTATTGCAGTTGTCGGGCATCGGGCCGGGCTCGCTGATGCAGAAGCTCGGCGTGAACGTCGTGCACGAGAACGACAACGTCGGCGAGAATCTGCGCGATCACTATTCCGTGCGTGTCACTCAACGCGTGCGCGGCCAGTCGACCTTCAACGAACGCACGCATGGCGTCGCGCTCTTCAAGGAACTGTCGCGCTATGTGGCGGGAAAGGGCCTGCTTACGTGCGGCGCAAGCACGTGCGCCGCGTTTGCCCGCAGCAGCGCTGAAGCCAACGCGCCCGATCTGCAACTGAGCTTCGCGCCCGCGAGCTTCGAGCCGGGCACGTATGCGCTCGAACGAGAGCCGGGCATGACACTCGCCATCTATCAGTCGTACCCGCATAGCAAGGGGAGCGTGCACGCCGCTTCGACCGATGCTCACGCGGCGCCCGTCATCTCTCCACGCTATCTCACGGATGCGCGCGATCAAGCGGCCGTCGTCGCGGGCCTCAAACTTGGCCGCAAGATTTTTTCGATGACCGCGCTTGCGCGATACATCGAGCACGAGACGCTGCCGGGCGATAACGTCATCGCCGACGATGCGCTCCTCGACTATGCGTTGGCTCGTGGTGTGTCGGGGTATCACTTGGTCGGCACGTGTCGAATGGGCGGCGGCGAAGATTCCGTGGTCGATCCCCGGCTTCGCGTGCGCGGCGTGCAAGGCTTGCGCGTGATCGATGCATCCGTTCTGCCCGGTTGCACGTCCGGCAATTCGAATGCGCCGACGATCATGGTGGCGGAAAAAGGCGCGCGGATGTTGATGGAGGATGTGGGCGAATCGAGATGACGACGTTGACTATCGTCGATGTATGACGTCATCGACGAAATGGGCCACGGGATGCCTGAAGCTGGCTAACGATCGAACATCGATGCATGAGATAGGCGTCGCATGGGGGCTGGCTTTGCGGCTTCTCATGCCGAAAAAGCCCCTCACTTGATGCCGGCCTGCTCTATGCGAATTGAAAGCCTGCGGCACGCTGTTTGCTGCCTAACAGGCAAGCAGGCGGCATTCGTCTGTTTCCATATTCCAATCCCTTAAAGGAGACGGATCATGAGCAAAGCAATCAGCACTTTAGTCGCGGCCGTCGCCGCACTCACCCTGTCGGCCGGCGCTTTCGCGCAGTCAGCAGGCGGCTCGAACGGTGGCGCAGGGTCCTCCGGGAGCACGGCCAGCCCGGCAAATCAGGTGAACCGCGCAACGGGCGGCTACGGCACGCCGGGCGTGACGAACTCGGACAGCGGCATGGGCGCCCGCGCGCCGAATTCGGGGCTTCCTAGCGGCACGAACGGCACTTCGACGTCGGCCACGAGCGCACCGAAGACCAATAACACGCTGGCTACCCCGAGCGTGGTTTCGCCGGCAGCGGGTCAATAACCTGGCGTGAAGATAGCGGCGAGACAGCATCGTGCGCCGCGTGAAAAGGCCGCTTTCCTCAGGGAATGCGGCCTTTTTCGTTTGATCACGCGAAAAGCGATTTCCAGTAATCGGAAAAACATTTCAGCAACCGTGTAAAAATTTTAGTGCCGGTCATTGGGCTGGCGACAGGCTTCCAAAGCACTTAGGAAATTCATGTTCCTTGCCGATATACAGGCATGAAACCCAACGACCCATTTCCCACCGGATCATACGAACTGCGCTTGACGGACGCCGACCTGGCTCACCTGCGCATCGTCATTCCGGACGAAGTGCGCGATCGAAACCGCGTGCTGCCGCTTGCATACTGGCGGCGGCGTGTCATGCAGATTCTGGAAACGAGGCATCTGGTGCCCGCGCAATTGGCCGTCGCGTCAGCCTTGCTCGCGCAGATCGATTCAGCTGTCGAGACTGAAACGCCGCTTGCGAAGGCGAGTTGAACGCTCACACGCCTCACACGCTTCACACCGAAACGCTGCCACACAGTGTTGTCGATGGATGACACTATGCTCCGCTCTACTCTCCCCTTTTCCGCTTGAAAGCCAAGCCCGGACTACATCGGCATATCTTATGCATTCGCTTCGGTAATCCTGAACAGACCGCACTGCCTCATAACAACGACCATGGCATCGGAAACCGAACTGGAAGACTGGCGCCGCGCCGCACAAAAGCTGGAACTGGCCGTGGCGAGCGCCGTGGTGGGACAGCGTGAAACCATCCATCTAATCAAGATTGCGCTCTTCGCTCGCGGGCACGTGTTGCTCGAAGGCGGCGTCGGCGTTGGCAAGACGACCTTGCTGCGCGCCTTCGCTCGCGCGACCGGCGGCGACTTCGAACGGATCGAAGGCACCATCGACCTGATGCCGGGCGATCTCATCTATCACACCTTCGTCGATGCCGACGGCAAACCGCGCATCGATCCCGGTCCGCTCTTGCGGCACGGCGAAGGTCTGACCACGTTCTTTTTCAATGAGATCAACCGGTCGCGCCCGCAGGTTCAATCGCTCCTGCTTCGGGCGATGGCCGAGCGTTCCGTCTCCGCCTTCGGCCGCGAATATCGCTTTCCGCATATGACGGTGTTCGCGGACCGCAACAAGGTGGAGAAGGACGAGACCTTCGAACTGGCTTCCGCCGCGCGCGACCGCTTCCTGTTCGAACTGAACATGCCGACGCCTTCGGACACCGATGTGCGTCGCGCGCTCGTTTTCGATCCTGCGTTCCATGACGCCGATGCGCTCATCGAAAGCGTCCCGTCCGCCGTGATCGATTCGACGCGTCTTAACGATATCGGCGCGGCGATCCAGCGTAGCGTGACGCTCAGTCCGAGCATGGAAAGCTACATCCTGAAGATCTGGGAGGCGACGGAAACGCCTCAGCGCTTCGACATTCAACTGGACGGCGTCGACATGGAGCGGCTGATCCTTGCGGGCGCAAGTCCGCGTGGCATGAGCGCGCTGGTGCGCGCCGTGCGCGTGAACGCCTGGCTCGACGGCCGTCTGCACGCCATTCCCGAAGACGTTCATACGGTGCTGCTGCCCGCGCTCGGTCATCGCGTGTTCTTTACGCCCGTCTATGAGATGCGTCGGCAGGAACTCGCCGAGGCATTGACCGCGACGATCATGCGGAAAATCGCGGTGCCGTGATGCCATGAAGAACCCAGTCGAATTCCACTATCGGCTGCCGGGGCGCGCCAGCGGATTCCGGCCTGGCTCGCATCCCGGCACGAGTTTCGGCGCGGGGCAGGAATTTGCGATGCACGCGCGTCTCTTCGATCATCCCGACCCGCGACGCCTCGACTTGCGCGCAAGCCAGCGCTCCGTGCCGCCGCAGTGGCTCGTGCGTCTGCATTTGCAGCGGGTCGCGGTGCCGGTGCAAGTCGTGGTGGACGTATCGGCATCGATGCTCTTCGGCGCAGAACGTTCGAAGCTCGATCTGGCCGCCGATTTCGTCGAAGCACTCGGCTATAGCGCGTTTCGCGCGGGCGATCAGGTCGGCATGCTCGCGTTCGACGAGCAGGAACGCGAAGACCTCTTCATGCCTGCGCGACACGGACGCGGCATCGGCGACGACATGGCGGCGCTGTTGCGCGGTTTCAAAGGCGCATCGCACGCCACGCCCAAAAATGCCGGGCTGGAGCGCGCACTCGAACGTCTTGCCGGGCGTCGCAGTCTCGTCTTTCTGGTCTCGGATTTTCATTGGCCGCTCGACCGTATCGACACGGCGCTGGATCGTCTCGTCAGCGCGCAAGTCGTGCCGATGGTCATCTGGGATACGGCCGAAATCGAGCCGCCCGCGCAAGGCCGATTTCTCTCGGTCCGCGATCTGGAGACCGGCAGAAACCGCACGCTTTGGCTGCGTGCTCGCGTGGTTCGGCAATGGCGCGATAACGTCGCCAAGCGGCGCCACGATTTGAAGACGGCCTTCGGCAGACGCGGCGCGTATCCCTTCTTTGTCGAAGGCGCCTTCAATGCCGAAGCCCTCTCGCGCCACTTCCTGGAAACGTCCGCATGATGCGCGGCAACCGGGCGATGATCCTCGCGTTCATGCTGATCGTCTTCGGTCTGATCGGCATAAAACCGGCGCGAGCCGAACAGACGGTCAACGCGACGGTCGAGCAGCCGCGCGCCTTCGGCCACGTTCTCGGCGATGTCTTGACGCAGCGCGTCCTCTTAAGCACCGACGGCCACGATGTCGCCTTGCCATCGGTCGGGCGCGTGGGCGTGTGGTTCGAGCGCCGTGCGTCGCGAATCGTCAAGGACACGCAGGGCCGCTCGTGGCTGGTGCTCGAATATCAGATAACCAACGCGGCTCAGGCTCTCACGAACATCGAACTGCCCGCGCTCGAATTGAGGCCGGGTGCGGGCGCGGTGCTGCGCGTGCCTGCATGGCCGATCAGCGTCGGGCCGCTGACGCCGCGCGCCTCGTTTCGCGCGGGCGATCTGCAAGCGCTCAGGCCCGATCGGCTCGTCATTCCCGTGGATGATCCGGCGGTTCATCGGCGCATGATCGTCATGCTTGCGTTGCTGCTCGTCACGCTCGCAAGCTGGGCCGCGTGGTGGTGGTGGTCGAGCCGCCGCGATGCAAGGCAACGTCCGTTCGCTCGCGCATGGCGGCATATACGCACCGATGCCGATGCGAACGACGATGCCTGGGTTCACGTGCATCGCGCGCTCGACGAAACGGCCGGGCAAGTCGTGCATGTGGCATCGCTACCGACGTTGTTCATGCGCGCGCCGTATCTGCAATCGATGAAGCCGCGACTCGAAGAGTTCTACACGCGCTCGCAGGAACGCTTCTTTGTCCGCGACGCCGCTCCCGCGCCGTTCGACTTGCGTGACTTCGCGCGTGCGCTGTATCGGGCCGAGCGAGGGCAATGAGGCCATGCCCATCGACTTCCTCCGGCCCTGGCTGCTGCTCATGCTGCCACTCGCGCTCTTGCCGCTATTGCCGAGACCGGGCGAGGCATTCGCTTTCTCGTCGGTAAACTGGCTGCCAGCGGATACTGTCGGCGCGACCGTCGAACACCTGCGGCGTGCGTGCGCGGTGCTCGCGATGCTGGCCATCATCATCGGTCTCGCGGGACCGGGACGTTCACATCTGCACGTCTTGCGCACGAGCACGGCGGCGGACATCCTCATTTTGATGGACCGTAGCGCGAGCATGGACTCGGTGATGTCGAAGACGCCTGTCTCCGAACCGAGCGGCCAGTCCAAGAACGCGGTGGCTCGCCACTCGCTCGAACGCTTCGTCGCCGAGCGACCCGACGACCGTTTTGCGTTTCTCATGTTCGGCATCAGCCCGGTTCTTGCCGTACCGTTCACGTCGAATCACGAGATCATCACGCAAGCGATCTCAGGCACGGGAATAGGCCGCGGCATGCCGGATACGAAGCTCGATCGCGGGCTCATCGCGGCGATCAAACAGTTCGATGGCAGGCAATACGCGGGCCGTCGCGCCATCGTGCTGGTGTCGGATGGCGGCGCGCATCTCGATGCCGCTGCACGCGCGGCGATCAGCGAGGGCCTTGCGCGCAATCAGATCGCGCTTTACTTCGTGTATCTGCGCAGCGGCGTCTACAGCCCCGATCTGACGAAGATGGCGCCCGCCGACGACGCCTCGGCCGAAGCTGAACTGCATCGCTATTTTCAGACGCTGGGCTCGCCGTATCGGCTGTATCAGGCGGAGGACGCGGGCGCAATGGCCGCCGCCATGTCGGAGATCAACAAGCAGCACAACGCGGTCGTATCTTTCGACGAGCGCTTGCCGCGGCAAGACGAAAGCGCGTTGTGCTATGCCGCCGCATTGCTCGGTTGCGCGGCGTTGCTTGCGCTGCGCGCGGTTCAGGTACGGAGCTGGTCATGAAGCGATTGGCCGTTCATCTTGCCTTCGGCGGCGCAACGCTCGTGTTTGCAGCAGTCGCGCTCTTCGACTTGGCGACATTGCATCATGCGCATGCTGTCGCGCGCGCGGTGTCGGCGGTAAGCGCCAAAGGCGCGCAGCCGCAGTCACTGGACGATGCCGCCCAAGTTCGGCTGGCGCGTGCGGTCGTATCGTCGAAGGCGGGCGACTATGCGGGCGCGCAGAAGCTTTACGACTCCGTGCTCGTGCAGGACCACGATGCCGCGTTGCAGACGGCCGCGCTATTCGATCTTGCCAACATGTCGTTGCGTCAGGCGGCCGGTCCCGATGCGGGCGGTCCGGTTCGCTCGCTGCCGTTGCTCGAACAAGCCAAGGAACGATATCGCTCTGCGCTGCGGCTCACGCCCGACGACTGGGACGCGCGTTATAACCTCGAACGCGCGTTGTGGCTCGCGCCCGAGGGCCAGACGAGCGACGAAGAGCGCGACTACAAGCATCAGGCCACGGTGAAGGCGCGTGGCGCGCAAAGCGAGGATCTGCCATGAAGGCAGTCGCGGCGACACTCGCGTTCCTTCGGCGGCGACACTGGGCCACGGTAGCCGCCGTGCCGTTGCTGCTTGCCGCCGTCTGGATGCCCGGCGCGATGTTCCAACGCGACGTGTTCAGCTATATCGTCACTTTCGATATCACGCAGAGCATGAGCGTCGAGGACGTGGGTGTCGTCGGCGGCGCGCCGATCAGCAGACTGGACTTCGCGCGGGCCGCGATGCGCGAAAGCATCGAGCATTTGCCGTGCGGCTCGAAGATAGGCTGGAGCATCTTCACAGGCCAGAGCACCTTGCTTCTGGTGCCGCCCGTCGAGGTGTGCGCCAACTTCGATGCGTTGCTTGCCTCGCTTGCCGGTATCGATGGCACGATGCGCTGGACCAACTGGAGCCGAGTGGCCGAAGGCGGTATCTTCGCGGCTGTGCGTACGGCGCGCGGTATCGGGCATGACGCCAGTGTTCTCATGATCACGGACGGCCAGGAAGCACCGCCCATTCTTCCCGGCGATCAGCGCGTGCGCGACATTCCACGCTCGCAACTCAAGGGTTGGCTTATCGGCATAGGCGGCGATCAGCCCGCGCCCATCCCGCGAACGGATAAAGACGGCAACCGTATCGGCTACTGGCGCGCCGATGAAGTCATTCAAGTGCCGACACAACCTGGCGCGAGCGTTCAAGTCGAGAGTCACGAGGAGTTGTCGGAATTGCGCGGACAATATCTGGCGTCGATTGCGAAAGAAATCGGCTTCGATTATCGACGTTTGCGGTTGCCACAGGACTTGCTGATGGCCATGACGGATGCGCGCTTTGCGCATTCGGAACGCGTGCCGACCAAGCTGAATTGGATTCCGGCAGCGCTTGGCTTGCTGTTGCTCGTGTGGCGGTTTTGGCCGGAGCGTTGGGTGAAAGGCATGCGGCGCGCACGACGCTGACTGTAGACGCACGCCGCATGATCGCAACGCCATCTTCAAACCGCGGAACCCTTCCGCTCCTCTTGCCAGCACCGCAAACCGAACAACGGCACGACGCCATACGCGTGATCGAGCATATCCGAGAGCATCGCCTCGTACGGCTCCCAGCGTATCTCGTCGAGATAGAGACAGATTTCCAGCGCGACCACCGGCGCCGCCGTCTGGACATGACGAATCACGAGCGGCATGTCGCGCCGCACCGCCGGATGATCGCGAAGATAAGCGCTCAGATAGCGACGATACAACCCAAGGTTCGTGCGACGCCCGCCTTCGAAAGCGCCCACCGGCAAGCGGATGGCGTCGTGCATTTGCGCGAGCATTGCGTCGTCGGGGAAGCGCACGGTATCGACATCGAAATGAATCGCGTGTTTCAAGCGCCGCCCGCCCGACTCGCTCATGCCGCGCCAGTTCTTCACACTGTTCGTGAGCAAGAGCTGACTTGGCAGCATCACGATGGTGTTGTCGAAGTTGCGTATCTTGATGGTATTCAACGCGATATCGATGACCGTGCCATCCGCGACGAATCCCGGCACTTCGATCCAGTCGCCCACGCGCAGCATGTCGTAGGCTGCCAGCTGGATGCTGGCCACGAAGCCGAGCAACGAGTCACGAAAGATGATGATGAGCAACGCCGTCACCGCGCTGAGGCCGGTGAGCAGATAGACCGGCGAACGCTCGATCAAGAGCGAGACCACGGAGATGAGCGCGACGAGATACACCACGATGGTGGCGATCTGCAGAAAGCTCTTGATTGGCCGCTCGCTCGCAGTTGGAAAGTGACTATAGCGTTCGTCGATGCTGTCGCGCAGTGCCAGCGCGGCGCGCAGCAGCGTGTAGACCATGTAGCAAGCGGCGAGAATGCCCAATGGCCGTCCAAGCACCGCGATAAACGGTATCGTGAGACCCGAGAGCGTCGGCGCCGATGCATAGACGATCGCAGCGGGCACGAGCGGCGCAAGCCGGTGAAACACGCGATGACGCTCGGCGGCGATCAACCACTTGCGCCCTTCATTGCGCGTGAGCCGGCTGACGATCATGAGCATGATCCAGCGCGTGAGGTAGTAGCAGATCGCGCTTGCCAGCAAAATGGCGAGCAGCAAGGCGGCCACGAGCATGACCGCGACCAGCCAGCTATCCGTGTAGACGTGGAACTGCCAGTCTGGTCCCCTTTCGACACGCAGCATATTCTCGAACATGCACTCTCCGGAACAGGCGAACCGATGTTGGGCAAGAGGCCTTTCGCACGGTGGCTATTTTAGTGGCGGCAACAGCACGGACTTAGCGCGCCAGGCCGCATGAGAAGCGCATGCCCCTATCGTCGAAAGAATGTAGAGGCTAAGAAGCCGCCGACGCCTGTCGCACGATAACCCGATCTGCGCAAGACCTGCTTTTCTTCGATGCCTTGGAAATCTGCGGAGCAGACATGCACGACGATAGTCCCGCAATAGCGCACAAGCGCTCAGAGACGCTCGATGCGGGAACATCGCGCCAGGGTTGCTGGTTGAGAAATTCGCGTCAATTGCCCGACGAGCGCACGGTGACGGCGAATGCGGCGGGTGTCTCGCCGTTCGTATCGTCAGGCATCGGGTCGAGGCGTTGAACGGCGCGCAATGCCGTTTCGTCCCATTGCGCGTTGCCGCTCGAATGTACGATGGACGCGGACAGCAACGCGCCATTGGGCGCACAGCGCGCGCCGATCACCGTTTCGAGTCCAGCCACGCCATTGGTCCACGCGATATTCGTGCGCACGCGCCGTCCGACGCGCTCGGCGTAGCCAACTGTTGCGACGGGTTCATCCGCCTTTGCCGCAACGCGGGCAACCTGCTCGCCAGAAGAAGCCGCAGCGACGCTCGGCTTGTGCGTCGCCGGTTCACTGACCGACCACTGTATCGACACGACGACGCCAACGGCCAGAAGCCACGCCCAGCCGCGCAGCTTCCCGCGCTTGATAGTCGCATTCGATTCACCGATCGACGAACGCGAACCGACCTCGCCCCAAGCAGCTGATTCCGGAAGCTGTTGCGCAATCGTCACGTCGTAACCGCGCCGCGATTCGGCATCGCTCAGGACGGCGTAGGCGTCGTTGAGCATCTTCATGATTTTTGTCGCGTCCGGACTCGTGTTCCTGTCGGGGTGATAGCGCTGACTCAACGCCTTGTACGCCGCGCGAATGACTTCGGGCGGCGCGTTGTGCGTCACTTTGAGATTGTCGTAATGCGTGTGCGTCTGAGCCATCGCTGACATGCCGTTTTCCTGAGCCTCTCTGGATAACGGCAAGCGCCTGGGGAAACCTTAGCGATGACGGTGTGCGAAAGCGGCGCGCGCGACAGAACGACTTAGCGCGACGGCACGACGCTTATGCGCGCCCACGTCGATTTCGATATCGACGCGGGCGGAACGATGTCCGCCCGCGTCCGTTCTGCCTTACAGCCCGGCGGTCCAACGCAGGACCGGCTCCTCCGTGCCATCCGGAAGCGACCACGTTCCCTTGGAGCTGAAGTCCCACGTAGGACCGAAGCTCGCTGGCGTGGCCATTTGCGCGCTCGTCAGACCGCTCGAAGCGGACATGGCCTTGCCGCTGCCGACACCCGCTGTCGCGACAGACGTTTCCTTGTCCCAGAAGACGTCATTGGCAATCGTGCCGCTATTCGTGCCCGCAATGGCGCCCGGCTTATGCGACCCCGTGCCCGGCGAAAGCGATGCCGTGCTGTACGACTGGCGAATGGTGCCGGTGTTGTTGCCCACCAAGCCGCCGATATATGCGCCGCCATTCACGAAGCTCTGCGAATACGACTGCTCGATGGTGCCGCTGTTCACGCCCGCGAGCCCGCCGATCGTCGCTGTTGCGGCAGCCGTCATGAAGTTGACGGTGTACGACTGGCCGATGTAACCATCGTTTTCGCCGACTAGACCGCCGATTTCGCCATCGCCATTGACTTGCGCGCCGCTCCACGAACGCTCGATACGTCCGCGGTTGATGCCGACCAGCCCCCCCGCTGCCGTGGCCGTACCCGTGGGTTTGTTGACGATGCCCGTGCTCGCGACATTCACCAGGTAGCCGTAGTTCGTGCCCGCAAGCACACCGACCGGACCGCCCGACGACGACGCGGTGGCGCTATCCACTAGTACGTTGCGCACGATGCCGGTCGGGCCGACCACGCCGAACAAGCCCGTATTCGCTCCGCTCGGAATGTTCAGATCGCTCAGCAGATGCCCCATGCCGTCGAACTGACCGGTGAACGGTTGCGCCGCGCTGCCGATGCCCGAGAGGCCCGTTGCGCCATCCAGCTCCAGCGACGAGCCGAGTGCGTAAGTGCCGCCGAGATTGTTCTTCACGGCGTGCAGATCGGCAATCGAATTGACGAGCTGATAAGCCGTGACCTGCGTGAGCAGACCGCTGAACGGCGCCGCGCTCCAACTCGCGTTGCCATGCACGGTTCCGGGCGTGTAGCTGCCGGTCATGTCGTACAGCGCCGAGACGATACCCGTGCTGTGCGACCAGTCGAGCGTGCCGCGATTGGTCACGCTGCCGCCGTTGTCGACCGCGCTGGCGTCCGCACGCAAGGTGAGACTGCCCGCGCCCGTGTTGGCGATGGTCGCGCCCGGCGCGATGGTCACCGAATGCCCGGCGTCGAGCGTCAGCGACGACGACCCGTTCCACCGAATATTCGATGTCACGTTGATGTCACCCGCGCCCTTGGTGGCATCCGCGCCATTCGCATGGACCGTGATCGACGTTCCGCTGCTCAGGTTCGCGGCCAGCGTGCGGGCGGGCGCTGCGTCGGCGGTAAAGGTCGGGGCCGTGATGTTCCACTGTCCCGCGCCAACTTTCGCCTCGCTCAGCTTGATGGCGTTGCCGGTCATGTCGACGGTGCCGCCGCTGCCATCCGCGTTGCGCGCGGAAATGGTGGCGCCGCGTGCGTCCACCGTACCGCCTTGCGCCACGAGCCACACGTGGCCATCGCGCGTTTCGGTGCCGGTGGCGCGCAGCGCGCCCGACTTGCCCGCAAGCGCGAAGATGTTGCCGTCGGCCGCTTGCAGGCTGATCAGCGCGGCCTGGATCGTGCCCGAGTTGGTCACGTCGCCGCCCGTGCCCGTCGTCTGCACACCAACTTGCTGGCCATATGCGCTGTCCGCAAGCACGACTTCGCGCGCCGTGACGAGTTCGGCCGTGCCCTTCGGCGCGCTGATCGATCCGGCATTCATGACGCTCTTCGCCGAAATGAGGAAGACGTCGCCGCCCGACGAACTGATTTTCCCGAGATTGATCACGCTGGCATTCGAACTGCCGCCGAGCGTGAAGTAATCCGGGCTGTTCATGAACGAGTCGTTATCGGTATCGAGTGTCGATGCAACGAAACGTCCGCCGGTCGCCACCACGCCCGTCGGCCCGATGAGCACGCCATGCGGATTGATGAGGTAGACGCTGCCGGTGCTCTTGAGCGTGCCGTAGATAGCCGACATGTCGTTGCCGGTGACGCGGTTGAGAGTTGCGCCGGTTCCGTTGTTGATGGAAACCGTATTGCCCGCGCCGATGGAAAAACTCGTCCAATTGATAATGCCGTTCGTGCCCGACTGCTTGATATTCAGGGTTCCGCCGCTTTGTGCGATGGTTCCCGAGCCCGCGACATATTTACCGCCTTGAGGAAGAGGCGGTGCAGCTTCGGCTCCCGGCGCGTGAAGGAAACTGCCAGCAGATGCAAGTGCGATGAGAAGTGGAAGAGCCCGAACTGTAAAGCCCGGTGCGCGAAACGTAGAGACGCAGGCCGCATCGCCGAGCGTCGAGACGCCCGCGAGACGGTAAACAAAAAGACGCATACCGCCCCCAACAGAGTGTTTCCCCGATTTAATCGCTAAGTAGACAGCTTTTTTTAGTTGGTAGTGCAGTGTAACAGAGCGTAATGTCCATATCGAAAGACGAAAGATGATCGTTTTCAGGGCTTGCTCAACGGGCTGTAATTATGCTTACGAGTTCTTTAGCGATAAGCGTGAAATGCAAACAACGGGGAGTGGGGATAATCGGTAATTTCAACGTGTTAATGACGTCCTTCAGTGCGGACGCCGGCACCATGATCGCGCGCTGGATGTATTCGTGCCCCGACATCGTGCGGTATTGAAGGACGATGTCAGGTCCGGCTTCGATCGCGAACGATCACGTCTTGGTGAAATCGTTTGATTTTCCCAACGCGTAGACCGCCCGCGTCGAACGAGGCAACACTACCCTCCCCGCGCATTTCGAGCCTGTCGATTCGTTGGGATTATTTTTCGCTTCACCTTTGTCGCGCTTCGGCGGCCCATGCCTCGGCATCGACGCCAGCGGGAATACGCATCGGCGCCGAGGGGTCGGTGGCCGCGCGCCATACCGCTTCGGCAACGTCCTCCGCACGCGTGGTCGGCGACGCGGTGTCCTGGAACTGCTCGAAGACGCGCTTGACGAGATCGGCATAGGCCGCGTGCTCCAGGCCATGCATATGCGCGCGCGCGTTGTCGCCGAATCGCGTGTCCGGCGCGCGGCCCGGCAAAACGAGGCGCGCGCGCACGCCGAACGGTTCGAGTTCAAGCGCCATCGACTCGGTGAAGGCGTTCACCGCCGCCTTGCTCGCGTGATATGCGCCGATCAGCGGCAAGGGCTTGATGGTCACGCTCGACGTCACGTTGACGATGACGCCCGCCCCGCGCTCGCGAAACTGCGGCAGCACGGCTTGCGTCATTGCAATGGTGCCGATGGTGTTGGTCTCGAAGATGTCGCGCACCGTGGCAATGGGCACGAGTTCGGCGGGCGACGCCGCGCCGACGCCCGCGTTGTTGACGAGGACATCGATCGGTCCCGCGGCTTCGATTGCCGCGCGAATGCTTTCGGCGTTCGTGACATCGAGCGGCAAGATGCGCAGGCGTTCGAACGGCGGCAGCACATCGGTGCGCGGCGTGCGCATCGTCGCGATGACTTGCCAGCCGCGACTCAGAAAGTGACGGGCGATTTCGAGCCCAAATCCGGACGAACAACCGGTGATCAACACGGTTTGCATGACGACTCCTTTGAAGTGGTTTGCGTGTGCCACCACAATAGATCGCCGCTCTCGTACTCGCTACAATCGATAATCCAGATTTCATTTGCAGGAGTCCGGCAATGATCGATCCGTTGGCCGAAGTCGTGACGCTGCTTCAACCGGCTGCCAATTTCTCCAAGCTCGTCCATGGTGCAAGTCCGTGGCACATCAGCCGCTCGGACGCAGGCCAGCCGTTTTATTGCGTGATTCTGGAAGGCGGATGCCGTATCTCAATCGACGGCTACGAGCCGATCGAACTGTTGTCCGGCGACTTCATGCTGATTCCCGCCGCTTACGGCGTTGCGGTGTCCAGTCTCGAAGCGCCGCCGCCCGGTTCCGAAACGCAATCGCCCGTTGCGCTCGGCAATGGCGAGTTCAGGATCGGCCCGCCGGATAGCCCGATCGACGCGCGCATGATGGCAGGTCACTGCAGCTTCGGTTCACCCGACGCGGCTCTGCTCGTTTCGCTGTTGCCGCGCTTCGTGCATGTTCGCGGGGAACGGCGGCTCGCCACGCTCGTGCAACTGGTTCGCGAGGAATCGCGCGAACAGCGGCCCGCGCGCGAAGTCGTGCTTTCTCGATTGCTCGAAGTGCTGCTGATCGAGGCGCTGCGCTCGACGGCCGGAACGGACGCGTCACCGGGTCTCGTGCGTGGGCTGTCGGACCTTCGTTTAGCGGCTGCCTTACGCGGAATGCACGAACGCTCCGCGCACGCGTGGACGGTGGCCGAGTTGGCGAAAGAGGCCGCGCTTTCGCGTTCGACTTTTTTCGAGCGCTTCAGTCGCGCGGTGGGCGTAGCGCCGATGGAATATCTGCTTCGGTGGCGCATGGCGCTCGCCAAGGATCTGTTGCGGCGAAGTCAAGGGCGTATCGCGGAGATCGCGCAGCGTGTCGGCTATAGCTCCGCCAGCACATTTAGCGTCGCGTTCACCCGGCATGTCGGCCGCTCGCCGTCGCAATACGCGCGCGACGGACAAGCGGCAGAAGACTAATTACTTCGATATGCAGATCGATTGCTCATTGCCTGGCTCAATAACGCTCGTTCGACGCTCACGATCACGCGCAACCTCTTCAATCAACTGACGTTATTTATTTAAGAATTTCCACACATCCCACTTCTTTGGAATGCATGAATCGTTTTGCTTCATTGAGAAGAAGAATCTGAAACTGGCGAGACCACGTGCTAACCTTTCCTCAGAACGTTGTATGCGCCGCACTTCGGAGGCCTAATGCTCACGTGCCACTGTCAGTCTTGCGGGAAATTGTTTTCGTCGCAATTGTCGGAAGAGGCACTTCGTTGTGAAGAATGCGAGTCACCTAATGTGGAAGTGCTCGCGGGCTCCGACACGTTGGACAACGACAACAGGAATGATCTAGGCAATTCCGAACTCATCTGATATCTATGAATACCAATGAGGAAGCGCAGTGCGGCTTTGGCTCTATGCCCCGCACGCAGAGCGCCTAACCTAGCACGCCGGGATTCGTTCCGAGTGCTGCAAGCACTTACAACAGCAATGCGCGAGATGCACGTCATTACCGGTTCGCGGTTTGGATCAGGTCAGAATGGCGCCACTGTGTGACGAGGTCTGTTGCAACGCGGCGTCCGCATCGGCAAAGACCCGCAATCAATGATTAGTCGATCAACGCAGGTCAGAGGAGCACATCGTGACAGGGCGCTTACCGTTGGACGACGAGCAGGAGTTCGCGCTGTGGCGGCCCGACAGCAAGGTTGTCGTGACCAGCAAAAGGCGAATCGTAATCGGGCATAAGGACAGGCCAATAGGCAAGTCACTTGCGCTTCTTCTGTCCACGAGAGGATTCGAAGCAATACACGCAAGCGAAATGGGCGACGCCCGCCGTTTCCTGCAGCACTGGAAAGCTCATGCGCTGCTGCTCGACACGAGAATGGACACGCCACCCGACTTTGAGACTGTCCGGCAGTTGCGTCGAACGGAACACACGGCGGGTTTATTGATCATTGCAATGAGCAACATTCAACCGCTCGATTCGCTGCCATCGATGAAAGAAGCCGGCTTCGACGGTCACGTCCGTCGCCCATGTTCGCTCTGGCGACTCACCGATCTCATCGAAAGTCATTTCGGTATCGTGCCGATGCGCAATCGCCGCTAACGCGAACGATAGTCACGTTCCTTAGGGACTGCACGGCGTGACGTTCGAGGACCCAAAAATCAATCGATTGCAACGCAGAAGTGAACCGCTAGACCTTTCGCGCGACGAAATGCAGCCAGTTCTCGCCGCTAACGTCGGCCAGTTCCGATACTTGAGCGCCGCTATTACTTCCGAAAACGGCCTCGGTAAGCAGGCCGGCCTCGGCACATTGTTGGCGCTGCGTCTGGATATCCGTGTAAAGGATCAGAATGCCGAATCTGTGAGCGGCGCAGACGCGTAGCGCATAGCCGTCGTATTCGCGGTTGAGAGGCGAATAACGCAGATAATTGAACGCCGCCATTGGAAGGTTATATAAGGCCCGCGCGCAGTTGATGCCGAATTCGACGACATTCTCCGCCTGCGAAACATGCGAAGCTTGCGCAAACGTTTCCCTATAGCCCGGCCCGGCGAGATTGTGGGTAGAAAACAATGCGAGACCGCCTGGCTTGAGCACGCGTGCAAACTCGCTTAGCACTTTGCGTCTGCCTTCACTGTCGATGGAATCGATGCCATTGAAGCTGAACATCACGAGCGCGAAGCTGTTGTCCTCGAATTCGGCCAGGGTGCGCGCATCCATGACACGCACCTGGACGCTCGGATAATTTCTCTGACATATCGCGACCAACTCGGGCGTGTAATCGACACCCGTGTAATCCGGGCTCACGCGCGACAGCAGCGGCACCGTGCGTCCGCCGCCTACACCGACATCGAGCAAAGGTTGATCGCGTACTTCCGCGCGCACATAAGCGATAGCCGCGGCCTCGCCAGGATCGGTCCAATCGCTCAGCTTGTCGTACCATCGGAGCGCGCTACGGGTGCGCCATGCAGACCGGTTGACGCGATCTTGCACGGTAAAGCGTTGCTGGGAAAACCCCATACGGCACCCACGCTGAGCGATAACCAGAGAAACCGGAGCGGGGCATTGAGAGTCGGCCGCCACCGCACTTGAATGACAAATGAAGTGTAGCAGTCGTTTAATTTTGCCGCCGGGTTATTCAAAATAGCTCTCGGCATGACAAAGGTGCGCGTCAGCTGTGATCAAAAACGGAACTCAGCGCGCATATAAGCGTCAGACCGTTCCTGAGGCGATGCACGTCACCGCGCAAAGCCTTGGCATCGGGAAGAATTTTCAGTAGGTTTGTCGAATGGCCAACCAGTTGTCTACGCTTTGCCGGGCGTCGCAACATGACTTTGGTTTGTTCATACGAAGCACATGCCGACCAACCTATCACGACATGCTCAAAGACTTAAAACCCTTTGCAGATAACGCTCACGCGGACCAATGCATATCCGTTGATGGTCTTGACCGAGCACGCCGACATCGACCGAACCCATGTTCCCGCAATTCATGGCGATGAATTCGCCGGGTAGGCGCTTTTTTTGCTGCCCTATTTAATCGATCGCCAGTACCGGCAAAGGAACTCTCATGGCCACTCCCGTTTTCGAGTCAGTTCGTCTGGATGACGTTCTGCTCAAGCCCGACCCGATCGACCCGGCGTGGATACTCGAGGGCAATCCCGTCGCGCGCAGCGGTCAGTGGTCGCAGAGTCCCGACACGACCACGACTTCCTGGGTCTGGGATTGCACCGCTGGGCGCTTCAACTGGTACTTCAATGCCGATGAGACCATCTACGTCATCGAAGGCGAAGTCATCATCACGGCCGAAGGTCAGGAACCGCGCACGCTGCGCGAAGGCCATGCCGCGCTGTTCTATGCCGGGACCCATTCTGAATGGTACGTTCCGAAATACGTGCGCAAGCATGCCATCTTGCGTCCGCATATCACCAAGCCTGCGCTGCTCGCGCTCAAGGTGAGCCGCAAGTTCAGCCGCAAACTCAACGGCTCCTTTCCCCGCTCGTCGTTCCGATCGTCAGGAGACGAGAGCGCTTAAGCGCTTATAAAGCCGCGCCCGAGTGATTGCCTCGATCTGCGCGAGCGCCTCGTCCATCTCCTGTGGCGTGTCACGCCCGATACGGCGTTCGAACGCCGCGAAAATCCCCTCCCGCGTGTAATGCCGCACGCAGATAATGAATGGAAAGCCATGCCGCGCGAGATAGTCCGCGTTCATCCGGTCGAGCGCGGCCTCTTGCGCGGGCGTCAGCGCGTCCAGTCCGGCGCCCTTTTGTTCGGCATTCGAATCGCGCGTCATCGTGCCTGCACGAATGTTCGAACCCGACAATAGCGGATGCAAGTTCAGAAAGTCGCATTGGCCTCGCTCGTTCAGCGCGCGGATGACGTCCATCATCGCTCGATGCAGTTCCGGCGCGGAGCCGAACGGCCGCCGTTCCCACGCGCCGCTCGCTGCCTGTGGAAAGTGCTCGAAGACGCTCCCGAAGGCGCGCAGGAAGGTTGCATGATCGAGCGCATTGATCGGCGCGAGATCGATCGACTGAGACATGGAGTGCTCCCGTAAAGCCGGCTTGATCGAGGCCAGGCGTGGATGACGATTACGGGCCGAGTATAGGAAGCGCACGCGCGGCGGGCGAGAACCGCGGCCTTATAGACCGCATAGCAGAACCCGATAACGAGCGTCGGCTAACCTAACGCTTCATGTCGCGCAGTTCGCGCAGCGCTTGCGACGCTGCCGTCAACGTGCCGCGCAGCCACACATGCGATGCCGAGCGATGCCGCGACGGATGCCACAGCTGATAGAACCGCATGAGCGGAAACTCGATCGGCGGATCGAGCACGGCAACCGGCAGCGATTGCGCGTGATAGTTGGCGAAGTGGCGGCCCGTGGTCAGGATCAGGTCCGTGCCTGGAATGAGGCTAGGCGCGAGATTGAAGTACGGACAGCTCACGCGATTGTCCCGATGCACGCGCATCGTGCTGAGTCCGGTATCCACGACGCCACGTTGATCGCGCGAATATGGCGTCGGCACGATATGCGCCGCGTCCAGATAAGTCTGCGCGGTGAACTCGCCGGGTCGCGCATGCACGCTGTCCTCGGCCACGACGCACACCACCTCGTCCTCAAGCAGCACGGACAAATGCAGATGCTCCGGTGGATTCGGCCAATTGCCGATGACGATATCCGGCGAGCCTTCCGACAACGCCTGCTCGTAGTTGAAGGTCGCGGACAGCGGCATCGCGACGAGACGCGCCCTTGGCGCCGTGCGGCGGAACTCGCGCACCACATGCGAGAAGAACGGCGGCGCCAGATAGTCGGGCATGCCGACCGTGAAGGTCTGCTCGGTGGTGGCGGGATCGAACCGGTCGTCCGCCACCAGCAGGTTATCCAGCGCGCCGAGCGCGGCTTGCGCGTTCTCGGCGAGTTGCAGCGCCCGCTCGGTCGGGACCATCACGTTCTTCTCGCGCGTGAGAAGCGGGTCGTTGAAGATCGTACGCAGCCGTTTGAGCGCGCTGCTGATGGCCGGCTGCGACTGATTCATGCGAATGGCCGTGCGAGACACGCTGCGCTCGGCGATCAACGTGCAAAGCACGCGCAACAGATAGGTATCGAATGGATCGTCTGCGCGATTCATGTTTTGAGGTCCGTGGCCCGTGAACGGCGCAGCGTCGGGGCAGCGCTTGCCTGTTTGACGTTGTAACGTGTAGAAGCATCGAGGGCAACGTGCCGAATTAATTCGATGCGTTCGGCCGATTCCTGCACGAAGGCGGTGCAACAACGCCTGAACGCGCGCCCCAAGGGTAATCCATAACGGCGAACGCACCTCTGTCTAACCCCGCAAACCCTTGCGCCGCAAGGCTTTGCGGCGCATATCGAAGTTGCTATCGGGCTTATTCAAACGCCCGCCGTTCCCAAGCTTTTTTTGATTTTCAATACTGGCTCCATCGAACGCACCGCCGCGGCGGCTTACTTCATCGCGCTTGGAGGACTCATCATGTCGATCATCAAGGAAGTCATGCCGGCGTACGCCGATGGGCCGAACGGCGCAACGGTCAGCGCAACGGCTGACGTCATCGCGAATGCGGAGGCCAGCGCTTATCGCAAAGTCTCGTGGCGCCTGCTGCCGTTTCTGGGCGTGCTGTGGGTGCTGGCATGGCTCGACCGCGTGAATATCGGCTTCGCCAAACTGCAAATGCTGGACTCACTGCATTTCTCCGAAGCGGTGTACGGGCTCGGCGCCGGTATCTTTTTTCTTGGCTACTTCTTCTTCGAAGTGCCCTCGAACATGCTTTTGCAGAAGATCGGCGCGAAGAAGACCATCATGCGCATCACGATCTGCTGGGGCGTCATCTGCATGCTACAGACGACCGTCTCCACGCCGACACAGTTCTATCTCCTGCGCTTTCTGCTCGGCGCCTTCGAGGCGGGCTTCTATCCGGGCGTGATCCTCTATCTCACCTACTGGTATCCCACGCAGCGCCGTGCGCGCGCCTTCGGCACGTTCATGTCGGCATCCGCGATTGCGGGCGTGCTCGGCGGTCCCATCGCCGGCTGGATCATGACTTCGATGGGCGGCTTTCACGGCATGCACGGCTGGCAGTGGCTCTTCATCATCGAAGGCATTCCTTCCGTGCTGGCCGGCTTCTTCGCGTACTTCTACATGACCGACAAGCCCGATGAAGCGCGCTGGCTCACGGCAGATGAAAAGCGCGTCGTGCTCGATGCCCTGCAGCGCGACAACGCCTCGATGGGCGAGCGCGGACACGACTGGCGCTCGCTCGTGACCAACCGCAAGGTGTGGCTGCTCATTGCGATCTTCTTCTGCCTGCTGTGCGCGAACTCCACGCTGACGTTCTGGATTCCGACCATCATCAAGGACGTGGGCTTTATCTCGCCGATTGCCGTGGGCTGGATTGCAGCGGTGGCCTATCTGTGCGGCGCGGCGGGCATGATCTTCAACGGCGCGCGCTCCGACCGGCGCAACGAGGTGCGCTGGCACTTCAGCGGCCCGGCGATAGCAGGCGGCGTGTCGATGGCCGCGCTCGCGCTGTTCATGGGCGTGCCGGGACTGCCCGCCATCGTCTCGCTCATTGCGATGACTCTGGCGCTTGCCGGCACCATGAGCGCCATTCCCGTGTTCTGGCAGTTGCCGAACCGCTATCTGGCGGGCAGCGCGGCCGCTGTCGGCGTGGCGCTGATCAACTCGGTCTCGAATCTCGCGGGCTTCGGCGCGCCGTATGTAATGGGACTCATCAAGAACGCCACCGGCAAGGTCACGACCGGGCTGTATCTCGTGGCCATCATCGAAATTCTCGCTGCGGTGCTGGTCATCGCGGGTATCCGCAAGCTTGGCGGCACACAACAAGAGGCATGACATGAGCGACGACACCACCCTTCCCGCCTTCGATGCCCGCCGCCGGCGCTTCGCGCTGCAGTCCATGGCGCTCGGCAGCAGCGTGCTCTTCGCCGGAACCGCGCACGCCGCTGGCATGGAGGCCGCGCCCGCGCCGAATCAGAACACCGGTCCCGTGCAGCAGGACGGCCTGAGTCCGCGCCTGACCATGCATGGACTGGATACCTGGCACGGCACGCCGGCCGCAGGCATGCGCGTGGACCTGTTCAGCATTGAAAATGGCCAGCCGAAACTCATGCAGACGATCACGCTCGCCGCAAGCGGCCGCAGCGAACCTTCGCTTCTGATCGACGAAACCTACCGCGTCGGCACTTACGAACTGCTGTTGCACGCCGACGACTACTTCGCCGCGCGCAAGACCGAGCTGCCGACGCCGCTGTTCCTCTCGAAGATTCCGCTGCGCTTTCGCATCACCGATGCCTCGCAGCGCATCCATCTGCCCGTGCTCTTCGGGCCGTGGAGCTACAACTATTATCGCGGCAGCTAATTCCGTAATTTCGAACAGGAGCATCACGATGGCCGCAGGCATCACCACACACGTCCTCGATGTATCCACCGGCAAGCCCGCTGCCGGCATGCAGATCGAGCTATTCGATACGACCACGCAGCCGCCAACGCTCATCGCGCGGACGCGGACGAATCGCGATGGCCGCACCGACGCGCCGATTTTGCCCGCCGCTCAGGCGCGCGCCGGGAGCTTCGAGTTGCGCTTCTGGGTCGCCGACTACTTTCGCACGCCGGATGTCTTCGCCGATGTCGTTCCCGTGCGCTTCACCGTCTCGGACGCGACACAGCATTACCATGTGCCGCTGCTCTGTTCGCCATGGAGCTTCGGGACTTATCGCGGGAGCTGAACATGGATCGGGGCAAGCACATCCACCTATAATGTCGTTCAGTTCGACCCACCGACGACGCCCCACCTTGAACCAAACTCTGCGAGCATCGTCCCGCGTTGCGCTTCAGCCGATGCCGCTTGAAGCGCTCGTAATTCCAGCGGAAATAGATGGCCGCGACGGCACGAACCGCGAGCTTCGCAAGCACGCGCAAATCGAGGCGGACAGCGACCTCGACGCCATCCGCGCTTGGCTGTCGCGCTTCCACGCAACGAAGACCACCTTCGAGAACTATCGCAAGGAAGCCGAACGCCTTCTGCTCTGGTCTATCGTGACGCTCGGCAAGCCGCTGTCGTCGCTCTCGCACGAGGATTGTCTGCGCTATCAGCACTTTCTCGCCGACCCGCAACCGGCGGCGACATGGGTCGCGGGCGGCGGGCGCAAGCATGCGCGCAGCGACGCGCGCTGGCGGCCGTTTTACGGGCCGCTATCGCCCGCGAGTCAGCGTCAGGCGGTCGTCATTTTGAACGCGCTGTTTTCGTGGCTGGTACAAGCCGGCTATCTGGCGGGCAATCCGCTCGCGCTGTCTCGTCAACGCGCAAAGCATGCCGCGCCGCGCATCACGCGTTATCTGGAACCGGCACTTTGGCAGGAAGTGAAGGACACCATCGCGGCCATGCCGCGCGAAACTGACCGCGCTCGCGCCCATGCGTCGCGCGCGCGTTGGCTCTTCACGCTGCTCTACCTTGGGGGCTTGCGTATAGCGGAAGTTGGCGGCAATCACATGGGGCAGTTTTTCGTGCGACGCGATGCGGACGGCACGATGCGCTGGTGGCTCACCATCCTCGGCAAAGGCGGCAAGGAGCGCCTCGTGCCCGCCACGCGCGAGATGATGACGGAGCTCTCGCGCTATCGTCAGCATCTGGGCTTGAGCGCAATGCCCTCGCCCAGCGAAGACACGCCGCTCGTGCTGCCCGTCGGCGCAACGGCCGCGAACGACGGCACGAAGACTTGCGCGCCGCTCACGCGCGCCGCGCTGCATTCCATCGTGAAGGATATTTTTGCGAGCGCAGCGGCCCGGCTCCGCGAACGCGACGGCGCATCCGCGAACGCGGACTTGCTGGAGAAGGCGTCGGCGCACTGGCTGCGTCACAGCGCCGGTTCGCATATGGCGGATCAGAAAGTCGATCTGCGGCTCGTGCGCGACAACCTTGGGCACGCATCGCTTGCCACGACGAGTCTTTATCTGCATATGGACGACGACCGGCGGCACCGCGAGACGGACGAGAAGCATCGCATCGACTGGTAGCGAACGCGTCCGTCGCGCGCGTCATAAGTCGAAGTTCGTCGGCATCAGGATAACGTCGCGAATGGTCACGCCGCGCGGTCGTGTCAGCATGAAGAGAATGGCGTTTGCGACTTCGCTCGCGTCGAGCAAACTGCCCGACTCCTTCGCTTCCTTGAGCTTCTCTTCCGGCCAATCGGCCAGCAATGCGCTGATCACCGGCCCTGGCGAAACGGAGCCGACGCGAATGCCATGCTTGAACACCTGACGCCGCACGGTCTGGACGAAGCAGTTGATGGCCCATTTCGACGACGCATAAACCGGCTCCCACGGTGTCGGAAAATGAGCCGCGAGCGAACTCGTCACGACAATGTCGCCGGTGTTCCTGCCGATCATATGCGGCAGCACGTCGTGCACGTTCTTCATCACGACGTTGACATTGAGATTGAGCATGCGGTCGATGGCGCTCGTGTCGGCATCGACGAGATCGCCGCCCACGTAAGTGCCCGCGTTCGCATGCAGGATGTCGATTTGCCCCGCCATCTCGATGACACGCGGCGCGAGCGTCGCGCAGGCCTTGGGGTCGAGAAGGTCGATGACGAGCGCGAGCGCCGCATCGCCGCGTTCGGCGCAGAGCTTCGTCAGTGCCGCTTCGTCGCGGTCCACCAGCACGACGCGCGCCCCTGCCGCCAGCATTGGATCGGTGCTGGCAAGCCCAATGCCCGAGGCCGCGCCCGTCACAACGGCTACTTTGCCTTCCAGTTCTCTTGCCATATTCGTCGTCCTTGCGTTGACCGTCGTCGCGCGCCGATGAAACGCCGCGCATCAACGAACGATGATTGTGTAGGCCGGGAACACTGTCAAGACTAAAGTCGTTAGCGCCGCACTCAAGCCGCTTCGGCGGGCCACTCGAATGGCTGCAACAAGAGCGTCTTCAAGGCATCGGGCGTGAGCGGACGGCTGTATCGATACCCTTGAATCTCCGAACACGCGTTTTCCTGCAGGAACTTCAGCTGTTGCTCGCTCTCCACGCCTTCGGCGATCACGTTCAGATCGAGCTGGCGTCCGAGCGAAATCACGGCCATGACGATGGCGCGATCGTCGTCGCCGCCCGGCAACTCGCGCACGAACGACTGATCGATCTTCAGACGCGCTATCGGAAAATGCTTCAGCGCCGAGAGACTCGAATACCCGGTGCCGAAGTCGTCGATGGAAAGCTTCACGCCCATTTCCTGCAACCGGCACATGGTTGCGATGGCGCCATCGAGATCCTGCATGATGACGCTTTCGGTAATCTCGAGTTCGAGATACTGCGGGTCGAGCCCGCTTTCGTCGAGCGCATGCCGCACGCGTTCCACGAGTTCCTTTTGCAGAAACTGCCGCGCCGATACGTTCACCGCCACCGTCACCGGCGGCAGACCTTCGTCCTGCCACGCCTGATTTTGTCGGCAGGCCGCGTGTAGCACCCAGTCGCCAATCGGCAGAATCAAACCCGTTTCTTCCGCAATCGGGATGAAGGTCGCGGGCGAGATCAGGCCTTCGGTCGGATGCTCCCAGCGCAGCAGCGTCTCCACACCGAATACGCGATGCGTCTCCAAATCCACCTGCGGCTGATACACGAGCCGGAACTCGTCGTTGGCAAGTGCGTGGCGCAACTGCTCCTGATAGCGCAGGCGTTCATGCACCTTCTGATTCATGTCCGCCGTGTAGGCCTGGTAATTGTTGCGGCCCATTTCCTTCGCGTGATACATCGCGGCGTCGGCGTTCATGAGGAGCGTGTCGGCGTCGCGGCCATCGTTCGGATAGCTCGCAAGCCCCATGCTGCAGCTCACCTGATAATGCTGTCCCTGCAATTCCGCAGGCTGCAAAATGGTCTGACGCAAGCGCTCGACCATGGCCGTGACGCCCGCGCCGCTCTGATCGTCTTCGAGCAACACGATCACGAATTCGTCGCCGCCCAGACGAACGACCGTGTCCGTGCTGCGCACCGATTGCACCATGCGCGAAGCGACCGTGCGCAGGAGATCGTCACCCGCGCGGTGGCCAAGGCTATCGTTGATGAGCTTGAAGTTATCGAGGTCGATAAAAATCACCGTCACGCCGCGCCCATAACGCTCCGCCTGCAACAGCACCTGCTTGAGACGGTCGCTTAGAAGCGTGCGGTTGGGCAAACCGGTGAGCGCGTCGTGGTTCGCCATATGGCGAATGCGCTCCTCGGCCTCGCTGCGCTGAATCGCGATACCCGCAATGCGCGTCGACAGCGCAACCGCCTGCGATTCCGGCTCGCTCGGATAGTGCTTCTCCTGCATATACAGCGTGATGACGCCGAGCGCGGAGCCGTCGTGCGAGAGCACGGGAAAGGCCCAGCACGACATGACGTCGGCGAGGCCGCAGCGCGCGAGTTCGCGGCTCAGGGCCTCGTCGCGCGCCACGTCGATCACGCATACCGTCTGACGCGTATGAATGGCCTTGCCGCTCAACAACGCATCTTCGTCGATACGCGACTGGCCGACCACTTCGCGGTATCGCTCCGACATGCTCGGCGCCGCGCCGACGCGCAGCCAGTTGCTCGTGCCGTCGCGCAGCAGCACCGCGCAGCGCGACCCGGGAATCTGCGTTTCGAGCACGCTCACCACGCGCACGAGCACTTCTTCGAGCGGCACGCTCTTCGCGATCATTTCGAGGATTCGGCTCTGCTCCTGCCTGCGCGCTTCCGACCGCTTGCGCGCGCTCAGATCGCGCACGATGGCAACGACGCCGTCTTCCACCGGCACCACTTGCCGATGCAGCCACAGCGTCTCGCCATCCGCGCGCCGATACTGCCATTCGTGCTCGCGCACCTGCAGCGTCTCGGCCACCTCGACGAACTCGTCGAAGACGCCGCCGTCGCGCGCGTCGACGAACGCTTCGTCGAGCGTGCTGCCGATCAACCGTTCGCGCGCCACGCCGAGAATCTCGACGCCGCGCCGGTTGGTGCCGGTCAGAATGAACTTCTCGATTTCGCCTGCCGGACCGCGCTCGTCGCGAAACACGAGGAACGCGTCGATGCTCGATTCGGATGCCGCGTAGTAAGTCTGTTGCGCGCGCCGTTCGCGTCGGCGGCTGACAGCGAGTTGCCAGCTCGAACGACTGAGAATGAACGCGATCACGATGACGCCGAGACTCAGCACGCTCGTCCAGATGAAGTCGGCGCGCCGGCGGCTGCGAAAATCGGCGAGTTGTTCGTCCTGGTCGAGACCGACGAGCGCAATCAGCGCGTAGCCGTTCAGTTCGCGCACGCTGGTATAGCGGTGTGCGTCGTTGTCCCACTCATGCACGACCGCGTTGCTGACCGGCGTATCGCGTACCGCGCGCAATGCCGCGTCGGGATAGCGTTGGCCCCACGAGACCGTATCGCCGATCTGCTGCGCACGCACGACGCCGTCCGCGCCCAACACCGCGAGCAGACCATGCTTGCCCATGCGCGCCGTGTCGTAGTTGCTCGTCAGATAACCGGGGTCGAGCGAGAGCATGACCGCGCCGCCGAAGTGTCCCGATGCATCGCGCAGACGGCGACTGAAGATGATCTCCGGCATGTCCGCGTGTTCAAAAGGCGCGACGAGACTCATGTACGGCGCGCGCGCGTCGTCCTGGCGCTGACGTTGCGCGATGAACCACGGCTCGTCGGCCACGCTGAGCGGCATGCCCGAGCGGTTCGACGCGGCGAGCTGACCGTTTGCATCGGCGATAGCGACGCGAAACACGATCGCGGACGGCAGAAGCCCCTGATCGTTGAGGCGCTTGAAGCTTGCGGCGCCGTTCGTCTCGTACGCGAACTGCACGGTCTTGAGCGTCTGGTCGATGGTCGCGAGATTGCGCACCAGTTGCGCTTCGTAGGTATCCGCGAGTTCACGGCCGAGTTCGCTCGCGGCGATTTCGGCGGCCATGCGTTGCGTGTGAACGAGTTGCAGCACGATCACCCAGATGATCGCCAGCAGAAAGACCGCGAATACCGGAATCATCACGTGCGCTTCGAGCGCGCGGCGCATGGCCCGGCGCAGCGAAGGCGGCAAGCGCGCTTCCTGGCTGTCGCCTTGCACGTGCGAAGGCCCGCGCGCCGCGTCCGGTTCGATCAGCCGCTTGATCGCGCGCATCTTGTCGATGTTGAAGATCATGAACGGGCGCGCTTCACGGACGCAGGCTGAGGACGACCTTCACGCTCGCGTCCACATCCTTGCGGTCGATGTAGGCGATGGCGGATGGACGCGCTTGCAGATAACGCTTGACCGCGGCTGCGTCGGCCATCTCGCGCGGCGGTTGCGCGCGGCCAGTGAAGATGAGCTTCGACCAATACGCGCGCAATTGCGACGCCGACTTGCCCGTGCAATCGCGATAGAAATCGGCGCGCAAGGGCGAGTCGTCAGGCAAGTCGAGCGGCACGGCTTCGTCGCCCGAGGGGAATGCGCCCACGCGACCGAGGAAGATATCCGCGATCTGACTTTCGTTGAGCGACGTGAGCGGACTTTTTGCCGATACGACGACCACGACATCCGCCATCGCCGATGACGTGCACATACAAAGGGCCGCGAAGAGCGACGCTGTTCCGATGAGTTTGAGGAGTGGCATGTCGGGCTCCTCAGAAGACGAAGTCGAGCGCGGCGCTGAAGACATTGCTTCCGCTTCCCAACTGATAGCCCGGCTGCTGATTGAGGAACGTGCCCGTCGAATTGGACGGCACCCAGACATGATCGAACTGCAACTTGAGGTCGATATTCTTGACGACATCCCAGCGCGCACCGATGGAAACATCGCGCTGGCCGTTGTTGTAGTTGGGAATGGCGGTGGGCCGGTTGAGCCCGTGCGACTGCGCGTAGGTCGCGAAAAACGTGGCCTTCGCGTAGCGCACGCCGCCCGTGACGTAGCCGCTGATATAGCCAGGCGTCACCTGCTCGACCGTCACGCGTGCAAGTTCGGCCTGCACGAACCACGCGCCTGGATCGTAGGCGGCGGCGATGCTGTAGACGTTCACGGGTTGGTCGGCGAGGAATGGGAGCTTGACCGACGCGTGCTGATAACCGACGTGACCCGTGAAGTTGCCGATCTCCACGGTATCGTCGAAGGCGAGAATGTTTTTGCCCTCGGTGCGGAATGCGCCGGGGTTCACGTGAAAGACCGAGTAGCCGTAGACGAAGCGCACCGTGTTGGAGATGCCGCGCGCCGCGATGCGATAGGCAACGTCGGCGCCGTCGCTATTGGTGAGCGGTTGCGTGTTGTACATCTCGACCGGCAAACGCACCCACGGAAACGCGTAACCGACGTTGCGATATTCCGAGTTCAGAAAGGTGGGCAACTCGATACGGCCCACGCGCACGCTGAAGTCGGGCGTGAACGCGTACTTGACGTTCGCCCATTCGAGGCGCGGCTTGAAGGTGTTGTCGTATTCATGCTGCGAGATCACCTGCACGACGGCCGAGAGCTTGTCCGTGAGGCGCGCGCTCAGTTGCAGGCCGATCTTCGAATCGTTCTCGAAGTCGTACTTGCGTGATGCACCCGCGCCGTTCGGTTCGAGCGGACTGCTCACATAGTCGGCGGTATCGAGAGACGAATGCGTCATGCCGAGCGTGCCGAAGCCGCTGAGCGTGAACATTTTGGGAGCATCGTCGGCGCGCGCGGTCATCGAGGCGAAAACGCCTCCGAGAAGAACCGCGACGCGTGCGATGCGAGCCAGCCGGTGTTCGAAAAAGATCATGTGACGAGCGACGAAGGCTTCTGATGGATGGACTCAGTTAAGCCTCCTTTAACGGCACGGATGGGTGCGGCTTTATCGTTTTCGAGCGTCGATTTCGCTTGGGAATGGGGGATTTTCAGGGATTCGGCGGATGTCGAATTTTCGTTCAGCATCTCCCGCAGGCCAGTCGGTAAGGCTTGCTGGAGAAGCGGTTCAACGGTTTGCTTACACCACTGCGTTCGCTTGGCATGAGTGCATCCGCACGATGCTAACCTTGCCCCATGCAACTCATCCGCGAAGGGAACGAAGATGAACCGCACCGACTACGAACAAACCCTCGCCCAACTGGTTGGCGCCGCCGAACTCGTCGCCTCTGGAATGCCTGAAGACCAGAAGATGAGCGCGTTCCAGTCGCTCGCGTTCTTTCGTTTGCGGCAGCATCGACTGATAGAAACGACTACACCGCTGATCTCGAACGACGAGCTTTTCAAAGACTCCGCGATGGCCGCGCTGACGATGGCAGGCCGCAAGGAATTTCTCGCCGCCGCCGCGCTTCTGGAGCAGGCGCGCTCGTTGATGTCGAATTAGGGCAACGCAGACGCATCGGGCCTGCCGAGCGCGCAACTTCGTACCCGGCCTGACTGCGCTAAAAAACAAAAAGCGCCGTGCGCGAGGAGAAGCGCACGGCGCGGAAATCGCTCGTCCCGGGGGTGGAAGAGCGTGGCAACAGAATGAATTCTAGCTACGTCCAGGAAATTCGAAGTCCCGATAAACGGACGAATTTCCCCGTAATTCCCGGAATCGGCACTGCGGCGGCATTTTTGCCTGGTCAGGGGCACGGGCCTTCGCTCTCCTTTCCCGGCATCGGGCGGTTGGCTGCGGGCTGATCGCGGAAATGATCCGGAAACGCCTTGCCGATCAGCGCGTCGTAGTCGGCGGGGTCCGAGGAAACAATGGCATGGAGCATCTTGATGAACGCGTTGCCATCGGCGAGATTTTCGACGATGACACGTGCCGTACGTAGTGAAATGGCTTCCTCAAGTGGCTTTTCGTTGCCGTCTTCCAGCAGAAAGCGGAAGCGGTGGATCTCGGCGGCGGAGCCATGCGGCTCCTCGTGCGAAACAATCGTGGCTTTCATAATCGATGACAGGTAGATCCAGGCATCGAGCATTCAGCAAAAACCGCTCCTTACAAGGCTGGGCGGGCGCGACGAGGCGACCGCCGCCTGTTTGTCGACTCTTCAATGGCAATACAAATCGTTCTGTGCGTTGAACATTTCGAACGCAAGGCGAGTGGCCTGATCCTGCCGCACGGTGGTGAACCAGCGCTCGCGCCGCCACCCGTTCACCGTCCGCTCAATGAACGCCGCGCTCGCGATATCGCCGCCGCGCGACGCGATGAACGCGGGCGCGGGCGCAACCGCGCCCGGCAGCGTCCGGTAGTACGACCAGTCGGCTTGCTTGAGGAGCGCGCGCACGACGAGTTCGTCGTCCACGAGCGCGGCGCACTCTCCCGCCTGAAACGCGAGCAATGCGTCAAGCGGCCTGTCGAAGCCCTGCAATGCCACCCGATACCGATGCGCGGCGCGCGCCGCAAACGGACTCTCGCGCGACGCGCAGATCGAGCGGCCCTCGAGATCGCGCCAGTCCTGAATGTTGCCGTGCCGAAGAACGAGCGCAACGCCTCGCCCCGAAGCGTAGTTGCCGGGCGCAAAGGCGACGGACGCATCCGGCGAAAACGCCAGCCCGGCGATGGCGACATCCGCGCGACCGTCTTGCACGGCGTGGCGCGCATCGGCTTGTTCGGCTAACACGAGTTCGACGGGCAGTCCGGCGCGGCGCCCGAGTGCCTCGGCGAGCGCGGCGGAGTATGCCTCGGGTGCGCGCACGGAACGGTCGACGTGGCCGACGGTCAGGATAGGCGCGGGTTGGGACGGCACGGCGACGATCAGCTTGCCGCGTGCATAGGCGGCGGCGAACGGCCGGTCATCGGCGAGTGAATTGCGCCAGCTTGCGCTCAAGGGCGACAACAGGAACGCGGCAAATAACGCGACTGCCGCAAGCGGCATCCACAGCCGCCAGCCGCCTTCATGCGACGCCGCTTGTCCGGCTCTAGCCATTCTGTGCGAGGCCCACACGCCAGCGCAGCAAACGCCGTTCGAGCAGCGAAAGGCTCTTGTTGATCAGAAGGCCGAACAGCGCGAGCAGCACGATGCCCGCATACATGTCGGGAATCTGGAACGTCTCCTGAGAGTTGAGCGTGTAGAAACCGAGACCCGAGCGCGCGCCGATCATCTCTGCCGCGACGAGCGCCGTGATGCTGTAGGCGCCCGCGAGCCGGATACCTGTCAGTATCTCGGGCAACGCGGCGGGCAACACGACCTTGGTAAAGATGAAGCCTTGCCCCGCGCCCATGGAACGCGCGCAATCGATGAACACGCGTTCGACTTGCTTCACACCAGAGATGGTGTTGAGCAGCACGGGCCAGAACGCCGCCCATACGATGATCGCGATCTTCGACGATTCACCGATCCCGAGAAAGAGCATGAACACCGGAAAGAGCGCGAACGCGGAAACTTGCCGCAGCAGTTGATAAAGCGGATCGACGATGCGCTCTGCGCGCCGGAACCACCCAAGCGCGAATCCGCACACCACGCCGCCGACAACGGCCAGCAAGAGTCCGCTAAGCGAGCGCAGCGCGCTTGCGCCGAGGTGCTTCCACACTTCGCCGCTATCGACGAGATGCGCGATGGCAACCGCCACTTGCGAAGGCGGACTCAGATACGCCGTGCTCACGACACCGAGCCGCGGCAACAACTCCCACAGCAGCACGAAGACGATAAGCGCGATGGATCGTTCGAAGGCCATGGAAAGCCGAATGCTCCGCCGGGGCGCGGCCGTGCGAACCCTGGGCGGTTGTGCCGTTTGCGGCGTCTGCGGCGCGATCAGACCCGGCAACTTGCGGATGGTGTTTTGCTCAGGCACGGAATGCCCCCGTGGTCAGTTCATCGTGCTGCTCGCGCGACGGAGCAAGTGCTTCGCCGAGTTCCAGACTCAGGCTTGCCCATGCACGCTGCCGCAACGCCATGAAAGCGGCGGAATGGCGCAAAGAGGCATCGCGCGGACGCGGCAAGTCGATATCGATAATTTCCTTCACGCGGCCCGGCCCGCGTCCCATGATGGCCACGCGATCCGCGAGAAAAATCGCCTCGTCGATGCTGTGCGTGACGAAGACGACCGTCTTTGCACTTTGCTCCCAGATGGCGAGCAACTCCTGCTGCAACGACTCGCGGGTTTGCGCATCGAGCGCGCCGAAGGGTTCGTCCATCAACAGTATCTCGGGACCATAAGCCAACACGCGCGCAATGGCCACACGCTGGCGCATGCCGCCCGATAGCTGATGCGGATAGTGATCGGCGAAGTCGAGCAGCCCGACGAGACGCAAGAAACGTTCGGCTTCGCTGCGTCGTTGCACGGCTTTCACGCCGCGAATCTCGAGCCCTGTCTCAACGTTTTTGCGCACCGTGCGCCACGGAAAGAGCGCGTAGCCCTGAAAGACGACGCCAAGCTTTTGCCGCGCGGCGCTGACAGGTTCGCCATCCACGGTAATCTTGCCCGCTGTCTGCGGAACGAGGCCGGCAAGAATGCTCAGGAACGTCGACTTGCCGCAACCGCTCGGTCCGAGCACGGCGAGAAACTCTCCCTCGCGCACGCTCAGATCGAAGTTATCGAGCACCGTGAGGCTCGAACCTGTCGCCTCGTTTTCATATGTGAGGCCGAGGCCACGCGCGACGATCTTCTCGCTCATGACGGATTGCCCTGCGCATGCGTGCTGGCGCTCGCTTGCGACGACTTGCCAGCGTACGGGTTGTAGTCGTTCGTGTAGACATCCTTGACTGCAACCTTGCCCTTCGGGATCTTGCCGGCCTGTTCGAGAATGTCGATGTAGTACTGAATCGGCGGCTCGGTTACGACGAGGTCCTTCACATAGGCATAACGCTCGACCAGCTTCACGTCGATACCCAACCGCTCCGCCGTAAGCTGACGCGCTTCGTCAGGGTGTGCGTTGACCCAGTTCCCCGCCTTCGCGATAGCCGTGACGAAGTCCTTCACCGCTTGCGGATGCGCCCGCGCAAACGCGCCATTCACGCTATACGGCGCCATTCCGCCGAGGCCACCGTCTTCGTCCCAATCGCTCCATAACTTGTGCAATTGTGGATCGGCTTCCGCCGCGCCGGAAAACGGCGGGTGAATGATGGCGATATCCACGTTCTTCGTTACGAGCGCTTGCTGCGACTGATTGTCGGGCACGACGAGCCAGTTCACCTTCGAGACATCCACGCCATGCTGCGACAAATACTTCTTCGTCACGAACTCCGCGCATGCGCCGAAGCTGTTGAACGCCACCGTCTTGCCTTCGAAGTCCTTTGGTCCGCGAATACCCGAATCGGCGCGCGAAAAATACTTCATGTGCGGTGCATCGGGCAGCGTCTCGCCGCCAGCCGAGACCACCTTGATGTCCGCGCCGCTCGCAATGGCCGAGATGACGAGCGGCACCATGCGCGTGCCGAAGTCGATCTCGCCCGTGCCGACGAGCGGAATGATCTGCGGTGCGGAGATTTTGCCGACGTACTTGGGCCGTGTGCTCGTGTTCTCGAAGTAGCCGAGCTTGTCGGCGAGATAGACGAGGTCGAACGCGGGGTTGTCGGGATACTTGAAGTAGGTGATTTCCTGCTTCGCCGACTTGTCTACCGATACCGACGAGCTCTGTACTTTTTCGGTGTCCGGCTTGCAGCCGCTTTGCAGAACAAGTACGGCAGCCGCGCAAGCCGCGACGAGAATCTTTCCGGCGCGACGGGGCCGGCGGAGCAAAAGGGACGCCATCATGATTTCCGCTGGGAGAGCACGGTTAGAGGCGGCGCTGGGTTCACACCAGCACCGTACTCCGCGATTCTCACTCAGCAGTCACGACGCGCAAACCAACAAAACATGCTTTGTTTAGATGGCAGCGTTCGAATACTTCAAGACTTTTGGCCGCGCCCCGTCTTCGCTTGCAATTCTTCGATCTTGAGCGAGGCGTCCGCTTTAGTCAGCGACGGGTCGAACTCTTCTTTTGCTTCCTCGGAAAGCGTCTTCAGATAGGAAGCCTGCGCGCCCGTCATCTTTTCGTCCCCCGTGACCCAATCGCTCGGGTCTTTTTCGGCATTCGATGTCGGGTGCGATTTCGGGTCGTCAGACGGGCCGGCTTGTGCATTGGTATCGTCGATGGTTTTATCGTTCATGGCGCAATCCTCTTGGCGTGGTGACATATAGAGGTCTGGCGCAAGGAGCGTGCCGCATCAGGTCACGTTCAGTTCGATCAGGCGCCCCAGCCGCGCCGATTCCTCCACGGCGAGCGTTGCCGCAAGCGTGCGTGCGGCGTCGTGTCCGTCTATGACGGGACGCACCGAACCTCTCACGACATCGACGAAATGTTCGAGCTGGTTTGCATACGTGTTCTCCTCGGGCACGGCAAGGCGCGCATCGTGAATAGGCTGGTCGCGTCCCTTCGCGCCTTGATACGACCACATCGTCAGGTCCGGCATGGTGACCGCGCCGTTCGTGCCCGCGAAAAAATGCGTGGGCACGGGACGATAAGCGAAGAGTTCACGGTCCTCGCCCGCCGCCGTGTCCCAGCCCCAAGGCGTCGCGGTCGTGTCGGAGAGACTGATGTTGGCAAGCGCGCCATTCGCGAGTCGCAGCGTGCAGGCCGCCGAGTCTTCCACGTCGAAACCGCGCACCTTGTTCGACGATACCGCCTGCACCGACACGATCTCGCCGCAGATGAACCGCAGCAAGTCGATCTCGTGAATCAGGTTGATGAGAATAGGACCGCCGCCTGGCTGTCTGCGCCACGGCACGTTGAAGTAGTCATCGGGCTTGTACAACAGGCACATGATGTTCGCCATGACGAGCGTGCCGATCTTTCCGCTTGCCACGGCTTCCTTCGCTGCACGCACCACCGGATTGTGCCGCCGATGATGCCCGACGAGCATGGCAACGCCCGCTTCCTTGGATGCATCCGCAAGCGCGTTTGCAGATTCGAGATCGTCTGCAACGGGCTTTTCCATCAGCACGGGAATTTTTCGTTCGATAAACGCGAGTCCCACTTCGAGATGGGTGTGATTGGGCGTGCACACGATAGCCGCGTCGATACGTTCGTGCTTCAGCAACTCGCGGTAATCGGCATAAAGCGGCACGGACAACGACGCCGCATAACTCGCCGACCCGGGCGATGGATCGGCGATAGCCACGAGCCTGCACGACTCGTTACGCGCGATCTCCTGAACGTGACGCCGGCCAATCACGCCCGCGCCGATAACGGCTATTCCAATCTTCTCCATGTATCCAACCTTTTGATCTATCACGATGAGGTGTGTTGCCGAAGGAACGGCACGAGGTCATGCAAGACTTCCTCGTGCGATTCTTCCGGTTGCAAATGGCCGCCGCCGATGCCGCGTCCGCTGACTTCATCGGCCCATGCGTACCAGATTTCGATTGGCGTATGAGCCTGCCCTTTACGCTCTTCCAGGCTCCAGAGAACCATGACGGGACACACGAGCTTGCGGCCCGCCGCACGATCCGCGCTGTCGTGCGCCGAGTCTTCATCGGCTGCCGCGCGATAGTCCTCGCACATTGCATGGCGCACGTCCGGGTTGCGAAAGGCGCGGCGATAGGCATCGAGTGCGTCGCTATCCATGCGTTCGAGGCCGCCTGCCATCTTGCCGAGCGCGCGTTCAATGAAGGCGTCGGGATCGGCGGCAAGCATGCGTTCAGGCAAGTCAGCCGGCTGCGCGAGAAAGAACCAGTGCCAAGCGTTGACGGCGAAGGCTTTATTCACGGATGCGAACGCGTCGATGGTCGGCACCACCGTCAACGAGGCATACGCCGCCACACGCTCGGGATGATCCAGCGCCAGCCGATAACCCGCGCGCGCGCCGCGATCGTGTCCGACGACAGCGAAGCGCTCATGACCGAGTGCGCTCATGAGTTCGACGAGTGCGTGCGCCACGCGCCGCTTGGTCCAGCGTTGTTCGTGCGCGAGCGTGACACTTGCGCCATAGCCGGGCAAGTCGGGCGCAATCACCGTGTAGAAGCGCGCAAGCACAGGCGCGATATAACGCCAGACGAAATGCGTCTGCGGATAGCCGTGCAACAACAACACAGGTGGGCCAGAGCCGCCAATCATGCCGTTGAAGTGCACATCGCCCGCCGTGACATCCAGCTTCGAAAATCCTTCGAACCATTCATTCGCAGCTTGATTCATGGCTCATCCTTGCAGTGACTTGCCGTTCCAGTCGAACGATGCAGGCAAGCCAAAGAAGGACGCGGAAATGGGCATCGCGTAGTTCATCATGTTGCGTCCGTGATGAACCTTCAGACCGTGTGCCTGAGCCGCCTTTAACAGAGCCGTCATGCGCGGTTCCATGATTACATCGGCGACGACTGCGTGCGGTGCAAGTTCATCCAGCGCGAAGGGCAATGGGTCATGCGCATGCAAGCCAACGGGCGTTGCATTAATGGCGAGATCGATACCGCGCATATCCGGCGTGCCGGCTTCGATGCGCGCATCGCTGACCGAGGCGATGGCATCGGCCAATTCGCGCGCACGCTCGGTGTCGATGTCGAAGATAGTCAGGCTCGCGATTTTCTCCAGCCCGACCGACCAGCCGATACTGCGCCCCACTCCACCGCAGCCATGCATATAGACGTGCGCGCCTTCCAGACGCACGCCATCCGCCTGCAGGCCCGCGACGAAGCCCGCGCCATCCACGTTGTCGCCTTCCCATCCGCCATCCGCGCAGCGCCGCAGCAGATTGATCGAGCCGATGCGCTCGGCGCGCTCCGTGAGCGTATCGGCATGACGCATGGCGGCCACTTTATGCGGCATGGTGAAGATGACGCCGTCCACGTTCGCAATGGCCTTGGTGCCGGCGAGCGCGGCATCGAAGTGCGCGCTATCGACATCGGCGGGCAGCATCAGCGCGTTGATGCCGTAGCGCTTCATCAACGTGCTCCACACGACAGGGGCGCGCACATGCGCAATCGGCGAGCCGAAGATATGGAAGAGGCGCGTGAGCGCGTCGGCGGGTGCATCGAGCCTCAGTCTTTCCTCGGTCAAACCGGATGATGTCGTCGTCATTGCCTTCTCTTGTGTGTCGAACGCCGTCATGCGCCGCGCTCCTGTCCGCTTAGCGGCTTCGCCGTATTGGCGCGCTCTTGCGTCGCTTCTTCGCGCAGGCGTTCGTATTCGTGTTTGGGGACCGGCACCGCATCGCGCCGGCCAAGATCGTTCATATGGATGCGATACGTCTCGCGCGCCGAGTATGTCGCCAACGCGGACAACACCGTGATGCCGAACGTGATACCGCCAACGATCAGCCAGATGTTTTGCGAGCCGGGCGGCGCGACCGTCGTGAACAGCGCCGGCAGCAGCGCCGAAATGGCGACGCCCACGTTCTGCGAAATGGCCATCGACGTCACGCGCATGCGCGTTGGAAAGAGCTCGGGATAGAAGCTCGGATACACCGCGTTTTGCCCCTGATACACGAGGCCCCACATCAGTATCGACAAAACGATGGCGAGCGTCACGCTATGAATGCTGATGGCATAGAGATACGCAAACGAAAGCAGCCCGGAACCGACCGACCCGACGATGATCGGCAGCCTTCTGCCCACTCTGTCCGACAGACGTCCCCAGTAAGGAATGACGATCATGGCAGCGACATTGCCGAGCACCGGAATCCACAGATAAAGGCTCTTGCTGAAGCCGATGCCATAGGCCTGCTGCACCGCATACGCGCCGCCGAAGATGGTCGTGACCACGGGAATGACGTTCATGATCGACATGCACATCACGCGCAGCATGTCGTCCCAGCAATGCCTGAACGCGAGCTTGACGGGCGCATGCGGCACCGCGCCACGCTCGCCTTCCTGCGCGAACGCGGGCGTCTCGCGCACCTTGCGTCGAATGAAGTAACCGGCGACCAACACGAGCGCGCTCATCAGGAACGGCACGCGCCAGCCCCATGAATTGAAGGCGTCCTCGCGCATGAAGTGACTCAGCGGCAGGAACACGGCGGCCGCGAGCAATTGCCCGGCGGTGACGCCTTGCATGCCGAAGCTGCCGTAATAACCGCGCCGCCCGAACGGTGCGTGTTCGAGAATCATGGAACTCGCGCCCGAGATTTCGCCCGCCACCGCAAAGCCTTGAACGAGCCGCAGCACGACGAGCAACGCGGGCGCCCACAAGCCGACCTGATCGTAAGTGGGCAGGAACGCGACGGCCATCGTCGAGAAGCCCATCAGAAACATGCAGACGAGCAGGACCGACTTACGACCGTGCGTATCGCCCCAATGCCCGAGCACGACCGCGCCGATAGGACGCGCAACGTAGCCGATGCCGTAAGTCGCGAGCGACGCGGCAATCGCCACCTTGGGATCGCCCTTCGGAAAGAAGATCTGCGGAAAGATCAGCGCCGCGGCCTGCGCGTAAATGAAGAAGTCGTAGTACTCGAGCGCCGAACCGATCCAGCCGCTCGCGGCCGCCAGTTGCGACTGATGCCGTCCGTGCGGCTCATGGTCTGCTGCGTTGGACATCGATGTCTCCATTGGTGATGTAAGTGTGTTCTCATCCGTATTTTCGTTCCATCTTAGAAACTCACATCGAAAACTGTCAACGCGTTTTCACGCACAATTCCCGTATGAGAACAAACTAGGGATAGTCCCTACAAAGCCCAGATAACGCTTGACGGCACGGCCTGCGCTCACTCACCATGGAAACCACTTTCCATATGAGAACACGAGGTCACACAATGAACGAGACACTGCTGGAACGGCTGGCAATACGCGAGGCAATCGAGAATTGGGCCGTGTGGCGCGACGCGGGCGACTGGGAACGCTTCGCCACGCTCTGGCATCCCGAGGGCGTGATGATGGCCACGTGGTTTCAAGGCACGGGGCCGGAATTCATCCGCGTGACGCAAGAAGGCTGGGCGCGCGGCGTCAGTATTCTTCACTTCCTCGGCGGCACGGCTATCGATCTCGAGGGCACACGTGCCATTGCGCAGACGAAGATGACCATCTCGCAGCGCGGCGAGGTCGAAGGTCATCGCTGCGATGTCGTCTGCACCGGGCGCTTCTATGACTTCTACGAGAAATTGGACGGCAAGTGGCTCTTGCGCCTGCGTCAGCCTATCTACGAGAAAGACCGTCTGGACCCCGTCGAAACGGGTGTGCGGCTCGAACTCGATCCCGAGATACTCGGGCTCTTTCCCGAGGGTTACCGGCATCTCGCGTATATTCAGACGAAGATCGGCTACAAGGTAAAGCGCGACATGCCGGGACTAACAGGTCCCGCGGTCGAAGCGCTTTATGCGCGTGGCCGTGCGTGGCTCGATACAGGCACGCTGTGATGAACGCCGTGGCAACAGAGTTCGTTTATAACGCGTTGCCCGCCCGCGTGATCTTCGGTGCGGGCCGGCGCTCGGAGACGGCCGCCGAAGCCGCACGGCTCGACTGTACGCGTCCACTCATCGTGACGACGCGCGAACAGGCCGCATTGGGCGATGCCATCGCGCAGCAGTTCGATCCGGAATCGACACACCGTTTCGCCGATGCCACCATGCACACGCCCTGGGACGTCACGGCGCGCGCCTTGCAAGCCGTAGACCGCGCGCACGCCGACTGTGTGATCGCAATTGGCGGCGGCTCGGCGGTCGGTCTGTCCAAGGCCATTGCATTGCAGACGGACCTGCCGCAGATCGTGCTGCCTACCACGTATGCGGGCTCGGAAGTCACGCCGATCATCGGCGAGACGCGTGACGGCGAGAAACGCACACAGCGCACGCTCAAGGTGCTGCCCGAAATCGTCATCTACGATGTCGAGCTGACGTTGAGTCTTCCCGTTGCGATGAGCGCGGCAAGCGGGCTCAATGCCGTCGCGCATGCGGTCGAGGCGCTCTATGCCGCGGACGGCAATCCGATCACATCGCTGATGGCGGAGGAAGGTATCGCGTCGCTGGCGGCGGCGTTACCCGACGTGGCGCGCGCGCCCGAATCGATCGACGCAAGATGCGCCGCGCAATTTGGCGCGTGGTTGTGCGGCACGTGTCTGGCTTCGGTCGGCATGGGTCTGCATCACAAGATCTGCCATGTGCTTGGCGGCGCATTCGATCTGCCGCACGCGCAGACCCATGCCATCATGATCGCGCATGTCGCCGCTTTCAACGCCGATGCCGCCGCGCCCGCAATGAAGCGCATTGCCCGCGCATTGAACGCGGAGCATGCGTGGACCGGTCTCCACGATCTCGCGGCATCGCTTGGCGTGCCGCGTTCGCTCGAAGCGATCGGCATGCCTGAAGCGGGCATCGATCACGCAATCGACCTCGTCACGCGCAACGCCTATGCAAATCCGCGCGCGCCCGAAAGCCGACCGCTTCGCGCCATGCTCGAACGCGCATGGAAAGGCCTGCCGCCCGCGCTGGTCGAATAAGGACACTCGATGCGAAATTTCAACGAAGACAACATCACGCAAGCCGTGCTCGAACGCTTGAGCGGTTGCGAGAACGAACGGACGCGGCAAATCAGCGAGGCACTCGTCCGGCATCTGCATGCGTTCTTGAAAGAGATCGAACCGACCGAAGCGGAATGGGCCGGCGCTATCGACTTTCTCACGCGCACGGGCCAAATGTGTTCGGAGACGCGCCAGGAATTCATCCTCCTCTCCGATACGCTTGGCGTGTCCATGCTCGTCGATGCGCTCAATCATCGCTTCACGGGCAACGCCACCGAGACCACCGTGCTCGGGCCGTTCTATGTCGAAGAGGCGCGCGATCTTCCGTTGGGCGCGAGCATTTCGCATGCATCGGACGGGCCGGCAATGATCGTGGAAGGCAGTGTGTCGGATCAACATGGCGAGCCGATTGCGGGCGCGCTCATCGAGACATGGCACGCGGACGATCACGGCTTCTACGACGTACAACGCGAGGCGGGCCTGACCGCGCTCGACATGCGCGCCCGTTTTCACGCCGATGAAAATGGACGTTTCTGGTTCCGTTCGATCGTGCCCGCCTTCTATCCGATTCCGAACGATGGCCCTGTAGGCAAGATGCTCGATGCGCAAGGGCGGCATCCTTACCGGCCGGCACATGTGCATTTCAAGGTCAGCGCGCCGGGCTTCGAAACCATCGTCACGCACGTGTTTCTTGAAGGCGACCGCTATCTGGATTCGGATGTCGTGTTCGGCGTGAAGGATGGCCTGATCGCGCGACTCGACACGATAGAAGGCAGCATGAGCCCGGCCGGACATGAAGTCACGCCGGGCACGGCCCTCCTTGCTTATCCCTTTGTTCTGCCCGCAAAGCGCTAAAGACTCACGAATACGACAATGCATAAACTGTCCTTGCATCACCTCACCATGCTGGATGCGCATCCGCTGCAACTCGTCGATGCCGCGCACGCCGGTGGCTTCGACTATTACGGCTTGCGCGTCGTGGCGCCCACGGCGGCAGATAGCATCGTCGATGTCGCGGGCAATCCGGCGCTCATCCGCGAACTCGCCGCGCGCATGGAGGCGACGGGCGTTCGCCTGCTCGATATCGAAGCCATCTGGCTGCAAGAGAGCACGAACATAGACCTTCTCTTACCCGCGCTCGAAGCGGGGCATCGGCTTGGCGCGAAGCATGTGCTTACCGTTGGCTTCGATCAGGACCGCGAGCGTCTCATGCGCAACTTTCGGGCGCTGTGCGAAGTGGCAGCACGCTTCGAAATGACGGTTGGCCTGGAGTTGATCACGTATTGCGCCATCGGCACGCTGGACGATGCGCTCGCCACCATCCAGGCAAGCGGTCAGCCGAACGCGCGGCTTTTGATCGATGCCTTGCAGTACTTCCGCTCGGGCGCGAAGGTTGAGGACATCGATAGTATCGACCCCGCGCTTATCGAATACATGCAGATTTGCGATGGACCGCGTGCCTCGCCGGTTGCGGTGGCCGACCGGCGAACCGAAGCACGCACCGCGCGTCTGCTTCCCGGCGATGGCGAACTTCCGTTGCACAATTTGCTGGTCAAGCTGCCCGCCGACCTGACGCTCGCCGTCGAAGCGCCCACGCTCGCATTGCGCGGACAACCATTCGATGAGCAAGCACGCACGATCATGTCGAGAATGAAGCGCTTCCTTGCAAAAGCGCAGTAACTCTATTCCGCGAGATATTGACGCTGGATGCGCACCGCGGATGCCTTGAGTATTGCAATCGACCGCTCGCCTATTTCCGGCGAGTAACGCACGGCTGGTATCGCGAGATTGAGCGAACCGAGCGGGAACCCGGTGGACGACAAAATAGGCACGCCGAGACCCACGATGCCCGGTGTGAACTCTTCGAGCGAATGAGCGAAGCCGTTTGCACGCACGGATTCCAGCTCGTTCAGCAAGGCTTTCTTAGTGCCGATGGTGTTCTTCGTGAAGCGCTCGAACGACACCGAGCGCATGTATTCGGCGCGCATGACATCGGGCAGGAAGGCGAGTATTGCCTTGCCGCCCGATACCGCATACAAGGGCGCGAGATCGCCGAGCCGCATATGCGATTGCAGGCGCTGCTGACTCACGACCGTTGCAACGACTTCGACCTGCTCGCCCTTGAGTTGATTGAGCGCGCACGATTCCGCCGTTTGCTGCGTGATATCGCCGAGGACCGGCTCGGCGCATGCAATCAAACTGCGCAACTGATTCGACTGCTGCGCGAGTTTCAAAATGGCATCGCCCAGCCGATACCCCTTCGTTTCAGGCACGAAACGCAGATAGCCGCGATCCGTCAGATTGCGGATGAGCTTGGTGAGACTGCTCTTGGGAATGTCGAGCGCCTCGGCAATCTCCGCATGCGACATCTCGCGGCCCCAGCGCGCGAGCAACTCGAAGAGATCGAGTGTGCGGTCCGCCGACTTGACCGTGCTGCTGGCTTCGATTTCCTCACGACGCATGCGCTGCTCCTCGTTCATATAGAGGAACAGTTTAACTGCGCCGTGCTTCGTGTCAAGAATCCGCACGGTAAAGTGCAGATTTTTATTCACGAGTGGGAACTTTTTATTTACCCGATACGGAATCGACGAACGCACCAAGATCGTTATCGAATCGCTTCGGCTCCTCGATGAACGGCGCATGGCCCGACTTCGCATACAGCACGCTCCGCAGGTTCGGGTTGATCTGACGCGCCCGCGCGATAGCCGATTGCGCCTTGACGAGCGCATCGCGCGCGCCGTAGATCAGCAGCACCGGAACATGCGCCTGACCGAGACCATCGGCGGCGGCTACGCTCATCGACTGAACGGCAGCCTGCATGTCCCACGAAGCCATCGCGGCATTGGCGAGCAGGCGCTCGAACGTGACCTTGTCCGGCTGCGTGTCGAAGCAAAGGCTCAGGAAGGTGCGCTCGCCGTCGAGATGCGTCTTGAGATCGGCCGATGTCATGTCGCGATAGACATCGGGATGCGCCACGATCTGCTCGGGCGTAAGCTCGATCACACCATCCACATACACGGCGCCCGCGATCTTGCCGTCACCATAGGCCGCCAGATAGTTCGAGATGACCGCGCCGCCGAGCGACCAGCCAACGAGCACCGGCTTCCTTGCATGCGACGTTTCGATGACTGTTGCAAGATCGTCGGCCCAGCGGCGGCCGTCGGTATAGGCATCGGCATTCGTGGGCTTGCCTGAGCGACCGTGGCCGCGCATGTCGTAAGTGATGAGACGGTAGCCCTTCAGTCGCGCGCTTTTCACCTGCGCATCCCAGTTCAGGCGGCTGCCCAGCAGTCCATGAATGAGCACGACGGCGGGGCCGTCCGGGTTGCCGGATTCCTGCACGGCGAGCGCGACGCCATCCGGTGCATTGACGGTATAACTTTTTTCTTCCGCGAACGCAGCGGGCGATACGGCGCTCAACGCGCCCGTCGCGATCAACGTGGAAATAAGGTAACGAACCATGCGAAAAGACACGATGACACTACTCATTCATTCGAAAGTCCTGAGTCTCGCGCCTCACACTAGTGTCAGGGTCAAGCGAAAAAGTGCTAGTCTTTTTGCATGACACGATCCGCTGAACACACGCTACTGACTATAGGCGAGCTATCTCGCGAAACCGGCGCGAGCGTTCGTTCGATTCGCCACTACGACGAGCATGGCTTGCTTACTTCGGTTCGCGCGAGCAACGGCTATCGCGTGTTCCCGCACGCGGCCATCTCTCAGGTGAGGCAGATACAGCGCATGATCGCGACCGGCTTCAGCCTCGCCGATATCCTCGCGTTTCCCGACTGCATGCGCCTAATCGAAGGCGCGGTGACGTGTCCGGAGACCACCGCATTGCAACGCGAACGCCTGGTGTCGATAGAGCGTCAGATCGCCGATCTGGAACGGCGCCGCGCGCGTCTGCTCAAAACCTTGAACGAAGGCGTCGTGCCGCCGCTGGATTGAGCTTTTTTGCCGTGGTCAACTGTCGGCTTGTTCAACCGACCGGCCATCCGGGCAAAGGAGTCGTCATGCAATCGCAGATTTCGCAGTTGTCGCGTTCCACGCTGACCGAACATATCGTCGATGCCAAGGCGCGCAAGGGACTCACCTACGCCGAACTCGCGGAAGGAACGAGCCTCAGCGTGCCCTACGTGACAGCCGCGCTTCTCGGCCAGCACCCGTTGCCGGAGCAAGCGGCAAAGAGCGTGGCGGACAAACTCGAACTCGGCGACGACGCCGCCGCGCTGCTCCAGACCATTCCCCTGCGCGGCAGCATTCCGGGCAACGTGCCGACGGACCCGACCATCTACCGCTTTTATGAAATGGTGCAGGTGTATGGCACGACGTTGAAGGCGCTCGTCCACGAGCAATTCGGCGACGGCATTATCAGTGCGATCAACTTTCGTATCGACATCAAGAAGGTGGAAGATCCCGAAGGCGGATCACGCGCCGTGATCACGCTCGACGGCAAGTTCCTGCCGTACAAGCCGTTCTGATCCTTTACGTCATGGCGATGGCGCGTTGTGCACACAGCGGCGCGCCTTGCATAACCCTGCGACCATTCTCGCCATAAACGCGGTGCCATGAGTCGGACGGCACAAGGCTTTCGCGGCGACATACGCGTTTGCCCCAGCGTTGACCTGCGCTATATCCGTCCGTATATTTTGCGCAGCCGGGCGCCATAACGAATCACAAGATCGCCCGCGCATCCCCCATGTCAGAGGTGACGCCGCATGATGTCCAGGGAAAGCATCGACTCCCATATGATCCGCGTTCTGCATACGCTCCTCACGGAGTCGAGCGTCTCGGGCGCCGCCAAGCTGCTCGGGCAATCGCAGCCGACTGTGAGCATTGCGTTGCGCAGGCTGCGTGAAATGACCGGTGATCCGCTTCTAGTGCGCAGCGGCAGCCGCATGGTGCCGACGAGTCATGCGCTCACGCTGATCGAGCCTGCCGCGCAGGCGCTCAGTCATATCGACGCGATCCTTCATCCCAACACCGAATTCGATCCGGCGTCGAGCAACTGCACATTTCGAATCGGTTCGCCGGATTATCTCGATGTGTTCTTCGTGCCCGCCGTGATCGACGCGTTCCATCAAGCGGCGCCATCCGCGAAGCTCGAATTCAAGCATCTCATGATGGTCGATGGCGGCTACGAAAACGGCCTCGAAACAGGCTTGCTCGATCTCGTGATCGGCAACTGGCGCACGCCGCCCGCGCATCTGCATCTGCAACCGCTGTGTCAGGACGAACTGGTTTGCCTGATGCGCGCGAATCATCCGGGCAAGCCGGGCGAACTCACGAAGGACGCCTTCGAGAAAGCCGAGCATCTCGCTGTCACGACCTACAACACGACCGCGTGGGGCACCATCGATACGGAACTCGCGCGCAACGGTCTTACGCGCACGGTCACGACCACGCTGCCTTACTTCGGCATGGCGCCCTATGTGCTCGTGCGCTCGGACCTTATCTTCACGACGACGCGCGCGCTCGCTTCCCACTACGCGCGCCTCTTGCCTTTGAAGATGGAGCCGATTCCCGGCGCAACGCCCGCACTCACGTATTACCAGTTATGGCACGAGAGAACGCATCGCAGCGCGGCCACGCGATGGCTTCGCCGCCTCGTCACGAACGTTGCGCGCAAGCTCGCGGTCACACCCGGCGCATAAGCACCATGAAAAACGACGCCGCAAGCTTTTGGCTGCGGCGTCGAAACGTCTACCGTGCGGCATCGAAGCGACAGGTTCTTCAAGCCACCGGCAAGCGCGACGCTGGTCGGTCAGAGGCAAGCTGCGTCGTTATCGTTGTAGAGCGGACTCGAAACTGCCCGATGTCATCGCCTTGAGAAGCGCGGCCTTGGCTTGCGTGGCCGAACCCAGCAAGGCGAATCCGAGTGGCCGGCCATCGGCGGCATGTTCGCAAAGCGCGTGCAGACCGTCGAGCGATTCGTCGGATACGTTGCTTGCATAGCGCCATGTTCCGGTTTCGTCGGGCAGCACGACTACCGTTGGAGATGCGGGCGCTTTAACCGTCACCGGCATGATCGGAAACGCGACGCGCGTTGCCTCGCCCGCGAGCGTGCGGGCAAGCGCGCGTGCTGCGTGCATGATCGGCAACACATACGGCTGCACTTTTCCTTCGATAGCCGCGCAATCGCCGAGTGCGTAAATATCGGCCGCACTCGTGCGGCAATAGGCGTCCGTACGTATGCCGCCTTCTATCGCGATGCCCGCTTGTTCCGCGAGCTGCGTGCGCGGCGCGAGACCTATCGCCGATAACACGACGTCGGCATCGATTGCCTCGCCATCGGAAAGCGTGAGCGCGTAGCCGCGTTCCGCGCGATTCACCGTTGCCACCGAACGCCCGAGACGCAGCCGCACGCCATGTCGTTCGAGAGCTTGTGCAAACGCATGACCCGCGCGTTCGGGCAGCAGCCGTGACAGCGGCGTGGCCGCGGGATCGATCAGCGTGACCTTGTAATTCGCGAGCGCGAGATCGTTGGCGAACTCGCAGCCGATCAGGCCCGCGCCGAGCAGCGCGACCGACTGCGCGCCTTCGAGCCGCTTTCTGAAGCGCACGTAGTCGTCGAGCGAGTTCACCGACAGCACGTCGCCTGCGCTATCGCCCGCGAGCGGAATGCGCCGCGCATCCGCGCCCAATGCGAGCACGAGCTTGCCGTAACGAAAAGATTGTCCATCGACGATGAGTTCGTGCGTATCCGCGAGAACGCGCTCCACCTTGCTGTGCGACAAAATGCTCGCGTTCAGCTGCGTGCCCATGGCGCGCGCATCGAAAGTGACGAGCGCGTGCGGCGCCTTGTTCATGGCAAGCGCGTTGGATAGCGTCGGCTTCGAATAGAAGCTGCCGTCGTCCTCGCTGATGAGCGTGATGGGCACTTGCGCGTCGAGCTTGCGCAACTCCCGCGCCACCGTATAACCGGCGAGCCCCGTTCCCACGATAATGACCGGTAGATCCATGTCGTGACTCATGCCGACACCTCCTGCATCTCGAAGTCCTGCTTGCCCGTTCCGCAATCGGGACAGAGCCAGTCGTCCGGCACGTCTTCCCAGCGCGTGCCGGCGGCAAGACCCGCTTCCGGCAAGCCCAGCGTTTCGTCATAGCGAAAGCCGCAGATCACGCATTCCCAGATTCTCATGATGCTCTCCGTATCCGCCATGGCGATCAGCGGACGTACGCCTGACCGAGACCGATCTCGGCTAGCGCGCGGCGATATGCGCCCGAGGAACGATCCGCGAGAATCGGCGCTTCGGCGGCGCGGTCTATCGGCAGATCTTCGGGACATTGCAATTCGACGATCGCGCGATCTTCCTCGAACACCTGGCGATTGAACTCGTAGACATCATCGAGCGGCAGATCCTTGTCGAAGTTGCGCGCAATCGGCACGAACAGACGCGTCAGACGCGCGGATACCGGGCTCGCGGCGTTGAGAATCGAGAGCCGGCCGCCTTCGGGAAAGAGCACAGTGAGACGTGCAAAGAACGGCACATCCACTTCGAAGATACGGCGCCACAAGAAGCCTTCGGGCGCACGATGCTGCATCGACTTCGGAAAGTTGCTGACGGTGCTGACATACTCCGCGCGCATGCCGTTGCCGCGCCGCTCGACCGTGTAGCTCGGCACCACGGGATTGCGCCGGTCCGCGAAGCTGCGATGATGAATCCACGCGAAATGCGCGACATCGATGAAGCCTTCCGTCTGACGTCCCGCGGATGCCTGGATGTCGATCGAAGGCGGCAAGATCTGCTGAAACCCTTCGCTGTTCATGCGGGGAAATCGGGCAGCGCTTGCTCTCCACCGCCGAGCGACACCCAGATCAGGCCATAGGCTTCCTGCACCGCGTAAGTGGTCAGGCGCAGACGGTCGGGAATGGTGCCGCCTTCCTGCGACGGAATATGCTTGCACTTGCCGTCCGCACCGTATTCGAGGCCGTGATAAGGACACACGAGATGGCCGTTCTCGACCCAGCCTTGACTCAGCGGCGCGCCGCGATGCGGACACACATCGCGCGCGGCGACGAGTGCATCGTTCGCACGAAACACGACGAGCGGCTCATCGAGCAGCGTGACGCTCAACGGTTTGTCCGCGACCTGCGAAGCAAACGCGACCGGATGCCAGTATTGGCTGAGGATTTGCCAGTCGTGCGGATCGAAAGTGCAATTGCGTGGAAGATTGGGCGCGCGCTGAAACGTCAGCGGCGCGACGGTGGGGGTCGCCATGTTCGTGTCTCCAAGGAACTGGATCGTGTTGAAGCGGCCGGGATGGATTCGACCGCATGAACACAACGATAGCGACGTGCTACATGTCGCCCAATGGTTCGGGCGACATTGACTCTATGTTCGTTGGTCAATGAAACGATGCTTCGGCGGAGGTCACTTGCCAGGAATGAGCACTACTCTGAAACGCGCCTTGCCGCTCATCATGCGGTCGTAGGCTTCGGCCGCGTGCGAGAGCGGGTACTCTTCGGTCATCGGCTTCACGCCCGACAAAGCGCTGAACGCGAGCGTTTCTTGCGAGTCCGCCGCCGTGCCGGACGGCCAGCCTTGCACCGAGTTGCGACCCATGATGAACTGCGCGACGGGCACTTCCACGGGCTCTTGCGAGATGCCGACCATGATCAGCTTGCCGTTGATGCCGAGCCCGCCGATAGCCGCGCTCATCGCCTTGCCGCTCGTGGCGGTGGCGAGAATTACGCGTGCGCCGCCGAGTGCTTGCAGCGTTTCGCCGACGTTTTGCGATTCGCTGTCGATATAGTGATGCGCGCCGAGTTGCTTCGCGAGCGGTTCCTTGTCCTTGCCGCGCGCGATGGCGACCGTGACGAAGCCCATCTTGCGCGCGAACTGCACGCCGAGATGCCCGAGTCCGCCGATGCCGAGGATCGCCGCGACATCGCCCGCGCGGGTGCCGCTATTGCGCAGCGCGTTGAACGTCGTGATGCCGGCGCAGAGAAGCGGCGCGGCGTCGATATCGGAGAGATCGTCGGGCATGCGCGCGAGTGCTTCCTGCGGCGCCACCATGTATTCCGCGTAACCGCCGTCGTAGCTGATACCGGGAACGAGCGCGTTCTTGCAAAGCACGAAGTCGCCGTGACGGCAATTTCCGCAATGCCCGCAATGCCCGCCATGCCAACCGACGCCGACCCGCTGCCCGGCCTGCCATCCCTCGACGTTCGCACCGAGTTTCTCGATGACGCCTGCAATTTCGTGACCGGGTACGCGCGGAAACTCGAGACCCGGCCATTGGCCTTCTTTCGTGAGGGAATCGCTGTGGCAGATGCCACAGGCTTGCACTTTGATGAGCACGTGTCCTTCGGGCGGATCGGGTATGTCGCGCTCCACGAGTTCGAGCGGACCGCCGGCTTTCGCTACTTGCACTGCGTGCATCGTTGGCATCGTTTGCTCCTTGGTGTGGGAGGAACTTCGCGGCGTTGGGCGAGCCGCGTGCATGCTGTTCGGCACTGCAATGGGGATGCTATACGTAGTTGGGGGAAAGTTCAGGAAAGAGGTTGCTAAAGCGCGCTTCATGAATTCACATCACCCGCGCCCATTCCCGTCGTCCAAAATGCGCCGTCTCGAACGCTTCGATCTGCGCCAGCGACTGAAGCGTCAAATCGACCGTATCCATTCCTTCCATCACCATGCGTTTATGACGCGCGCCGATGGAATACGCATATCGCTTACCCGATGCCGACACCACCGTCTGCCCTTCCAGATCGATGGAAATAACAGCACCCGGCGTCTCGGTCACTTCACGCGCAAGCGTATCGACGACATCGCGTTCCAGTTGCACGAGCAGCAAGCGGTTATTCATCGCGTTCGAATAGAAAATCTCCGCGAAACTCGGCGCAATCACCGCAGCAAAACCATATTGCTGCAAACCCCACACCGCATGCTCCCGGCTGGAACCACATCCGAAATTCGCGCCGCCAATCAGAATGCGCGGCTTTGCAAACTCCACCCGATTGAGCACGCAATCCCCACGCGGCGCGCCGTTTTCATCGAAACGCAAGTCGTACAGCAAACCATCCGCTAGACCCGCCTTGTCGATAATGCGCAGAAACTGCTTCGGCATGATCTGGTCGGTATCCAGGTTGTCGATGGACAACGGCGCCGCGCTGCCTGCAATCTTCGTCAGTCGCGTCATGATGCCTCTCCCATGAGCGTTCGAACGTCGGTGATACAGCCGGTCATCGCGGCCGCGGCCGCCATTGCCGGGCTCATCAGATGCGTGCGTCCGCCACGTCCCTGTCGACCTTCGAAGTTGCGGTTGGTGGTCGATGCGCAACGCTCGCCCGCGTCCAGCACATCGTCGTTCATGGCAAGGCACATCGAGCAGCCAGGCTCGCGCCATTCGAAACCCGCATCGATCAGCGTCTTCGCCAGACCTTCACGCTCCGCCGCGCGTCGCACGCTGCCCGAACCCGGCACGATCATCGCGCGCACGCCGGGCGCCACGCGCTTGCCGCGCACGATGTCCGCCACCACGCGCAGATCTTCGATACGCCCATTCGTGCACGAGCCGATAAACACACGGTCGATCGGCGTTCCCGCCAACGCACGGTTCGCCGTGAGCCCCATGTAATCGAGCGCACGTCGCAACGATGCCGCCGCTTCGGGAGTGGCCTGCGCGGCTTCGTCGGGAATGGGCTCGTCTATCGCGACGGCCTGATCCGGACTCGTGCCCCATGTGACAAAAGGTGCGATGGCATGCGCGTCGAAGCGATATTCGGCATCGAAGGTCGCATCTGCGTCGGAGTAGAGTTCGCGCCAGTCCGCGAGTGCGGCTTGCCAGGCGGCCTCATCGAGTGATTTTGCATGGGTGCGCACATAGTCGAACGTGGTCCGATCCGGCGGGATGAGCGCGGCGCGCGCGCCCGCCTCGACGGTCATGTTGCACAAGGTCATGCGCGCCTCGGCCGACAGCGACGCAATGGTCGAACCACCGAACTCGACAGCATAGCCACGCGCGCCTTGTGCGCCGATCTGGCTGATGATCCAGATCACCACGTCCTTGGACGACGTGCCGTAAGGCAGCGCGCCATCGATATCGATGCGCATGGTTTTCGCCAGCCGATAGACGAGCGTCTGCGTGGCGAGCACATGCTCCACTTCCGATGTGCCTATTCCAAAGCCCAACGCGCCAAGCGCGCCGTATGTCGTGGTGTGACTGTCACCGCACAACACGACCATGCCCGGACGAATGAGCCCGAGTTCCGGCGCCACGATGTGTTCGATACCCTGCAAGGGATCATTGGCCGCGAGAAGCCGGATGCCCGCGCGCTCGCAATTGCGCGCGAGATTTTGCGCCTGCAAATACGACGCCTCATCGCGAATCACGCGCGGCGACTCGGCGTGCGTCGGAATGATGTGGCTCACGACCGCAAGCTGCTGATGCGGGCGTCGCACCGCGCGGCCACGCGCATCGAGCGCGCTGAACGCTTGCGGACTGGTGTACTCGTTCATCAGATGCAGATCGACATAGAGCAGCACGTTCTGTTCGTCGATACGCGAGACGAGGTGAGATTCGACGAGCTTTTGGTACAGGGTTCGGTTCGACATGGCGTTAGTTCGTCAGAAAGGGCAGGACGTGCTCGAGCAAGATCGCCGGCGCTTCCTCGGGAATGTAGTGACCGCAAGGCAGCGCCTCGCCCTCGACTTGCGGCGCATAAGCACGCCATTCGCGCAGCGGATCGAAGCATTGTTCGATGACACCCTCCTCACCCCATAGCGCCATGAATGGGCATTCAATTCGCTCGTTCGAAGCCAGCGTCGCGCGATCATGTTCGAGGTCGATGCTCACGCTCGCGCGATAGTCCTCGCAAATGCCATGCGCCGTGGCGGGATCGGACAAGCAGCGCAGATACTCGGCGTAAGCCTCTGCCGTGAACGGCGCGAGACCCGCGCTGCGCGCGCCGATGGTCTGCCTGAGATAAAGGTCCGGGTCCGCGCGAATGAGCGTTTCCGGAAATGGCGCGGGTCGCACGAGCATGAACCAGTGCCAGTAGGCACGCGCGAAATCGAACGAGGTCTGTTCGTACATGGCGAGCGTCGGCGCCACGTCGAGCGTGACCAGACGCGTCACGACAGCCGGATGATCCAGCGCCATGCGAGCCGCGACACGCCCGCCACGGTCATGTCCGATGACCGCGAACGACGCATGGCCCAATGCGCGCATCAGCCCGACCTGATCGAGCGCCATGCGGCGCTTCGAATAATTCGAGTGATCGGGCGCGCCTGCGGGTTTGTCGCTGTCGCCATAGCCGCGCAAGTCGGCGGCGATCACCGTGAAATGCTCGGCGAGTGCCGGCGCCACTTCGTGCCAAATCGCGTGCGTCTGCGGATGCCCGTGCAGTAGCAGCAACGCGGGGCCTTGGCCGCCCCTGATCGCGTGAATCCTGATGCCATCGATGGAAATCGATAGCTCATTGAAGCCTTCGAACATGGTTGTCTCCCAACGTTGATTCGAGTCTAATTGATGCCTTAAGAGATTGGGTTTCCTCGAAAGCATTTCGGTCGTAACCGGCAGGAACGAATCAGGCAGATTTGGAGCGACGCGAGATGGATGGCTTTTCTGACCTCAACCTGTTTGCGCTTGTGGCGCGGCATCGCAATCTGGCTGCGGCGGCGCGCGAGTTGGGTGTGACGCCGCCAGCCGTGAGCAAGCGGCTCGCGCAACTGGAGCGGCGTCTGGGCGTGCGCCTGATGAATCGCACGACGCGGCGTCTGAGCCTCACGCCCGAGGGCGAGTTGTACCTGTCGAACGGCTCGCGCATTCTCGATGAGCTCTCGGAACTCGAACAGCTCGTCACGCAAAGTCGCGGCGAACCGACTGGTCTTCTGCGTGTGAACGCGTCGTTCGGATTCGGGCGGGCGCGTATAGCGCCTGCGGTGTCGGAGTTCATTGCGCGCTATCCGGCGATGAAGATCGTCCTGCATCTGACGGACCGTCCGGTGAGTCTTCAGGAAGAAGGTTTCGATGTCGGCATCCGCTTCGGCGAAGTGCCGGACGCGCGCATCAACGCGCGTCTGCTGCTGGCGAATCGGCGCATCTTGTGTGCATCGCCGGCTTACGTCGCGCGGCATGGCCGACCATCGGCGCCGCATGATCTCGCGCGTCACGCGTGCATCGTGTTGCGCGAAAACGAGTCGGCTTACGGCACGTGGCATTTCTCGCGCGGCAAGCGCACGGAGACGGTCAAGGTCGATGGCTCGTTATCGAGCAACGACGGCAGCGCGGTGTTGCAGTGGGCGCTGGACGGTCGCGGCATCGCGACGCGCTCGCAATGGGAGATAGACGAACATCTCGCGCGCGGTGAGCTCGTTTCCCTGCTCGATGAATGGGCTTTGCCGGACGCGAACATTCACGCCATTTATCTCGAACGCAATCAGCTTTCGGTCAAGCTCAGGACGTTCGTGGAATTTCTGCGGGAGTATTTGCGCGGGGCGTGATAGTCGTTTGAGCTTACCGTAGCGGCACATCTTCCGGCCAAATGGTTTAGAGCGGCTTGGAATTTGGATCCCAATTCGTATTGGCCCGCCGGCCCGGGCCGGTTGCCTCGTCATTCGATCGATGCGAACCTTGGCTTTGTTGACCGCATCTGGACTTGCTCATCGGTGAAGCGGTTTGATTGAGCGCAATTGGTACACCGCCGTTGTCGATTTCCGCTCAACAAATTCGTCGTCAGTAAACCTCATCAAAAGGATTTGCCATGAAATACCTCGGCCTCGCCTACTTCACCCCCGAAAAGTTCGCCGCGATGACACCGGACGAAATCAAGGCGCTAGTGAGTCAATGCCCGGCATTGGACGAGAAGATGCGTGCCACCGGCAAGGTCGTGGTTTCCGCCTCGCTCGGCGATCTGGAAAACTGGAAGACGCTTCGCCCACTTGGTGGCACGACACGCGTTACCGACGGGCCTTACACCGAAGCGAAGGAAGTGGTGGGCGGCATGTTCATCATCGAGGCAGATAGCCCTGACGAGGCGGTGCGCATCGCGTCCATGCATCCGGCCGCGACATTGGGCGAGGAAGGCGGATGGGCCGTGGAGCTTATTCCCCTGGATTTTTATCTGGCGCCATGAGTTGAACTGCTGCGCGGCGCTATTGCTCCGCAATGCCGTGACCCTTACCGCAGACAAAGACCGGAAAAAAACGTTTTCCATATAAGTCAAACTTTCGTTCATCTTCAGTTTTTCTCGAGGCTGCCGTAAGCGTTGCAATGACTGCTCGTTCGTCACCGCACTCTTGGTCTAAGCGCGCGGAGCCTGCCGTTGCTCCCCGACCGATAGCGGACGATCAAGAAGGCGCGGACATGGACGTCATGCTCGTACTCGCGCCACGGCGCCTATCCTGAAGACTCCGACTGAATCGCTCAATTCTTTGCTTTGAGAGGACGTATATGACTGCTTCCGTTCTGATCGTTGGCGCCGGTCCAGTCGGCATGACGCTCGCCTCCGAACTCGCCCGCTACGGTGTCCACGCGCGCATCGTAGACAAGGCGCCGCACCGTACCGATAAATCCAAAGCCATGGTGCTTTGGAGCAGGACGCTCGAATTGCTCGACCGGGGCGAAGGCGGCGCCGCGCCGTTCGTGAACGCAGGATTTAAGATCGACGGCGTCGTCTTCATGGCGCAGGACGAGGTGGTCGGTCGGGTTGCAATGGACACGATCCCCAGCACGCACAACTATGCGCTGGCACTGCCGCAATCCGAGACCGAGCGTTTGCTGGAGGAGCGTCTGGCGAGCCAAGGCGTATCTATCGAGCGCGGCGTCGAAGTAACGATGATCACGCCCGATGCCTCTGGCGCGGATGCGGTGTTGCGCCATCCGGACGGCCGCGAAGAGGCCGTGCGTGCTGACTGGCTGCTTGGTTGCGATGGCGCGCACAGCATCGTAAGACACGCCTTGAACGTGCCTTTCGAGGGCGAAACGCTGCTGAGCGATTGGTTCCTTGCTGACGTTCACATGACGGGGTATCCGCGCCCTGACACGGACGCTTCTGTCCATTGGCATAAGGATGGCGTCTTGCTGATTTTTCCCATCCAGGCTGGCCGTTACCGCGTCATCGGCGACTTGCCGGCGACGGCGGATAAGGTTCCACCGACGCCAACGCTTGCACAGGTGCAGCAGCTCGTAGACCGGCGCGGCCCGGCCGGTACCAAACTCCACGATCCCGTATGGTTGTCCGGCTTTCGCATCAACGGTCGCAAGGTCACGGGCTATCGACACGGCCACACGTTCCTTGCGGGCGACGCGGCGCATATTCACAGTCCCGCTGGCGGCCAAGGCATGAACACTGGCATGCAGGATGCGATCAACCTTGCCTGGAAACTTGCACTCGTGCTGCGCAACGAAGCGGACGAGTCGCTCCTCGACACCTACAGCCCGGAGCGCAGCGCGGTTGGCGACGAGGTACTGAAAGCCGCGGAACGACTGACATCGGTCGCCACGCTTCGCAACCCGATTGCACAGCGTTTGCGTAACCTTGCCGGGCACTTTGCCTTGGGCTTCTCGCATTTCACCCGTGGCGTTGCTCAAACCATGTCGGAAGTGACGGTCCACTATCCGCATAGCCCGCTCAACGGCCCGTCCGTGCATGGGATGAAGCCTGGCGAACGCGTTGCGCCGACGTCCGACCACGCACCAGCAGGATCAGGCGTGCGGCCGGTATTCGCGCTGTTCGCGGCGCCGACTGCGGCAGTGAAGCAATTGATCGACGCCTATCCGGGCCTGCTCGACATCAACGTCCGACCACCATTGCAGGCCGACACGATCTCGCTCGTGCGGCCCGATGGATATCTCGCCTGCTCGGCTAGTGAAACAGATACGATTGCCACGTATCTCGATCGTTTGACGGCACGGCATGGCGTTCCTGCCTGATCCATTCGTCGCTTGATCGGGGAGAAGCATTCTCCAGCATTAACCGGCTTGCCGCGAGTGGTGGCGGCAAGCCGGCTGCATGTTGCTTGACGGCCGTTCGCTGCACGAAAACGCTGGCTTCTCGCAAAGGCTGCGAATCAGTCATTCACAGCCTCATACCGTGTTACTGCTCACCAAGCGCACGCCGAATCAACGCTCGCCCGGCAGCATCGCTAAATGCGTTGGCTAATCGTGGAACGGAACCCAGAGCATTTTTACATCGACGTTGAGCATGCCCGACTGTACTGTCGGATCATCGGTTGCTATTTTTCGGGCATCCGCAAGATCAGCAGCCTTGAAGATCGTCATGCCGCCGTCCGCCAGAACACCGGAGAGACCGCCGGCTTTCTCCATGAACGGACCGCTCATCACGGTCAGCCCTTTGTCCTGCATCTCGGCCATATAAGCCACGTGTTTCATGAAGTCCGGTTGCTCGTTGTACTTCACGCTTTGAATCCACTTCGGACCCGGCGTTTGAAACGCCACGAAATAATGAGGACCATTTTCATCGACCATTTTCTACTCCTGGGAAGGCTATTCGAAAGAGCACTTATCACTAAGACATGATGCGTTGCCGGAGCAAATCATCGGAAAGTGCCTGAAGGGGAGGAGTTCGGCGAATGACGCCTCGACTCCGACTTCTGCCTGTCGCCGTATATTCTTTCGCGGCGGCTTGAAATCAAAGATAGTCTCGCGCGGACGCTTTCGGTAGAGGGCGTGTTGGCATAGGACGTATTCAGTCTCCGAATAGCGTCGCTTGCGCTATCCACACGAGAGTTATCGAACCTTCAACCGGGGATCGGCGGCGAACAGGTCCGCTAAAAATTCGATGAAAACGCGGGTCCTGCCAGGCAACTGCCTGCTTCCGGGCCACACTGCGTTGATCGGAAAAGGCGCGGGCCGAAATGCCTTGAGAAGCGGTACGAGCCTGCCCTCCTCGACGTCCCGCGAATAAAGCCAGCCCGCGTTATGCCCAATGCCCAAGCCCGCAATTACCGCCGCTCGAACATATTCGGCGTCGTTGCTTCTTACTGGACCTTGCGGCACGTGTTCCATCGCGCCGTCGGGGCCGGCAAACGGCCAGACTCGCGGGGAGTCGCGAGACATCAGAGCAATGCATTCGTGGTTGACGAGATCATCTACCGTCTTTGGCACGCCCATGCGATCGGTATAAACCGGCGAAGCGACAGTAAGGTACTCGGTGCTGCCAATTCGACGCGCAATTTGAGTCGAGTCGCTCAGCGGACCAATTCGTATGGCGACGTCGATGCCTTCTTCAATCAGATTGATGTAGCGCTGCGCAACCGTGAACTCGACGCGGACGTCCGGGAACTGAGCGCAAAAGCGCGGCAGGTGCGGAACAATGCACATACGCCCAAACGCTGGAGACAGGGCAACCCGCACCATGCCGGACGGCGACGCTTCGCCACTGCCGACGCGAGCCTCGACATCGTCCACGCTCTCGACGATCGCAACCGCACCTTCGTAGAAGCTTTGGCCCGCCTCTGTCAGGCCCAGGCCTCGCGAGCTTCGGCGCAACAGTTGCGCGCCGAGCCGTGCTTCGAGACCCGCAATCGTCTTGCTTGCCGTTGGCTGACTGATTCCGGCCGCACGCGCCGCCTTCGAGAAGTTGCCGCTGTCGGCAACACGGATGAAGAGCCGCATGACATCGATTCGATCCACTGGAACTTTCCTCCTACGATATAAACGCGGCGGGACGAACGGGAAACGCAAGGCATCAGCACGGCTTATGGCATGCAGTTTATAGCTGGGTGATTCCTCCGTCCGCGATCAGATCGATGCCTGTGCTGTAGCTGCTTTCGTCCGAGGCGAGGAACAGCGCCGCCGCGGCCATCTCGTCAGCGCGGCCGATTCGGCCCAGTGGCGTGATCTGCTTGAACATTGCTCGTGCGCCGTCCGCCTCTTCCTTCGAACTGAACAGGCCGTCTACGATCGGCGTTTCGATCATTCCCGGACTCAGCGTGTTGACGCGAATGCCGCGGCCTTTGAATTCCGATGCCCAAGTCCGCGTGAACGAGCGGATCGCCGCCTTCGTTGCGGCATATACGCCGAAGTCCGGGAATCCCTTGATGTGCATCCCGGAAGAAACGATGACGATGGAGCCGTTATCGCGCAGCAGCGGCAGCGCCTTTTGCACCGTGAAGAACGTGCCCCGTGCGTTGATGCCGAAGGTCTTGTCGAAGTGTTCGGGTGTCACGGACTCTGTTGGCAACACCTCGACGAACCCCGCACTCGCGACGACGATGTCCAAGCCGCCTTTCGCGCGTCGCACCGTCTCGTAGAGGCGGTCGAGATCTTCAAGACTCGAGATGTCGCCTTGAACAGCCGTTACGTTCGAGCCGATGACAGCCTTCGCCTTGTCGAGTTCAGTTTGACGACGCCCCGTAATGAAGACATACGCGCCTTCCGCGACGAACCGCTTTGCGGTTGCGAGTCCAATCCCGCTACTTCCGCCCGTGATGACCGCAATCTTGCCTTGAAGCTTACCCATGATGATTCTCCGCATGACGTGGATGGTGCTCGACGCAAAGCTAGCTTCGCGACAAGCCGAGGCAAGAGAATGGAGTTGGCGGGCATGGATGAACAGAGGGGGCGGCGGCATAGCACGTATGCCGCGCAGGCATGAGGTACAGGGAGACTCGAAGGACGGCAAGGGCCTATGTTTTGAGTTGGACGAATCTCGACGGTTTCCGCCCGCGCATCGGGGCTGATCGAACACGAGCGCGTGGAAAGCAGCCGACCGCCGCTCACAAAAACCTCCAACGCGCGGCCACCGTGCGAATCGGCAACGACCGTGCGCCTTACGGAAACCGCCGCCTTCGAAAGCCCTAAGCTCCATTCAACCCAACCGCACGCCGGCGCGCCAGTGCGTCACCCGAAACCATTGGAAACCGTCATGTGGATCGTCCGACTCGCCTTGAAAAGACCGCACACTTACATCGTGCTCGCCGTGCTGCTTGTCATTCTCGGCTCGGTCGCGATCGTCCGTACGCCGACGGATATTTTCCCCATCGTCAGCATCGGCTCGTCGGATAACGGCAGTTGATACGGCAAGCGCCTGCACCAACCCATCTGCAAGGAAACATGGCTCACGCAACCGAACCCGCGCCCGAGGAAGCAAGGCATCCTCTGCGCTTTCACGCACCCCACGCGCATCTGTCGAGCGTGTTCGGCAACGACTGGTTCGCATTGAAGGCCGAAGCCTTCGCGCGCTTCTTCGGCACGCCCACGTTTCTCATCGCGCAGACGCTGATCGTGGGCGGCTGGATCGTGGCGAACATGCTCGGCATATCGCGCTTCGATCCGTATCCGTTCATTCTCCTGAACCTCGCGTTCAGCTTGCAGGCCGCTTATGCCGCGCCGCTCATCTTGCTTGCGCAAACGCGTCAGGCCGATCGCGACAAGGCGCTCGCTGAAGCCGACGCGCATCATCGCGAAGATATCGCGCTCGCGTGCCAGCAACGTGAAACCGAGCTTGCGCGCGAGACGTCGCAGATGGCCGAACTCCTTCGACGCAACACCGAACTCACCGAGCTTACGCGCCAGTTGGCCGAGCGCATCGAAACGTTGACGCGCGAGCTTCACGAGCACCTGACACCAACCCGGCACTTCTGAAGCAATCCGATTCCCGCGCGTTCGCCTGCTTGCTTTTCACACGCTCGTCAATTTTGACAAACCCCTACCGTCATTTTTGATTGTGCATTATGTGTTGTGCATCGCAATAACCGACGACTCGCGAGGATTGAAGATGAACCCCACCGAAGCACCCGCGCGTGCGGCGTCGCCCGACGCGAACCGGCTGCACGTGCGCCAGTTGAGTCACGCATTCCAGACCGCCGACGGCGTGAGCACCACCATCTTCGACCGCCTGGACTTCGCCGTGCGCGAAGGCGAGATCGTGTCTATCGTCGGGCGCAGCGGCGCGGGCAAGAGCACGCTCTTCAACCTGGTTTCGGGCCTGCTGACGCCGCAATCCGGCCACATAGCGATAGGCGCGCGCACCGACGGCTCGCCCGGACGCATCGCTTATATGCTGCAAAAAGACCTGATGATGCCGTGGCGCACCGTGCTGCAAAACGCGCTGCTCGGCGTCGAACTGTATCGCAAGGCGCGGCCCGACGACGTGACTCGCGCTCGCGACATGCTCGCGCGCTACGGTCTCGCAAGCGTCGCCGACGCATATCCGCATTCGCTGTCGGGCGGCATGCGTCAACGCGTGGCGCTCACTCGCACGCTGCTCGTCGAGCCGACGCTCGTGTTACTCGACGAGCCCTTCTCCGCGCTCGACTACGAGACGCGCCTCGCGCTCGAAGACGACATCATCGCGCTGCGCGAGCAGACCGGCACGAGCGTGGTTCTCGTCACGCACGACATCGAGGAAGCCATTGCCATGAGCGACCGCGTGATCCTGCTCGGCGGGCGCCCCGCACGCGTGCAGGACGAAATCGACATCACGCTGAGCACGCACGGCCCGCGCACCGCCGTCTCCGCGCGCGAAGCGCCCGAGTTCCGCGCCTATCACGCGCGCGTCTGGAACGGCTTGCGCAGCGGCGCCACCGTGCAATCCGACTCACGTACACCACAAGGAGCCGCACATGAGTGAAGCCGTGCTGTCCACCACCGTCACGCCCGGAAAGACCACGCGCCGCGCGCCGCGCAAGCTCGGCACGACTGGCGCCGTGATCGGCATCGTCGTGTTGCTGGTGGCGTTGTGGCAATTCGCCGTCGCCTCGGGCTGGATCAACGGCAAGCTGCTCGGCTCACCCGCCGGCATCTACGACGCCGCCGTGTTCGGGCTGTCGCAAGGCACGCTCGCATCCGATACCTGGGTCACGCTCTACGAGACGCTCGCGGGTCTTGCCATAGGCAGTGCGCTTGGCATCGGGCTCGGTTTGCTGCTGTGGTTCCTGCCCGCGATCTCAGGCGTCGCCGAAGGCCTCTCGGTCATCCTCAACAGCATTCCGAAGATCGCGCTCGGGCCGCTCATCGTCATCTGGTTCGGCTCGGACGCGTCGTCGAAAATCTGGCTCGCGGCGATCTCCACTTTCGCCGTCGCGATGATCTCTTCATGCGCCGCCGCGCGCGAAGTCGATCGCGATTTGCTCAACCTCTTCCGCTCGTTCAAGGCGCGGCGCTCGATGATCTTCATGAAGCTCATCGTGCCGAGCGCGTTGCCGTGGATCTTCTCGACACTGCGCGTGAACATCGGCTTCGCGCTGATCGGCGCCGTGGTCGGCGAGTACATCGCGTCGCAGGCGGGGCTCGGGCACGCCGTGTTCGTCGCGGGCTCGCTCTTCGATCTGAACACCGTCTGGCTCGGCATCATCGTGCTGACCTTGATGGCATCGGTCCTTAGCTGGATCGTTCAATTTGCTGAAGCAAAGATCATTTCATGGAAGAGAAAATGAAGAAAAACGTTCTGCTCACGGGTGTCGCGGCTGCCTGCATGGCCGTCTTTGGATTGCAAGGCGCGCAGGCGCAATCGTCCGAACCGGTCGTCGTCTATCAGGCGTTCCAGTCGATTCAATACTTGCCGCTCTATGTCGCCATTGACAAGGGCATCTTCACGAAGAACGGCCTCACCGTGCAGAAAATCACGGCGGGTAGCGGTGCAGCGGGCGTGGCGGCGGTGATCGGCGGTCACGCGGACTTCTCGTTGCAAGACCCGATGACCGCGATGCTCGCGAACCTCAAGGGCGCGTCGCTCATCAACGTGGCCAACGTCGTGGCCGGCGTACCGGTGTGGGTGATCGCGCCGCAGGATTCGCCGGTCAGGAACCTGAAGGACTTGAACGGCAAGAGCGTCGCCACGGCCTTGCCGCCTTCTACGAGCACGTACCTGCTGCAACGGCTCATCAACGACGAAAAGCTTGCCGACGTGAAGATGAATACCGTGCAGATCGGCACCGAACTCGCGCCTGTCACGGCGGGACGTTCGGAAGCGGCCGCGCTGTACATGCCGCAAGCGGAAACCGGCATCTCGCAAGGCTATCGCATCGTGTATGCGTTTCCGAAGGCTTATCCGGGCGGCTATGCGTTCTCGACCATCGACACGCTTACGTCCACGATCAAGAACAAGCCGAAGATGGTGGAGGCCTTCGTGAAGTCGATAGGCGAAGCCGAAGCGCTGATTCAGCAATCGCACGATACGGCCAAGGCCGTGGCGCGCACGGAGTTCCCGTCGCTCGACCCGAAGATCGTGGATTCGGCGGTGCAGCGTCTGATCGATCAGAACATCTACGCACCCACGCCTGAAATATCGGAACAGGCGTTCAAGAACGCGCTTGCGTTGCAGGAATCCATCGGCAACATCAAGCCCGGCGCGATTACCTATGCGGGCGGCGTCGACAACTCGTTCGCGGCTGCTTCGGTAAAGGCCAAGTAAGCGATGACCGGTCTGCCTCGCTCTTTGCTCGCGACTCTCTTCGCCAATCGCCACGACGAAGCGGCGGTGCGCGCCACCTTGCAAGAGGCGCAGGCGCGCGCCGACTTGCTCGATCCGTGGCTGCGCGCCTTCGTGCATCGTCCGGATGTCTACAGCGTGCGCGATGCCGTAACGGCCCCGCTTGCGGGCGTGCCAATCGGCGTGAAGGATCTCGCCGATACGCACGACATGCCCACGTCCTATGGTTCGGCGATTTACAACGGCCATCGGCCGGCTCATGACGCGCGCATCGTCGCTTCCATTCGCGCGCTCGGCGGCATCGTCTTCGGCAAGACCGCGACGACGGAGTTCGCCTGGCGCGGTCCCGCCGCAACGGTCAATCCGTGGAACCGCGCGCATACGCCGGGCGGTTCGTCGAGCGGCTCGGCGGCGGCGGTGGCAGCGGGCATCGTGCCGCTTGCCATCGGCACGCAGACGGTCGGCTCGGTCATTCGTCCGGCTGCTTATTGCGGCGTGGTCGGCTACAAGCCCACGTATCGCAAGATTGCGACCGAAGGCGTGCATCCGCTTGCGGCTTCGCTCGATCACATCGGCTTCTTCGCGCGCTCGGCGGAAGATGTCGCAGTAGCCCATGCCCTTTTCGTCGATGCCGCGCCCGAGACCATCGCCGACAAAGCCTCCTGGCGCGCCTATTTCGATGGCGGCAACGGAGCGCCCCGGCTTGGCGTCGTACGCACGCCATTCTGGGACCAACTGATCGCGCCGCATCAACGCGCGAGCTTCGAGGCATCGCTGCAACGTCTGCGCGAAGGCGGCGCGCGTATCGTCGAACTGGACTACGGCGCGGACCTGCAACAGATGCGCGAAGCCACGCTGACGATACTCGCGATCGAAGCGTATCGCGCTATTGGCGACGCGGCCGCGCGCAAGCCCGAACTGATCAGCGAGCACATGCGCGCATTGCTTGCCGAGGGTGCCGCCATGTCGCTCACACGCTATCAGGACGCGTTGCTGTTGCAAGCAGAACTGCGCGTGCGTTCGCAGCAGTTGCTCGAAGGTTGCGACGCGCTCGTGACCTTGCCATCGAGCGGCGCGGCGCCCGAAGGTCTGGGCGATACGGGCGACGCACGCTTCTGCGCGCCGTGGAGTTTGATGGGTGCGCCCGCCGTCACGGTGCCGTCCGGTTGGACCGACGCGGGCTTGCCGCTCGGCTTGCAACTCGTCGGCGGATATGGCGACGATCTGAAGCTGCTCCGCATCGCTGCATGGGTCGAAGGCATGCTCGGGTTCGAGCGACGCGCGCTGCCCGACTGAACACACAAATCAAGGAGACGACGTTGAGCCAGCCATTTCGCACCATCGCGCAATATGTTCTCGGCACGCTGCGCGCGGAAATCTTGCAGGGTATTTATCCGCCGAACACGCGGCTTCGCCAGGAGGAAGTGGCCAAGCGGCTCAACGTCAGCACGACGCCTGTGCGCGAGGCGTTTCGCGACTTGCGCGCCGAAGGGCTCGTCGCTATCGATCCGAACAAGGGTGTCGTCACGCGTGAACTCACTGCCGCCGATGTCACCGAGATCTACGAACTGCGCATGGTGCTCGAACCGATGCTCGCCGAACGTGCCTGCGCCAACGCAAGCGAAACGAGTCTTGCCGCCGCCGAAGCCGTGCATCAGACGATGTGCGCGACGACCTCTTCCGAGACCTGGGCCATTCTCAACGAAGAGTTCCATCAGCATCTGATGGCGAGCGAAACCGGCACGCGCCTTTTCGATCTGGTCGAAGGGTTGTCGCTCGTCGCACGGCCTTATGTGTCGCTGTCGATGTACGTCAAGGGCGATATCATGGACAGCAACAATCACGAGCACGCGGGCTTGCTGCATGCCTACCGCGCGCGCGATGGCCGCGCCGTCCACGAACAGACACGCGCGCACCTCGAAAACACGCGCAATGCCATAGCCGCGTGCGTCGAACAATCTTTCGCCCAAGCGGCGGCCTGATCGATCATGGATGACACGCTCGCTTCTCTTTCCGCTGTCGATGCACGCAGGCTCATCGCCACTCGCGAAATCTCGCCGGTGGAATTACTCGATGCGAGCATTGCGCGTATCAAGGCCCTCAACCCTTCGGTCAATGCGATGGCCGCGACATGCTTCGAGCGCGCACGCATCGAGGCACGGCACGCGGAACACGCGCTCATGCGCGGCGAAACGCCGGGCTTGCTGCATGGTCTGCCCATCGGCGTGAAAGACCTCGAAGAGACCGCGGGCGTGCTCACGACATATGGCTCGGCGATGTATCGCGACCACGTGCCCGAGGCCGACAACGCCATGGTCGCGCGCATTCGCGCGGCAGGCGCCATCGTCACGGCCAAGACCAATACGCCGGAAATGGGCGCGGGCGCGAACACGCGCAACGTCGTGTGGGGCGCAACCGGCAACCCCTTCGCGCCGTTGCTCAACGCGGGAGGATCGTCGGGCGGGTCGGCAGTTGCGCTTGCCACCGGCATGTTGCCGCTGTGCACGGGCTCTGACACCGGCGGCTCGTTGCGCATTCCGGCTGCGTATTGCGGCGTCGTGGGCTTTCGGCCATCGCCGGGACTCGTGCCTGGCGATCGCAAGGACCTGGGCTGGGCGCCCATCACCGTCAGTGGACCAATGGCGCGTACCGTCGCCGACACGCGTCTGTTGCTCGCCGCGCAAGCGGGCTTCGATGCGCGCGATCCGCTTTCCCACGAAGTCGATGCCGATACCTTCACGAAGCATCGTCCAATCGATGCCGCTACGTTGCGCATCGGCTTCACGGAGGACTTCGGCACCTGCGCGCTCGACGACGCCACGCGCGCCACCTTTCGCAAGAAAATGGCAGCCGTCGCGCGGCATGTCGCGGTGTGCGAGCCGGTCGATATCGACATGCGTGACAGCGACCGCTGCTTCGACGTGATCCGCGCGCAGAACTTCGTCGCGCAGTTTCGCGAAGCCTATGAGCGCGATCGGTCGCTGCTCGGCCCGAACACGCGCGCGAACTACGAAATGGGCGTGAAGATGACGCTCGCCGATGTCGTGGGCGCGCACGTCACGCAGACCCGTTTGTACCGGCGCTTTCAGGAACATGTGCAACGGTATGACGTGATCGTGTCGCCGACCACTTCCATTACGCCATTTCCATGGTCGCAATGGCATCTGGAAGCGATCAACGGCCGGCCGCTCGACACGTACTATCGCTGGCTCGGACTCACATACGTCATCTCGATGATGACCAATCCCGCGCTCTCGTTGCCTTGCGGAATGGATCACGCGGGCATGCCCTTCGGTCTGCAACTGGTCGGCGCGCTGCGTGGCGACGCGCGCGTGCTCGATATCGCCGAAGCACTCGAAACCGCGTTTGCCGGGGACGAATCGCTCGAGCGCCCGACGCCCGACTTGAGCGCCTTGCGCGCGCCGGTGCCGCAACTGAAGTCGATCGTGACGCATCCGCCTGTCATCGTCTGAAGGGAAGGTGTGGGCGATTCGCGAAGCGTCGTCTAGACTGCAGGTTCTTCCCATTCGCGAGGAGATGCACGGTGTCCCGGAATAACGACGCAACGTTTTGGCGCAACGCGAAGCAGCATCTGATCCGCTACGGCGGCACGTTCGAACCCATGATCATCGAACGTGCGAAGGGCAGCTTCGTCTACGACGCGGATGATCGTCCCATTCTCGACTTCACCTCGGGACAGATGAGCGCGGTGCTCGGCCACAGCCATCCCGAGATCGTCGCGGTCATCAGCGAATACGCCGGCAAGCTCGACCATCTCTTCAGCGGGATGCTTTCGCGGCCTGTCGTCGATCTGGCGACGCGCCTCGCCGACATCACGCCCGAAGGCCTCGACCGCGCGCTGTTGCTCAGCACGGGCGCCGAGTCGAACGAAGCAGCCATCCGCATGGCGAAGCTCGTCACCGGCGGTTATGAGGTCGTCGGCTTCGCGCAGTCGTGGCACGGCATGACCGGGCACGCGGCCGCCGCGACCTACAGCGCGGGCCGCAAGGGCGTGGGCCCGGCTGCGGTCGGCTCGTTCGCGATTCCGGCTCCGTTCACTTACCGGCCGCAGTTCGAGCGCAACGGCGCCTACGATTACCTCGCGGAACTGGACTACGCGTTCGCGCTCATCGACCGCCAGTCGAGCGGCAATCTCGCCGCGTTCATCGCGGAGCCGATCCTGAGTTCGGGCGGCATCATCGAATTGCCCGAAGGTTACATGGCAGCGCTCAAGCGCAAGTGCGAGGAGCGCGGCATGCTGCTGATTCTCGACGAAGCGCAAACGGGCATCGGCCGCACGGGCAACATGTTCGCGTGCCAGCGCGACGGCGTCACGCCCGACATTCTCACCTTGTCGAAGACACTCGGCGCGGGGCTGCCGCTCGCGGCCATCGTCACGTCGGCGGCCATCGAGGAGCGCGCGCACGAACTCGGCTATCTCTTCTATACGACGCACGTGTCCGACCCGCTCCCCGCCGCCGTCGGTCTGCGCGTGCTGGACGTCGTCGAGCGCGAAGGACTCGTCGCGCGTGCGAACATCATGGGCGAAAGACTCAGGCGCGGCTTGCAAAATCTGATGGAGCGCTTCGACTGTATCGGCGATGTTCGCGGACGCGGTCTTCTGCTCGGCGTGGAGATCGTCAAGGATCGCCGCACCAAGCAGCCCGACGACGGCCTCGGCGCGAAGATCACGCGCGAGTGCATGAATCTCGGCCTCAGCATGAATATCGTGCAGTTGCCGGGCATGGGCGGCGTGTTCCGCATTGCGCCGCCGCTGACCGTGCGCGAGGAAGAGATCGACCTCGGTCTCGATTTGCTCGGACAAGCCATTCAGCGCTCGCTCTGAGCGGGTCAATCTTCCAACCGGATCAACCCATGAGCCTTTTCGATGAAGACAGGATCGACTGTCATTGCCATATCTTCGATCCTGCGCGCTTTCCGTATCGCGACGACACGCCGTATCGCCCTGAAGGTCAGGAACTCGGCACCGCCGCGCAACTGATTCGCGTAATGGATGCCTACGGCGTGCGTCATGCGCTGCTGGTTGGCCCGACGAGCGGCTACCGGACCGACAACCGTTGTCTCGTCGACGCGTTGCAGACGTACCCGGCGCGGTTTCGCGGCATTGCGGTGGTGGATAACGACATCGGCCGAAGCGAACTGACTGCGCTGCGCAATGCGGGTGTGGTCGGCGTCGCGTTCAACCCGGCGATGGAAGGTGTCGAACTCGTGCTGAATGCAGGCGAGCTTTTCGCGTCGCTCGCGGACCTCGAGATGTTCGCGCAGGTTCAGGTGGTTGGCGATCAGATGGCGACGCTCGAGCCCTGGCTCGCGCGGCAACCGGTGAATGTCTTGATCGATCATGCCGGCCGGCCCGATAGCGCGGATGGCATCGATCAGAAAGGCTTTCAGGCGGTGCTTCGGCTCGCAGAGACCGGGCGCGCGACGGTCAAATTGTCGGGCTGGCAAAAGTATGCGCACGAAGCCTATCCGTATGAGGACGTGTGGCCCTACGCTCACGCGTTGTTGCGCGCATTCGGACCGGAGCATTGCATTTGGGGCTCCGATTGGCCGTTCTTGCGCGCGCCAGAGCGGATGGATTATGGGCCGCTGCTTGCGCTTTTCGAGAAGATCGTCCCGGACGCGCAGGTCCGGCGGCAGATTCAGTGGGAGTCGCCGCGTCGGCTATTTGGCTTTTGAAAGCGTGCGCCCGAACGCATTGAATCGAATCACCGAGGTAACGCAAGCCGCGAAACCACGTGCATGGCCTCCCGCAATTCCGCACGCGAGGCAAGCATCCGATACTGCTCGAACAACGCTTCATAAACATCCGCCGACGCGGCGTCCGGTTCGAAATGCTGGAACGCCCGCGCGCCGAAGCGAGCCGCACCGTCCGTGAAATCCCGCACCACGCCCGCCGCGACGGCGCCATGAATCGCGGCGCCGACCGCCGTTGCGTTGTGCATGTCGGGCACCGAGACCGGCTCGCCGAGCACGTCCGCCATCAACTGAAGCAGGAAGCGATTATTCTCGCTCAAGCCGCTCGCGAGGATGGTCCGCGTGACCGGCGCGCCCTCGCTCTGCATCAGCTCGATGATCGTGCGTGCGCCGAAGCACAGCGATTCCATCATCGCCCGATAAATCTCCGCGCGTGTCGTGGTCGTGCGCAAGCCAAGCAGCATGCCGCTCACCTGCGGGTCGGAAAGCGGCACGCGGCAGCCGTTCCACCAGTCGAGCGCGAGGAGCCCCGACTCACCCGGCCGCAAACGCGCCGCGCTCACGTTGTACGCCGCGAAGTTCGCCGGCAAGTCCTCCGCCAGCGGCGCGGTTTTGACGAACCACGCGAGCGCATCGCCGAAACCGGCCTGCCCTGCTTCGTAGCACCATAGACCGGGAAGCGCCGCATCCTTCGCCACGCCTTCGATACCGTCGGGCAAGGGACGCTCGGTGTCATCGAGCAACATGTACACCGCCGATGTCCCCAGCGCGCCGACGAGCGTGCCCGCTTGCGTCGCGCCGAGCGCGGGAAGAATCACGTGCGAATCGATAGCCGCGACCGCCACGGCCGGTTCGCCTAGCATGCCTGTGCGCTCGATCCACTCGCGCCGCACCGTTCCCGCCGACGATCCGATACGCTTCGGCGCGCTCGATCGCGTGGCGAGTCCATCGACGCCAAGGGGTGGATAACCCGCATCCGAATAGTGGGCCTTGTAGCGCGCCATATCGGAGCTTCGCGCCTCCGTTCCGGTAAGCTGCCACACGAGCCAGTCGCCCGCCTCGATGAATCGCTCCGTCTGCGCCCAAAGTGTGGGCGCTTCCGCGGCAAGCTGCGCCGCCTTCGCGGGCAACCATTCGCCGGAAGTCTTGCCTCCCGACTTAGTCAGACGCACGCCGCGTTCACGGCTAATCTCGTCGGCCCAAGGCTGCGCCGAATGATGCTTCCAGAGCTTGACGTAAGCGTGAGGATCGTCGGGGAATCGCGTGGAAAGCGGCGTTCCGTCCGCCGACGCGGGCAATGGCGAACTCGCCGTGAACCCGATGCCGATAGCCTCGATACGCTTCCCACGTCCGAGCGCCGCGAGAATGACCTCGGCGCATTCGAGATAATCCGGCGCGTTTTGCAAAGCCCAGCCCGCCTTCAGCGGCAACCCGTCCGGAAGCGCGTCTATGAGCGTGCCATGCCGATACCGATGCGCATGCGTCGCGCACACCTCGCCGCTTTCAATATCCACCAGCACGCCTCTTGCCGAATCCGTTCCGTAGTCCAGGCCGATCAGGTAGCCACCGCTCATCGTCGCGATCCATGAGTTGAAGAAATTGAAATATAGTGCAGCGAGGTTCGCGCGTCATCGAAACGACGCGCATGAGGCCGGACCCGTTTCCCTATCCCAACACAACCCGTGGAACGATTCGCATGAAAGTGGACAAGCAAAGCTTCGCAGGGCGGCACGCGTTCATCACCGGCGGCAGCCGGGGCATTGGCTTTCAGACCGCCATCGCGTTAGGCGAAGCGGGCGCGGCGGTGACCGTATCGGACCTGACGGATCATGCGGTGAGCGAAGCCGTCGACAAGCTGCGCGCGGCCGGCGTCGATGCCAACGGCGTGGTGCTCGACGTCACCGACCCGGATCAATGCGACCGCGTCGCGCTCGAACTGAATGGCGGCGCAGCGGTCGATGTGCTCGTCGCCAACGCAGGCATTGCGTGGCCCGACACGCCCGCCGAGGAGATGAGCAACGAAGCGTGGCTCAAGGTGATCGACACCAATCTCAACGGCACGTTCTGGACGTGCCGCGCGTTCGGGCGTCATATGCTCGCCAAGGGCAAAGGCTCGATCGTGACCGTGGGTTCCATGTCCGGCGTCATCTCCAACAAACCGCAAAGGCAGGTGCAATACAACGCGTCGAAAGCGGCGGTGCATCATCTGACGAAGTCGCTCGCGGGCGAATGGGCGGAGCGCAACGTGCGCGTCAATTGCGTCGCGCCGACCTATGTCAACACGGTCATGTCGAACGTGACGGCAAAGGACGAGCGCTTCTTCAAGCCGTGGATGGACAACACGCCGATGCGCCGCATGGTGGAACCGGAGGAAGTGGCATCGGCGATTGCGTTTCTGGCGTCGGACGCGGCGAGCGCAATCACCGGCACCATCCTGCTCACCGATGCGGGCTACACCATCTGGTGACGCGTCACGCCGACAGCTTCGTCATCTCGGCGTAAAGGTCGGCCTTGCCCTCGAAACCGATGCCGGGCAAGTCGGGCATGGTGATATAGCCGTTTTCGACCTTCACGCCATCCGGGAAACCGCCGTAGGGCTGGAACAGATCGGGATACGACTCGTTGCCGCCAAGCCCCAGCCCTGCCGCGATATTCAACGACATCTGGTGCCCGCCGTGCGGAACGCAGCGGCTCGGCGACCAGCCGTGCTGATGCAGCATGTCGAGCGTGCGCAGATATTCGACGAGGCCGTAACTCAGTGCGCAATCGAACTGCAGCCAGTCGCGGTCGGCACGCATGCCGCCGTAGCGAACCAGGTTGCGCGCGTCCTGCATCGAAAAGAGGTTTTCGCCGGTGGCCATCGGCTTGTCGTAGTAGTTGCGCAGCGTGGCTTGCAACTCGAAGTCGAGCGGATCGCCCGGCTCTTCGTACCAGAAGAGATCGTATTGCGAGAGCGCCTTGGCGTACTGAATGGCCGTGTCGAGATCGAAGCGGCCGTTGGCGTCCACCGCGAGCTTCTGGCCGTCTTGCAGAATGCTCAGGATCGAATCGATACGGCGCAGGTCTTCATCGAGCGAAGCACCGCCAATCTTCTTTTTGACGACCGTATAGCCCCGGTCGATGTAGCTGCGCATCTCGTCCTTGAGCTTGCCGTGGTCCTGGCCCGGATAGTAGTAGCCGCCTGCCGCATACACGAATACCTTGCGGTCCGGCTGACCATTGCCATGACGGTCCGCGAGCAACTGAAAAAGCGGCTTGCCTTCTATCTTCGCGACCGCGTCCCAGATCGCCATGTCGATGGTCCCGATAGCCACCGAACGCTCGCCGTGACCGCCCGGCTTCTCATTCATGAACATGGTCGCCCACACCTTGTGGGGATCGATGTTGTTGCCGGTATCGTCGAGGAGCGTGCCCGGGTCTGCTTCGAGGATGCGCGGAATGAAGCGCTCGCGCATGAGTTTGCCCTGACCGTAGCGGCCGTTCGAGTTGAAGCCGTAACCGACGACAGGCTTGCCGTCGCGGATCACGTCGGTCACGACCGCGACGAGACTCAGCGTCATCTTGCTGAAGTCGATATATGCATTACGGATGGGCGAACTGATCGGAACGGTCTTTTCGCGGATTTCGACGATCTTCATAAATGTCTCCTGACGGCACTCGCTCATTGAAGACGTTAGGTTAGCCGCGAAGTGCCGGGTTAAGATTCACCCACATTCATTTCATTTTTTACTTAAAGTGAATACTGATTCGGCAACGGACTTCGAGTTCTTCATCTTGCTCGCGAAACTGAAGAGCATGTCCGGCGCGGCGCGCGCACTCGATCTCACGCCGCCCGCAGCGACCAAGCGGCTCGGCATCATGGAAAAGCGGCTGGGCGCGCAGCTCGTCAACCGCACCACGCGCAGCATCAGCCTCACGCCGGAAGGCGAAACCTATCTGCGCTATGCAACGCAGATTGTGGAACAAGTGCGCGAAATGGAAGAAGCGATCACGGGCGCGCGCACCGATCCGCAAGGGCTGCTGCGCATCAACGCGACGCTCGGCTTCGGCCGCACGACCATTGCGCCGCTCGTGTCCGAGTTTGCAAAGCGCTTTCCTCAGGTCGAGGTTCAGTTCGAAGTGACGGATCGGCCCGTCGATCTGATCGAAGGTGCGTTCGATATGGCGATACGCTTCGGCGAACTGCCCGACAGCCGCTTGAGCGCGCGACGCATCATGAGCAACCGGCGCTTTCTTTGCGCATCGCCGAAATATCTCGAACGCTTCGGCACGCCCGAAAAGATCGAAGACCTGCTGCAGCACCGCTGCATCATTCATCGGCAGAACGACGATGCCCATGGCGTATGGCGATTCATCGACGAAGACCACACGGAAGCGCTGAAAGTGCGCGGCGCGTTATCCAGCAACGATGGCGATATCGTCCTGCGCTGGGCGCTCGACGGACACGGCATTCTTATCCGCTCGGAATGGGACCTGGCGAAGTATGTACAGAGCGGACGGCTCGAAATCGTGCTGCCGAACGCCGTGCTGCCATCGGCCGATCTCTTCGTCTATTACCCGCGGCAACGCAACCAGACCGCACGCGCCCGTGCGTTCATCGACTTCCTGGTTGAGCGCTTTCAGGCGCCGTTCATTCCCGTCGATGCCGGCAAGCTCGTGCGCGAGCGCAAGAAACGCGGCGCCCGCCGTTGATCCGCTCGTGTACGGGCACGAACGTTCGCATCACGCGCGCCACGCGACTTGCCTCGTGCGTCGGACGATGCGAGACTCGGCACGCTGAAGTCGCCCGCAAAACGGAGGAGACATGCGGCCAGCCGATAGCCTGAAAACGCATTCACTCGCCGACACCGCGCCACTGCTTCCATGGGCTGCGGCGCTGGTGATTTTGCATATCGCGACCAATGGCGAATACGGCTTTCATCGCGATGAGCTCTCCACGTTGGAAGACGCGCGCTCGCTCGCATGGGGTTACGTCGGCGTCCCGCCGTTCATTCCGTTTCTTGCGCGAGGCGCGTTCGCGCTGTTCGGGCCGTCGCTGACCGGCTTGCGCTTTTTCTCGTCGCTGGCAATGGGCATCGCCTTCGTGCTCACGGGCCTGATTGCGCGCGAGCTCGGAGGAAGCAGACGGGCGCAGATCGTCGCCGCATTGGCCGCCGCTATTAGCAGTGTCGCGTTGAGCGCGGGCGCGCTTTATCAGTACGTCAGTTTCGACTATCTATGGTGGGTCGCGGCCGCATACTGCGCGGTGCGCCTGCTGTCCACGGACGATGCACGATGGTGTCTCGGCGTTGGCGCTGCCATCGGCATCGGCTTGTTGACGAAGTACACCATCGCGTTTCTGGCAGCGGGTATCGCCGCGGGCTTGCTCTTCACACCCGCCCGTCGATACTTCCGCAGCGCGTGGCTATGGCTCGGCGTCGCGCTCGTCGGCGTGATCGCGCTGCCTCACTTGATCTGGCAGTTTCAGCACGACTTCATCACACTGGATTTCCTGCAGAGCATTCACGCTCGCGACGTCCGCATGGGACGCGGCAACGGATTCCTGCTCGGTCAGTTCTGGATCACGACAAGCCCGTTCACGGTTCCCTTGTGGCTCGCGGGACTCTACTATCTTTTCGCCTTCGGGGAAGGAAAGCGGTTTCGCGTGCTTGGCTGGATGTTCGTCGTGCCGCTCGTGTTGTTCGTCGTGGCGAAGGGCCGCGACTACTATATGGCGCCTGCTTATCCGATGTTGCTCGCGGCGGGCGCGGTGTGGGCGGAGCAACGGATGGCATCGCTCAACATGCGCCACGCAGCGGCGATTCGCTGGTCCGTGTGCGTCGTGCTCGCAATCGGCGCGGTGCTGGGCGCCGCACCCGTACTGCCGATTGCTCCGGTCGGATCGACATGGTGGCGCTTTGCGGATCGCGTCAATGGCGGCAACTTCAACGAAGAACTCGGGTGGCCCGACATGGCGGAAAGCGTCGCGCGCATTCGCGACACACTTCCGGAGGGGCAACGTGCGAGCGTCGGCATTCTCGTCGCCGATACGGGCCAGGCCGGCGCCATCGATCTATTCGGCGCGCGCTTGAAGCTGCCGAGCCCGATCTCCGGCACCAACTCACACTGGTTTCGCGGATACGGCGACCCGCCGCCGAAGCCGCTGATCGTCGTGGGTTTTCCGAGCGATATCGTGCAGCGTGAGTTGGCGTCGTGCCGTATGGCCGCGCGTCTCACGAACCGCTTCGGGATTGCAAACAGCACGGTAAGTGGCCGCGATATCTTCGTATGCGAAGCACCGCGCCAACCGTGGCCGCAATTCTGGCGCGGCATACAGGTCTATGGATAGCGCGCATCTTCATTGCGCGTCCGTGCCCGCGGTCGTCTGAATGATAGTCTCGAGTTGCGCGCTCATCGGCAGATTGATGCTCGTGCCCGATGGCAGGCGGCGCAAAAACCAGCGCTTGTATTGCCGGTCCATTTCGCCGTCCGCCGCGAGTTCCTGGAACGTGTCCTTCACCACTTGCGCCAACTGCGGATCGTCCTTGCGAAACATGATGCCGTACGGCTCATACGAAAGGTAATCGCCGACCACGCGGTACGACCCGCCCGCGCCCGCGTGCTCGGCAATCAGCCCATAGAGCAAGACGTCGTCGGTGGCGAATGCGTCGGCATGGCCGTCGGCCACTTGCGCGAAGCCTTGCGCGTGGTCTGGCACGATCTGCAACTGAATGCCGAGCCGGAACTTGCTGTCCAGATCGCGCAGCGCCTTCTCGTTCGTGGTGCCAGCGGTCAACGTGACCTTCTTGCCCGCGAGATCGCGAAACGAGGCGATAGGCGAGCCGCTCTTGACCATCACCTTCGTGCCCGCGACGAAGATGATCGGCGAAAACGCCACGCGTTTCTGGCGTTCGATATTGCTGGTCGTCGAGCCGCATTCGAGATCGACACGGCCGCTCGTCACGGCGTCGATACGATTATCAGGCGTAACCGGCACCCACAGGATGGTCGGCGTCAGATTGATCGCATCGCCGATGGCCGTCACCAGCGACTTGCATAACTCGATGGAATAACCGATAGGTTCATGGCGCGCGTTCAGATACGAAAACGGCACCGATGCCTCGCGATAACCAATCGCGACGACACCGCTCTTTCGCACCTTCGCGAGCGTTCCCGTGAGCGCGACGGGCGCGAAGCTATCGGGAATAGCGCGTGACGTTTGCGGATCGTCCTGCGCTCGCGCTCCGGCACAGGCGATCAAGGTCCCCGCGAGCGCGAGCATCGAGCAGAATCGCTGCATCTTCATGGCGCGGCTCCGCTCAACCTTCTGCCGGATGGGCGATGGTCGCTTCGAGCTCGGTTTCGATGCGCGCCGCGTTGGCGTCGGCTTCCGCTTCCGTCATCAGTTCGCCCTCCCACTTGGCGACCACCGCGCTCGCAATCGAATTGCCCACCGCGTTCGTGGCGGAACGGCCCATGTCGAGGAACGTGTCCACGCCGAGAATCAACAACAAACCCGCTTCGGGAATGCCGAACTGGTTGAGCGTCGCCGCGATCACGACGAGCGACGCGCGCGGCACGCCGGCCATTCCCTTGGATGTCAGCATGAGCACCAGCAACATGGTCAGTTGCGTGCCGATGGAAAGCGGAATGTTGTAGGCCTGCGCGATAAACAACGTCGCGAAGGTGCAGTACATCATCGAGCCGTCGAGGTTGAACGAATAGCCCATCGGCATCACGAACGCGGAGATCTTGCGCTTCACGCCGAAGCGGTCGAGCGCATCGAGAATCTTCGGATACGCGGCTTCCGAACTCGCGGTCGCGAACGAGAGCATGAACGCTTCTCTTATCAGTCCCAGCAGCTTGAGCACGCGTGGTCCGAGAAACAGGAAACCCGCGAGCGCCAACAACGCCCACAATATGAACAGGCTCAAGTAGAAGTCGCCCATGAAGACCGCGAACTTGAGCAGAATGGTCAGGCCATTGACGGCGACAGTGGACGCCATCGCGGCCAGCACGGCGAGCGGTGCGAGCTTCATTACGTAGCCGGTGATCTTCAGCATGACGTGCGAGAGCTGGTCGATGGCGGCGACGAGAATCTTGCCCTTGTCGCCCAGCGCGGCGAGCGCCACACCGAAGAACATGGAGAACACGACGATCTGCAGCACTTCGTTGTTGGTCATCGCTTCCGCGAACGACCTCGGCACCATATGACTCACGAAGTCCTTGAGCGTGAACTTGGAAGTCGCCAAATTCGCCGATGCGCCGATATCCGGCAACGGCAGCCCGAGATTCTCGCCCGGCCTGAGCAGGTTCGACATCATGAGACCGAGCAGCAACGACACGAGCGACGCGGTGACGAACCAGCCGAGCGCCTTGGCAAACACGCGCCCGACCGAGGCTGCATCGCCCATATGCGCAATACCCACGACGAGCGTGGAGAACACGAGCGGACCGATCACCATTTTGATCAGTCGCAGAAACACGTCCGATATGAGCGAGATGTAGCCCGCGATTTCAGTAGCAGTCTTCTTGTCCGGAAAGCTCGAGTAGATCATGTAGCCGATCCCGATGCCCAACAGCATGGCGACCAGGATCCAGATGGCCGCATTATTTTTTCGGTTCATCTCGAAGCCTCCATTCACTGCCTTGATGGTTTGCGGGATGCAAAGCTCGAAACCGGATGCTGCCGCTTAGTGTGCCTTAACAAAAAGGGAATTGCATTGGCGTAATCCGCCATGCAAGGTGTTTGAATTGCCGGAAACGAAATGCGCGGCGATGGCATCGATGCATCGCATATATATCCGCTACGCTTGCCGCAATGCAGCGACAGGATCGAGTCTCGCGCCCGCCGAACGGCGCCGCGACGCTGGTGCGCTGCGCAACGGCACGTTTGGCGCGTTGCCTAACGCGCGTCCTCGTCGAGCACGAGGAGATTCTCGTGCGAAAAGCCGAGCGCGACCGGCTGGCCGCGTTCGGGCAGCAACCGGTTCGGGTCGTTGAAGACATCGAGCGAGACTACCGCGTCTTTCACACGCGCGCGGATACGCACCACCGCGCCGAGGAAGCTGATTTCCTCGACGGTTGCCGCCAGCGAATTGCGGCCGCTCGCGGGCGGTTCGAGCACGATCGCTTCGGGACGCAAGGCGAGAAGCCGCTCCCGGCCGGCATCGTCCGATGGCAACTGGCGCGACGTCACGAGTTCCTGACCGTCCACGGCCATGCGTCCGGTCGCGGGATCGATCACGCGGCCCGCAAGAATGTTGAGCGTGCCGACGAAGGAGGCGACAAAGCGCGTGCGCGGAAAGTTATAGATGTTGAGCGGCGGCCCGACCTGTTCGACGCGCCCCTCGTTCATCACGACGATGCGATCCGAAATGGATAGCGCCTCTTCCTGATCGTGCGTGACGAAGATCGACGTGATTCCAAGTTCGCGCTGTAACGCGCGAATGTCTTCGCGCAACGAGACGCGGATCTTCGCATCGAGCGCGGACAGCGGTTCGTCGAGCAGCAACACTTGCGGCTTGCTCGCAAGCGCGCGCGCCAGCGCCACGCGCTGTTGCTGGCCACCCGACAGTTGCCACGGATAACGCTCGGCAAGATGCGGCAGCTTGATCAGTTCGAGCATTTGCGCCACGCGCTCGTCCATCTCCTTCTGCGGACGCTTCGCCACTCGCAGCGCGAAGCCTATGTTCTGCGCCACCGTCATGTTCGGAAAGAGCGCATACGATTGAAACACCATGCCGACGGCTCGTTCGCGCGTACGCAGATGCGTGACGTCGCGGCCATCGAGACGAATGGTGCCGCGCGTGGGCGTCTCGAAGCCCGCGATCATGCGCAGCACGGTCGTCTTGCCGCATCCAGAAGGACCGAGGAACGTGATGAACTCGCCGCGCTCGATCTTCATGTCGAACTGATGCAGCGCGATGTTCGGCCCGAACGCCTTGTGAAGATTGTCGATTTCGAGAAATGCCATGCGTCGCGTACCTCAGGCTCAAGTTTTCTGGCCGGCCAGCGCGCGCGCCGAACCGAATACCTGGATCAGTCCCATCGAGGCCCAAGTGACGACGAACGCGATGATCGCGAGCGCCGACGGCTCGTAGGCACGGTTCGCACCGATCAACTGCAGATACGGGCCGAACGCCGGACGATCCAGCAGGCTCGCGAGCGTGAACTCGCCGATGACGACCGCAAAAGTAAGGAACGCGCCCGACAGAATGCCCGAGCGCACATTCGGGAAGATCACTTTGAAAAGTATAATCGCGCGGCCCGCGCCCAGACATTCGGCGGCTTCGGTGAGCGAGCGGATATCGACGGCGCGCATGCCGGCGTCGACCGCGCGATACATATACGGCAGCGACAGCGTGACATAGCCGAACACGAGCAAAAGGTCGGTCGCGCGTTCGTTGCCGGTGAGCGGCAGGATCGAACTGCTGTTGTAGATGCGCAGATAGCCGAACACGATGACGATGGCCGGAATCACGAGCGGCAGCAACGTGATGAACTCGACCACGGGCCGCAGCTTCGGCAAGCGCAGCTGCACCCAGTAAGCGGTCGGCACCACGAGCAGCACGCCGATCACGATGGTGAGAAAGCCCATCAGCACCGAATAGCCGAACGACGCCTGAAAATGCGGATCGCCGAGTACGACGCGATACGCGTCGAAGCTGTATTCGCCACGACGCATGCGCAGACTGAACTCGAATGTGGCGATCAGCGGAATCAAAAAATATAGCGAGCCGACGATCATCGCGATGGCGGCGCCCGCGCGCGACTGCGATTTCATCGGCGTCCCCTTTCGGCGCGCGCACGCAACCAGATATAGCCGCCGTTCGAAAGCCCCGTCACCACGATCATGCCGAGCGCGAGCGCGTAACCCAGGTTCTGGTTATGCAGCACGTCGCCGCGAATCTGCGCGTACAGCAGAATGGTCACGATATTGAGCGAGCTGCCGGTCAACGCATAAGCCGTGGCGACCGCGCCGAACGCGTTGGCGAACAAGAGCAGCGCCGCGCCCAGCAAGCTCGGCCACAGCACCGGCAAGCCGACATAACGCCAGTACTGCGCCGATGTCCCGCCGAGGCAATCGCAGGCTTCGCGCCATTCGCGCTTCAGACCGTCGAGCGCGGGCGTGATGATGAGCACCATCAACGGAATCTGGAAATACAGGTATGTGATGGTCAGTCCGGCGAAGCTCAGAATGCTGAAGCCGGTGGAATAGAGATTGAAGCCAAGGTACTTGCGCGCCAGCACGGTGACGAGACCCACGCGCCCCAACGTGCAAATGAAAGCGAACGCGAGCGGCACGCCCGCGAAGTTCGACGCCACGCCGGAGAAGGTCATGAGCGTCGGGCGAATCCATGCGGGTAACTGGCCTTTCACCGCCGCCCACGCGAGCAGCGAGCCGAGTATCGCGCCGCCCGCGGCCGACGCCGCGCTGACTTTCATGCTGATCCAGTAGGCATCGAGCACGCCGGGCTGGAACAACTCGCGGAAATTGACGAGCGTGAAGTGTCCCTGCGGGTCCTGGAACGCGCCCACCATCAAGAAGCCCGTGGGCAGCAGAAGGAATAGCAGCGCGAACACGAAGAACGGCAGCACGCCGATATACGTGAGCCAACTCGCGCCGCCGCTTGCGCGCGCGGCACCGGCCGGCGGCACGGGCGCGGCCGGCGCCAGCAGATCCGGCCCGGCGCCTTGCGGAGGAGAGACGCTCATTGCAGGATCTCGTCCGTCACGCTTACTTCACGTTCGCGCCGACGATCTGATCCCAGCCCTTGGTGACGACGTCCTTGGTGGCGTCCTGTTGCGGCAGCATCGGGAACACGACGCCTTTATACGCCGATGCGGGCGGCAGCTTGTCGAGCAGCGCCTGCGGCACCTTCTTCTGCGCCACGAGTTCGTTGTAGCGCATTGGGTGGCAATAGCCCGCGAGCCAGCCGAGTTGGCCTTCGTCGGAATAGAGGTATTCCATCCACAGCTTCGCGGCGTTCGGATGCGGCGCAAACGCGCTGATCGCCTGAACATAAACGCCCGCCACGACACCCGTCTTCGGCACGATTACCTGCACCTTCGGGTTGCCCTTGAGCGTGTCGCGGTCGGCGAGCGCGTTGTAGTCCCAGCGCACGATGATCGGCGTCGTGCCTTGCGCCAGCGACGCCGCCTTGCCGATCACCGGCACGAAGTTGCCGCTCTTGTTCAAATCGGCGAAAAATTTGAGTCCAGCCTGATCCGCCTTGCTTGCGTCGCCCTTGGTCTGCGACAAGCCCGCCGCATAGACGCCCTGAATGGCCTGATTGGCCGAGCGTGGATCGCCCGCGAGCGAAACCGCGTTGCGATAGTCGGCCTTCTGCAAGTCGCTCCAGTCGGCCGGCGGCTTGTCGATCATGTCGGTGTTGACTTCGAATGAAAGCACGCCGTAATAATCGCCGTACCAGTAGCCTTCGGCGTCCTTGGATTCGGCGGGAATCGCGCTCCACGTCGACACCTTGTACGGCTGCAACAAGCCTTCTTTCTTCGCCGTCGGGCCGAACGAAAGACCGACGTCGATCACGTCCGGTGCCTGCGGTCCCTTGTTGCCTTTGTTGGCCTTGATCGCTTCGATCTCGTCGCCCGAGCCTGCGTCGGGGTTGAGTTCGTTGACGCGAATGCCGTACTTCTTCTGGAACCCGGCGATGACCGCGCCGTAACCGCACCAGTCATGCGGCAGTGCGATGGTGGTCAACTGCCCTTCCTGCTTCGCGGCTGCGATGAGCGCATCCGTTGGCGCCGCCACAGCCTGACCGATGCTGCCCGCGGCCAATCCAGCCGTGGCGCAGATGCACAAAACACGGCCTGTCCCGATACGCTTCATCGTCATTCTTGTCCTATACCGGAAGGTATTGCGTTGATGAGTTCCGCCGATTGCCGATGCAGGCTAAAGTCAATCAGCGCGTTTGGCAAGCCGCCAAAAAAGCCGGCTCCATGCGCGGCATCGGCGGCACCCTTCAGTTCCTCGAAGGCTCGCTGGGCGGCGCGCGGCGCGTGCCGAACGTCGCGACCACGATCGGACTCAGCGCCGCGAGGATCGCGCTGAAGCGCATCGTCGAAGCAATGCCGAGATGTTCGACGACCGCGCCGCCACCGAGCGAACCGAGCGCAATCGCGCTCGCGCCGCTGCGTTCCGGCTTGGCGCCGAGGGCGTGCCCATTAGCGCGGTGTCTCCCACGCGACGGCATCCGAGTCCGAAGGTGCGGCTCTTTATCGGCCGACTCGTCGATGCATGGCAGCCCAAACCGCCGAGGGAACGCGAGCTGCGTTGAAGCACGATCCCGCAATGTGGACCACGCGCGAACGCGCTTCGAATGCGCTTTATTGAATCGCGCACGCCTGAGCGATACTGACACTGTCGGAACGCATGAGACGCGACGCTGTTGCTGACGAGCCGTGACAACCCACCGAGGATTCGCACGATGGCCAAGATCTCCGCAGGCGTAGGTCCGAAGTTTCCGCAAGTGGTCGTGCTGTTCGGCGCCACGGGCGATCTCGCACGACGCAAGCTGTTGCCTGGCCTCTTCCATCTGTCGAATGCGGGGTTCATCCCCGGCTGCAAGATCATTGCCGTCGCGCTCGACGACATTCACGTGGACGACTTCCGCGTCACGGCGAAAGGCGCGCTCGACGAGTTTTCGAGTCGTAAGGTGACGCCGCAAGAGTGGGACACGTTCGCCGCCAATCTCGATTACGTGCCCCTGACAGCCGGCGCCGCAACGCTGAAGGCGGCGGTCCTGAACGCCGAGAAAAGCTTCGGCGGCGAATGCCGGCGCCTGCATTATCTGAGCGTTCCGCCCAACGCCGCGCTTTCGGCGGTCGGCATGCTTCATGAAGCGGGACTCGTGGAACGCTCGCGCATCATCATGGAAAAGCCTTTCGGCACCGATCTGGCAAGTTCCGTGTCGCTCAACGCGCACTTGCACGAGGTCTTCGAAGAGGCGCAGATTTTTCGCATCGATCACTTTCTCGGCAAGGAACCGGCGCAGAACATCCTCGCATTCCGCTTCGCCAACGGCTTGTTCGAACCGATATGGAATCGCAATTTCATCGATCACGTGCAGATCGACGTGCCGGAAACGCTCGGCCTCGGCAAGCGCGCGGGCTTCTACGAGCAGACGGGCGCGTTTCGCGACATGGTCGTCACGCACCTGTTCCAGATTCTCGCGTTCATGGCAATGGAGCCGCCCACATCGCTGGAACCTTCGCCTATCAGCGAGGAAAAGAACAAGGTCTTTCGCAGCATGTTGCCGATTCAACCTAACGATGTCGTGCGCGGTCAGTACACGGGTTATCGGACCGAGGAAGGCGTGAGCGCCGAGTCGGAAACAGAGACCTTCATTGCGCTGAAATGCTCGATCGACAACTGGCGCTGGGCGGGTGTGCCCTTCTATCTGCGCACCGGCAAGCGGCTCGCGGAAGGCCAGCGAATCATTTCCATTGCGTTTCGCGAGCCGCCGAAGAGCATGTTTCCGGCAGGTTCGGGCGTGGGTTCGCAGGGACCGGACCATTTGACCTTCGATCTCGCCGATGCCTCGAAGATGTCGCTCTCGTTCTACGGCAAGCGGCCCGGCCCCGGCATGCGTCTCGACAAACTGAGCCTGCAGTTCGCCATGCGCGACACGGGCTTGATCGGCGAAGTGCTGGAAGCCTACGAGCGCCTGATTCTCGACGCCATGCGCGGGGATCGCACGCTGTTCACGACTGCGGAAGGCATCGAGCGGCTGTGGGAAGTATCCACGGCGCTGCTCGAATCGCCGCCGCCCGTGCGGTTTTACGCGCCGGGTTCGTGGGGGCCGAATGCGATTCATCAGCTAGTCGCGCCGCGTGCCTGGCGGCTGCCGTTCGAGCGTGCCTGGCGCGATCCGAACGCGCTCGGAAGCTGATCCTCAGGCGCGTCCGTTGGCTGCCTGAACCGTGTCGGCTTTTGATCTGAACCGGTCGCGATAATCCACCGGATTGATACTGAGCCGCCGAAAGAAGGTTCTGCGAAAGCCGTCGGTATCCTCGAAGCCGCAGCGGCGCGCGATTTCCCGCATCGGCAATTCCGTGGCTTCGAGATAGTGCCGCGCCGCGTCGATGCGCGCATTGGCAAGGAAGGTCATCGGCGTCGTGCCGCAGTCCTTGGCGAAGATGCGCGAGAGATTGCGCGCGCTCATATGCGCGCGGTCCGCAAGCGATGCCACTGTATGTGCGACATGCAGGTTGTCGAGCATGAACTCCTGCAGTGCCATGGTCTGCGAGCCGGGCGCGGCCTGCGTTTCAAGGAGCGGGCTGAACTGCGACTGACCGCCCGCGCGCCGCAGATAAACGACCAGATACTTGGCGACATCCAGCGCCATCTGACGGCCGAAGTCGTCTTCGATCATTGCGAGCGACAAGTCGATACCCGCCGTGACGCCCGCCGTCGTGAAGATGTTGCCGTCACGAACGAAGATGTGGTCCGGCTCGATCCGCGCGCGCGGAAACGTCGCGGCGAGCCGCGGCACGTCCATCCAGTGCGTAGTCACGACTTTGTTGTCGAGCAGTCCCGCCGAACCGAGCGCGAAGAGACCATTGCAGATCGCCGATACGCGGCGGCACTGCTTGTGCTGCGCGCGCAGCCATTCGCTGAGCGCGGGATCGTCGAAGGCGTCGAAGATACCGAGCCCGCCCGGAACGATGATGGTGTCGAACTCCGGGCAGCGGTCGAAGATGGTGCGGTCCGGTACGGTCGTGAGGCCGCTCGACGACTGCACGCTGCCGCGCGTGGTGCCGACCGTCATCATTTCGTACTCGCATTCGCCCTTGCTCAACACGCGGACTTCGGCAAAGGCGTCCTTCGGCCCGGCGATATCGAGCAACTGGAACCCGGGAAAGACGAGCATGCCGACCTTGATGCGTTTCATCGGAGTTTTGGTGTCCGTCTGAAAGCGGGCGGCGGCGGAACACCGTCGCCCTGAACGATTAGTCTAACCGCCCAAAAAACGCGGTCGCGCATGTCATCGATTGCGCACCGCCGGCGCGAAAACCGGTGCCTTGCGAGGCTGGCGAGCGCCGGCGAGTTCGCTACGCTCGGCGAGCACACCGAACAGCGCGCCAATGGTCGTCCAGACGATCGCCTGCATGCCGATGGACGCCATCCTGAACTTCCACAGCAGCGTGGCGGGAAAGCCGGCCGGCACTTCGTCGATCCCGGGCAGCACGACGATCATCACGGCAAGCATGACGCCGAACGCGAGAATACCGACGAGCGTTCCGTTCCACTGCCCGAACTTCCTCGCCGCGACACCGCGCACGTTGAGCGACAACAGCATGATCGCAAGCGAGATGGCGATGGTCAGAAAGAACAGCGCCGTGCGATAACCGATGGTTTCCGGGTCCCCGACCGATGGCGGATTCGCCGGATAGACGAGGCTCGGCACCACGACGAGCGATACGAACGCCGCAAGCGCCATCCACGCGGCAAGCGGCCGTGCGCCGAGCTTGCCCACCCTGCCCCACGCATATGCGAAGGCAAGCGCGAAGAGCCCGCCGAAAGCCGCGCCATAGGCCACGACACCCGTCAGCAAGCCCATGTCCGCCTGCGTCTCGCGACTGACGAGTTCGGGCTCGGGCGCATCGCCGTGAGCGGCGTGCGCGTGCTCTTCGATTGCAATCGCGCGTTCGACTTGCGGTTCGCCCACCACTCTCGCGAAACCGAACGCAAGCAGTCCCGCGACCACGCCCGCGAGCATGCCGCGCATCAACAGTTTGCCGACCATGATCGTCTCCGCGTCAATGACAGGGAAAGCCGAGCAGATGGCGTCCATCGTGCACGAACTCGTGAACGTACATGCCGGACACGATCGAGGTCGCGCCCTCTTCCGCGCCGACGAAATACAGCGCGAGCAACATCAAGAGACCGCCGAACACGATCCACGGTAGTAGCTCGCGCAACGGGATTGGCGTGACCGGTTCGGTAGGGAAAGCAATAGCGTCGTTCATTGAAGACCTCGTTTGAATCGATGATGATGATTGGATGGATGCGCAAGACTCAGGCGTCAACGTTGACGCGCCGCGCCGTCACGACCTTCAGGAGTTCATCGCGCGACAACACGCCGCTCGTTTCGACCACGTTCAAAAGCGCTTCGAGAAAGCGTTCGTAGTAGTCCCAGCGCGGCTGGTCGATGCAACCGATAGCTTCCCACTGTGCAATCGATGCAATCAAGCTCTGCCGGAAGTCCTCCCACTCGAAGCAGCCCGCTTTCGATAACGACAGCGCAAGCCCGAACACATCGCGCTCCCAGCGGTTGGTGAAGAACAGCTTGCCGTCGAGACGCGGCGGCGAATCGGGCGCGCCGAGCATCGACGTCGCCGCGTATTCCTCGAATCGAGTGAACATGACGGGCCTCAGGCGGTGGGCGCTTCGATGAGGGCGACACCCATCATCGATTCCGGCGTCACGAGCGCGGCGAGTTCCGCTTCACTCATGTGCTCCGTGTTGGCGGGACGCTCGGGCACGACGAACCAGCGGATTTGCGCGCTGCTGTCCCACACTTTCACTTCCTTGTCCGCAAGCACGTTCACGCCGAATTCCGCCAGCACGGCACGGGGCTCGCGCACGCCGCGTGCACGAAACACGGGATCCTTGTACCAGTACGGCGGCAAGCCGAGAACCGGCCACGGATAGCACGAACACAACGTGCAGATGATGAGGTTATGCACGTTCTCGTCGTTGGCGACGGCGGCCATGTGCTCGCCTTCCGCACCCGTCATGCCGAGCGGCAGTGCAAGCTCCGCGATGGCCTTCGGTGTGTCGTCGACGAGGCGCTTCTTGTACTCCGGATCGGTCCATGCGCGCGCCACGATCTTCGCGCCATTGAACGGCCCGGCCATGGTTTCGAAGTGCTTGAGCACGGCATCGACGGAATCGCTCGCGATCACGCCCTTCTCAATCAGCAATGCTTCCAGCGCGCGCACCTTTGCCGCGCTCGACGCTTCGCGGTCGTCGGGAAATTCAAAGAGTTGGCTCATGCTGCGGTGGCTCCGGATCAGTTGGCCGCTTGTACGTAGGCTTCGTACAAGTCGGCATAAAGGGTGGTGTTCGCTTCGCTCTTGTCGGCGCCCCAGATGTCGGCGGTATCGAACGCAATGCGATACACGGGCATGGGCGCGCCTATACCGTCCGGTCCCGTCGATACGAAATACGAGAACGCGCCCGGATACACGAGATCGACGACGCCGGTCTTGTTGCGCAGATAGCCGGGCAGACGCGTGTGATCGACCGCTTCGGGGTCGGCTATGCGTACCGCGTCGCCCTTCGCAAAACGCGCGGCGCTTTCGAGCGCGTGATAACCGGAGTCGCCGTTCGTCAGATACGCGTCGATCTGCGCGGTGAGCGCGGCGTCGGGTTTCCCAGGCAGCGCGGCATCGGGGTTCGCGCGGTAGTGCGCGGTCTTTTGCGCGAGTTCGTCGGCCGAGATGTAGCCTTGATCGACGAAGAACTGCGAGATGCCGCCGAGCCACTTCTCGTAGTACCGATACTTGAAATACTCGAACGGCTGCATGTCTTCCGCGCCCGTGCGCAGCGAGGCCCACGTCCAGTCGTTCTTGAATGTCGTCGACAGCGTGTCGACAGGATAGCGATGCAGCGCGTTGGAGAGATGCGCGCTTTCCGCCATCATCACGGTATGAATACCGAAGATGCGCGTCTCCCACGGTTCCACGAACACGCGCCGTTCGGTGCTGACAGGGCCGAGATTTTCGATGCCGCCAAGATGATGCTGTAGTTTCACGATGTGCTCCGTGCGTAAAGAAACGAGTTCAGCTCAGCCGATGCTCGCGTTTGAACAACAGCGCTTCGCCGACCACTTCCGACACGAAGCCGAAGACCGCGCCCGTCACGAGCGCCGCTGCGGCCACGAGTGCAGGATTGCCGATGCCAGCGGTCGTGATCGCCTTGCCTGTTGCCACCGTCGTGCCGACCGTCGATGCAAAGCCCCACACGATGGCCGGCAAGACATCGAGTAATCTGATCTTTGCTGCCTGCACCATCGCCGCGCTGCCGATGCCGACGAACACCGCCGCCGCAAACGCGCCACCGCTCGTCGTCGCAATGCAGAGCAACGTGAGCGATGCGATGACCAGCCCCGTGAGATTCGACGCGACGCTCTTCACGAAGCCCGCGCGACCGCCGCCAAGCACGAAGAACGACGCCCATGCAATGAACGTCACCCAGACGGGTACGGGAAATACGGTCCCGGTGAGCCATGTATCCGCGACGGCCAGTACGCCAATGCTCAATGTGTATGCTTCGGGCTTTTTCATGCGCGTGCTCCTCGATAAGAAATGAATGAATGGGTCAATGCATGCAGGAAAGAAGTCCATCGCGCATGTGCCGTGAGTCGATGTTTCTGCCGATCATCACGAAGCGGTTCTCACGCGCTTCGTCGCGCTTCCATGCGCGGCCGAAGCTCGCATCGAGCAGCATGTGGACGCTATGAAAATGCAGACGCCTTGCTTCCTCGTGCACGTTGAGCACGCCTTTCATGCGCAGCAGTTGTTGCCCCTGCGTCTGCACAAGCTGGTTGATCCACTGATTGAAGCGGCTTGCGTCAATGGCGCCTGGAACGACGATCGCGCAAGAAGCGATGCTGTCGTCGTGTTCGTGATCGTGGCCTTCTTCATCGAGCAAACCGGGTTCGACGGCGAGCAGGTTATCGAGCGAGAAACTCCGCACGCCGAGCAATGCATCGACGTCGACGGCTGAATGGTTCGCGAAGTCGATCTGCGCGGTGGGATTGATTTGCCGGAGTTCTTCGACGAGCGCGGCCACTTTCGCGGGCACGGCCACATCCGTCTTGTTGATGATGATGCGGTCCGCAAACACGATTTGTTCGCGCGCGATGTCATCGTGAAGCTGGGCGGATGCGTGCATTGCATCGACAACGGCTACGACGGCTTCGAGTTCGAGACGTTCGCGCACGTCGGGGTCTGCGAGAAAGGTCTGTAGCACGGGCGCGGGATCGGCGAGCCCGGACGTTTCGATGATCAGCCGTTCCAGCCGGTCGCCGAAGCGTGTAAGCAGATCGCGCACGCTTGCGACGAGATCCGTGCGGACCGTGCAGCACACGCAACCGTTATTAATCTCGATGACGGCTTCTTCGTCGGCGACGATCAACTGACCGTCTATGCCGACTTCGCCGAACTCGTTGACCACGATGCCGATCTGCATCGGCCGCGTTGCATCGAGAATGTGATTGACGAGCGTGGTCTTGCCCGCGCCAAGAAAGCCGGTGACGACGGTAGTGGGAATTCTGCGGATTTGCATGGCGGAGTCATCCTTGGCGCGTGCTTCGCAGCGATGCGCGGTTTGTGAACGGATGACTCTTTAGCGACTTCCACGCCGTGTTTGGCGAGGTGGCTGTGTGCTGTCGATTGTTGGCGGGGTTGGGAAGGGTTTGTGGCCGTTTCGGTTGCTAGCGGCTGAGACGGACACAAGTGGCCGTTTGGTGGCGTGCTCGAGTTAGCGCCGCGTTGCGCGATGGCGGCGCATGGTGGAGCGGGAATGGTGCGGGACGTGCTGCTTGGGTGTGCACTTGAAGCGGCCAAACGCTTTGACTAAGAGGGATTCGACGACACCAACGGCGCAGCGCCGACCGCAGGGTCAGGTGTCATCACATGTGCTGCGCGCAAGCGAGCGCCAATAGCGTTTCCCGTTTCCGCTGCACTTTTGTCGATGCCACCAAGAAGAAAGTCCATGTGCTCCGAGACACTGGCGCTGATCTTTTGCTGATAGAACGTGTTTATCTCGACACGCGTATTGAAGCGCGAAGGGTCCTGCTCGGTGGGAACCAGCGACGCTTTCACGTCAGAAAGCGTGACTTGCCATACGGCCTCGGTGTCGCCACGCGAGCGCGACGTGACGCGTACGGCTTTGACCTGCATCAACTGCGTCGCATGCGACGACATGATGATCTTCGGCAGAGCGCGTGAATCGGCTTCGGAGTCCAGGCGCAGCAGCGTCACAGGAATCGAACCGGCCGTTTCTCTTAACGTGTCGCCGAGCGTGTGCGCAAAATGTCTACCGGCCCCTGCGTTCCATGAATCGCCGAACAGCGAACTGTCCACCACGATCAGCAAGCTGCGTACTTTTGTGGGCTGCTGTCGCGCATTCACGGTCGAAAGCACTTCGGGGCCGCTTGCGCAGCCCGACAGTATCGATGCGGCGCAAAGCAGCGTGGCGAGTCCGGCTCTTCTCATCATGGAAGTTCCAGTTGTAGTTTTAGATGTTTACCGTGCAGGCGTTGGCGATGTTTACGGCTTGAACGATGCGAACTTGAGGTTGTGCCGCCTTTTATATGACGGACAACCTCTGTACGCGCTCGCGCTCTCAGAACGTCTGCCAGTCCCCTTCCGCGCTCGCAGTCGCTGCATGCGTCGGCGCAGGTTTCGGCGCTGTCTTCGCTGAGGCGCGAGGCTTGGTCGGCGCTGGAGCGCTAGGTTTGAGAGCGACGCGAGACGCGCTCGTTGGCTTCGCCGCCGTGGATACCGGAACCGCGCGCGCAGCCGCTGCATCCACCTTGAATACAGCGACGAGATCACGCAACGAAGCCGACTGCGACGCCATGGACTGCGCGGCCGCCGATGCTTCCTCGACGAGCGCCGCGTTCTGCTGCGTCATTTCATCCATCTGCATGACTGCGGTGTTGACCTGTTCGATGCCATGATGCTGCTCGCCCGATGCCGAGCTGATCTCGCCCATCAGATCGGCCACGCGCTTCACGGCCTGCACGATCTCCGTCATCGTGCGGCCCGCGTTGTCCACGAGCGCCGAACCATTGTTCACGCGCTCCACGGACTCGGTGATCAGATCCTTGATCTCCTTTGCGGCCGTCGCGCTGCGCTGTGCAAGCGTGCGCACTTCGCCCGCCACCACCGCGAAACCGCGACCTTGTTCGCCTGCGCGCGCGGCTTCCACTGCCGCATTCAATGCGAGGATGTTGGTCTGGAACGCGATACCTTCGATGACCGAGATGATCTGCGCGACTTGCTCCGAGCTGCCGGCCCGGTTACGAACCGTGTGGCTGCAGTCCGTCCGTCTGCGGTTATTCGCCGGCTTGCACCGCTGAATCGAACGTCCGCAGGCGCGCATGAGTCTTCACGACCCTCAACCGCCCTTCTCCCCCACGTACCGACGACGGCTTTCAACGCTACAACGGCCATTCGACATTCAGCTATCGAGGCCCGAACGAAGACCGCAGCTATACGAACGTCATTCGAGCAATGATGCGATCTACATCTAAGTTTCCAACTCGAAGTCTGCATGAGCCGCCCCGCTCTCCGTTTATCTGCTCGACGAGCGCGAAGCCAGGTAACGTTGTGGCGCCTCTCCCGTGACCTGACGAAACATGACGATGAAAGCACTCGCACTGCGATAGCCAAGCTTCTTCGAAACTTGCGTCACAGGTTGTCCCAGCGTAAGGAGCGTGATTGCCTCCGCGACTCGTATCTGCTGACGCCATGCGCCAAAGGTCAATCCAGTCTCGGCATTCAGATAGCGCGCCAATGTTCGCCCACTGGTGTGAAACTGCTCGCCCCAGAAATCGAGCGTCAGTTCGCTCGCCGGGTCGTTCATCATGTGCTCGCAGATCTGCAGCAGCCGTGCATCGCGCGGCAATGGCACGCCGGGCTCGGCGAGCGCGGGCGTCTCTCTCAACACCTTCAGCAACAGCGGCGCGCTGAGCGAGGCATGGCTTCCCTCGGCGTATCGCTCGCCCGCGGCGCCCAGCACGATGGCCAGCTCTCTCATCAACGGCGACACTGCAATCACGGCCGGTTGATGCCACGACCACGGAAACACACGCGGCTCGAAATACACACTGCATAGTTGCGTGTCGCCGACCGCGTGCAGTTCGTGATCGACATCGGATGGCAGCCAAACTGCGCGCGACTGCGGCAGCGTCCAGGTGCGCGAGGGCGTGAGCACACGCACGACGCCGCGCACGGCGAACACCAGTTGTCCGTGCTTGTGTTGATGCCAGGTTATACGCTCCCCATGACGATAGTCGACGAGGGTTGCCATCACGTCTCGCGACAGCGGGACGCGTTCGATCGGATAGCGTTTGAGCAGGAACTCTTTCATGGTCGCGAAAAAGTGGTACGCAAAAAACTATCGATAAAACACCAATAGTTGTCAGAAATTCGATATTCGGTGTCGGCCTGATTTTTCGACGAAACGCTAAACTCGTCGTCACTCAACACTTAGCGCCGACCCATCGGTTGAAATGTTAATGGTTCGCATTCTCGCATTTTTGTTGCCGCCCAATGCGCTTTGCGGGCAGCCGCCTGCCTTGGCTGCTTTCAACGAGGGTGTGCGCACGTGTCTCTGATAGCCTCGTCGATCCGCAGCGCGCGCGGGTTGTTGCCTGTCGCGCTGGTCGTCAGTCTCGTCAGCGGCGCGGCGAACGCGGCGCTCGTCGCGCTGATCAATCAGGCGCTGCGCGCAACCAGCGACGAACTGCTCACGCTCGGCGTGCGCTTCGCGGCGCTGGGCGTCGTTGTCATTCTCACGCGGGTCGTTTCGCAGATGCTGTTCATGTATCTCGGACAGCACGCCAAGGCGAGGTTGCGCTTGCAGACGATCGGCCGCATCGCGGGCGCGTCGTATCGCGATCTCGAACGATGCGGCGCGTCGCGCGCCATCAACGCGCTCACGCAGGACCTCGACACCATCGTCGTGTTCTTCATCAGTCTGCCGTCGATCGTCATGCAGGGCGCGGTGATCGCGGGTTGTCTCGTCTATCTCGGCATGCTGTCCCTGCCGATTCTGCTGTTCGCGCTCGTCGCGATCGGCGCGGGATCGCTCGGCACGCATCTGATCGGCTCGCGGGCGCTTCTCCATCTGCGCGATTCGCGGCAGCGTGAAGACGGCCTGTTGCAACGCTTTCGCTCGCTCTTCGACGGCGCGAAGGAACTGAAGCTGCATCGCGCGCGTGCCGAAGCGTTCGTCGCGCGTGATCTCGCCCCGCATGTGGAAGCGGTGCGCGCGCAGCGCACGCGCGGCTACATGCTGCACGCGTTGGCCGCGAGCTGGGGCAATCTGCTGCTGTTCGGCTTCGTCGGCCTGACCCTCTTCGTGCTCGCGCGTCTCTTCGATGCCGACGCGCACGTGATGTCCGGTTACGCGCTCGTCTTCCTTTACCTCATCATGCCGGTCGAAGGATTGCTGGCGGCCCTGCCCGCCATTGGCAGCGCGCGGATCGCGTTCGAGCGCATCGATCAGCTCGAACAAGCCCTGCCGCCCGAGCCCGCAAGCGCCTCGCTCGACGCCGACGCGTTCGCGAGCATTACGCTCGAAGGCGTCGAACATCGCTACGTGCGCGAAGCCGAGGACGGTTTTTTCACGCTCGGACCTATCGATCTGACGTTCCGGGCGGGCGAACTCGTCTATCTCGTGGGCGGCAACGGTAGCGGCAAAACCACGCTCGCGAAGGTGCTGGTCGGGCTGTATGCGCCGGAGTCGGGACGCATCGTCATCGACGAAACGGTGGTAGACGACGGCAATCGCGCCGCTTACCGCCAGCTTTTCTCCGTCGTCTTCAGCGATTTCCATTTGTTCGATTCGCTGCTCGGCCTGCCCGCGCACAGCGAGGCCACGGCGCGCGCGCTGCTCGTGGCATTGCAACTAGAGCACAAGGTGCGCATCGACAACGGCCGTTTTTCGACGCTCGATCTGTCGCAAGGCCAGAGGAAGCGTCTTGCCTTGCTGGTGGCGTTTCTGGAAGACCGCCCGTTCTATCTCTTCGACGAATGGGCCGCCGACCAGGACCCCGCGTTCAAGGACGTCTTCTATCGCGTGCTGCTGCCGCAACTGAAGGCGCGCGCCAAGACGGTGCTCGTCATCACCCACGACGACCGTTATTTCGATCTCGCCGATCGTATCGTCAAGCTCGACAGCGGTCAGGTGAGTTCCACGAAAAAGGCGGCGCTCGCATGAACGGCCACGTCTACCAGACGGCGTACGCGACCGCGACGCCGCCCGCCTTCTCGCTCGAAGGCGTGTCGCGCTCGGCGGGCGGGCGCACGCTCTTGCATCCGCTGGATCTGCATATCGAACCGGGCCGCGTGACGGGGCTTGTCGGGCACAACGGCTCCGGCAAATCCACGCTCGTCAAGCTGCTCGCAGGACAGATTGCGCCGGATACGGGCGTCGTCCGATGCGCGGGCCGGCCGCTCGCCGACTGGAGTACGCGCGAGTTCGCGCGTGAAGTTGCCTGGCTTCCGCAGCAGACGCCATCGACCGATGGCATGACGGTGCGCGAACTCGTCGCGCTCGGCCGCTATCCGTGGCACGGCGCGCTCGGGCGCTTCACGGCCGGCGACGCCGCGCACGTCGACCGGGCGATGCAAGCCGCCGATGTTCATTGTTATGCCGACCGCACCGTGGACAGCCTGTCGGGCGGCGAGCGCCAGCGCGCGTGGATCGCGATGCTGGTCGCGCAGAACGGGCGCTGCATGCTGCTTGACGAACCGACGTCGGCGCTCGATGTCGGCCATCAGCTGACCGTGCTCGAACTCGTCAGGACGCTGTGCGCCGAACGCGCGATGACCGCTGTCATCGTCATGCACGACATCAACATGGCGACGCGCTTCTGCGACCGGATCGTCGCGTTGCGCGAGGGGCGTCTGCTGATGCGCGAGGACGCGGCGGTCATCGTCGATCCGGCGCGGCTCGAAGCCATCTACGGCGTGCCGATGTCGGTTACGACCGATGCGTCCACCGGCCGTCGCATGTGTTTTCCGTCATGAAGTCGCCACCGAGACGCACGCTGCTGCGAGGCGCCGCCGCGCTGCTCGCGTTCTCGCGTGCCGCGCGCGTCGTGGCCGGACCGGCGCCGCGACGTATCGTCGTATTGAACTGGGAGCTGACCGAGACGCTGCTCGCGCTCGGGCGCGCGCCGGTCGGCATTCCGCTGCCCGCGTGGTATGCGAACACGATCGCGGTGCCGCCGCTGCCGTCCGATGTCGCGGATATCGGCCTTCTCTATCAACCCAATTTCGATGCGCTGCTCGCGCTCGCGCCGGACCTGCTGATCGTCACGCCCGCGCATGCGGGACTGCTCGCGCCGCTGCGGCGTATCGCCCCGACGCTCACGCTCGGCGCGTATATGACCGACCGGCATCCCTACGCGAGCCTGTGCGCCGAAACCCGCGTGATGGCCGATGCCTTCGACGCCCGCGCCCGGGCCGACGCGCTCTTCGCGTCGACCGAGCGCGTCATGAGCGACGTCGCGGCGCGCGTGCCGCGCGGCCGGCCGGTGATCGTCGCGGACGTGATCGACGAGCGGCATCTGCGCGTGTACGGCGCGGGCAGTCTCTTCAACGATGTGCTCGCAAAGATCGGGCTGTCGAACGCCGCGACTGCGCGCGTGCGCTGGACGACGAACGCGATGGGTTCCACCGTCGTGCCGTTGCCCCGTCTCCTCGAAGCCGCCGACGCCGATATCGCGTTGACTCGGCCGCTCGCGCCCGACATCCGCGCGGCGCTGACGGCGAGCCCGCTCTGGCGCGCGCTGCCAGCGGTCCGCGAGAAACGCGTGGCCGTGTTGCCGGTGATCGCCCCGTACGGCGGCCTGATTTCGATGCAACGCTTCGCGACCGCGATGGCGAATGCACGCGCCATCATCGATAACGACGGAGGTGGGCTTGCGTAGCAGCCGCGTCGCACTCACTCGCCCTTCGGCGCCGCCACGCGACTGGCGGCTTGCACTTTTCGCCGGCCTGATGCTGCCCGCCGTGTGCCTCGCCGCGTTGCATTTGCATGGCGCGCTCGACGGCGCATCGTTCTGGAAGGCGCTCGTTTCGCCCGATCTCACCGACATGCGCGACGTGCTGGTGCACGAAAGCGTGCTGCCGCGCATCGCCATGACGCTGCTGTGCGGCGCGGCGCTCGGGCTTGCGGGCGTGCTGGTGCAGCAGGTGTTGCGCAATCCGCTTGCCGAACCGATGACGCTCGGCATCTTCCCCGGCGCGTATCTCGGGCTCGCCGTCGTGAGCGTGTGGCTGCCGGGCTGGCTCGCAGCGGGCCGCGAAACCATCGCGCTCGCGGGTGGCGCGCTGGCAATGATCCTCGTGCTCGGCCTGGCATGGTTGCAACGCATGTCGTCGCTTGCCGTGATTCTCGCGGGCATGGTGGTGAATTTGTACTGCGGCGCGATCAGCCTCGCGATCGGCGTCATGCATTTCGATCTGCTGCAAGGCTTGCAAATCTGGGGCGGCGGCGCACTCGATCAGACCGGCTGGCAAAGCGCCGCGCGCGTTGCGGCGAGCGTGGGCGGTTGCGCGCTGGCGTCGGCGCTGCTGCATCGACCGCTGCAACTCTTCGATGCCGGCGATGCCACCGCTCGCAATCTCGGCGCCGCCGTCGGCTGGATGCGCGGCGCGGCGCTGCTGGTCGCGGTCGTGCTCACGGCGAGCGTGGTGGCGCAGGTCGGCGTGATCGGGTTTGTCGGATTGGCGGCACCGCTCCTCGCGCGGCTCACGGGCGCGCGCCGCCTGCGCGACCGCCTCGTGTGGGCGCCGCTTTTGGGCGCCGCCCTGCTCTTCCTCACCGACGAACTCGTGCGCATCGTCTCGCAGGGCGAGCTGTTCTCGGCGCATCTGATTCCCACCGGCACGGTCACGTCGATGATCGGCGTGCCGCTCCTGGTCGTCCTGCTGCCGCGCCTTCGCACCACGCCGGACATCCGCGAAACGCTTGACCGCGGCACCGCGCCGCACGCCGTGCGCACGACGCCGCTCGTATGGGCAGCGCTCTTCGCGATCACGTGCGCGTTGTCGTTCGTCGTCACGCGCGGACCGGACGGTTGGCGGTTCGCGCATCCGGCCGACATCGACGCGCTCCTCTTCTGGCGCGTGCCGCACCTGCTGGCCGCGCTCGCAGCGGGCAGTCTGCTGGGCGCGGCGGGCGCGCTGTTGCAGCGCATGACCGCGAGTCCGATGGCAAGCCCAGACCTGCTCGGCGTCGGCTCGGGCGGCATGTTCGGCGTCGTCGCGGTGCTGCTGATCGCGGGCAGCTTTGAACCGGCCGCGCTGTTCGCGGGAAGCGTGGCCGGCGCGTGCACCACGCTTGGCTTGCTGCTCTGGCTCGGGCGGCGCGCGCGGTTCGCGCCAGAGCGGTTGCTGCTCGTCGGATTGTCGATCAGCGCGCTGTTCCAGGCGGTCGTCGGCGCGGTCATGGCGAGCGGCGATCCACGCGCGGGCGTGCTGCTCGATTTGCTGGTCGGGTCGACCTACTACATCGAGCCGGCGATGGCATTGCTCATGGCCGTGCTGGCGATGTCGGTACTCGCCGTGGCGCCGCTGTTCGCGCGCTGGCTGGCGGCGCTCGGCGCCGGTCCGCAGGTGGCGGCGAGCATCGGCGTACCGGTCGGGCGCGCGCGCTTCGGCCTGTTGCTGCTCGCGGCGGTATCGACGGCGGCGGCGACGGTCGTGGTCGGGCCGCTGTCCTTCGTCGGGCTGATCGCGCCGCATATCGCGCGGCTCTCGGGCGGGCGGCGTCCGCTGCCGCAGGTCTACCTCGCAGCGATGCTCGGCGCGCTGCTGATGGTCGTCGCGGACTGGCTGGGACGGCAGATTCCTTATCCGGAGCAACTTCCGGCCGGTCTCGTCGCGACACTGCTCGGCGGTCCGTGGCTCGTCATGCTGATCCTGCTGCGCGGTGCGCGGCAAACATGACGGTTGCATCGAAGTCGATAGAACGGGGCCGCGCGTGCCTCGCACCACACAACCAATGTCCCCATCCGATTCAAGCCCGCATGCAGCGGGACGACGCCGTTTGTCTATTCAACGATGGGATGAGAAAACATGAGAAGAGGGAATGACCCGCGCGGCGCGATGCCCGCGCCGACGACGGGATGGCACGTGCGCGCGCCGCGCATGACGCCGCTTGCGCTCGCGCTTTTGACGATGCTCGGCGCGACGTCGCCGCCCACACGCGCGCAAAACCCGGCGGGCAGCGATGTGACGTTGCCCGCCGTCGTGGTGACCGACAGCACCGGCGCCGATGCGACGACCGAAGACAGCGGCTCGTACGCCGCGAAACGCGCGACCATCGCGGGCAAGAGTGCGCAATCGATCAAGGAGACCCCGTATTCGGTTTCCGTCGTCACGCGCCAGCAAATGGACGACCGCAACGACACGACCATCGAAGAAGCCTTGCGCTACGTGACGGGCGTCAGTTCGGTCAGCTACGGCGACGGCACGGCTTATTTCCGCGCGCGGGGCTCACAACTTGGCATCGAATTCGATGGCACGCCCATCGTCAGCGGCCTGCAATATCTCACGCAATTCGACCTCGCGATGTACGACCGCGTGGAAGTGTTGCGCGGACCGGCCGGCGTGATCGACGGCGCAGGCGAGCCCGGCGGCGTCGTCAATCTCGTGCGCAAACGGCCGCAAAATCAATTCCATCTGACGACCGACACACAAGTCGATTCCTTCGGCAGCGTGCGGCAGATGATCGACGTCACCGGACCGCTTAACAAGGACGGCAGCCTGCGCGGGCGTGCGGTGATCGTCGGCGAGGCCGGGCATCAATCGATCGACCGGGCGCGCAGCAAGGAGTTCATGGCCTATGGCGCGATCGACTACGACTTCACGCCGCGCACGACGCTCTCGCTCTCGGGCGGCTACGAAGTCCTGCCGATGTACGGCCTCGACTACGGCGCGAGCGGCGTGCTCAATGCGGATCAGACCGCACTCGTCGGCCGCGTGCCGAGTTCGTATGCACAGAACTTCAGCCCGAGCTGGAACACGTCGTACACGTCGATTCAGGAAGCCAACGCGAACCTCGTGCATCGCTTCGAAAGCGGCTGGAAGTCCTCCACGACGCTGTTCTACAGGCACATGCTGACGCGGGCGTACTACGCGTACTCGGGACCGGGCGCGACCACCGATGGCCTCAGCTTCTACGGCGATCAGAATCAGCGCAACACCTACGACTGGTTCGGCGCGGACAGCAACGTGTCCGGTCCCATCCGGCTCTTCGGGCAAACGCACACGTTGACGGTCGGCGCAAATTATTCGGTGATGTCGTCGACGGCGCTCTCGGGCTTCCAGTCCGTCGATGGCCCATTCGAAGGCGGCACCTTCAGTCTGTTCGATCCCAACGCCGTGCCGCAGGTCGATACGCCCTTCAGCTTCGGCACGAACGAGCGCACCGTCCAGTACGGCATCTACGCGCAGGCGCGCATCAAACTCGCGAATCCGCTGACGCTCGTGCTCGGCGCGCGCGAGGCGTTCGTACAGGATCGCACGCAATCGACACTGCCCGACCTCACGGACTGGGCGACGAACTCGCAGATCAACCATCGTTTTCTGCCGTCGGCGGGACTCGTCTGGGATATCGTGCCGGCGGTCACCGCGTACGCGAATTACGCGCGCTTCCTCGACGCCCAGACGCAGACGACATTCTCCGGCGCGGGCATTCCACCGCGTTCCGGCGAGCAATACGAAGTCGGCGTGAAGAGCAGCGTGCTCGGCGGACGCCTGAATACGAACATGGCGCTGTTCCGTATCAACGACAACAACCGCGCGGTCGACGATCCCGATCATCAGTTCTATTACCTTGCCGCCGGCAAGGCACGCAGTCAGGGCGTCGAACTCGAAGTCACCGGACAGCCGATGCCGGACTGGAACGTCTATGCGGGCTACACGTATTTGAACGAGCACTTCGAGAACGATGCGCCCGGCCTCACCGATGGCACGGACCCCAAGCATCTCTTCAAACTGTGGACGCGGTATCAGTTTACGCAGGGCGTCATGCGCGGGGTATCGGTCGGCGGCGGCATGCTCGCGCAGACACGCATATCGCGCGGCGTCGAACAGGGCGCGTATGCCATCTTCGATGCGCAGGTCGGATATCGCTTCAACAAGCATCTCGAAGCGACACTGCAGTTGAACAATATCTTCGATCGCGGCTATTACATTCGCCCACCCGGCCAGTTCTACAGTGTATTCGGCGACAGGCGTAACGTCATGTTGAGTGTGCGGACCGACTTCTAAATTTACGATGACGCTTGGGCGACTGTCGGGACGGAAGCACTGACCTTCCACCGTCGGGTTGTCCGCAGACAGGCGATGATCGCCATCGGCTGTCTGCTTCTGAGTAACATAAAGAATCAGCAAGAAATTTCGTTGGACGAAGTCGCCGCTAACGACATATGACGGAAGTTGGTAAGTCTCGGTCAAAGAGAACCTGTCCGCATTTTTGTGTGCGAGGCGGTTAGCGGAGTCACCCGCGTGCGTTGGTAAAACGCTCTCCAAACAGGATGGCA
>NZ_JALQDW010000029.1:0-790 GCF_023631025.1 Caballeronia sp. GACF4
TGCTGGTTTTACAAGCAGGGTCGAGGCAAGGATGGTCAACTGGACACGCTCGTGTTCACGGACAATCCGCGCGGGTAAAGCGTCGCTTTGTCGTCGATTTCCAGCATCAGACGCAGCGCGTGTTGAAAGCTTGCGTAGCGTCCGACGAAGCGGCTGAGTACGTCGCCAAAGAGCGCCGCATCGCCCGGTCCGTCAAACGCTGTCGCATCGAGCCGCACGTGAATCCAAATCTCAAAGCGCATAGGCCCTTTATCCATGCTCTGATGCTCGGCCAGTCGCACGTCTTGAATTGCGTCGATGCGCCGTTTGATGCTCTCGTCTGGCGACCAGTCATAGAGTTCCAGCACCTCACGAAGCACCGGCGCGCCGCCAATTCCGATCATGTTTAACTCGTTCGCGCAGCCTGCGGTGTAGTGTCCCAGCACACGCCAGTCATACTCCGGGTGATAACGCGGAGGATAAAGCGGCAAGGTCGGTGCGGTCAGATTGCGCACCGACGCAATGCCGGTAAAACCTGACACGGTCTCGGTGATTGTCGCAACGGCCAGCGCCATGCGCGGCAGGCGGCCGTTGTTGGCGAGTGCGCGCACCGTCAGATAGCCGTCCGGTCGAGGGCGACTCTTGTCGCCGGGTGCGTCGGCATGGAAACGCTCCCAGAGTGAGCCCGAGAGCGTCACCCAAAGTTCGCGCCCGGTCACGCCAAAGCGCATCGCGGTATGGAAATAGCGCTCTGGCTTCTCGTACTGCAGCGTCCAGCCGCGATGGCGAAAGCTCGTGAAGGCGCTATATG
>NZ_JALQDW010000030.1:0-508 GCF_023631025.1 Caballeronia sp. GACF4
GGTATGGAAATAGCGCTCTGGCTTCTCGTACTGCAGCGTCCAGCCGCGATGGCGAAAGCTCGTGAAGGCGCTATATGCGTGACGTGCGCTGTCCTCCGGATCTGCGGCGGTCACTGCGAGCACGTGATACGGCTCGACGTGCCCCGCCACGCCGGGTTGAACGCGATGTTCGCGATCATGCCAGTCCGTAGGTCGCAGCGGCAGCGCATCCACTTCGAACAGGTTGATCACTGGTGTGCAGAACAGACGGAAGCTCTCGCGACACACCGGATAATCGCCCGGTACGCGCCCGCTCAGTTCGATTTCAAACGTCATCTGCGATTCGCCCGCCGGCAGCATCGAGGCGTCGAAGCCGCACAGATCGACGAAGTGGAATTTTTGCGGGAACACGAAATATTCCAGCAGTGTCTGCTCGCGATCCAGCGTGCGGTCGCGCTCGGGCTCGGTGACCGGCCACAGCCGCGTAGTCGGGCCAAAGCCCGCCCCTTCGAATTGAACGCCCTCGAGC
>NZ_JALQDW010000031.1:0-643 GCF_023631025.1 Caballeronia sp. GACF4
TCGCGCACCGCAACCTCCGCGTCCTCGACTGAAAGTGGCAGTAGCTGGACGGCCTGCGTCGTGCGGTAGAGACACTTTATCTGATCGGGACCGACAGGCGCCGAGCGCACCACGGCACCCGCAGGAATCCGCACCGCGCTCTCGGTGCCGTGTCCAAGCGGCATGCATTCGATGATCGACAGCGAGGGAATCGCCCGCGCCGCATGCTCGTACATGTTGTCGATCAGCGCTTCGGTGAATTCCGGACCGCCATCGTCGAGCTTCATGCGCAAACGCGCCATGAGCAGCGCAAAGCCCTCGAAGGTGGCGCGCACGCTGTCGCCCACCTCGCCGTAGCGCATACCCAAACAACGGGCAGCATCAGGATGCGCTTTGGCAAACTCGCCCGATGCGGCGCGCAAGTAGCGCATTTCCGCGTCGAAGTATTCGAGAAACGGATTCTCGTGCTCAAGCGCGGAATGCTTCCAAGGCGCGGTCATGGTCGCATCTCCGGCGGCAGAGGTGGCAAGGACAGTCCGCCGGCGGGCATCATCACACCCTTGCCGACGAGAAACACGCGCTGCGGCATCTTGAAGCCGCGCAGCTTGAGCAAATCGAGCGGCCCCGCGCCGACCTGCGCTTTGAGGTCGTACTGCAGAGGAAA
>NZ_JALQDW010000032.1:0-13326 GCF_023631025.1 Caballeronia sp. GACF4
ATCTTGAAGCCGCGCAGCTTGAGCAAATCGAGCGGCCCCGCGCCGACCTGCGCTTTGAGGTCGTACTGCAGAGGAAAACCGTTGCCTTGATTGAAGGTCAGCTCATAGGTGGTGCTGTCAAGCGGCTTGACTTGAGCAGTAGCGAGCAAGCGCAGCCATGCCCAATCGCCGTTGGCGGCGAAAGCAATGCGTGCTCCGGCGTCGAGCGACTCCCACGTCAGTTGTACACGGCCGTTCTGGCCGCTCGAGCCGCTTTGCCCGATCGCCGGCCACACAATCGAGGTATATGTCTCCAATTGATTGAAGTACTCGATCTTCGCGCCGTCGATGCTCAGGATATTGCGGGTGACGTCCGGATTTGGATGCGGCATGAGCTGGAACCGGTAGCTGGCATCGCCCTGCGCGTACAACTGCGCGCCGAGCGTCGACAACTGGCGCAGTGCCGAGAGGAACTCCGGAGCGAACTGCAATGCTTGTGGCGCGAGTTCGTTCGGCGCCCACGCATTGCCTTCAGGCTGAAGCGTGCCTGCGAGCTGTGTCGTCACAAAGCGCGAGATCAGTCCGGTGTCGGGCTTGATGTAGCGACCCAGCTCGGCGAACGAGGCATCTGCGTCGGTGTCCGAGAATGGGTAGTGCCCGTTGAAGCTGCTCGCAAACGGCGCGGCGATCGACAAGCGCCACGCCTCGTTCAGACTGGCCGCGGCCGGTTGCAGAATGGTTTGCCACGCCACGTCCAGGGGCCGCGAGAACAGCGCGTCGCCGAAGCCCGACCATTGCGAGCCAAGGCTTGCGGCAGTGAGCGCGGCATCGTCGCGTGCCTGCGTGAGTTCCGAGAGCTTGCCCTGAAACACCGCCTGTGCCATCTGTCGGGCCATCGCCTGGGCGTCGGTGCTGGTGGCGATTTGCTGCAGCTTCAGGCGCATGGTCGTGGCCACCGTCAGGAAGTGCGCGAGGCTCACGCCGCTGAAATCGGCGACGCTTTTCGTGGGCTTGCCGTTCGACTTGCTGGCCGTGCCCGTCACCACGTCATCGCCCATCAACGCGAGCAGCGGGCCGAAAGGTTTGTCCAGCGGATCGACTTCCTGAGCACTCGCGATGCCTGTCTTGTTGCCGATCAGGTCCTGTGCTTTGCGCACTAGCGTATCCGAGAGCGCCTGCGAGGGACGTCCCGCCTGTGCCTGATACTGAACCGATTTCATCAACGCAATCAGCGGCGAGGTCTGCGCATCGGTCAAGCGCGTGAGCTGCGTGATCGCGCTGCCTAGATTGGTCGCATTCTGCCATTGCAGGCTGTTCAGCATCGCCTGCCACGCGGCGGTATAGCTTGCGAAATAGCGCGCGCGCAGGCGCTGCCTCACTTCCTCGATGTCCTGATGCGCTTCGAGCGCCGCGCCCGGCACGCGCGCGGCGCGTTCGTCGGCGAGCACCCAGTCCGCCGCCACGCGCCCTTCCTTGGCGGCCTTGTCGATCGCCTCGCCGATCATGCCGTCCCATGCGGCGCGCGTGTAGATGCCCGGTACGGTTTGCGTCGTCGTGAATAAGCCGCGTGCGTCCGCTCCGTTGATCAGCGTCACGAGCGACATATCGGCGTATTTGCCCTTCGCCCGCTCCAGCACGGATTGGTAGAGCGTGTCGTCGGAGTTCTGCAGGCCGATCTGATTGACGAGCATGTTGCGCGCGGCTTGGGTCAGATCATCCGATGCATGGAGTCGCCATTCAGGATGCGCGCGCAGATGAGACGCGTAGAACGACGCGAGCCGTTGTGAGGTGTCGAGCCATTCGCCCGTGCTCATGCCGGCGATTGCGGGCCACGTGGTCGGCAACTGCTTGGCGAGGTAGGCAGCGTCTGCATGTTGAGGCTGCGCCAGCATTAGATACGTCTTGAGCGCGTCGTAGTCGCGCTGTTGCTCCTCGGTGCTGGGCAGTGCGTCGGCGCGAGACTGAGCGAGTTGCGTGAGCGTGGCTTCGAGTTGATGGGTGGACGGATCGCGCAGGTTGCGTATGGCCACGGTCTGATACGGTTGCCAGAGCGCGTCGAGGAGTTCATCGTTGCGCGCGAGACCTGCGCGCAGATGCCACGGTACGCCATGATCCCGGCGGTATTCGAGCGTCTCGATCTGCTGCTGCAGGGCGAGTTGCGCACGCATTGCCTGTGGCGAACCTGGCGCTGCCTGCAGAGCCGCCCACGCGGTCGCTTCGGCATCCTTGATTAGCGCGTGGTTACCGAGGCCCGAGACGACCAGCGCGACCGCCCATACCACGGCCCCGGTTAGGGCCGCCATTGCAACCGCATCGCGCCAGTACAAGCCCGCGCGCCGGCCCCGATAACGGGGCGCCCTGGCAGCGATCTCTTTCCATACCGGAAGCAACGCGGCTGGCTGCTCGCGCGTAACCGTCATTACCTGCGGAGCATCGGCAGGCTGATCCGGCGTGGCGTTTGCATCCTCGTCCCCGACCGGTATCGGTACCGGTACGACAGTTGGCACCGGAAAGACCGGCGCGAACATGACGCCTGCGAGCGGCGCACGCAGCCAGTTCGACGAGGCAAGCGTGCCCAGGGTCGTAGCAATCCGCGCGGCATGGTCGCAAACATACTTCGAGATTTGCAACAGCCATATCGCCTTCTCGCGCGTATGAAGGCTCACGCCCGCGTCTGCCGACCTCCACTGAACGTGGTCGAGCAAGTCAGGCACGCATTCGGCGGCATGCTGCGCCTGCCTACGCGACTCGTTCGGCATGAAGGCGCCGATCGCTTCGAACCGTTCGGATGGACGACCCTCGGTCTCGACCGGGTGAAGGAACGTGATGGGCGCGGCCCAGCCGAGCGCGGTGGCAATCAACGAGAGCGTGCGGGGCAGGTCCGCATCGGGCTCGTCGGCATTTGCGACGTGGACCAGACCATCGACCGGGCGACGACTACGCAATCTGCGTATCTGGCCGAGCCACTTCTCTTTTGCGATACCGTCCGGCGCGGCGTGAACGAGGACGGTCTCGCCGACGTGTATAACGCCTGCCTGCTTGAGTCCCGGTGCAACCTGATCGACCCGCGTATCGCTGCCGTCGACCATCAGCCAGCGCAGACGGCTACGCCAGAACCAGCCATGCGCGACGCGCATTTCCTCGGCCACGCGTTGCAGTCGCGCGTCGCGCTTGAGCGGCTTCGCCGTCGTAGTGCGGTCGCCGGTTTCGAAGCGAAAAAGCCGCGTGGCAAAGCCATAGGCGCCAGTCGGGAACAGGATGAGGTGAACGACGACAACGACTGCGAAGATCGACAGAATGTCAATGACCGCCTTCAGATGAGCTTCACCGGCCGAGACGCCAACAATATCGCCGCGCAGCGATACGAAGCCGATTGCGAGCAGGGCGACGATCAGCGCCCCGACGGGTATCCCCCAGATTGGCAGACGGCTCGACGGCGCGGATTCCTCGTTCGCGGTTGGGGGCTTAAGCGAGCGCAGGGTAAGCCTGGGGTCGTTCATCGGTATTCCGGTTGTTATCGTTTATTGCGGGCGTTACGCGCAGGACTGCGGACTGTAAGCCGTCTATGATGAGTTGCGGACCATCTGCCGCGCCTGATTCGATCGCCGCTATGATGGACAGCCAGCCGTTTGCGTCGCCGAGGTCGCCGGCGATGCGGTCGGAGCGTCGCTGCGCCTCGTCTTTTGAAATGGAATCCATATTGGCCGCGCGTAACGCTCTGTCGCCTCCATCTATAGGACGCGTTATCCATGCGCGAACGATTGAAGCGAAGTCAGCCTTACCCCATACCGCAGCATTGGCGAAGCCGTGTTCGACTTCGCCCGCAAGCGCCGTAACGGGCCTGTGAAGCAGCGCGGCGACCTTGACCTTGACCGTGTCCGGCAGCCGGAAGTATCCCGCCGTCAGGAGTACGGCGACGCACCCCTCGGTGCTGCCTTCGGGCGGTCCAGCCTCGTGCCATGCGGTCGCGACGACGAGCAGTGGACGCGCGTCCTTTGCGTCGAGCCACGCATCGGCAACCATTAGGCCATCCGTAGCCGCTACCGCTTGCACCGCGAGCGGCGGCAGGCCCGCAATACGCAGTGCGTCAATGACCCGCGCAATGTCCCGCTGCTCGCTTCCCGTCGCGCTCAGTACGCGAATCTGCGGCCACCATTGCCGCTCGTAGCACGTCAGGGCGCGTAGGCTCGTCTCAAGCGGCTTAAGCGCATTGGCAATCTTGAGCGTCAGCAACTCGATTTTCTTCGGCACACGGCCCGCCTGAATGCTTTCTTCGTCCACATCAAGACCGACCGCATCAGGTTCGTCGACCATCCAGTCCGCGTCCTCGAAACGAGCGTGAAAGACGAGTTCAGCACCTGCACGGGGCAACTGCGCTGCAGGCATGCGTTCCCTGGCAGCAATCGCACCGGCAAGCGTCTGTTCGCCAAGCGGCAGGCAGTAGCCGACACCGAGTACCTCGAGGGGCTTTTGTGCCCTGCGCAACCGCTCCGCCAGCCAACGGCTACGATGATAGTTGCGCCAGTACGCCCGATACCAGAGACCCTCGTAGCCAGCGCGCTCAATGGCAAACAGGATCAGGAATACGCCGTTGGGTACCCCAACGAACCAGAACCAGAACGGCGCGCCACTCACGGGCTGTCCCTTCCGCCAGAGCAGCATGGCAACGGCAACGCCTAAAACGTTGCAGGCAAGCCAGATGCAGAACCACCACGGCCAAAACCGTGGGCGGCGTGGATAGGCACTAGGGCGTCCGGCCAAAGACAGATCGACCGGCATTACTCGATATTGACGTTCTGGAGCGACGAGATCAGGCGGCAGCCGCACGCGCAACGGTAGTGGTGAAAGGCAACCGGCTTGCCGTCGCGGTCGGGGAACTTTGTGTAGCCCTCGTCGATGACGGTCGGGCCGTGCTCATTGCAAAGGGCTTCGTCGCCCTTGCGGGCGAGCGGGCGACCCATGAATACGAACCATTCGGAGCCGCCGGTTACTTCGCCGCCGTTTTCTAGTTTGTCGCCTTTTGCGGTTGGGGGATTTCATTTTATACAGTTACTTTTTGGCGCATTGCTGTGTCTTGAACGGAGGGACGTAAGTCGCTTCAAACGACTGAGCTTTCGGCTCCTTAAGATTTATCACATCAACCCCAAATTGATTACGTACAACGATAAATTTCTGTTCTTCGCTAAAGGTAGCGTCATATACCCCCCCACCATACACAGCACTTTCGATAAGATGGATTTTTGGCTTTACAAGATACACTGAAAGATGTGTTACTTGAGGGTAGTGCGTGTCAAGTTTCTTCGGCAACCCGAACAAGACCAAAATAGAGTCATCTAGGCTAAACGTGCCACCATCGATAGCATGATCAATATGTGCCGAACCAATTTTTTTCTCACCATGCTCCACTATCAGTCGGCCGCGACCATCATTTTTTGCTGAATAACCTCCATCGCAAGAACTGACAATTGTCGCATGTACATCACCAATGAACATGGCCATCAGAGTCAGAAGTAAGTACTTTTTCATAACTGATCCCCAATACTTGGAATGCTTTTTTCGTCTTGTTGCAACGCAATGGCGAACTTTTTACATCATACGGGTGGCCTATCTTGGTCACCGCGCGAGACAAACTCTTAGGAATTCCTCGATCCGCGAACTTTTCAAGCAAAGTATGCACGCATAAAAGACCTGCGGCATCTACGCGGGAATAGGCGTCATTTCCAAGAATCTCATGATTATCCACTTTTGGACCATCCTTGAAATGCCCGCCATCCCTTTTCTTGACCCCAATACGCAACATCTTTTGCGGCAGCACTTCCTTCGAAGATCGAGTGAATCAAGTTGCCGTCCCAAATCGACATAACCACGCTTAATTGCAAGGCCCTTGAATCAGTATTGAAAAAAAAAGGGCCTACGGCAATGCGTATTTCCGGCGCCTGTTTCGCATCTCTAAACTTTGAAAACTCATTTGGCTCCAACCGCAAAACGGGAAAGCAAACGGCAGATACATCCGGTGCCGCATAGTAAAGAGCAATAGATCCATCTGGAAGTGGAGAAAACGTGATTGGAAAATTAGCCAGCTCGTCTTCCAATTCCGTTGCGGAAAGACAGAACGGGTTATTCTTGTTAGCTGACCTATAGCTAGTTTCACCGAATCGATGAGATCAGGTCGAACAAATAGACGGCCATCCTGTCGGATAGCAATGTTATACACTCGATTCAAATCAAGCCGTTTCCCACTTGCCTTTTCGAATGCAACTCCATATTGAAACGACGAAGGATGCACACCATCTCAAATCATGTCCCCCGACACCTGAAGGGCGACTACTCTATCCGTGTCTAGCACTTTCCTGATGAAAGAACTATATTGTGCAGTTGACCTCATTCCTTTTGCTGTTTCAGCGCAACCTTTAGCATCTGACTTAACGCGCGCCTTTAGCGCATCAATGGCTTTTTTCAAGCCCGGCGAAATATTCGAAATAGCCGGTATTGGTCCGACTGCCAAGGCGCTGGAATTGGCGCTCATATTAAATGTAGCGAACGAGACGAATAGCATTATGGCGACAAGCTTTTCAATAGTCACGTTATTCATCAAGAACTTCGCCGCCATTTTCAATCTTATCGCCATTGTAGATGAGAGTTTTCAATTCGAAAGCCAATTTTTGCTATTGCGGATGTGAACCTTATTACTTGATAGGCGGCAGCCGAGTGAGGCATATTCTTGGGACGTTTTTATCCCAATACGTACTAAACATACGATGTCTTTTCTTGTCGACTTTCAAGTCGATAAATTCATCCCCCATACAACGGCGCCGGACCCCGGTCTACAAATTTTTTAGTCGATGGAGAAAATGTAAAACTCTATAAATCGAGTACGTTCCCATCCCGTAATCCACATGCCATACGGCAAACCCAAATTGACCACTAAACTCATAATCATCAACGTATAAATTTAACGGCTTTTCTGCATCAACGTCCACTCGCCCTTGATTGTTACCGCCAGCATAACCTGCCGTCCAAATCAAAGCCTTTCCTTTCGATTTCAATCATAGCCTTGATGCCAGGAGCCGGAGAGACAATCTGCTCACGCTCAACTGCGCTTACCGAAAGATAAACAAGCACCAAAGCCCAAAGGATAATCTATTTAGTTCCATTAACTATTCAGATTTTAGCATTGGTGCCACACTTGCATCTTCTGGATAGGAGGATTAATTGTTTTGTTCCCGACGTGTTGTCGCCTATGCGAATGAGGTTTTCAATTCGCAAGCCAATTGAACAGCTTGCTGCAAGTTTTGTTATCGATTACTATTGTTTTTCCAGTTTTAATTTCGACTACATTGACTTCTGTATCTGAGCCGCACTGACGTCGATCCACCGATATATATTTTCCATCGAGTGATATAACCGGGTTCATATCCGAAGACGCCTCCTCTTTCAGCTTAGCCTCGCTCACTGTAGTCCTATAAAAGCCTGGCTTTTTAACTAGACTTTTGTCGCTTCCGATTTTTGCAACCACCGCCAAAAAACTCATGGGCGACACGCTAACCGGAACCATCGATGCATAAATGCCCGCCTTGATATTTACGTCTGATAGGAATCCCACGTGGGGGGGCAGCGCGCCGAACGTGAGCAGTGACGTCTGCCTTACAGTGACTTAATTCAGTAATAGGAAGGTAGCCCGTACCAGAGACGATAACTGTTTTACCATCAGAACTGAGCGCGGCGCCGATTGGTTCCTCGTCTATCAAGCATTGAAAGTTACCAGCCTCGTTCTGGATAGACAAATTGAAAGATCCTGATCCCTTCGGCTCATCAGTATTACAGGATGCGTGGATTGAGGCAGAAAATAAAGCTACAAAGACGAAGAAGTCAAATTTCACAGAAGACGTTCCTTAATTATACGCGTAAACTAAGGCGCTTTCGACTTCGATAAACGAAGCGCTAATAAATATTGTCATATCTTTTATCACCGGCTCTTCTTTTGCAAGCCGCGCAGTGGTTCTCGGTATTCAACCATCTCCATCAACAGCGCAAACAACCTTAGAACAAATTCGAAAGAAACGAAACGCTGCTCCCGCGTCCCTAATGTTCTTGCGAAAACCGTAAATACGCACAGACGACACTCTTCGACAATTGTCATAACTAAGGCTATTTTCGCACATGTTCATCCTTTTACCGTTATATGCTTTGGCTGCTTCACGCTCAAACGGCGTACAGCAGTAAGTGCAATGTGGAGCGGATGGAGCCTCAGTGTGCGACTTCGCCCGTTCCGGCCGAGTACTTCGTCAGAACAAACCCGTGTTACCATTGCTTGAGTCCATTGCATACTGGCAGACCCAATATCTAACGACCTCGCCATCAGCGATTTCAAACGCAAGACCATGCGCGTTGGGGGCCAGATGGACGCTGTAATGCCAGCGCCGATCAAATGCAATGGGTAATTATCGTCAGTTACTGATTAATCCGGACTCACTTTAATGTCGTACTTAGCGTAGAATAAGGCGCAATCATTTCGATTCAGACGAAACTTGGTATTTATTCGCAAGGGCCTTTCGAATGGACTTAGCGTCTTTATACTGTGCTTTTGTAGAATGCCCATCGCGAAAGCTACATTCACATTGATCTTGAAAGGTTGCGCTGGCATCACTCTGCCATCCCGCGAAAACAGCGCCATTTTGAGCGTTTCCTGTTAGTTTGTAGATGTAGCCATCATAATATTCGCCTCCGTAATCGTAATGGTTAAGCGGCGTCCGCACCAAAACAACGATTTCCTTGCTTTTCGGATCATGATCCGCATTTGCAAAAAATACGCTGGCGATTTCCGGAATACCGTCATCTTTCATGTAGCGATCGAATTGCACATCATGCCAAAGATGGTTTCCGTCAGCGAACAGCAAATGTGCATCCAACATGTAAGGTCTGTTGTTCTTCGTATAACCCGGCTCATCGGAAGTGTTCGCCACAAAATACACATAAACTCCCGCCATCGCGGGTCCCGCATTAATGATGGGAGGCTGCAGGTTGAGGCCAACGCTAACACGAGCACTCACTGCCGCCTGTACTTCAGTAGGAACATCTGTTGCACAGGCCTGGTGTGTTAAGGAGAGAAAGAACAACGTCAGCAACAAGCGCAATGCAAAAGTCTGTCGACTATTCATAACAAATTATTCCTTTTCAAATTCGACTGTAACTAAAGCCGATCGGCGAACAAGAAACAGTAAAACAGATCCCGATTTTTTTAATCAGCAATCGAGATCACCCTTATTCCTCTTGCCGTTTCAATTGGCTATCTGCGGCCATGTCTGGCGCATCACCAAGAATAAAATAGGCATAGCGAAAAAACTGCTTTCGCGCTGGCAACCCACCTGCTCCACCTACCGAGGCGAAGCAATGCTGCACATCAATGTCGTTTGCTCCGTGGTCGGCTTTCGCATCGATACGAGTTTTAACCCAGAAGTAGCCTGCGGAATCCGCAGCCGTTTCCGCATCAGCTTGCAGTAGCGCAGGATTTGGATCAGTCGTGAAATCTTTCGCGCGGTACTCTCCATATTCTTTATAGCCATTTCTCCATGTGAGGTGAATTAAACCGCGCCCGCAGAAACGAGGGCCGTCACCGGGCTGCACATTTCCACCAGCGACAGCCTTTCTGTGAACTTCTCCAGGACGCTGAGCTATGTAAGTAGCGCGATCACGGTTTTTCAGAAAGCCAAGATTCTTCAGCCAATTGTGCTTGTTGTCGAAATCATAGGCCGCATCGCTGGCCGTATAATCCTCATACATTTTCCGGAAATACTCTGCGTTTCCATTTTCTCTCGTTGAGCATAAAGCCCCAGTCTCCTTGAAAATTTGCCCCAAGAAGTGGGCCTTGCGCAGACTACTGCTAAACCCATATTTAAGAAACATATGATTAAGTGCCTTCCATATGCCGCTCGGCGATTGGCCCCTAGCATCGTCGTTTCCGCCAGTAAATCGCTTCTCGCTCTCAGCCCAAAGGATCTTTCCGCCGGCATCAAGCATCGAATTGCGAGGTAGCAACTGCGTCTGCTCGCGCAAGCTCAACCATCCGCACTTCCTAAAATGCCGGATAAACGCAAGCGGATGGAAGAACCACAGCTTCTGCCCTGCGGGAAGACCCGTCACGCCCCAAAACTGTATTTCCTTAAGATACTTAAGAAAGTCGTTGTAACCCTGATTGTTGCCGTGATAAAAGCCGCCTTCATCGAGCAGTTTTGCGTAGCGCGTTTCGTTGTTCGTGCTATCCCATTCGCTTGGGGCGTTGCAAATGAATCCGCACAACGCCTGGCGTACGCCATCATGACTTTTTACATAGCTTGAAAGCGCTTCGGCCTTCTGCGCTTCGGTCGTTGGCGCCGTGCCTGATGGTTCAGCATCCTTGACGATTTTCTTGAGTGCGTCGATATCGCACAGCCCATCGCTGCCAAAGGGCGTAGCGCCATCGCTAATTTTCTGCCAGCCCACAAACGACGGGAAATCCGCGTCAGACAACTTCTTAACCGAGGTGTTGTTGATATCAATGTAACCCTGCGCTCCCGGGGCGTAGGTCACTTTCACCCATGTCGCACAGTCTCTCCCGGACAGCGTCGCCGGCGTCGAGAGGATGCGCCCGAAGCGCAGCATCTCGTACCCGTCGCTCGGGCAGGCGCTGTAGAGCGCCGTCGCGCGACGATAAAGATTGTATTCGTAATCGGCTCCAGCTACTGGCTGCGCGGTTAGCAGCGTGCGCGATCCATCCGTCGCGACGCTCCAGACGTTGGTGTACTTGCTCCCTTTGCTAAAGTAAGTCTCAACGATGAGCGGTAATGGGTTTGTGCCGGTTTGGCCTGCATCGAAATTGATGCCATGCAGTTTGTTGTGTGCATCCGTTCCTGGCGGCAGGGCATAGAACTGCCGTCCGCCGGGAATCGTGTACCAGGTATGCCCCCAGCAATCCGACGTCGTCGACGTGTCTGGCCCGGCAATGCCAAGCGCCGTATGGCTAAAGTAGCTATCGAAATCCCTTGGCATCATGAAGATTTCGAAGTGCATATAAACCACGCCTTCATACCGCCCGAGAAAACCGATAACGTCCTTGCGCCGCACCTTGTTGCCTCCGCCAGCCACCGCCGGCTCTACCGCGCCTTGGGCGACTTGGCCGGTAGGTTTGCGAAGGAACTCTGGCAATCGTTTTGCGTCGTGCCCGAAAGACTGGTACTCGGCGAGCGGCAGCAAGTGCATGTAGAGCGAATAGAACGTCAGCGTGCGACCTTCGCCCGTTTCGGTCGAGTGTTTCAGCAGGACGAAGCCCGCGTTGCCATTGCCCGAGTCCATCGCATGCTGGCAGACCCGGTAGGCGACCACCTCGCCATCGGCGATTGCATAGACAGGGCCATGCGTGTCGGGGGCGAGATGGGCGCCGCAATGCCAGCGCCGGTCAACCGCAATTGGATAAATACCGTGTGCAAGTTCGAACTTGTCGACGGCGTCCATCATGGGGTCCGGCTTCGATTGGTCGCTAGACGTAAGGCCGGATTCAGGCAAAAACGGAGGGCTGATAATCATGGCGCGTCAGTTCGTATGGGAGTACCGCTCATTGAGCGTCAGGTTGCTTTTTGGCAGGACTGGCAGCACTGCGGGCATGTTGTCGGGGCCAACGAACGTGAACGAGCCCGCCTTGATGGTGAACGCACCAGGACAGTGGAATGTCATGTTGCCGTTCTCGATCACGAGCGAGGCCCCGCCGCTGTTAAGCGTGATTTTCGACTTCGCGGCCACCTGGACGTCCGCGCTCTCGCTCGCAACGCGGAGCTGCTTCTGCGCGAAGAGGTCCATGCCGTCCGTCAGTGCTGCGGCAGTCAGTTTCCCTTTTGCAGCCACCAGATTGATACCGAGCTTATGCGCGCATAGCGAAATCAGCTCGCCCGCCGCCATGCGCAGACGTTTCGCAATGCTGACGTCCATGTCTCGGGCCGTCGCGATCAGGTTCTCGCCCGCCGAGTGCTGTATTGACTTCGGCGTCACGAATGCCATGCCGCCAGGGGCGCTCGCGAGCAGCCCCGCGTCGCGAAGCTGGTTCAGGCTGTCCTGGAGCGCCGCCTGCTTAGCCCGGTCGGCAGGATCGGCACCGGCCTGTGTCGTCGCCGCCGCAAGGTCCGTTACGCGCTGTAGCGCGGCCTTCAGTTGCGCGACGGCAGCGGGCATCTCCAAGTGCGGCGTATCAGCGCCAGCCGCTGCATCGGCCGAAAAGAACAGTCCTTTCGCTGCGCGCACGGTCCCCCAAGCCTGGGTGGTCGCTTCAAAGCCCTCGCCTCGCGCAAGTTTTTTACTGTTGAGCAGATAGCCCTGATTGAACGCCGTCTGGCTGTAGACCGTGGCGATACGCGCGCTTTCCTTGCCTCGCAGATCATTGAAGACGACCTCGGCGCCGAGCAGCGGCGCGCGCCAGATTGCGTAACTGAACATCGCATCGGCGCCGTGCACCACGTCCGGATGCGAGTAGTCATGGAGCGCTCCGACGATATGCATGCGATCTACATCGGCATGCGCCGCACCAAGCAAAACCTCCGTGGACGGCAGCAAAGGCGAATGGAAGCCACCTTGATACGACGAAGACGGACGAAGCAGCCGCAGCTTCAGCAACTGCTTGTCAGTGTTAGCCGTTCCCTGCAGGAACTTCGGCAACACAGGATATCGGCCATGCTCGTCCATGCAGCCATAAGGCGACGAGTCAAACGTTGTGACGACGCCAACGACCGGTCCCTTCAGAAATCTCCAGTCGCGTTCATAAACGAAGTCGGGACGGTAGGCCAGATGCGCGGGCATCGCCTTGAAGCGGACATGCGCCGGTTTCGATCGGCTGCCCTTCATCGTCATCGACTCGACCACGAATCCATACGGAGCGCTCGCCAGCTTCGTATTGGTCAGCTTGACCACCACGCCAGGTGCCATGCCCTTCGCGTTGCTCTTGCCCGAAAGCTTTACCTGCTTTGCAATCTGCTCGTCGCGCCGCGTCTGTGCTCGCGACTCACCCTGCTGAGGCGTCAGATGAAATTCCGCGCTACCGCTGATTCGCCCGAAGACCGATTGGTCATTGGCCTCATCGGAAACGCTCGCGCTTGCCCGCAGCGGATCTTCCGGCGTGCGGTAATTGCGTTCCCACAACTCGATGGCGGCCGGCACCAGCGTACGCGTCTCGCTGACGGAGAGTGCAGCCTCATGCCAGTTGCTGTTCATGCCCGAGTCAGAGAGCAGGGGTAGGTCGATCGAGCGCACGTACCCGCGCGGATTGTCCGTGAACACGAGCGTGTCCAGTTGACCATCCTTGCCTCGACCCTGCTTGTAAAACCAGCA
>NZ_JALQDW010000033.1:0-641 GCF_023631025.1 Caballeronia sp. GACF4
TACCCGCGCGGATTGTCCGTGAACACGAGCGTGTCCAGTTGACCATCCTTGCCTCGACCCTGCTTGTAAAACCAGCATATGCCTCGACGTTTTGCATGACGTGTCACGAAGGCCCACACGGACTCCTCGTACATCACAACCTGCTCCATCTTCTCCTGCGCGCCTTCCAGATGGAACTCGATATCGAAGGCATCGATGTTCTTCCGGTCGACGAGCAGTCGCGTCACCATCTCCTGAAAGGTGATGTCTTTGAATACATCCGAGCCATGCACGCGCTTGCAGAGCGCGGCGAACCGAGGTTCGATCCGGAGTTTGTAGGTCGCCTCGTCGCGGCTCGCTTTGATGCGTTCGAAGCGCGTGACGATGCCATTGAAAGTGGCCGCCTCGTGATCGACAGGCGCGACATAATTCACCGACGGGACGGCTACTCGCTCGTCGATCTGCAAGCCCGCACGCCGGCCCACGCAGAGCTTGCCATCGATATCGAGACGCGGCGAGGTAACGGTGACCTCCGCCTTGTAGTCATCGCATAATCCTGCTTTGACCTTAAACTTGAGCACGTCGAGTTCGAGCTCGAGCGTACCGATCCATATGCTCAAACGCTGGGTGAGTCGCGCGCTTGGATGCTGCAGCGCGTCCGT
>NZ_JALQDW010000034.1:0-106670 GCF_023631025.1 Caballeronia sp. GACF4
AGCTCGAGCTCGAGCGTACCGATCCATATGCTCAAACGCTGGGTGAGTCGCGCGCTTGGATGCTGCAGCGCGTCCGTAAGTTTTTTCGTTACAGCATTCATTCGCTTCCCATTCAGTTGAACGCAACGTATGGAACCGTCGCGCCTGGAGCTTTTTAGCGCAGGAATTTAGGGCTGCAACAAAAGAACGTCAATCGATCGGCTGACAAACAGGAATAGTCTCAAGTAGCCAAGGTCACGCGTCATCGTCTGAACGCGAACTTGCCCCCCACAAGCCGGTATGATTACCCCCATCGAATCATCACCGCGCAACGCCCCGGCATGACATCAGTCAACGATCCCACATCACCCACCGCCGCCCCCGTGCGCATGGCCGATGTCGCGCGTATCGCCGGGGTGTCGAAGATGTCGGTGTCGCGCGTTTTGACAGGCCAGCACGTCAGCGAAGAAACGCGCGCGCGAGTCATGGATGCCGTGCTCAAAACCGGCTATGTCGCCGATGCCATCGCGGGTGCGTTCTCTTCCGGCCGAACGAATGTCGTCGCGGTCATCGTGCCGTCGTTATCGAGTTCGAATTTCGCGGAAACCGTGCGCGGCATCAACGATGTCGTCGAGGCGCGCAGTCTGCGTCTCTTGCTCGCCAACACGGACTATCTGCTCGAAAGGGAAGAAGCGCTCATCCGCGCGCTCCTGAGTCATCAGCCGCGTGCCGTCGTCATCACGGGAGGTCAGCACACGTCCAAGGCGCGCGCCATGCTCAAACAGGCGCGCATTCCAGTGGTCGAAATCTGGGAGATTCCCGCGAAACCCGTGGATCGCGTCGTCGGCTTCTCCAACGCGGACGCGGCCGCCGCGATGATGCGCTATCTCTATGCGCGCGGCTATCGGCGCATTGGCTTCGTGAGCAGCGCATCGCACCTGGATTTGCGCGGCGTCGCGCGGCGCAATGGCTATCTCGGCGCCGTGAAGGAAGCGGGTCTGCACGACATCCGCGAAATCGCGCACACGGACTGGACCACGGACATGGCGCACGGCGCGGCCATGGGTCACGGCGGCGCGGCGCTCGAACAGATCCTCGACCGATGGCCCGATACCGACGCCATCATGTGCACGAGCGACATCCACGCGTTCGGCGTCATCATGGCGTGTCATCGGCGCGGTATGTCGGTGCCGCGCGATATCGCGGTGGCGGGCTTCGGCGACTTCGAAGTGTCGCGCCATTGCTATCCGACCATCACCACCGTATCCGTCGATGCCTACGGGATCGGTCACGCCACCGGCGAATCGCTGCTCGCCGCGCTCGACGAGTCCGAGACACCCAACGCGTCGCGGCGCGAAATCGCGCAGGCGCGTCCCGACCGGCAGGACGTGCCCACGCTCATGCGCGTGCCTTACGAAGTCATCCCGCGAGAAAGCGCGTAAAGACCTCGTTACGGCTCAGTGGTTGTGCCGCGACTCGCCGCGCGTCTCGATGATGTCCTGATAGCCGAGCGCCGGCTCAAGACATGCGCCGCTGCCCTGCTGCCCGACCATGCTGCGATAAATCTCTTCCCACGGCGTCTTGTTCTGCAACTCGATAGGCACGTACGCTTCGCGGCGCTGCGCCATTTCATCATCGCCGATCAGCACGTTGACCTTGTAGTTCTGCAAGTCGATTCTCAAGCGGTCGCCCGTCTTCAGCAGCGCGAGGTTGCCGCCCACCGCCGCTTCCGGCGATACGTTGAGAATCGAAGGCGTCGCGCAGGTTCCGCTTTGGCGGCCATCGCCCAGTGTCGGCAACTGCGTGATGCCTTGCTTGATGAGCGCGGCGGGCGGCTGCATGTTCACCACTTCCGCGCCGCCCGGATAACCCACCGGCCCGCAATTGCGAATCACCAGCACGGAACGTTCGTCGATCTCGAGCGCGGGGTCGTCGATACGCGCGTGATAATCCTCCGGTCCCTCGAAGACGATCGCCTTGCCTTCGAACACGTTCGGATGCTCGGGATCGGAGAGAAAGCGCTTGCGGAAGGCGTCGTCGATCACGCTGATCTTCATCACCGCGCTGTCGAACAGATTGCCGGAGAGCACGACGTAGCCCGCCGCCGGCTTAAGCGGATCGTCATACGCGCGAATCACTTCGCGATCCACGTCTGCGACGGCGGCCAGGTCTTCGCCGAGCGTCTTGCCCGTGACCGTACGCACGCTCGTGTCGAGCTTGCCTGCCGCCTGCAGTTCGCGCATGACGGCCGGCACGCCGCCCGCGCGATGGAACGCCTCACCGAGAAAGCGGCCAGCGGGCTGACAGTCCACCAGCAAGGGAATCTCGGGACCGAGGCGCTGCCAGTCATCCAGCGTGTGATCCACGCCCATGTGCCGCGCAATCGCGATCATGTGAATCGGACAATTCGACGATGCCCCGAGCGCCGCCGCCGCGACCACGGCGTTTTCGAAAGCGCCCTTGGTCATGATGTCCGAAGGCCGCAGATTCTCGTGCACCATGCCGACAATGCGCTGCCCCGTGCGATACGCCACCCAGCCGCGTTCGCGATGCGGCCCGGGAATCGCGGCGCAACCGGGCAAGGACATGCCGAGCGCTTCGGCGAGCGAATTCATCGACAACGCCGTGCCCATGGTGTTGCAATGCCCGACAGAAGGCGCGGACGACGACACTTCGTCCATGAACGTCTCATAGTCGATCTCGCCGATGGCGTGACGCTTGCGCGCATCCCAGATGATGGTGCCCGAGCCCGCGAGCTTGCCCTTCCACCAGCCGTCGAGCATGGGACCGCCCGACAGCACGATAGCCGGAATGTTGACGGTCGCCGCGGCCATCAGACACGCGGGCGTGGTCTTGTCGCAACCGGTGGTGAGCACCACGCCATCGAGCGGATAGCCGTGCAGGATTTCGACGAGCCCGAGATACGCGAGATTGCGGTCGAGCGCGGCGGTCGGGCGCTTGCCGGTTTCCTGGATCGGATGCACGGGGAATTCGAGTGGAATGCCGCCTGCATCGCGGATGCCGTCGCGCACGCGCGTCGCCAGTTCCAGATGATGCCGGTTGCAGGGCGCGAGATCGGAGCCCGTCTGCGCAATGCCGATGATCGGCTTGCCCGACTGCAATTCCTCGCGCGTGATGCCGTAGTTCATATAGCGCTCGAGATAGAGCGCGGTCATGCCGGGGTTCGAGGGATCGTCGAACCAGCGGCGGCTGCGCAGGCGCTTCTTGTTCTGCGCGTCTTCGGATTGGGGAGCTGAGTTATTCGTTGGTGTCATGACAGTACTCGCGATACGTTGACGACGGGGTTACAGCCTACGCGCATCCGGGCAAATGCCCATTAGCGCTTTCTTGTAGATCGGCATCCCTCCATGTTAGATTTTGTTGACGGTTACCGATAACCGGGTTTATCCGAAGATGCCGGTTTTCGTCCGGCTTTCAGATCGAGTGTCGTCAGAGAGACACCGCGCAGGAATCAGGAGACACGAGAAGATGACGTCCCACCACGATGCGTTGGCGCATGCCGGCGCGCTTCCGCTCGATCGTCCTTCCGACGGCGCTTCCGCGCCCGTTTCCGCGAGGCAGCTTCGGCGCGCGATTCTCACGAGCGCCGTCGGCAGCGCGCTCGAATACTACGACTTCGCTATCTTCGGGCTGGCCACGGCATTGATCTTCAGCCGCGTGTTCTTTTCCACGCTCGACGCGAGCGCAGGTCTGCTCGCGAGCTTCGCGACCTACGGCGTGGGCTTTCTCGCGCGTCCGCTCGGCGGCTTGTTCTTCGGCTCGCTCGGCGATAGGAAAGGCCGAAAGTTCGTCCTCTTGCTGACCATCGCGATCATGGGCGTATCCACGACGCTCGTCGGCTTGCTGCCCGCCGGTCCTCTCGGCGCGGTCGGGCTCGTCTTGCTGCGCCTCACGCAAGGATTCGGCGCGGGCGCGGAACAGGCGGGCGCATCCACCTTGATGGCCGAAGTCGCGCCCGTGAAGACGCGTGGCTTCTTCGCGGCGCTTCCGTTCGTCGGCATCTTCGCGGGCTTCGGCATTGCGACGGCGACGTTCAGCATCATGCAGCACTCGATGGATCAGGCCACGCTCCTCGCCTGGGGCTGGCGCATTCCGTTCCTCGCGAGCGTCGTGCTGATCGGCGTCGCCATCTGGATACGCTTGCGTCTGCGCGAAAGCCCGACCTTCGCCGCGCTCGAAGGCGGACACAAGGTCGCGCGTTCGCCGATGCGGCTCGTCATCAAGGACGCGCGCCGCACCGTCGTCGCGGCCGTGCTGATGCGGCTTGCGGAACAAGGCGGCTCGACCATCTATACGACCATCGTGATCGCGTTCCTCAGCGGCACCGTGGCGGCGCGGCACGGCGTGCCGCCAGCGGAACTGGCGCGCGTGGGCACGAGCGGCGCGCTCATCGCTACTTTGTCGAGCGTGATTACCACACCGCTTTTCGGGGCGTTGTCGGATCGGCTCGGGCGCAAGACGGTGTATCGCGGCGGCGCGATCTTCATGCTGCTCTGGGCGTTCCCCGCGTGGTGGATGGTGAGCACCGGCAGCTTCTGGTGGGTCGCGCTCGCGATGTTCGGCGGGCTCGCCATCGGCGCAAACAGCATGCTCGGGGCGCAGTGCGCGCATTTCGCGGAACTCTTCGGCAATCGCTATCGGTACTCGGGCGTGGCCTTGTCGCGCGAGATCGGCGCGGTGTTGTCGGGCGGACTCGCGCCAATTCTCGGCATCTATCTGATTGGCCGCGCGGGCGGCGGCTTCTGGGTCATGGGCGCATACACCGCCGTGTTGTCGGCGCTCACGCTCGTCGGCGTCGCCATGTCCACCGAGACCCGTGGCCGCGATCTCACCGATTTGCGCGACGCCGTTCGTTGAGCGTTGGCATCGGGAGTATGATCGGCGTCTTCCTTCGAGCGGACGCCAGTCAATGGAAATTTTCGTCGATGCCGACGCCTGCCCTGCCATCGTCAAGGACATTCTGTTCCGCGCCGGGCCGCGCGTGGAAGTACGCGTGACGCTCGTCGCCAATCAATTTTTGCGCACGCCCGCGTCGCCGTGGCTGCGCGCGATTCAGGTGCCAGCGGGCTTCGATGTCGCGGATAAGCGCATCGTCGAAATGGCGCAAGCCGGCGATCTCGTCATCACCGCGGACATTCCGCTTGCGGCCGCCGCGCTCGCGAAAGGCGCGCATGTGCTCGACCCGCGCGGAGAATGGATGAACGCGGAAAATATCGAGGAGCGACTCTCCATTCGCGCGATGATGGATCAGTTGCGCAGTTCCGGCGTGCAGACCGGCGGCCCGCCGCCCTACGCTCCGCGCGATGGCAAGAAGTTCGCGGGCGAACTGGACAGATTTCTCGCGAAGCGGTCCGCCACAAAGTAATCTTGTTGCGCAAAACGCATCACATAACGTAATCGTAAAGTTCGGTTGATACGATGGCGCCTCCTCTCAATCCCCTGATAATCGACGTCATGAAGAAAGCTGTTTTCGCCGCACTGCTGGCCGCCACCACGTTCCTTTCCGTTACCACCGCTTTCGCGGCCCCCCACCATCATGCCGAGTGCCACAAGGTGCGCGTGCATCATCATTGGGAACGCCACTGCAAGTAACGGCTGCCTCGTGCGGTCTTTGAAAAGCCTCGCTTAATGCGAGGCTTTTTGTTTTTTGGGGCCGAGGCTCGCGCCCCTTTCTTCATCGAACCGGCGCCAGCGGATAATCCAGCAAATCCGCCTTGCCGCCCGCCAGCCGGCTGCGCGTTCTCTCCGCGTTCATCACGTCATGCGGAAAACCGAGCGGCGTGGCGCTTGCCGCATCCAGACGCGCGAGCTGCTCCGCACTAAGCGAGACCGCGAGCGCACCGAGGTTGTCGTCCAGCTGCTTCAAGGTACGCGGTCCGATGATCGGCAACACGCCCTTCGCGAGCACCCACGCAATCGCCACCTGCGCCGCCGATACACCCAGCTCATTGGCGATGGCGAGAACCGCGTCGACCGTGGCGGTCTTGCGCGCGTCGCTTTCGTCGTGGATCACGACACCGAGTCCTTGCTTGCGCCCCGTCTCGCCTTGCCGATACTTACCGCTCAGAAGCCCGCCTCCGAGCGGCGACCAGGCCACTGTGCCAAGACCGAAAGCCGCGGCCATTGGCAGCAACTCGCGTTCGACGGTGCGCTCGACCAGGCTGTACTCGATCTGCAACGCGCTGATCGGCGCCCAACCGCGCATCTCGGCGATCGTCGCCGCCGTCGCGACGCGCCAGGCGGGAAAGTCCGATAGCCCCGCATAGAGGATCTTGCCGGCGCGCACGAGGTCGTCGAGCCCGCGCGCGATCTCCTCGCTTGGCGTCACGCCGTCGGGCATGTGCACCCAGAGAAGATCGATGCGATCGGTATCGAGCCGTTTCAGGCTTGCATCGACCGCCTGCACCATCGCCTTGCGGCTGTTGCCGGTGCGCTGCAGACCCGCGTCCGGCGACGCCCCGAGCGAGAATTTGCTCGCAAGCACAATGTCCTCGCGCTCCGCCTTGATGAACTCGGCGAGGATGGTTTCGCTATCGCCGAACTGATAGCTGTCGGCGGTATCGATGAAATTGCCGCCTGCCGCACGATACGTATCGAAGACCGTCTTCGCTTCGTCGCGCTCCGAGCCGTATCCCCAACCCGTGCCGAAGTTGCCCGTGCCCAGAGCCAGCGACGATACCTTCAGCCCCGTACTTCCGAAAATGCGATAACGCATGTCGATCTGCTCCTCTCCGTTTCCGGCGATCAGGCGCGATAGCGCGGCGCGGCGGTGCCGTTCTGCGATGCGCGGAATAGCGTTTGACGCGCTTCTTCGAAGCTGTGCAACAACTGCGCGTCGTGTACCGACGGCATGGTGATGGCTTCACCCTGATCGAAACCTTCGAGCGCGGCATCGACCATGTCTTCGGTCCGCATGACCGTGCCCGCCGCCAGCGAGTCGAGCGGCACGCCCGATTCGTCCCAGATTTCCGTGGCCGTCGCTGCGGGCAGCACCGCTTGCACCTTCACGCCGGTGTTCGCGAGTTCCAATTGCAAGCCGCGCGTGTAGTTCAGAACGAAGCCCTTTGTGCCGCTATAGACCGCGCTGACGGGCAAGGTGTCGAGCGCCAGCACCGAAGCAATGTTGATGATCGCGCCTTCGTTGCGCGCGACGAAACCGGGCACCACGGCTTGCGTCAGACGAACGAGCGCGGTGATATTGAGCGCGATCTGCGTGGCCGTATCCGCCACCGATGACTGCGCCACCGGCCGCAGCCGCGCGAGTCCCGCGTTATTGACGAGCACGTGGATGTTCGCTTCGGCCGCGATGCGCTGCTCGACGCGTTGCAGATCCGCCTCGCTGGTCAGGTCTGCGACGACCGTCTCGACGTTCACGCCATGCGCGCCGCCAATCTCGCTCGCCAGTTCGCGCAGACGGTCGGCGCGACGTGCGACCAGCCACAGATCGTAGCCGCGCGCGGCCAGACGTTGCGCATACACCGCGCCGATACCCGACGACGCGCCCGTGACAACCGCAATCTTGCGGGATGCTTGATTCACCATGACTTCTCCCTGACGAAGGATTAAAGTGGAGTTAGTTGAGGGCTCAAGTATATGTGTATTTGCCCAAAGCTTGTCAAGCGCGAGGCAATCAACCATCCTATGCGTATGGAAAAGAAAGCTACATCTAAGGCACGAACGAAGCGTGCCGAGTCCGTTCCGACTATCGAGTCCGGTGCCGCGGACGTGTTTGCACCGCTCGCCTGCACGAACACGGCGCTGCGCCGGGCATCGCGTCGACTGAGCCAGCTTTATGACGAGGCGCTCGCGCCGCTCGACATGAAGGCGACGCAAATGGCGCTGCTCTCGCAGATCGATCGATACTGCAAGGAGCACGCGAGCGAAGGACCGTCCCTGCAGGAACTGGCGTCGCGGCTCGGCATTCAGGTGTCGGCGGTGACGCATGCCATGCGTCCGCTCGTGCGTGACGAACTGGTGGAATTACGCGCGGATGCCGAGGACAAGCGCTCGAAGCGCTGCGTGCTTACGGCGTTGGGCAGAAAGCAATTGAAGGCCGCGCTCGCGTATTGGGTGGCTGCGAACCGGCGCGTGGATCGCGTGCTCGGAGCGGGCGCTGCGGCGACGTTGCGGACGCTTGCGGACAAGGTCGCATCGGATGATTTCTTCGAGGCTTATCAGGCCGACAGCGCGCGGTAGCTTCACCGCGCGCCTGGGGCTTGGCGTCAGCTCACCTTGCGGCCCACGATAGGCGCGGTGGGCGACAACGACCCGGACATCGCTGGATAGATCAGGCCCGCGAATACCGCGCCCACTATCGGCGCCGCCCAGAACATCCAAAGTTGCTGGATTGCCCACATGCCCGCGAAAAACGCGGGACCGGTCGAGCGCGCCGGGTTGACCGAGGTGTTGGTCACCGGAATGCTTACCAGATGAATGAGCGTAAGGCAGAGTCCGATGGCGATCGGCGCGAAGCCGACCGGCGCGCGCTCATGCGTGGCCGCGAGAATGACGAACACGAACATGAACGTCATCACGACTTCGGACACGAGTCCGGCGCCTAGCGTGTACTTGCCGGGTGAATGATCGCCGTATCCGTTGGCGGCGAATCCCGCGAAGCGGTCGAAGTCTGGCGCACCCGCTGCGACATATGCGAGCACGGCCGCACCCGCTATGGCGCCAAGCACCTGAGCGACGATATAAGGACCGACATCGCGCGCGGGAAAACGGCCCGCAACCGTCAGGCCGATTGTGACAGCGAGATTAACATGGCATCCGGAGATGGGACCGACGGCGTAGGCCATCGTGAGAAGGCTCAGTCCGAACGCGAGCGACACACCAAGGAGCCCGATTCCGACAGTCGAGAATTTTGCCGCGATGATCGCGCTGCCGCATCCGCCCACCACCAGCCAGAACGTTCCGACGAACTCCGCTAACATTCGATTCTGTAGAGGCATGGCCTTTCTCCGCAGGTTAGTCGCAGTTTAGTAAGTAATACCAATCTATCCGAAGTATGTGGAGCCGCTGTTGAATAAGCAGCCGCCGAAATCGCACCTTCTGTGCTCCTTAAGAGTATGCGAAAGTACGCCGATTGCCAGCCGGATGTTTCAGAATCGGTAATGCTCGCCATTGGGCCCTTTCACCTCTGAAGAATGCGCAAGCCGCGTGGTAATTCATCGTTCAATGAATAACCAGAGTTCGATTGTTCGTTAAATCCCGCAAATCAATTCGTCATATCGGGCTTTTTCAAGATGCCGCTCACGGATACATTGCTTCTCAACGCAAGCCGGCCTGAACCTGATTCAACGCCGGCTTAACTTTCAGCGAATCATCGATAAAGGAAGACAGACATGGGCAAGCTCACCGGCAAGGTTGCAGTCGTAACGGGTGCATCGAAAGGAATCGGCGCGGCAATCGCCAAGGCGCTCGCGGCAGAAGGCGCTTCCGTGGTCGTGAATTACGCAAGCAGCAAGGCGGGCGCGGATGAAGTGGTCGCGGCCATCACCGCGGCAAACGGCAAGGCGACCGCAGTGGGCGGCGATGTGTCGAAGTCGGCGGATGCGCAAGGAATCGTCAATGCCGCCGTCGAAACCTACGGACGGCTGGATATCCTCGTGAACAACTCGGGCGTGTACGAGTTCGCACCGGTCGAGGAAATCACCGAGGAGCATTACCATAAGCAGTTCAACGTGAACGTGCTCGGTGTGCTGCTGACGACCAAGTTCGCTGCGGCGCACCTCGGCGAAGGCGGAAGCATCATCAACGTGAGTTCGGTCGTGTCGCGTATCACGCCGCCGCAAAGCGCGGTTTATAGCGGCACGAAAGGCGCGGTCGATGCCATCACCGGTTCCCTCGCCCGTGAACTCGGCCCGAAGAAGATCCGCGTGAACTCCATCAACCCCGGCATGATCGTGACAGAAGGCACGCAGAGCAACGGCATCATCGGCTCCGACTTCGAGACTCAGATCGTCGCTCAAACGCCGCTTGGCCGCGTTGGCCGCCCGGACGATATCGCGACGATCGCGGTATTCCTGGCCTCGGATGATTCGAAGTGGATCACCGGCGAGCAACTGATCGCCAGCGGCGGTATGCGCTAAGTTGAGCGGTAACGGGTCCTCGCGAGAGGACCTTCGATCACGCCGCCGTCAGCGGGTTGTCTGCTGCGGCGGCGTGGCGCTTTTCCGATCGTCCAGCCAATATTCTGTCTTCACGCCGATGTTCGCCGAGACGAACCTTCCGCCGCTTCCCTTCCGATAATCCGCCAGCGCGCGATACACGAGCCTTTGCCCGGCCAGCACGATCGGAACGTTGAGCAGCACCATGACGATATTCATCAGGTCCGACAACGCCCACAGGTTCGGCAATTCAAGACCTGCGAGCACCGTCAACGCGCCGAACGGCACGAACACGAGCGAGCCGACGACTCTTATTCCCACGATGAACGTGCGCCCACGCGAGATGAAATTCGCGGAAATCTCCGCGAACGAAATCATGCCGAGCAACGTGGTGAACGCGAAAAGGCCGTAGCACAGACACATCACGATGCGGATCACGTGGCCCACCGACTCAGGCACCAGCGCCTGCACGGAAGCCAGATAAACCGTGATCTTCGATGCCCTCACCGATTCCCACGCCTGACCATCGACCGTGCCGGTCCACACGTGCGCCATCACGACGATGAAGCCCGTCATCGTGCAGATGACCATGGTGTCGAAGAACACGCCCAGGCTTTGCACGAAACCCTGTTCGCACGGGTGATCGTTATCGGCAATGGCGGCCGCCATCGTAATGGTGCCCTGTCCTGCTTCGTTCGACATCAGCCCGCGCTTCACGCCCTGCGCGAGCGCCGTGCCAATAGCGCCGCCGAACAATGCATGCGGCGCGAACGCCCCGACCACCACTTCGCGAAAGAAGTACGGAATGAGCGGCAGATTAATGAGGATGATGACGAGCGACATCAGGCAGAAGAGCGCGGCCTTGATCGGCACGAGTACATCGGTATAAGCCGTGACTCGCCGAATGCCGCCCATGATGATGAACGAACACGCGACAATCAATCCGCCCGCAATGAAGTAATACACCGCCGATTGCCGCGCGAGATGCGTGCCGGCGACGGTATCGGCAATGGTGCCTATCGCGGTGAACACGTTGAACGTTTGCGGCGGCACGTTGAAAAGCGCATAGACGATAAACACGAGCGACAGAAACGTGCCGACAATTCGCCGGTCGCCGAGAATGCGGCGTCCATAAAACGGCAAGCCGCCGACGAACTCGTTCTGCTTTCTCTCCTTGAAGAGTTGCGCCAGTGTGGATTCCATGAAAGCGGTCGCCATGCCGAAGAACGCCGCGACCCACATCCAGAATAATGCGCCAGGTCCGCCGACGGAAATCGCGCCCGTGATGCCGACAATATTTCCCGGTCCCGCACGCATCGCGAGTCCCAGCATGAACGATGCATGCGCGCTTACGCCCGTGCTCGATGTCTGCCGGCGCAACATGATACGCACGATCTTGCGCATGTTCATGGTCTGGACAAAGCGCGTGCGAATGGAGAAGTAAATGCCGACGCCAACCAGCAGCAGTATTGCGAAGGGGAACTGTCCGAGAACCGGAATCTGTGAATAAGCTTTGAAGTTGGTGGGAAAGTCCCAGAGAAAATCGGAAATGGGCGCGATGAATGCGAAGAACGCATTCACGGATTGGAAAAGATTTTCCACGCAGGCTTATCCTTTGTTGCTGCGACCTGTCCTTTAGGACGGTCGAATTGCAAAAATCTGGCTGATTGCGAGAGCATTGATGCGACCGGCTACGGGCGCGGGCGCTCATTATACTGTCACGCCGCGTCTCAAATAGTCCTGCATTCACGCGCGATTATTTACAAAGCTGTCCCCATCGCATAACTAATCAAGCCGCGCGCTCAATAGCGAATCACCTTTCGATGTTTGTTCGCGCACCTGCATGCCAGCAGAATGCCCTTCTCCATCGAATGCAAGGAAAGGTGACTGCAATGGCCGAAGCGGACAGCGCGACGCTCGTGGATATCGCGGATATCGCGGAAATCGAACGATTCGAACAGACAGGACGCATCGATCTTGCGGCCGCGCATCGCGCAGCGGTCATGCACGATCTGCACGAAGGCATCGCCAATCATTTCTCGCTGTCGCTGCCCGATCCGCGCGGGCGCTTTCTCGTCGCGCCATTCGGTTTGCATTGGTCAGAAGTCAAGGCCAGCGATTTCCTCACGCTCGATTACGACGCCAACCGCATTGCCGGAGAAGGCGTGGTGGAGCAATCGGCGCTATGCATTCACCTGCCGATCCATCAGGCAGATCCAGTTCGTCATGCCGCCGTGCTGCATACGCATATGCCCTACACGACCGCGCTCACGCGTCTTGCGGATCAGCGGCTGTTGCCTATCGGCCAGGCGGAATTGCTGCTGCTCAAGCACATTGCCTACGACGACGAATACACCGGGCTAGCCTACGACATCGAGGAAGGGCGGCGTCTTGCCGACCGTCTCGGCGACAAGAGCATCTTGTTCCTGGCGAATCATGGCGTGATCGTCACGGGGCGCAGCGTGTCGCAGGCGTATGACCGTCTTTATCTGCTCGAACGCGCGGCGCGCTTTCAGGTGCTCGCGTATTCAACCGGCAAACCGCTGCGGCTTTTATCGCAAGAGCAGCAGGACAAGGTGCATCGCCAATACACGGAAGCGGCAAAGGAAGGCGCGGCTTGGTCCGGCAAGCCCTACCACGTGCTGCATTTCGAAGCGCTCAAGCGTCTGCTCGATCAGCGCAATCCCGGTTACGCCCTCTGACTTCCCGCCACTCTTCTGCCGACATACCCACGTGACCGACCAATCGACCAACACCGTTCTATCCGACGACACTCCCGGCTCTTCGACTCGCCGCAAGCTGATTATCGGCGGCCTCGCCACGGCGGCGGGCTTCATGATCGGCACGTCCGCGCGCGCGGCTCCGGTGCTGCGCGTGGGCGACATGAATTCCATCGGCTGGAAAGCCTTCCTCGAAGCCTCCGGCGAAGCGAAGAATCTGCCGTACGAAATCGAGTGGAGCAAGTTTCCCGCAGGCCAGCCGGAATTGCAGGCCTTCAACGCCGACGCACTCGATGTCGGCCAGACCGGCGACAGCGTGTTCCTCTTTGCATATGCGGCGGGTTGCCCGGCGCGCGCGGTCAGCGCCATTACCTTCGCGCCGAGCTTCATTCCGCTGCTCGCGCAACGCGACTCGGGCATCCGCAAGGTCGCGGACCTGAAGGGCAAGAAACTCGCGGTCAATGCAGGCGGCGGGCCGCAACTGATGGCTTACGGTCTCATCGAAAAGGCGGGGTTGAAGCGGGAAGACGTGAACCTCGTGTTCCTCGATCCCGGTGCCGCGAAGCCCGCATTTGCCGCCGGCGCCGTCGATGCGTGGCTCACCTGGGCGCCATATTCGACGCTTGCGATCCAGCAGAACGGCGCGTATCCCATCGCCGATCTGCGCGACGTCGACTATCTCTATAGCGGCAACAACTTTCTGCTCGTGCATGAGAAAGCGGCGCGCGACAAGCGCGATGCGATCCGCGACTTCCTCGCTCGCAGCGAGCGCGCGCAACGTTGGGCGCTCGCCAATGTCGATGCGGCCGCCGCCGCGCTCGTGAAGGACACGCATCTCGATCCCGCCACCGCGAAGTCCTTGCTCGCCGAGTACAAGCCGACGCCCGCGCCGCTCGATTCCAACGTGCGCAACGCGCTTCAGCACGCCGCTGACGGTTTCTATCGCTACGGCATGATCAAGCAGTCGATCGGCAACGTGAGCACGGCCTTCGATGGCCAGCTCGCGACGCGGGCATGAACACTTTCCGGAGGATTCGTCTCATGTCGCATCCAACACTTGCCGTCGAAGGCCAAGCCGCGCCCGCGCCGCGACGCGCCGCCGTATTGCGCTGGCGGCGGCTAGTCGTGCCGGTGGCGTTGTTGTCGGCATGGCAACTGGCGTCGTCAACCGGGTTCGTCAACGAACGGCGCTTCTCGTCGCCCGCGCAGATTGCCACGACGCTCTGGGAACTCGCAGCCAGCGGCGAACTCGGCACGCATCTGCTCGCGTCGCTGGCGCGCGCGGGAAGCGGGCTTGCCATCGGCCTCACGCTCGGTGTCGCGCTTGCGCTCGTTAGCGGTCTCTCGCGCCGTGGCGAGGATTCCGTCGATGCCCTTTTGCAAATGACGCGCACCTTGCCGCATCTGGCGCTCGTGCCGCTGTTCATCCTGTGGTTCGGTATCGGCGAGACACCGAAGATCGCGCTCGTCGCGCTGGGCTGTCTGATACCGGTCTACCTCAATCTGTTCGCGGGTATCCGCAGCGTCGATGCCAAGATCGTCGAGATGGCGAGCACGCTCGGCCTCACACGTGCCGAGCAGATTCGCCATATCGTGCTGCCGGGCGCATTGCCTTCGTTTCTCGTCGGCTTGCGCTATTCGCTGAGCATTGCGTGGCTCTCGCTCGTGGTGGGCGAGCAGATCAACGCGTCGAGCGGGATCGGCTATCTCGCGATCACGGCGCAGAACTACATGCGTACCGACATCATTATGGCGTGTCTCCTGATCTATGCACTGCTCGGACTCGTCACCGATGCCCTCGTGCGCGGCGCCGAAAAACGTCTGCTTGCATGGCGGCCATCCACGATCAAGGACTGAGCGATGACCACACGCGATCCTATCATCCGTATCCGGCAACTGACGCGGCGCTTCGGCGCGCACACCGTACTCGACCGGCTCGATCTCGACATCGAACGCGGCTCTTTCGTGGCGTTGCTCGGCCGTTCGGGTTCGGGGAAGTCCACCTTGTTGCGCACGCTGTCGGGCCTCGATGAAGCACCCGCCGGCACGGTCGACGTGCCGGACAAGCGCGCGGTCGTGTTTCAGGAGCCGCGTCTCGTACCGTGGAAAACCGTCGAGGAAAATCTTGCGCTCGGTTTGCGCAAGCCCGACGCGCGCGCCGTGATCGCCGCGGCACTCAACGAAGTGGGCGTCGGGCATCGGCTGCATGCGTGGCCGCTGACGCTGTCGGGCGGCGAAGCGCAACGCGTGGCGCTCGCGCGTGCGTTGGTCCGCGATCCGAAAGTCTGGCTACTCGACGAACCGTTCGCCGCGCTCGATGCCCTCACGCGCATCCAGATGCAGCGGCTCATTGCGCACGTGTGGAAAGCGCATGCGGCGACGGTGCTGCTCGTCACGCATGACGTCGATGAAGCGCTGCTGCTCGCCGACCGCGTGCTCGTTCTGGAGCATGGCCGCATTGGCAGCGATATCGACATCGCGTTGCCGCGCCCGCGCGTGTCCACCGATCCCGCGTTTGCGGCGCTACGCGACCGCTTGCTCGCGACGCTCGGCGTGCCCGCCGAAGCGCACGCGTAATCCGACATCTTTCCCTCTCATCGTTCAAGGAAGATCAACGTGACCAACACCGCACCATCTGCACTCGATGTCCGCGACTTGCGCGCGCTTTTGCCCTGGGTCGCCGATCAGGAAGCGCAACCCGGCCGCGACACGGCCGCCTTCAAGGCCACGATGCAGCGCCTGAAAGACGCGCGCATCGGCGCATTGCGTTTGCCGCGCGAACGTGGCGGCGCCGCGTTGACGCTCACGCAGTTATTCGACTTCGTGATCGATCTTGCAGCAGCCGATCCGAATGTCGCGCACGCGTTCCGCAACCATCTGAATCTGGTGGAGAGCCTGCTGATCGACCATAAACGCCTCCCCGCATTCGATACCTATCTCGACCGCGTCGTGCGTGGCGAGACTTATGGCGCATCGGCGACGGAACTCGGCAAGCGCAACGTAGGCAACTTCGATTACGACACAGCGGTCACTTCCGGCCCTGACGGCCTGCGTCTGAACGGCAAGAAGTTCTACAGCACGGGCAACCTGTATGCGGACCACATCTACGTCTTTGCAGTCGATGAGGCCGGCAAGCAGATCAAGGTCGTCGTGCCCGCCACGCGCGAAGGCGTGGATATAGCGGACGATTGGGACGGCTTCGGTCAGCAGTTCACGGCAAGCGGCTCGACCAACTACACGAACGTGAAGGTGTTGCCCGACGAGATCGTCGATAACAGCCGCGTCACCGCGCTGCCGTATGTCGCGACCTTCGCGCAGTTGTATCTCTCGGCGGTGGTGGCGGGCATTTTGCAGCGCGTTGTTTCCGATGCCGCGCACTTGCTGAAGTCGCGCGAACGCAATTTCTATCACGGTGTCGATGAAGTACCCGCCAACGACCCGCTTCTGCAAGCAGTGCTCGGCCGCATCGAAAGCGTGGCGCATCTGGCGCGTGTGAGTGTGCTTGAAGCGGCGCAATGGCTCGAACGCGGCTTCGACAGCGCCGCATCGGGCGATGTCTCCTCGCATGCGTTCGAGCGCGCCGCCAACAGCACGGCGAAGTCGAAAGTGGTGATCGACGAACTCGCCTTGCGCGCAGCGGGAGAACTGTTCGAACTCGGTGGCGCTTCGAGCACGCGCGTGAGCCAGCGGCTCGACCGGCATTGGCGCGCGTTGCGTACGGTGACGGCGCACAATCCGCTCATCTTCAAGGCGCTTGCAATCGGCAGGCAGGCGGCGCATGGCACGCCGCTGCCCAATCTCTCCTACTTCTGAATCATGCTCGCGTGCCGTGCAAGTCAACCCGCCTTTACGCGTTCGCGCAACGTCGCATGTTCATACGACGCGGGCCGCAAGCCGCGTCGCCGCAATTCGGGGACCACGAGATCGACGAACTCGTCCATGCAGGCAGGCAACGCGTGCGTGATGCAGATAAAGCCATCGCCGCCGCCTTCATCGAGCAAGGTCCGCAACTGATCCGCGACTTCCGACGCCGTACCCACGACATGCGGTCCCTGTCCCGCCGCGAAATGACGCGCGATCTCGCCGAGCGGCGTATGCGGCGCGAAGTCTTCGGTGATGGTGGAAAGATGCCCGCGAATGCCGCTCGTTTCGCCGATATCGGGAAACGGCGCGTTGGCGTCGAAGCGCGAGAGGTCGGTGTTGAGAAACGCGGACAACATGGTGAGGCCCGCTTCGACCGTCACGTTGTCGCGAATGGCCTTCTGCTTCTGCAAGGCTTCTTCGCGAGTCTGCCCGACGATAGGCACGATACCCCACAGAATGCGCACATCGCCCGCGCTACGTCCGGCTTTCGAGGCTTCGCCCTGCACCTTGTCGACGAACTCGCGCATGCCGCGCGCCGAATGCCGCAAGCCGAACACGAGTTCCGCATGCCGTCCCGCGAATGCCGCGCCCGCGCTCGATGAACCCGCCTGCGCAATCAACGGCCTGCCCTGCGGCGAGCGCGGCACCGTGAAGCGCCCCTGGCTCGCGAAGAAGTCGCCGTGAAAGTCGATCCTCGCGACTTTCGATGGATCGGCGAACACGCCCGACGCGCGGTCCGCGACGATCGCGTCCGGCTCCCAGCTATCCCATAGCGTCTGGCACAGCTTGAGATACTCCTCCGCGCGCCGATACCGCGTGTCGTGTTCATCGAGCTTCTGCCCGAACTGACGTGCTTCGGGTTCGCCCGCCGTGGTCACGAGATTCCACCCCACGCGCCCTTCGGTCAGATGATCGAGCGTCGCGAACTGCCGCGCGACCCAGTACGGCGGCAGAAACGCGGTACTCAGCGTCGTGATGATGCCAACCGACTGCGTCACACGCGCCATGATCGGAATGAGCGGCAGCGGGTCATGTCGCGGACATTGCACGGCCCAGCGCAAGGTGTCGTCACTGTCGCCGCGATACGTCTCGTAGATCGAATACGAATCCGACAAGAAGATGGTGTCGATGCCGCCACGCTCCGCCGTGCGCGCAACGTGCTCCCAATACGCCGGACGGTCGTAGCGCAAGCCCTGGAACGAGCGCGGCAGACGCCATTGCCCGACCGTGTGCGGCGAAGCCGAATGCGACAGAAAGAATGCGAGCAGCACGATACGTGTCCTTGTTTAGCGCGTGGAAACGTTCGGACGCTCGACGCCGAGCACGTGTCGCGCAACCACGCCTTTTTGCTTGTCGACCGAATCGTGCAGCGTCAGCGTGCGCGCGTTGCGCCAGTGCCTGTCCGCCGCGGCGCGCCTCGTAGCCGAACGCGCGCCGCCGATCTGAAAGAGCCGCGAACCCGCTTCAATGGAACTGCCGCTCGCATGCACCTTCGCCTGATAAACGGCGACCAGCACCTCGGCAATATCCGCTTCGCCGCGCGTGAAGGCGTCCATCGAACGGGCTGCTTCGTTGATCAGCGCGCGGCTCGCACTCAGCGCGATGCGGATATCGGCGACATGCGCCTGAATTGCGGGCTCCTCGGCGGCGCGTGCGTAACCGTTGGTCGGCTTCTGCACGTGATTCACGAAGTGCAGGGTATCGTCGAGCGCCGCTTCGCCGATGCCCGCGAGAATCGCCGCAAAGCCGAGTTGATAGAGCGGCGCGAAGATAGCCGCAGCAGGCACGCTGGCCGGATTGCCCGCAACCCAGCGGCCATCGATCACGCTTTCGTTCACGACGAGCCGACCGCTCGATGTCGCCCGCTGACCGATGCCGTCCCACGTATCGAGCACGTTCACCGCTTCGTGACTGCGCGGCAGCAGCACGAGAACGGACTCGGGCGGACGGCCTTCGTCATCGGTCACGGTCGCGCACTGGAAGAGCGCATAAGTGCAGCCGACCGAGCCTGTCGCGAAGGCTTTTTCCGCCTTGACGCGCCAGCGGCCGTCGTCGAGACGCTCGGCATACGACTTGAGGTTCGTGCGCTTGTTGTCGTACGTGAAGCGCTCGTCGGGTTCGGCGGCGGTGAAGCAGAAGGTCGCGCCATCTTCGCGCACGGCGGCGGCGAGTTCATCCACAAGTGCGGAATCGGCCAGCAATTCCAGCGTGAAGAGCGCGCCTGTCTGCACCGTATAGAGCTGCGCGGTGTTGCTGCAGGCGCGCGCGATCGATGTCACCGCATCGAAGAAATGCGTGAAGCTCGTGCCGCGTCCGAAGCCCGCTCCGCCGCGTTCCAGCGACAGACCGGCTGCGAGCAGACCCGCATCGTGCAAGGTGCGGATGTTGTCGTAGGGAAACGTCGCGGCTTCGTCGGTTTGCGCACTGCGTTGCTTGAGCACCGGCGTGGCTTCGGCAAGTCCACGATGCAGGCGCGCGATGGCATCGGAGAAAATGGTTCGATCGATCTGGTTCATGTCGGCTGTCTCAAAGGTCGCGATATTGCGCGCCCGGATGCGTCGCTCGCAGATGAGGTCCGCGCCCGGCAAAGAGCTTCTCGCGCAGCGTGCCCTCGGCATACTCGGTGCGATAACGCCCGCGATTCTGCAGTTCCGGCACGACGAGATCCACGAACGCATGCAGGCTTTCGGGCATCACGAGACGCCGCAGATTGAAGCCATCGACGCCGGTTTCATCTATCCATGCAATCAACTGATCCGCCACCTCGCGCGGATCGCCGACGATGAACGGCCCGCGTCCGCCGATCTGATCGAAGCGGCTCATGTCGCGCGGCGTGATGGGCCGGCCTGCATGCTTCGTGAGATTCTCGACGGTCGACTGCAGCGCGTTGCTCTTCACATAGCGAATCGGTTCGTCCAGATCCAGTTCCGCGAAGTCGATGCCGGTCCAGCCCGACACCAGCGCAAGTTGTCCCAACGTATCGACGTATTCGGCATACTCGGCCTGCAATTCGCGCGCTTCCTTCGACGTGCGCGCAACCACGACGGTCGCGCCGAGATAGAGCAGCACATCGTCGGCAGCGCGGCCTGCATCGACTGCATGCTGGCGGATGTCGCGCGCCGCCGCCGCGACGATGGCAGGCGTCTGTCCTTCGAGAAACACGCATTCCGCATGCTTGCCCGCGAACGCCTTGCCGCGTCCCGACGCACCGGCCTGATACAACACCGGCGTGCGCTGCGGCGAAGGCTCGGTAAGATTGAAGCCATCGACACGGTAATACGGGCCTTCATGCTTCACGCGCCGCACGCGCGACGGGTCAGTATAAGGATGTCCCGCACGCTTGTCGCGCACCGCCGCGCCTTCAACCCAGCTTCCTTCCCACAGCTTGTAGACGGCTTCGAGGAAGTCCTCGCCGGCCGCGTATCGCTCGTCGTGCTCGCGCGCTTTCGCGAGACCCATGCCACGCGCCGCGCTTTCCAGATAACCCGTCACGACGTTCCAGCCCGCACGGCCGCTCGTCAGATGATCGAGCGTGGAAAAGCGCCGCGCGAACTGATACGGATGCTCGTACGTGAGGTTCGCCGTCACGCCGAAGCCGATGTGCTTCGTCGCATAAGCCATGGCGGGCACGGTCAGCAACGGATCGTGCGAAGGCGCTTGCGCAGCCGCGAAGAGCGTGGCGTCGGTGCCGCCGCCGTAGACATCGTAGATGCCGAAGACATCGGCGAGAAACACGCCGTCGAAGAGACCGCGCTCGGCCGTCTGCGCGAGTTCTACCCAGTAGCCGAGCGTGTTGTGTTCGAGCGAGCGGTCGCGCGGATGCCGCCAGAAGCCCGCCCACGAATGCGCGGGTGCGTTCATGTGGAACGCGTTGAAGTGGATGTGCTGGGTCATTTTCTGGAGACGATGGTCCGGTTCCACAAGTCCTGCGCGCGATCGAACGCGCCCCAGAACTTGTTCCAGTCCGGGTGATAGAGCGCCTGGGCTTGCTCCGGCTTGTAGATGAGCTTGGCCGCGAGTTGCGGGTCGGCTTCGATCACGGGCGCAAGCAGGCGGTTGGTCGGGCCGTAGTAGAAGTCCGTTGCGTTGCCGAGCTGATAAAGCGCGCCGTAGATCTCGTTCAGGAACTGCGCCGCGAGGTCGGGATGCGGCGTGCCCTTGACGATATCCGCCGTCGATGCGAACGCGATGGAGCCTTCCGTCGGACGCACCGCGCGCGCGGGCTTGTAGGCATCCTGAAGCGCGTAGGCACGGCCATCGGCAATGACGGTAAGCCAGATATCGCCGGACTTGATGAGTTGCTCCGCCTGTTGCGAGGTCTGCCAGAACGTGCGCGCATTGACCTTCGCAATCTCCGCAACGGCCTTGTCGAGATTGCCTTCATCGCCGCCATTCAGACGCGACGTTTCGATCAGCAGCGCGCGGCCCGCGCCATTGGCGAGATCGGGCAACGCAACGTGACCCGCGAGCTTCGGGTTCCACAAGTCCTTCCACGATGACGGCGCGGGAATGCCTGCTTGCTGAAACTTGTCCGCGTTGTAGACGAAGATCGCCGAGACGAAATCGAAGTCAGGCGCATAGCCCTGCGCGTTCTTCGCGAGATCGAGCGCGAAATTCACGTTCGGCACTTTCGCCGGATCGAGCTTTTGCAGCACGCCTGCCTTGATGGCTTGCGCGCGCACGTCGCCGTCGAGCAACACGACGTCATAGGGCACGTTGCGGCCGTTCGCGGCGACGAGCTTGGCGACGTGATCGATCGACGCGCCATCGATGAATTGCACCTTCACGCCCGTTTTATTGGTGAAGATGTCGCCCGCGTATTTGATCTGCGTCTGCGTGGACTTGCCGCCCCACGACGACACGCGCAGCACGATGTCTTTGGGGTCTGCGCTCTGCGCATGCGCGAGCCCGGCAACGAGGGATGCGGTCAGTGCGAAGAGCCCGAGCGCGAGCCTGGCGATAACTTTCAAGAATGGCCTCGTGAGGAAAGAAGGAGAAGGCTCAACGCCGCGAAAAGAGACGTTCGAGACGGAAGAAACGATTGAGCAGCAACGCGAGCGCGGCCCAGAACGCAATGATCAGCGTGGACAGCGCGGTGACCGCGTTATCGAACTCCACTTCCATCGCGTTGAAGAGCTTGACGGGCAAGGTCGGACGGCTCGGGTCGCCCATGAACCATGCGACCACCACGTCGTCGAACGAAAGCACGAAGGCGAACAGCATTCCCGCGATCACGCCGGGCAAAACAAGTGGCACGGTCACGCGCCAAAACACTTGCCAAGGCGTGGCGCCAAGGTTCTGCGCGGCTTCATCGAGCGCATTGTCGTAGTGCGCGAAGCTCGCGACCACCGAGCGCACGACGAGCGGCAAGGTGAACACGGCCTGCATCAGCACGATGGCCGCGCTCGTTCCGTTGAGTCCGATGTCGTGCCAGTCGGCGGCGAGCATGAAGAACTTGAAGCCCGCCACCGCAATGACGATAGTCGGCACGCCCAGCGGCGCAACGCATAGCGCATTCACGATGCCGCGCCCCGCATAACGTCCGCGCACGATCGACAACGAAAGCGGCACACCGACGAGCGTGGCGAGCGCGGTCGTCGCCGTGCCCAGCGCGACGCTGTAGCGAAGCGCAGCGTAATAGTCCGGCGAGATCGAGCGATACCAGTGGAGCGTCCAGTCGCTCGGCGGAAACGCGAGCGCGCCGCTCTTCGAAAACGAAGCACTGACGATGCCGATAAACGGCAGCAGCAAAAACACGGGCACCGCGAAGGTCGCGATACGCAGCAGCCATTTCAACGCGCTCGATGCGGCATCGCGATGCCACACGACGGACGACGTACTCGCTTGGGTACTCATGTCCGCGCTCCGCTCATTCGCACGGCGAGCAGCATCGATGCGAGCGCGGCGATCATCGTCAGGATGGCGGCGGTCGAGCCGACCGTGTAGTTCAGCACGCCGTGCATCTGCTGATCGATGTAGAGCGCCATGAACATCACCCGATGCCCGCCGAGAATGCCCGGCGTGACGAGCGCGCTGATCGCGGCCATGAAGACCATCGACGCGCCCGCCGCCAGTCCCGGCCGGCACAGCGGCAAGACCACGCGCACGAACGCCAGAAAAGGCGTCGCGCCGAGATTGATGGCGGCTTCCTCGAGCGCGGGATCGATCTTGCGGATGGCGCTCGTCAGCATCAGCACCATGAAGGGAAACTCCACGTGCACCATGCCGATGAGCGCGCCGGTGTAGTTGAAGATCCACTGCACGGGTTCCTTCACCACACCGGAACCCAGCAAGAGCGTATTGAGCATGCCGTGTTCGGTAAGCACCGGAATCCAGCCGAGATTGCGGATCACGGCGCTGATGAGCAACGGCAACACCGTCACGAACAAAAGCGGCGTGCGCCAGCGCGAACGCGTGCGCGCAAGGTAATAGCTGAACGGAAAGCCGAACACCGCGCAGATGATCGCCGTCAATGCGCCGAAGACGAGCGTGTCGAGCAGGATCTGGAGGTAGTACGCATCGGAGAGAAAGCGCGCGTAGTTGGAAAGCGTCCATGTGTCGTCGACACGGCCCATCGAGCCGCCGCCGTGCAGCGACAAGATCAGCAGATAGCCAATAGGCGCGACGAAGAACACGCCAAGAAACGCCAGTCCCGGCAAGGCGAGCGCGCCGTAGGCGGCGCCCCTGCGCTTCGTCGCCGAAAGCGGCGCAGGCGTCGCGGCGAGATCGCCGCCTGTCAGCAAGGCATCGTTGCTCATGTGGCGGCCTCGTCGCGCAAGAGGACGGCATCGCCGTGGTGCCAGCCGAGCGTGACGGCATCGCCAGCGGCGGGTGCCGCGCGGCCCGACGTGCGCACGATGAGCGGCTCGCTTGCCTGCGTGCGGACTTCGAGATACCAGCCGTCGCCCGCATACGTGGCGAGTTCCACGCGGCCCTGCACGCGGTTCGGCAAACCCGTGCCGATCTGAATGCGCTCCGGCCGCAACGCGAGCAACAGCGGTTCGCCGGGCGCGGGCGCTGCGCCGCCGGCGAGATCGACATCGAATGGTTCGGCCGTCTGGCGGCTTTGCACGCGCAAGCGGCCATCGGCGCCGAGCGCGCCTGCCGTCACCGTGACGAGATTGATCTTGCCGATGAAACTCGCGACGTATCGATCCACCGGCCGGTCGTACAGTTCCTGCGGCGAGCCAATCTGACTGATACCGCCCTGCCGCATCACGACGATGCGATCCGAAAGACTCAGCGCCTCGCTCTGATCGTGCGTGACGAAGATGGTCGTGATGCCCACTTCGCGCTGAATGCGCTTGATCTCCGCCTGCAATTCCTCGCGCAGTTTCTGATCGAGCGCGCCGAGCGGTTCGTCGAGCAACAGCACGCGCGGATTGATGACGAGCGCCCTCGCCAGCGCGACACGCTGCTTCTGCCCGCCCGATAGCTGGTCCGGGTAACGATCCGCATAACCCGAAAGGCGCACGCGGTCGAGCGCTTCGGTGGCGCGCCGTTTGATCTCCTTGCCCGGCAGCTTGCGCACGCGTAGACCGAAGGCGAGATTCTGCGCGACCGTCAGATGCGGAAACAGCGCGTACTGTTGAAACACCATGCCCGTATTGCGCCGATGAGCCGGAACCTGCGTCACATCCTCGCCGCCGATATGGACCGAGCCCGCATCCGGCGTGACGAAGCCCGCAACCATGCGGAGACACGTCGTCTTGCCGCATCCGCTCGGGCCGAGCAAGGTAAGGAATTCGCCGTCGCGCACGGAAAGCGAGACCGCATCGACGACCGGTGCGCCGTCGTAGCGCTTGATGACGCTATGCAATTGAACCGTTGCCATGGACGCTCTGAGATGCAGCGCGTGGCCGCGCCGGTTGGATGGAACGAGCACTGGAGAGACGCGTCGTCGCAGAACAAAAAGAATAAGAGCCCGCATGCCGAGGCCAAACCAATTTTCCTGGCTTAGAAAAGTGACGGCGCGGTGATAAACGAATTCACCGATGGGTGATTAACTAAGGAGACGATCTGATACATTGCGCATCACCCAGACGCTCGAACTCCGCTCATGCGCCTTTCAGCCCTTGTGTTTGTCGCGCTTGCCGCCGTCTCCGTCGCGCGCGCGGACGAACCCGAAAGCCTCGCCGCCGATTTGCATGAAACCGTCGTGCAGGTTCCGATGATCGAGAAAGGCTTGTTCGGCGACTCGCGCCGTGAGCTGGTCGCGACGCTCTATCAGCCGGATGGCGCGGGGCCGTTTCCGCTCATCGTGCTGAGTCACGGCAGTCCGCCCGATCCGCTCAATCGCGTGAAGACCGGGCGTTATCGGCTGATTCCGCAGATTCGTACTTTCGTGGAAATGGGTTTCGCCGTGATCGTGCCGATTCGCCGAGGCTATGGCGCGACGGGCGGCACGTATGCCGAGAGCACCGGCAAGTGCGCCACTGCCGACTACGAAGCATCCGGCAATGCAGCCGCACAGGACATTCTCGCGACCATCGCGTATGCGAAGACCCAGCCGCAAGTGGACGGCAACCGGATCGTGCTGGCGGGGCAATCTGCGGGCGGGTTTTCTTCGCTGGCGGCGGCGAGCTTCGATCCGCCCGGCGTGATAGCGGTGCTCAACTTCTCGGGCGGACGCGGCGGCGATCCGGCGAGGCATCCAACCGTGCCGTGCGCCCCGGACAACATGCTAAGAGCGATCACGCACTTCGCGGGCACCGTGCGCGTGCCGGTGCTTTGGCACTATGTCGAGAACGATCAGTACTTCGGCCCGGACTACACGCGAAGCTGGTTCAACGCATTCCAGCAAGCAGGCGGCAAAGGTCAGTTCGTGATGGAGCCGCCCTACGGTGAAAACGGTCACGGAATGTTCGCGTCCCGCGCGGCCATTCCGATCTGGCTGCCTTACGTGCGCAATTTTCTCGCGCCTGTCATTCAGATGCGTTGACTCTCAAGCTCGCAAGCGATGCGCGTTGCTTGCCGTCGGCGTCGAAGTTGTCGTCGGCGAGCCAGCGTTCGAATGCGGCGCGCACCGTGGGCCAGTCTTTATCGATGATCGAATACCACGCGGTATCGCGGTTACGCCCCTTGTACACGATAGCTTGCCTGAAGATGCCTTCGAACTCGAAGCCGAGTCGCAGCGCCGTCTTGCGCGATGGCGCGTTCAGGCTGTCGCATTTCCATTCGTAGCGCCGGTATTGCAGGGCTTCGAACACGTAGCGCATCAGCAGATACTGCGCTTCGGTCGAGATGCGCGTTTGCTTGAGCAGCGGCGAAAACGTCACGCTGCCCACTTCGATCACGCCATGAACCGGCTCGATGCGCATCAGCGCGAACGTCCCGACTGCCTTGCCGCTGGATTTATCGATGACGGCGTAGTGCAACGGATCGGCCGATGCCGCCGCTTGTGTCAAATACGTGCGAAACGCCGCAAACTCCTTGAACGGACCGGTGAACAGATAGGTCCAGTCGCTCGGCTCGCTGTACGCGTGGAAAAGATCCTGCGCATGTGCGTCGACATCGAGCGGCACGATCTTGCAGTGCGTGCCTTCGACGACGATTCGCGCGGGCCGCTCGCGCGTTTTCCAGTCGGTCACGGCATCGCCGATAGCTTGTTGGTACTCGTTGGTTCTTGCCATACGCCGAAAGTCTCCTCTTTCAGTTGAATTTGCAGTGTAGTGTGGCACGAATGAAAAACGACCGATCGTTCGCAGGGCAGGCCCGTGTTTTGCGATAAGGATATTCGTGGAGGCAAACCGTCCCACGCAACCATTCAAGGAGGTTCACCATGAACAAGGATCAAGTTAAGGGTACCGCCGAAAAGGTGAAGGGCAAGGCGAATGAGGCGGTCGGCAAGATGACTGGCGACACCGCCCAGCAAGTGAAGGGTCAGGTCCAGCAAGGCGCCGGCGAAGCTCGCAAGCAATACGGCGACGTCAAGGAAGAAGTGAAGAAGGACCAGCGCTAAGTCGCTAAATGCCTCCAGGAGTGAGCCTTGAGCCGCTCCCTGCAAGTAGAGGTTTGATGCCGGCACGAGAGCTTCGCGCTCACTTGCCGGCATCGTTTCGTTTCGCAGTTTGCGTTTGATATATTGGCCGCTTCCGTCCCTCGACTTATTCAACAATGCGAGTCGGCCGCCCGGTCAAACCTCTGCCTCATCCCGATTGCGACTATTGCGGCGCGCCCGCGACGCTTGTTCGCTCGGACGATGAAATCTACCCGTATCGCGACGATCACGGCCCGCTCTGGGTCTGTGCGCCTTGTCAGGCGTGGATCGGTGTTTTCCCGCGCAGCACGCGCCAGGTTCCGCTCGGGCGTCTGGCCGATGCCGCTTTACGCGATCTGAAGACAAAACTACACGCTGCCCTCGAACCGCTCGCCCAGGCAAAAGTGCGCCGCGACGCGTGCAATATTTTCGAAGCCCGCGCAAAGGGCCTGAAGTGGCTCGCGCAGCAAATCGGCGCCGATACGGTAAAACCGTCCATCCACTCGCTGGACGCGGCGCAGTGCGAGCGCGCCATTGCGATCCTCGAAGAATTTGCACGCTTACGCCAAAACAACCCTTCAGAAAACGCGTGGGACGAACGTTAACGAGAGAAGTCAACCACGACGGCGCTTCTTTCGCTTATACGCATGTCACGCACCCTTCCTTTTCAGCGTTCGCCGCAGGCTTCGCGCGCGCGGCTGTCCAAAGCGCAACTGCTGCCGATTCCTCGCGCGGTAGCCAACGAACTCGCGTTGCAAGTGCATCTGTCATTGCAAGCGCTGCGTGCCGGCGCCACCGACATCGCACCCGCCCAGCAGATCACCGAAGCGATGCTGCTCGCGCGCTTCCTGTCCGAAGCGGGTCACGGCGACTTCTCCCACGACGCGCTGATGGCCGCGGACCGCATCATGGCCGAAGTATTCGATGGCGGCCGCGAATCCGGCACGTGGACCCTTGCGCCGGAAGCATTCGAGCAGATCGCGGCAATCGTCTCCTTGTACGATCATCAGTTGCAGCGCGCCACGCTCGCCGCCCTGACGACGGCAAGCGAGCGCCTCGACCGCTTCAAGGCTGGCGAAGCGTATCAACCGATGCAGCAACGCCGCGCCTTGAGTTAGCTTCAAGGCGTTTGCAGGCCGCCGTCCATGAGGCGCGTTTGCGTCCATACGGTAACGGCGGCCTCGCAGGGATATTTCGCGGCTTCCTTCTCGTCGATATCGACGCCCAAGCCTGGCTTGTCGTTCGCATGAACGTAGCCGTCGCGAAACTCCGGCAGGCCGGGGAACACATCGAGCAAGGCGGCACGCGGCCCTTTCAGATTCTGGATCACGAAGTTGGGCGGTTCCGTGCCCGACCATTCCTGCACGCCGAAATTACGCGACGCCAGATCGATATGAATATTCGCCGCATGCGCGAGCGGCGACATATCGCCTGGACCGTGCCATGCCGTGCGCACGCCGAACTGCTCCGCGAAAATCTGCAGCTTGCGTCCCGCCGTGATGCCGCCTATCTGACTCAGATGCACGCGCACGAAATCGATCAACCGTTCAGTGATCAGAAAACGCCATTCATAAGGGTTGTTGAACAACTCGCCTTGCGCGAGCGGCGTCGTGGTCTTCGCGCGTAGTTGGCGCATCCATTCGCCTTCTTCCAGCGCGATCGCATCTTCGAGAAAGAAAAGTTCATACGGTTCCAGCTCGCGTGCGAAGCGAATTGCTTCCACTGGCTTCAGGCGCTCGTGCACGTCGTGGCACAGCGCGACATCGAAACCGATCTTGCTGCGAATTCCATCGAAGAGCTTCAGCGTATCGCGAATATATTTGCGGCTGTCGAGATAGATGCCATCGGGCGCGCCGCGCGGTGCGCTCTGCGGTGCCTTGCCAAAACCGCCGCCGCCATAACCACCGCTTTGACAGCGAATATGCGTGATGCCTTGCTCGCGATATCGCTGAATGTTCTCGCAGAGTTCGTTGAGATCGCGACCATCCGCATGACGATAGATCGGCACGCCTTCGCGCACCTTGCCACCGAAAAGCTGATAGAGCGGCATGTTCGCGAGCTTGCCCTTGATGTCCCACAAGGCCATGTCGATGCCGGAGATCGCGTTGTTCTCTATCGGCCCGTTACGCCAGTAAGCGTTTTGATGCATGAGCTGCCATTGCTCTTCGATAGCTTGCGCATCGCGCCCGATGAGCAGCGGCCGCAAGTATTCTTCGATCAGACATTTGACCGCGAGATGCCGGTAGGCGAAGGTCGCGCAGCCGAGCCCATGGAGACCGTCCTGATTCGTCTCGACCTTCACGACGAGCAGATTAATGCCTTCCGGCGCGGTCAGTATGACTTTGACATCGGTGATGAGGATGGCCATGAGGTTACTTTGCAAGAACGGAAGGCGTGGACTTGCCCGCGCCTCCCTTGGGCGTGGAACGTTCACCGGTGGTGGCGGGCACGAGCATCATCAGCACGACCGAAGCGAAGAGCGCCGCAGCCATGAACACATACGATGCGGACGGACTGCCCGTCGCGCCATTCAGATAGCCGACGACCCACGAACCGCAGAACGCGCCGAGTGCGCCGCACGCATTGATGAGTCCGATCGCCCCGCCAAGCACGTTGCTCGGAATGAGCTCCGGCACGAGCGCGAAGAACGGTCCGTAGGGCGCGTACATGGTGCCACCCGCGATCACGAGCAAGCCGAACGAGAGCCAGAAGTTGGAGCTGCCGACGAGATAGGAGCCGACGAACGCGATCGTTCCGATAAGCAGCAGCGGCCACACGAAGAGCTTGCGATTACGCGTCTTGTCGGAGAGCCACGATGCCAGCAGCATCAGGATGATGGCCGCGAGATAAGGCACCGCCGCGAGCCAGCCGACCGACACGATGTCGATGGTCGAAGCCGCCTTCAGAATGGACGGCAGCCACATGATGAAGCCGTACACGCCGATACTCCACAGCGCATGGATGGCGCAGCACTTGAGCACGATGGACGACCGAAACGCCGACTTGTAATCGCGCACGGGTGCGATGTGCGCCTGTTCCGAGACGAGACGCGCTTGCAGTTCGGCTTTCTCGGCGTCGCTCATCCAGGTGACTTCGGAGGGACGGTCCTTCACCGTGAACGACCACACCACGGCCCATGCAATAGCCGGCACGCCTTCGATGATGAACATCTCGCGCCAGCCGAAGCTCTTCACGAGATAGCCCGAAACCACCGACATCCACAGCACCGTCACGGGGTTGCCGAGAATGAGGAACGTGTTCGCGCGCGAGCGTTCGGTGCGCGTGAACCAGCGGCTGATGTACATGAGCATGGAAGGCATCACCGCCGCCTCGACGATGCCGAGCACGAAGCGCAGCACCATCAGCATCGGGATATTGCTCACCATGCCCGTCAACGCGGCGCACACGCCCCAGAGCACGAGGCTGATGAAGATGAGTTTCTTGACGCTGTTCTTTTGCGCGTAGATCGCGCCGGGCACTTGAAACAAGCAGTATCCGAGAAAGAACAGCGAGCCGATGAGCGACGACGTCGCATGCGTGATGCCGAGATCGCGGTCGATGCCCGCCGCAGCCGCGAAGCCGTAATTCGCGCGATCCAGATACGCAAGACTGTATGTGATGAAGATGATGGGCATGAGATACCACCATCTTTGCGGTGCCACCGTTTTGACGCTATCCATGTTGTCTCCAAGATTCATGGTGATACTTCAAAGCACGGCGAGCCAACCGCCATCGACATAAATGATCTGGCCGTTCACATAGCTCGATGCAGGCGACGCGAGATACACCGCCGTGCCGACGAGTTCCTCGGGCTTGCCCCAGCGTTGCGACGGATTGCTTGCCTTGACCCATGCGTCGAACTGCACGTTATCGACGAGCGCCTGATTCATGTCGGTGAGGATGTAGCCAGGGCCGATGGCGTTCGCCTGAATATCGAACGCGGCCCATTCGGCGCTCATGGCGCGCGTGAGCATCTTCACGCCGCCCTTGGCCGCTGTATAAGGCGCGACGGTGGCGCGCGCGCCTTCGCTCGTCAGCGACCCGATGTTGATGACCTTGCCACCCTTGCCGCGCGCGATCATGCGCCGCGCCGCTTCCTTCGCGACGATGAACGCGCTCGTGAGATTGGTGTCGATCACGCGTTGCCAGTCCGCGAGCGCGAGTTCGACGAGCGGCTTGCGAAACTGGATGCCCGCGTTATTCACGAGGATATCGACCTCGACGCCTTCGGCGTCCCACGCCTCGAAGGCGGCGGCGACCGCGGTTTCATCGGTGACATCGAATGCACGGCCTTGCGCCGTGGCGCCCCGTTCGCGCAGACGGCGCACGGCTTCATCGACGGTGTCGGCCCGCGTGCCGTTCACGATGATGCCCGCGCCCGCTTGCGCCAGGCCTTCCGCCAGCGCAAAGCCGATGCCGCGCGCCGATCCCGTTACGAGCGCGGTGCGGCCGCTCAAGTCGAACAACTGTGTCATGCGTAAGTCCTCGGTTGAATCGTTTCGCGTTGCAGGTTCAAAGCGGCTTGTCGTTGAGCGTGCGCGTCATCGCGGCGCGATCGTCGAAGTCCTTCTCCGCCCGCTCGATGAGCGTAAGCACCGCGCGCTCGGCGGCGGCGGTATCGCCCTGTTCGATTGCGACGCAGAGCGCTTCGTGCATCGGCAACGAACGCGCGGGACCGCCCGCGATCTCCGAGCTCAGTTCGAAACTCGTGCGCAGGATGGCCGACAGCGCGTTCTGCATCTGCTGGATAAACTGGTTATGGCAAGCGGTGAGAATCGCGCCGTGAAAAGCAAGGTCGGCGGGAACGTATTCGCCCTGGCCCGCGACAGCCCGCTCCATTGCCTTGAATGCGCGTCGAATGTCCTTGCGGTCCTGCGCGGTCGCCCGTTTCGCGGCGAGCTTCGCGGCATTCGGTTCAATGATGAGCCGCAACTCCATCAGGTCCTGAATGAGCGCGTCGTCGATTGCGCCTGCGCGTGCGCGCCACGTGATGACGTCGGGATCGAAAAGCTGCCACTGCGCGCGCGGCAGCACGATGGTGCCGTGGCGGCGGCGCACCTGAAGCATGCCCTTCGCCGACAACGACTTCATCGTCTCGCGGATAGTGATGCGGCTCACCTGCATCTGCTCCGCGAGTTCTGTCTCGGCAGGCAGGATGTCGCCGGGCGCGAATTTGCCGGAGCAAATCTGTTCGCCCATCTCGTTGAGCACTTGACTATGCAAAGTCGGCATTTCATGTCTCTATATCATACGTATGATTTGGACGGTATCAATCAAATGGCCGTCAGAACAATGCGGGTTGTCCCTAGGATGGCGTCAGCGAAGGCCGGGGCGCCAGGATTCGGCGGTTAGTTGCGCGGCGTCGATCAGACGGCCGTATCTCGCTGGACTTGAGTGCCGCATATGCGCCGAACAGAAAGTCGAAAAGGCATCACCTTCACCGATTGAAAGGCGAGCACGCGCATTAAACTTTGTTCCGTGGTGCTGATCAACGCACCGCACGAAAGCGGACCCGGCGAGTGCTGAACACACGGCCTCACCTACCTACCTTGACCGAAGCGCAGCCAAGCCAAGGTTCGCTTGAAGCAGTTGCAAACAGAAGTTGTCTGAAACCAACGCGTCATCTTTATCGCAACAAAGCGCAGCACGTTTTCCCGCTGTAGCCGTAATGCAGGCCTGAGCGCAATGGTCAGGAAGTGAGCAATGAGCAAGTGCAACGACGAAACCCCGTTCGGCCGATGGCCCAGCGGGGTTTGGTTTTTTTGGACTTTGAAACCGGCGTGATGGACTTCGTTGTCATCGTTCCCTGAATGCCTAAAGTTCGCCACTGCCGCGCCGATAACGTACTTGTTGCAGCGATGCTTATAGGACGATCGGTCGTTCTTGCAACATCGGTTCAAGCGACTTTTAAAGCTTTTCTCAAACGCGAGCTTCGAGGCAAACGATTGTCCGACGCTCGCCGCCCAGGGCCGCGCGTCGTTGAAGACGCAGGCTGACGTGATACCGCTTTAGTGGTCCAGCACCGATCTTCGTGTCGGACGGCTTCGCTCGTCCTCGATTTGCGTTTATACGGATGACTAACTTCCGTTGCGTCTGGTCCGTGCGGATGATCACGCCTTCTTTAAGGGATTCTGTATCGTTATGACGACCGCGCCTCTTTTCTCTGCAACCCGTTTTACCGCGCCAAGCGCGATCAAGCTTGCAGCAGCGCTCGCCGCGAGCCTCGTTCTCGCGGCATGTGGCGGCGGCGGTGGCGGAGGCGATGCAAAGGAAGCGTCGAGCACCTCGGCGGCAGGCACTAACTCGTCCGGCTCCGCAGCGACGACGACAACCACGACCACGACCCAAAACGGCGCTGCATCGGCTTCGGCCGCGACCACGACGACGACGACGGCATCCACGAGCGACACGACGTCGTCCGCGCATACGGTCAGCGGCAGCAACTCGACCAGCAGCAACGACACGACCGTCATCGCGCCCACGGCGCCCGCAGCGCCCGTAACGCCTATAACGCCCGTAACGCCCATTGTCCCGCCCGCTGCAAACAACCCTCCGGCGTCATCAGGCTCCCCCGCTTCCGGCACGATCGTCACGCCCGTCACGCCCGTGACCGTGCAGTCGATCTTCTATGGCGCGAACGGCCACAACAACGAAGGCGGCGCCTACGACATATCGAGCCCCGCGCTGCAACTCTCGCAGTTGCAGGATCTAGGCGTGAAGATGTATCGCAACGAAGTGTTCAGCGCGTATGGTGCGACCAAGCTCGCCGGCATTGCAACGACGATGGCCGCGGGCGGCGTGACCGTCTACCCCGTCATGCTGATGGACCTGAACTACAGCAGCGAAGCCGATGCCTATAACGCGGCCTTCACGCTCGGTCAGCAGACGGCGGCCGCATATCGCTACCCGTACTATGAAGTCAGCAACGAGCTCGAAGCGCTATGCCTCACCGGAAACGTGGACGGCATCTATCCGCAGCACTACGACAACGCGAAGTTTCAGATTGCACGCGGCGTGATCCGCGGCATGATCGCGGGCGTGAAGTCCGTCGATACGGCGGGCAAGATCGTCATGGGCGGCGGCGCGTGGATGCACTACGGCTTCGATCAGATGCTCGCCAACGGCACGCAACCCGACGGCACCACGAATCACCCCATCGTCAGCTGGGACATCACCGCATGGCACTGGTATTCGGATCAGGGCGACATCGTGAACGCTTGCGGCGGCACCGGATGCCACAACGTGCTCGCGGCGCTCGCGCAGTTCAACAAGCCCATCTGGATCAACGAATTCGGTGTGCGCCCGAGCTATGGCACGGACACGCAAACCGCGAACTATCTGGTCGGCAACCTGATGATGGCGGAGTTCGTGCTGCTCGCGAGGCAATACAACATCCAGTCCATCCAGACTTACGAGCTGTATGACGACCCGGTGGGCGGCGAAGGTCCCTACGGCCTGATGCAGAACGACGGCAGAACCATCAAGCCGAAGTACACGGCGTTCAAGAACTTCGTCGCCGCGAACCCAATGTAAGGGCCGCTGTGCCGCTCAAAGCTGCACGCCGCGAGTGAGCGCGCCATCGACGACGAAGTTGGCGCCGCTCACGAAACTCGCCGCCGGACTCGCGATGAACGCAACGGCGTTCGCGATCTCCTGCGGCTTTGCCATACGTCCTGTCGGGTTCAACGCGAGCGCCTTGGCGAAGAGCTCGGGATCGTTATGCTCGATCCAGTCCCACACGCCGCCTTCGAAGTACACATTGCCGGGCGACACCGTGTTCGCGCGAATGCCCTTCGCGGCAAGCTGATTCGCAAGCCCCTGCATGTAGTGAACGAGCGCCGCCTTGAAAACACCATACGGTCCCGCCGCGAAATCGATCTCGCGTCCCGACACGCTGGAAATGGCCACGATAGACGCAGCCGCGCTCTGTTCGAGGTAGGGCATGGCGGAATTGACGAGATGAACCGTGCCGAGCAAGTCGGTCTCGAACTCCTTGCGCCACGATTCGATGTCGTTGCCGATAGCGAGCGCGCTCACATTGGCGACGATGATATCGATACCGCCCCAGTCCTCTCCAACGCTTTGCACCCAGGTCTCGAGCGCCGCGCCGTCGGCGACATCGACGGCTGCGCCCAGCGAACGCGCACCGCTCAGTTCCGCGAGCGCATCCGCTGTGCTTGCCACGCTTGCCGCATCGCGCGCACAGATGGCGACATCCGCGCCCTCCTTCGCCAGCGTCTGTGCAATGGCAAGGCCAATGCCCTTGGTCCCGCCCGTGACGATCGCTTTCAATCCCTTGAGTTGCAAGTCCATGTCCGTGGCTCCTGTGCCTAACTTTCCTCTCCGGGCGCGGCGCAGCGTTTGAGCTGCAGCACTTCGCCCGCTTGAATGACCGAGTGACAGATATCGTCGATAGTCACGCGCTTTTCCATCGCCTGCGCCCTGAGCATGTCGTAAGCCTGACTCTCGCTGATCTGATGCATGAGCATGAGGATGCTCTTCGCCTCGCTTAAATGCCGACTGTCGAGCAGCTTCTGTTCGAGCTTCGCAATACGCTGCGTATGTTGACGCGCGCGTCGTGCGTGATAGAGCGCCATGACGATGGCCGACAACAAGCCTGACGCGCGTATGGGCGTGGTGATGATGCCGTCCGATCCCATCTTGATGGCCTGATCGATAAACGTCGGGTTCTCGTAGCCGATGACGCAGATGAGCGGCGGCGCGTCGGGACCGAGCCATTCGTCCTGCGGCGCGCGTTCGTCGGGCCGCAACGCGCGAAACACGAGATCCACGTGATCGGGCAGCACATCCGTGGGCGGCCATACGCGTTCGACCTCGAAGCCAATGCGTCGCAAATGGCTCGTCAACGTGAGGCCGTCGTCATCGTCCGGATGCACGACGATCACGCGCGGAGTGCGCTCCAGAATGGAGCCGGTCAGACTGCGCTGTCCTCTGTCGCCTCGCGTGCTCACGTCAGTAGTCCCGCAAGCTCAGCTTGGTCACCCAATCGCCAAGCGTCTGATGCGTCATATAAGGATCGGGCGCGACCGCGATCTTCGACTCGCGCAACACGCTGAAGTGACCGTCTTCATTCGCGCGGCCAATACGCGGATACAACGCCATATGATGATTCACCGGGTCGATACGCACGCGTCCCTGCGGCGCCGCATACTCCGCGCCGAGCAGATGCGGCATGATCGTGCCGATCTCGTCCGAGCCCGCGCGCGCGCAGGCTTCGGCGAACATGTGCATCTGATAGTACGCAGCCTCCCAGTTCATGTCGGTGGGTGTATCGGCGCCAAAGCGCGTCTGATGATGACGTACGGCGGCGTGATTCTCCGGCGTATCGATGCTTTGAAAATAAGGCGCGGCCGTGTAGTGTCCTTGTGCGATTCCTCGTTCCATTGCATGAATCTCGGTCTCGGACGTGTTGAGGCTGGCAATGGGCATCACCGCGGGATCGAGGCCGGCGCGCGCATAGGCTTCGTAGAGATACGGCACCGTGGCGCCGATCAGCGTGCAAAAAATCCAGTCGGGCGATTTGCGTTTGATGTCCGCGATGACTTCGGCGAACGGCTCGCGCGATACATCGAGCGGAAGATAACGTTCACCGAGAATCGCGCCTTCCGGATGCTGCAACAGCAACTCCTGCATCGTGCGGTTGCACTCATACGGATAGACATAGCGCGAGCCGACCATATACACACGCGCACCGAACGTCTCCGTCATGAAGTCGGCCAACTGCACGCCATTCTGATTCGGCGATGCCCCGCTATAAATGATGTTGTCCGAATACTCGAAGCCTTCATACTGCTGCGAATAAATGAGCAGACGATTGTGCTTCTCGACCACCGGCAACATGGCCTTGCGGCTCGTGGACGTGTAACCGCCGAAGATCACGTTCACGCCGTCTTTCATGATGAGCCATTCCGCCCGCTCTCTGAATGCCGCCGGGTCGGACGCGGGATCGTAATGAACCGCCACGAGTTCGCGCCCGCCAATGCCACCGCACGCGTTGATCTCGGCCATTGCAAGCGCCGCCCCGCGCCATTGCGAACGTTCGAGCAGTGCAGTCGCGCCGCTCGTGGAAGAAAGCAGGCCCACTTTGATGGGATCGGACAAAGCCATAGCGTGACACGCTCACCGGAAATGTACGGACGCGCAACGCGTGAACTCGAGCGTCGCACGCCTTTATTTGAGTGTTATTTCAGGTAGCGCTTCGCGACCATGGCGCCCACCGTGTATTTCGGATCGACGAAGTTGCCGAGCCGAACCTTGCCTACCTGACTCAGCATCATATATGCATCCCACTTGTCGAAACCATATTCGGCGGCCATCCACAACACGAGCTCACGGTACGCAATGCGCGTGGCGTCTTCCAACGGACGCGCACTACCGATACTCATCAGCGCGTCTTCGTTTTCGAGTCGCGGCCAATCGATCTTCCAGCCCTTGATGAGATCGACGCGCACCGTCGTCGTGCTTCGATACTCCACCGCCGTGCCGCACACTTCGCCATCGCCCTGGCAGGCGTGCGCATCGCCGATAAAAAGCCGTCCGCCTGGCGAGCGCACCGGCAAGTAGGTGATGCTGCCTGGCCCCATGTCGGGCACATCCATGTTGCCGCCGTGCGAATCCGGCGTGAGCGAGTTGATGGAGTCGATCTCCGGCGAAAGACTCAAGGTGCCGATATGCGGCTTGTACGGCAACGTATTGCGCTTGCTCCAATAGACGTTCTCTTCGTCGATCTTGATCTTGCGCACGATCTCGGGCAGCGGCTCGTTGAGAAGCGCCGTGTAGTCCGTGCCCGTGAGGCCGCCGAAGTTGGGGATCATGCAGCAGAAGCCGTGCGGGTCGTCACCGCGCGGCGACATCTTTTCGATGTACACGGCCACCACGTCGCCCTTCTCCGCGCCTTCTATCATGACGGGTCCGTTCTGCGGATTGAGAAACGGCACGGTCAGCAGTTCGGACGGCTTGTCGGTCTCTTCCTTGATCTTGCCTTCGAAGGCATCGCGCGTTTCAACCACGATACGGTCGCCCGGTTTCACATGCAGCACCGGTTGCGAATAAGGACCGATGGTGTAGTGGAACGTCTGCTGCAACTCTTCCGTGAGATGGTGCTCAACCGGCTCGCGGCTCGCGCCGACGCCACGTTTCATCATGATCGAATCTTCAAGCCATTTCATGTCCGATGCTCCTTCACAGTGCCAGATACTGGCGAATCAGTTGTTCGTCTCCGAGTTGCGCCGGGCTCAGGGTATCGACTATGCGGCCCTTGTCCATCACGCAGCAGCGCGACGCAATGCGCTCTACCATGCCCATGTCCTGCTCGACCAGCAATACGCCGATACGCGCCTCCCGCGCAATCCGTTGAATGGTGTCGCCGATGAGCGTGACGATCGACGGTTGAATGCCCTCGGACGGCTCATCGAGCAACAACACCTTGGGCGCGCTGATCAACGCGCGCGCAATCGCCAGTTGCTGTTGTTCGCCGCCGCTCATGGTGCCCGCCCTTTGCCGGTAACGCGCCTTGAGAATCGGAAAGTACTCGACGACTTTTGCCTTCATTTCGGCAGCCTGCGCGCGATTGGCCTGTGCACCGACCTGCAGGTTCTCGGCCACGGTCAACATGCCGAATATCTCGCGCCCTTGCGGCACATAACCGATGCCTTGCTGCGCTCGCACGTAAGGCTTCGCATGCCCGAGCTCGACGCCATCGAGCGCAATGCTTCCCGCGCTCAACGGCACGAGTCCGATCAACGCGCGCATCAACGTGGTCTTGCCCACGCCGTTGCGGCCGATCATTGCGAGCACTTCGCCGCGTTCTATGCCGAAGGACACGCTATTCAACACGCGTCCGCCGCCATAGCCGCCTTCCACGCCCGATACTTCGAAGAAGGCGCTCATTGCTTCTTCCCCAGATAAACCTCGGCAACATCGTCGCGCGCGAGGATTTCATCGAGCGGACCATCGGCGAGAAGGCGTCCGCCGTGCAGCACGCTCACGCGCGTTGCGATCTGCTTTACGAAGGTCATGTCGTGTTCGACGACCATCATCGTGAGACCATCGTCGCGTAGTTGCTTGATGAGTTCGCCGGTCGCGTGCGTCTCTTCCACCGACATGCCGGCCACGGGTTCATCGAGAAAGAGCAGCTTCGGGCGCAGCGATACGGCCATCGCTATTTCAAGCCATTGCTTCTTGCCGTGCGAAAGATTGCGCGCCGGTATATGCTCTTCCTGCGCGAGCAAGAAGCGCTGCAAGAGTTCGTCGATGCTCTCGGGCCTGTCATCTTTCGCGCGATGCAGCGACAGTTGCAGATGCTGGCGCACGGTGAGGTCCGGGAACACGCCGGGTATCTGAAACTTGATGCTCATGCCCATGCGTATGCGCTCATGCGGCAACACATGGTTCATGTCGCGGCCGAGAAAATACACGCTGCCGTCCGATGGTCTATGTTCACCGGTGATGAGCTTGAAGAACGTGCTCTTGCCCGCGCCATTGGGACCGATCACGCAACGTATCTCGCCCGCGTCGATCTGAAAGTCGATACCGTTGATCACGTGCGCGCCGCCGAAGTGCTTCTTGAGCGCGCGCGTTTCGAGTAAGGCCGTCAAGATTTGCTCTCCTTGTGCGCATTGATCGCGCCATGCGAATGCGTCCGGTCGCGTTCGAAGAGTCGTCGCAGCAACTTCGCCGACGATGGCAGCAAGCCTTCGGGCGCCGCGAGCACGACGATCAGCAGGATCGCACCCATCAGAATGAGCGCGTACTGGCTGCCGTACACCGCGAGGTTCTGCGAGAGCCACACGAGGAATGCAGTGCCGATGATCGCGCCGCCGATGCTCTGCCTGCCCGCGGTAGCCACCCAGATGACGGGCATTGCGGCTGCGGTGAGTCCCATCGTCGATGGCGTGATATAGGACCCCCAGATCGTATAGAGCGCACCGGACAGGCCGCCGAGCGTGGAGCCGAATACGAAGATCATCCACTGATGCCGGCGGATATCCACGCCCAGCATTTCCGCGCGCTGCGGGTTCTCGCGGATCGCGACGAGCGTGAGTCCGAAGGTTCCGTCGAGCAGGCGTTTAGTGATCGCATACACGATCAGCAGCAATACCAGCACGAGGTAATAGAAGCTCGCGTTCTCCAGCGTGAGCGTGCCGCCGGGCCACGGAATGGTGAGCTGCGGCATGCCGCCCATGCCGTTGTAGCCGTTGAGCGGCGCCTGTCCGATGGTCCATTGCGGCCCCGCCGTCTGCGCCATGAACGTTTCGAGCACGAGCGTGACCGACAAGGTCACGATGCCGATGAACACACCCTTGATGCGCCCGTAGAAGATCATGTAGCCGATCAACGCGGCCACCACGACGCTCACCAGCAAGCCGACGATCACGCCGAGCCACGACTGATACCAGTAGTCGCCGAAGTTGAGCGTAAAAACGCCATACGTATAGCCCGAAAGCCCGAAGAACGCGGTCTGTCCGAACGAGAGAATGCCGCCGTGGCCCCACATCGCCGCAAGTCCGACCGCGCTGAAAGCCCACACGAGACAGTAGGCGAGATTGCCGCTTGCGGTGGCGTCGATCACCATCGGCAAGCAAAATGCGACGAGCCACGGCAGACACTTCAATGCGATTGATTTGTTCACACGAGGCTCCTAACGCAAGCGGGTGAACAGATTGCCGAGGCCTTGCGGCATCAGCCGGATGACGACGATCACCGTCACCAGCAAGCCGATCTGCCCGAACAACTGACCATACGATGCAGTGAGCGCCGTCTGTATCACCGCGAGCACGGCAGCGGCAGGCGTGGTGCCCGCAATGACGTTGGCGCCGCCGACCACCACCGAGACGAAAGCCTGCACGATGAAGTTGCTGCCCATCGTGGGCACGGCGGTCATGGTCGGTGCATAGAGCGCGCCGGTCAGCCCCGCGAGCCCCGCACCGAGCGCGAAAGTCAGCGTGTAGAGCCGGTCCGTGCGCAAGCCGAGACATTGCGCGATGTTCGCGTTCTGTATGGTGGCCCGTGCGCAGACGCCATAGTTGGTCTTGAAGAACAGGAGGTACAACGCGAACAGAATCACGAGCGCGATCACCGGCAGGACGGCGCGATACACCGAGAACGAGTATTCGCCGACATAGAACGATCCGAACGGCGTGCCGATGCCTTCTATCGACGGCCCGGCGACCAGCAGCATGGTCTGTTGCACGATAAGGCTGATGGCCCACGTCGCGACCACCGAATCGAAGAGACGGTCGTAGAGATGACGTATCACCAGACGTTCGATGACGACGCCCGCTATCGCAGCGGCGATCGCGCCGAGCAGCATCGCGAGCGGTAAGGGCACGCCGCGCTTCGCCGCGATGATCGTCACATACGCGCCGCACATGATGAACTCGCCATGCGCAAGATTGATCACCCCCATCATGCCGAAGATCACGGCAAGACCGAGCGCTGCGAGCACGAGATAAGCGAAGCTGTCGCCGAACTGATAAACGAGCGAATAAAGTACGGACACCGTGGCCATGAATGCGTCACCCAGGTTGCCGGCGCGTTTCGCTCGTGACGAGCGGCGCGCCGTTTCCTCAACTTACGACTTCTTCGGCAGATTCGTCGGCGTGTACTGACGATGATCCGGCTTATTCGGCAGATCGCAGCCGACCTTGCCGAGCCAGTAAGGCTGCACGTCGTCCCATACTTTCGGAATGTCGACCGAGTGATCGTCCTTCACATGCACGAGGTAGATCGTGTGGCTCACGTGATGGCTCTTCGGATCGATACACACCTTGCCCTGCGCGCCTTCCGTGCAGATGCCGCTTTCCAGCGCCTTCTGCACCGCCGCCTGATCAGTGGTCTTGGCCTTTTCAGCCGCCGCCTTGTACAGATAGATGGCGTCGTAAGCGTTGGCCGCTTCCTGGTTGATATACGGCTCGTTCGGGAACTTGGCGTGGAAGCGCTTCTTGAAGTCGTTGCTCGCGGGGGTATCGACTTCCTCGACATAATTCGCCGTCACGTACATGTCCTTGAGCGCGGGCGGTTTGAAGCGCTTGTGCTCGTAGGCCTGGCCCACGTTGACCGAACTCGCCATCGGCAAGTTCAGATGCGCGGACGCTTGCTGCTCGTAATAAGAAGCCTGATTGGCGCCCACCAGCAGGGTCACGACGAAGTCGGGCTTGGCCTTCTGAATGTTCTGAATGGTCTGGCCGAACTGCGAAACAGAAAGCGGAATGAATTCCTCGCCGACCATCGTGCCGCCATTTTCCTTGACGATATTGCGCACCCATTCCGCCGAGATCTGGCCGAAGTTATAGTCGGCCGCGATGGTGTACACCTTCTTGCCGAACTTCTGCATCATCCACGGCAGCAAGGTCGAGAACTGCTGTTCGGGAACGGCGCCCGTGACGAATGTGGTGCTGTCGCAGACGCCGCCTTCGTACTGGTTATCGTAGAAATAGAGTTGCTTGGCGCGGTCCATGATCGGACGAATGGCCTCGCGCGACGCGCTGGAAAACGCGCCGAAAATCACGTCGGGTTTGTCGGTCTGAACGAGCCGCCGTGCAAGCTCCTGGAACTTCGTATTGTCGGACTGCGTGTCATACGCGATCAACGTGATGGGGCGCCCGAGAATGCCGCCCTTTGCGTTGATTTCATCGACGGCGAGTTGCGTCGCGTGGATCTTCGGGATGGTCGCAAGCGCGAAGTTGCCCGAAGCATCTTCGAGCAAGCCGATTTTCACGGGGTCCGCCGCGCTGGCAGCAAGCGACGACAGACCAAGTCCTGCAAGCAGGGCCAGACGCATCCAGCCAGACGGCTTTGGCAACATTGAGGTTCTCCAGGAAAACAGACAAAAAAAAGCCCCCTGACGAACGCACGGTTCGTCAGGGGGCTTCTACGCCGGGTCCTCAGGCGGACATCGTTGTCGGGCCGTAAGGAATGGAGTCGATACTAGTGCGCCGAAATTCGCGTTGTCAACGAGAAATCAAAATAGTTCGGTGCGCTTCGTGGCTAGTGCGAGTGACGCGGCACCTCCGCGCCCCGGCAGCCCACGAGAAAGTCGAAGTCACAGCCTTCGTCGGCTTGCAGCACATGATCGACATAGAGCTTGCGATAACCGCTCTGGTCCGCGGGCGTCTCGGTCTTCGCCGCCTTCCATGCTTCGAGCCGAGTGTTGATCTCCGCTTCGTCGATATCGATACGCAGCACGCCCTGCATGGCATCGAGCTCGATCCAGTCGCCGTTGCGCACGATAGCCAGCGGACCGCCCGCGCGCGCTTCCGGTGCAACGTGCAGCACGACGGTGCCATAAGCGGTGCCGCTCATGCGAGCATCGGATACGCGCACCATGTCGGTCACGCCTTGCGCGAGAATCTTGGGCGGCAAACCCATGTTGCCGACTTCAGCCATGCCCGGATAACCCTTCGGTCCACAGTTCTTCATCACGAGCACGGAGTCTTTCGTGACCTCGAGTTCGGGATCGGCAATTCTCTGCTTGTAGTCGTCGAAGTTTTCGAACACGACCGCGCGCCCGCGATGCTTGAGTAACGACGCCGTCGCCGCCGACGGCTTCAGCACCGCGCCATTGGGCGCGAGATTGCCGCGCAGCACGCACAGGCCGCCGTCTTCCACGAGCGGTTTGTCGAGCGGCCGGATGACTTCGTCGTTATAGAGCGGCGCTTCTTTGCAGTTCTCCCAGATTGTGTGGCCATTCGCGGTGAGCGCGTTTGGATGCGGCAGCAAATTCGCTTCGCCAAGGCGCCGCAGCACCGCAGGCAAGCCGCCCGCGTAATAAAACTCCTCCATGAGAAAGCGGCCCGATGGCTGAAGGTCGACGAGCGTGGGCGTGCCGCGTCCGACGCGCGTCCAGTCGTCGAGTTGTAGATCGACGCCAATGCGCCCGGCAATCGCTTTCAAGTGAATGGCCGCATTGGTCGAACCGCCAATGGCCGCGTTCGCGCGGATGGCGTTCTCGAATGCTTCACGCGTGAGGAGCTTCGACAGTCGCAAGTCTTCGAGCGCCATGGTGACGATACGCATGCCGGACAAATGCGCGAGCACATAGCGGCGTGCATCGACGGCAGGAATCGCGGCGTTGTGCGGCAAGGTCACGCCGAGCGCTTCGGCCATGCACGCCATGGTCGATGCGGTGCCCATGGTGTTGCAGGTGCCCGCCGAACGCGACATGCCCGCTTCCGCCGACATGAATTCGTGAATCGATATCTTGCCCGCCTTCACTTGCTCGCTCAGTTGCCACACGACCGTGCCCGAGCCGATGTCGCGCCCGTGATGCTTGCCGTTCAACATCGGCCCGCCTGACACGACGATGGCCGGCACGTCGCAACTCGCCGCGCCCATCAGAAGCGCGGGCGTGGTCTTGTCGCAACCGACGAGCAGCACGACCGCATCGACCGGATTGCCGCGAATGGCTTCCTCGACATCCATGCTCGCGAGATTGCGTGTGAACATGGCCGTGGGACGCAGGTTCGATTCGCCATTCGAAAACACCGGAAACTCGACGGGAAAACCGCCCGCCTCGAATACGCCGCGCTTCACGTGCTCGGCGAGCTTGCGGAAGTGCGCATTGCACGGCGTTAGTTCGGACCACGTATTACATATGCCGATGATCGGCTTGCCTTCGAACTCGTGATCCGGAATGCCCTGGTTCTTCATCCAGCTTCGATACATGAAGCCGTTTTTGTCCGCGGTGCCGAACCAGGCGGCCGATCGAAGTTTACGTTTTGGCTCATCCATGTCTTTTACCCACTCTTTGAGAGATGCTGGAAATAGCATGACTATTGCGCTTCATCTTACCGGGAAAACGCTAATCGAAACGTGCGTGAACGCTGCATATAGTTTGGCTAATTCAGCGAGAGGCGATGCTGCAGCGAAGCAAACCGAGTGCTTCGAGCTTCACCACGCCGAACCTGAGAGCGCGATGAATCGAAGAAATAGAACAACGTCGGAGCTGCACGAGCATCCCATCATTTGACGCAAACCCGCACCACTCACTATCTGAACATGATCGACGATCAGTCGACCCATCGACCAACGAGAAAGGGCTAGGAGGAAGACATGGCGCATGATTCAAAAGACGCGGAAGACAACAAGAGCACGATCAACAACGGCCGTCGCGGCCTCATGCAGGGTGCGGGTCTGGGAGCAGCGCTGTCGCTTCTCGGCGCGGCCGGCGGCGCGGGCGGATTGATCTCGTCGGCGCAGGCCGCGGAAACCGCATTTCCGCAGCACAAGAAATGGAAGATCGTGTTCGTCAATCACGTGACCACGAATCCTTTCTTCGTGCCAACGCAATACGGCATTCAGGACGCCTGTTCGCTGCTCGGCATGGATTATCAGTGGACGGGCTCCGCCACTTCGGATGCGGGCGAAATGGTGCGCGCGGTGAATTCCGCCATCGCGGCCAAGGCGGATGCCATCGCCGTTCCTATCGTCGATCCGACCGCCTTCGACAAGCCCATCCAGGCCGCGCTCGATGCGGGCATCGCCGTGTTCGCCTATAACGCCGATGCGCCGCGCGGCAAGACGAGCCCGCGCCTCGCGTACATCGGGCAGGACTTGTATCTCTCTGGTTATCAAATGGGCGAGCGTATTGCGAGTCTCGTCGACAGCGGCCTGGTGGCGCTTTTCATCGCGACGCCGGGACAGTTGAACATCCAGCCGCGCCTCGATGGCGCGAGCGACGCGATCAAGAAGTCCGGCAAGAAGATCGACGTTCAGACGGTCGCCACCGGCGCCACGGTCAACGAAGAGCTTTCGAAGATCAAGGCGTTCTATCTCGGCCATCAAGATCTGAAAGGCATGTTCGCGGTCGATGCAGGCAGCACGCAAGGCGTGGCGCAAGTGATGAAGGAGTCCAACCTGCCGTCGAAGGGCGTGCACGGCGGCGGCTTCGATCTGTTGCCCCAGACCGTCCAGCTGATTCACGAAGGCTTCCTCGATTTCACCATCGACCAGCAGCCTTATGTGCAGGGCTTTTATACGGTCGTGGAAGCGTTCACGTTCCTGGCTTCCGGTGGACTCGTCGGGCCTGCCAACATCAACACGGGCCTGAAGTTCGTCACCAAGGGCACGGTCGAGCCGTATCTCAACACGTCGACGCGCTATGAAGGCAAGTCGACCAAGCCGCAGATCGTGCCGATGAACGGCGCGATCAAATCATGATGAACGCGGTCAACGAACCGCAGAAGACACAAGCTCCCGCGCGCGTTCCACGGCCGCGCGGGGCCTTGTTGTCGAACTGGGCGGCGGAGTTGCGCATCCTGCTCGTGGCCGTGCTGTTGTGCGCGTACTTTCAGGTCATCAATCACGACTTCCTTTTGAGCAACGCGAGTCTCGTCAACCTCTCGCAGTTCATCGCGCCGGTGGCGATCATTGCGTTCGGCGAAGTGATGCTGATGATCGGCGGCGACATCGATCTGTCGGCGGGCATGGTGTTCGCCTTCGCGCCGTTCATGATGGTGTTCGCCAACGACGCGGGCGCGCCCATGTGGCTCGCGGTGATCGCGGGACTCGTCGCGGCGGCGATCATCGGCTTCGTGAACGGCGCGGTGACGGTATGGCTGCGCCTGCCTTCATTCGTCACCACGCTCGGCACGCTGTTTCTCATCAACGGCATCACCTTGACGCTTTCACGCGGCACGCCGGTGGCCACGCCGGGCGAACCGGGCTTCGCTGCCGTGATGGGCGGATGGGGCTATAGCGAGATCATCTGGACGGTGGCGATAGGCTTCGTCATGCACGTGCTGTTACGTCATACGCGATGGGGACTGCATACGCAGGCGGCCGGCGCGAACGCCATTGGCGCGAGCGAGGCCGGAATTCAGGTGAACCGCTTGCGGCTCGGAAACTTCGTTCTCGCCGCAGTGCTCGCGGGCTTCACGGGCATTCTCGAGGGCTACCGCATTACGTCCATCGACCCGCAAGCAGGCGGCAACCAGATCATGTTTCTGGCCGTCGCGGCGGCCGTGATCGGCGGCACGCCACTGACCGGCGGCTCGGGCACCATCGTGGGCGGGCTCATCGGCGCGGCCGTGCTGGGCATTCTGAACGATGGCTTTACGCTCATCGGCATCAACGCGTTCACGTTCAACATCATTCTGGGCGCCGCCATTCTCGCCGCGATGATCTTCAACATCCATATCGGCCGCGTTCGCCGCAAGGGAGGCCGGGTATGAGCGATGTTTTGCAAACCGCCCCGGCGAGCTATACGCTGCGTGGCGACAACCTCGTCAAGCGCTTCGGCGCGGTGACGGCGCTCGATGGCGTGTCGTTCTCGCTCGGCTCCGGCGAAATTCTTGGCGTGCTGGGCGACAACGGCGCGGGCAAGTCCACGCTCGTCAAGATACTCACGGGCTACCATCAGCAGACCGATGGCAAGCTCGAGATACACGGTGAAGAAACCTTGCTGCGCTCGGTCGATCATGCGCGTTCGCTCGGTATCGAATGTGTGTATCAGGATCTCGCGCTCGCGAATTCGCTGAGCATCTATCACAACATGTTCCTGAATCGCGAGATCGTGAAGCCGGGCCCGTTTCGTCTGCTCGATCACAAGCAGATGCGCGAGCGCGCCGCGCAATGTCTCGACGATATCGGCGTGCATGTGCCTTCCGTCGATCTGCCCGTGGAGCGTCTTTCGGGCGGCCAACGTCAGGCTATCGCGGTGGCGCGCGCCGTCAATTCGAACGCGAAGATTCTGTTGCTCGACGAACCGCTCGCCGCCATGGGCGCACGCGAGGCTGCGCTCATCATCGATCTCGTCTTGCGTCTGAAGGAGAAAGGCGGCCTGTCGATCATCATGATCATGCACAACTACGCGCAGACGCTCGATATCGCCGATCGCATCATCCTGATGCAACGCGGACGCGTGACGTATGAGCAGCGCAGCGCGAATACGTCGGTGGCGGAGCTGATGGAAATCGTGCGGCGGGAATATCGCGCGATGCGTGCGACCACCGCGTAGCGGACGCAACGGACGCAACGGGCGCGACTTCAGGACATCGGCCGGATCGATATGGACTACCGGAACCCGGCGAAACGCAAGAGCATGCACGGACGGATCGTGCAGGAACTCGGCATGCAGATCGTGAGCGGCGTGTTCGCGCCGGGACAACGTCTGCCTGCCGAGCCCGCGCTCTGCGAAACCTATGGCGTGAGCCGTCCCGTGCTGCGTGAGGCAACTCGCGTGCTGGTGGCGAAGGGACTCGTCGTCTCCAAGCCGCGCGTGGGCAGCGTGGTGCGTGCGCGCGACGAATGGCACATGCTCGATCCCGATGTGCTCGTCTGGACCGTCGGCAATCTCCGTGAAGGCGAGTTCTTTCGTTCGCTGATGACGGTGCGGCAGATCATCGAGCCTGCCGCTGCCGCGCTCGCCGCCATCTCTGCAACGAACGAGGATATCGAGCGTATCGGCGCGGCATATAAGAGCATGGAAGCTGCGCAGACCGCCGAAGAACTGCTCGAACCGGATCTGTATTTTCATCGCGCGATCATGTCCGCGACGCACAACGACATGCTCGCGTATATCGGCAATATGCTGTCGCTCGCGCTGTCGGAATCGATCAAGCTGACGAGCCGGCATCCGAACACGCATGCGCTGTCGCTGCCGCGGCACAAGGCCATTCTCACTGCAATAGCGCATCGCGATGCGCTCGCCGCGCGTCAGGCGAGCCTCGTGCAACTCAACCACGCGCGCGCCGATGCAACGTCCATTCTGGGCGGCGCAGCCCTGGAACCCGAGCGGCCGCTGTCGGGTTAAGTCAGGATGTCGGTCGCTTTGTGATCCCTATCCACGCCATCGATGAAGAACACCGCGCTGCTCGCGTGCTTCGTGCGTAGCGGCAGGATGCGTTGATAAGCGTCGGATTCATACCAGGCGCGCACTTGCGCGAGATCGGGAAAGGCGATCACGATGAGATCGCCCTTCCACTCTCCCTCGCGCATTTCCGGGCGTTCACCGTGAATGATGAAGTGACCGTCGAAGGGCGCGAGCGTCGCATCGATCGCTTCCAGGTATTGAACGATATCCGCGCACATCTCGACTTCGTGCAGTTGGCCCACGGCGTATGCGGTCATTCGAATGTCTCCCGTTTGATGAGGTGAAGACATCTTCGCGTGCGCCGTGCCGTGCGTCGATTACCTGAGAGGTAAGGCGTGACCCGCGCTTTAAGCCGATGCAGCGACCACCGCTACCGACGCCTCGCTCGTCAGCATCAGGAAGGTTAGCGTTTCGCGCAGATAGAGTTGCACGGTCGTGTCCGTATGGCTCGTATAGCCTATGGAGAGGTCCTGCCCGAGATGCAGTTCGTAGTCGCCACCGCGCGTGGAAAGCACGCAGCCGCCCTTGATGGCAGGCGCCCAGATGAGATCGCCATCCACTATGCGCTTGATATGCTGGATCACCGGATAGCCCTGATCGCTGGCTTCGGCGAGCGCCGTGTAGGCATCCGCGCCGAGCAGCACCGTGTACGGACCGTCCACGCCCGCAAGCCGCAATTTTTCGAGCGACTCGCTAATGGCACGCGGATAGTCGCTCACGTCGGCAGGCAGTGTCGTCGCGTCGTTGGACGATCCTTCGCGGATGCCCGTGATGTCCGCCGCGCCGAAACCATCGAAAATGGCGCTGTCTTCGGCGATAGCCAGTTCGCTTGCCGCCGTCTTCGCGGGCTGCCAGTCGCCGTCGTTCGAACCGCGCTCGACGCTGTCGATCGATTCGCGCTGCAACGTGAAAGGCACCGTCAGTTCGACGAGCGTCCTCACGTCGTAACGCTTCGCGCTCACGCCCTTGGCAGGCGATGCAATCGCCGTCTGATGTCCCGTTCCCACGCCCGAAAGATCGACACCGCCGGGACCTTTCACATCCACCACGCGCCGGCCGGCAAGCGAGCGCTTGAAGGTGCGCGCCACTTCCGCTTCGATTTGCGACCATGCCGCGCTCGAAATGGGCGCGAGTTCGCGATGCAGGTTATTCATGTCAGGACTGTCCTTTGAGTGAACCGATGTTCAGTGAGCCGTCCGCACGGCTCGGCGTTGCATCGGATGAAGACGACGATGACGATGCGGGCGCGGGTTGTGCGGCGGGATCGCGGTCGGCGAGTGCTTCGAGCAAGTCGGCCGACGGTACGAAGAACAAGCCGCCCGTGACGGCGTGACTGAAGTCGAGCAGCCGGTCGTAGTTGCCGGGCGGCCTGCCGACGAACATGTTCTCCATCATCTGCTCGGTGGGCGCGGGCGAACGCGCATAGCCGATGAAATACGTGCCGAATTCGCCCGCGCCGGGCCGTCCGAAGGCCATGTTGTGACGCAGGATTTTCACTTCCTGGCCGTTTTCATCGAGCGTGGTGAGCGAACTGTGCGAGCACGAGGGTTTCACCGCTGCGTCGAGTTCGATATCGGACAGCTTCTTGCGGCCGATGATCTTCTCCTGCTGTTCTACCGTCAGCGCGTTCCAAGCGGCCATTTTGTGCAGATACTTTTGCACGATCACATAGCTGCCGCCCGCAAATTCCGCATCTTCCTCACCGATGATCGCGAAGTGCTGCGCCGCGCGGCCCGATGGATTTTCGGTGCCATCCACGAAGCCGACCATATCGCGCAGATCGAAGTAACGGAAGCCGTGCACTTCATCGACGACAGTAACGGCATCGCCGAGTGCCTCGAGCATTTGCGCAGCAAGCTCGAAGCACAGGTCCATGTGGTCCGCGCGGATATGCAGCAGAATGTCGCCGGGCGTGGAAATGGCGCGCCGCTCGCCCGAACCGAACTCGCGGAACGGATGCAGCGCGGCCGGGCGTGGCGAGCCGAACAGCGAGTCCCAAATGTCGGAGCCGAAGCCGCACACGCAAGAGAGATTCGCGGTTGGAGCCCGCGTGCCAACTGCGCGGACCAGCGCGGCGATATCGCCGCACCAGGAGCGCACGGTGTCGCCGTGCTCGCGTCCGTGCGCCACCGTGGCGACGATAAAGATCGCGCTGCGCGAAATGGGGTTACAGACAGCTTGCGATTCCGGAATCTCGTTGGGCATCTGTTCTATTCGATTGCAAGGAATGATGTTGTCGTAGGCGAAGCGGCTTCAACCGACGCGCACCACGACCGCTCCGGGCCGATGCTCGAGTTCGTCGTTGAACCAGGTTTGCGCGCGCTCGCGCTCGGCTACGTCGGAGTGGGAAGGATCGTTGAGAAAGCGATGCCGGATGGTGCGACGCGCCCACTCTATGCCGTCGCGTAGCGCTTCTTCGACGGTGCGCCATTCCGGCTGCGTGGTCTGCGGCCATTCGTCGATGACGGACGCGCCATCGCGACGAACGTCGATATCCGCGACCCACGCTTCGCGCTCGTTGCGCTTGGCGCGTACGGAAATCTCGAACCCTGCATAAACGTCAACGGCTGACTCCATGGCTTCCTCCACTCGGCATACATGGACATAGTTTCGAAGTGCGTCGTGCCGCCGTCTTTTTCCTGTTGATGACGAAGCGGTGAACGAAATTCTAGATTACAACAAGTTCGTGAAAATGACGTTGAAACGTGCACTCGGTTTGTTGCCGCAGCCCTGTCGAAAATCATTGTACGGATGGACGCATGATTTATTATTTCGTCATCCGAATCAATTTGGCAGGGAGGAAGCCGCTTTCGATTCACGCTTTCATTGCGCGACCGGAATCCATCGCGCGTCACTTCGCGCTTGAAAGAGCCCTTCGTGTATCTCGACGATGAATGCGAACGTCAGTCTATTCGTCGTGTTCGTTGGCGGTGCGCGTCTCGTTGCGCAAGTGCCGCCCGAATAAAATCGGGGCGACAAAACGATGAAGCGTTTCGTCATTCGCCTCATCGTGCTCGCGGTGTTGATTGCGTTGCTTTCGATGAACTCGCGGCGCTTGCCGTCAGCGCTCATCGACTGGGCTTCGAGAGCGATTGAAGTGGTCATCGACGAAGTCGTGTGCTGAAACGACTCCGTCTCGACTGAGGTTGCTTACTGCTCGTCGGTTGGCGTGGTGGCTTTGCGCGACCGGCTCGTGCGTGACGTCGTTTTGCGCGCTTTTTTTGCGGGCTTCGGAATGTCGGTTGCATCGCCAGGCTGCACGAAAACGCCTGTATCCGAGGACGCGGCAGCGCTTTCGGCAGCGGCCTTCTTTGCAGCGGTCTTTCGCCCGCCGCGTCGGCTCGCTGAGGGCTTCTTCTCGGTGTGAGATGCAGCGGTGGGTTCCTGGCTGATCGGCGCGGCGGGTTCGTCGGTGACTTCAGACGCATCGTTATCACTCGATGCGCGACGCTGCGCGTCTCTTCGGCCATTACGCTTGCCCCGCCCGCGTGGATAGCCCGTGGGTTCGTCGGCCAGTGTGGACGCGTCGTTGTCAGGCGACGCTTGCACGCGCTCCGACGCGTCTTCGCGACTATCGTGATCGCCGGGTACGACTGCGTGGCCCGCAACTTCGAACGTGTCGTCGTCAGCCAAAGCGCGTGCGAATTCGGGCGCAGGACGCTGCGAGCCTCGGCGATCATTCCGCCTGCCACGTCCACGCGAATGGTGGCCCGAGGGTTCGTCGGCAGTTGCGAGCGCGTCGTTGTCGGCAGACTCTTGCGCGGGATATTGCGCGTCTTCGCGGGTATGCTCCGTGAATTCATCCACGACTTCGAATGTGTCGTCATCGGCCGAAGTTTGCACGGCCTCCGCAACGGCATGCTGCTTGTCCTTCCGGCCGCCACGCTTATCGCGTCGGCGCTGATTGCTCTGAGGCTCCGCCACCGCTTCTCCCTGCCCCGCATCCGCGCTCACCGTCTGGGCCGCACGAAAGACAAAAGAGCCGGACTTGTCATCGCGACCGACTTCCAGCAGACCGCGCGAACGCGCCTCGTCGAGCAGATTCCCAAACGCGCGAAAGCCATAGTGCGATTCGCTGAACCCCGGCTTGCGACGCTTAATCGCGCTCTTGAGCACCGACGCCCAAATCTTTTCGCCCTCGCCTCGCTCGGACACCAGCGCCTCGAAAGTCTCCACGGCGATCGCGACCGCCTGCGACTTGCGCGCGTCGGGCTCCTGCTTGGGCTGCCGGTCGGCATCGGCGGGACGCTTGGTTGCCACGTTCGCCTCGCGTTTGGCGAGCGCGCGCTGCTGCTCGCGCACGAGGTCGTCGTAGAAAATGAATTCGTCGCAATTGGCGACGAGCAAGTCGGAGGTCGAGTTTTTCACCCCCACGCCGATCACCTTCTTCGCGTTCTCGCGCAACTTCGAAACGAGGGGCGAGAAGTCCGAGTCGCCGCTGATGATGACGAACGTATCGACGTGCGACTTCGTGTAGCAAAGGTCGAGCGCATCGACGACGAGCCGGATATCGGCTGAATTCTTGCCCGACTGCCGCACGTGCGGAATCTCGATCAGCTCGAAACTTGCCTCGTGCATCGCGGACTTGAAGCCCTTGTAGCGATCCCAGTCGCAATAAGCCTTCTTCACGACGATGCTGCCTTTGAGGAGCAATCGTTCGAGCACGGGCTTGATGTCGAACTTTTCGTACTTCGCGTCGCGCACGCCGAGCGCGACGTTTTCGAAGTCGCAAAAGAGCGCCATGCTGACGCTATCCTGATTCGCGGGCATACAGCTTCCTGGTGAAACGCGGGAGCGCTGTCCCGCTGGCATCGGTCACGCTGGCTTCAAGCCCGCTCTGACCTTCTTCATCTTGTTGAAAACGTGCGAGCAAAATGCATCCGCGACCACGCGATTGACGGTGAGGATATTGTCGGCGCTCAGGGTTTCACGCGAGACGCCCTGCTTCTCGATGAGACGCTGCGGAATCAGTTGACTCACGAACGACTGACACAGTTCGCGCCGCAGCGGCGCATCGGCGGCTTCGAAAAACTCGCGGCCCGCCTTCGTCTCTTCGCCCATCTTTGCGCGGGCCGTGTCGTTCTGAGCCTGGATGCTGGCTTCGAGCTGCGCTTGCGCGTCGGTGTGATCGCGGCGCGTCTTCTTGTCGTCTTCGAGTTGCTTCGCCTTGATCGACGCCATCTTGCGATCCGCCTCGCCGATCCGGTAATTGCCCTCGAGCGCCTTGAACAGATAGCCGCGCGGACTGACCGTGACCTTGCCTTCGTTCAGCTTGAAACGCGTGTATTCGATAGCCTGCTGAAGACGCTCGTCTGTCCAGAGGTCACGGCGGCTCGCGAGGCGCTCGAAGTCGGGGGTGTCGAAGGCGAATTCGTTGTGGAGCACGAGATACATCGAGTCCTGAATGCCGGCTCGGGCTGCATCGGCGCCCTGCTTCTTCGTGAAGCGAAAGCGAATCTTCAGCTTGTCGCCCGATACGCGTTCCGCATTGGGTTCCCAGCTGACATCGAAATCAGATACTTCATTGAGCTGATCGATGGCGGGTTCGAGAAAGCGCTTCTTGAACTCCTTCACCTCTTTTCGCGATTCGCCGACCTTGCCGGGCCACTCGATCACTTCCGAGAACGGAAACCATTCGGTCACGCCGTGCCCTTCGCAGGGAATCAGACGGTCGTAGATGGCGCGCGCAAGCGACAATGAAAATGCCGTCGATGCGCGCAAGCTCAGCCAATGCGCTTTGTACGGGCTGATCAGGTACTTGATGACGCGCCCCGCCAGCAGAATGCAAACGACGTTGCGCTCGATATAGCAGTCGCCGAGCAGACTGATGGTGCCCCACGAATCCTTCTCGGTGAGTTCTTCGATAGACGGCGCCGTCATGATTTCGACCCGCGCCCGTGCCGCCGAGCGCATTTGCGCGATCAGGTGGCTATGGTTGCGGCTGTCGTAGCGCATCAGCCACTTGAAGTAGTTGATGTCGGCTGTGAAGGTGTAGACCTTGTCGTCGATCAGTTCATCGGGCGCCTTGGTGGCCACGATGAAGTAGGCGGCGTCCAGCACGCGGCGTGCGGCGATGCCGAGGCCACCGACCCGCGTGAAAATGTTGTTGCGCAGAAAGCCGATGTCCCTCGTGGACTCGCAAATAGCCGAGCCTTGCGAGGACATGTCTTCGTAGATGTCCAAGGCGAGTTGCTGCGGCGTAGCGGTGAGGTCCTGAGCTTGCATGCGTTTGGTTCGGTTCGATTCCCCGGCACTCTATCAGGCAACAAAGGCGTGTCAACACAAAAACCACCCCGGTTGCGAGCGAAGCGACCCGCACAAAAAGCACCCCGGCAGTCGGACGGCTTGCCCAATTTCCGACCCCCAGGCCACAATTTCCGCCCTGTCGTTCACATTTTCCGGCCTATCGCGCACAAAAACCGCCCTGTACAGCACAAAAAGCGTCCCTATCCACAGGGGTGATCTTTGATTCGAAACGGTTTTTCGGTCTCTGTTTGTAGGTTTGCGGGTTAAAGTTTACAAAAGAACATAACAAACCGGACTTCGAGGAAAATAGGAATCTTCGAATTTTGGTATATAAGTCCTTGAAATTATTGATTAAGTCGTGTCGCACAAAAAGCGACCCCGGGGTGGTTTTTGTGCAGCCGTTCTAAAGTGGACGATGTGTGCAGGCTTCATTGGTCAAGATTAGGCATTGGCGACAAAGTTTGACGCGTCTTCGGCCGCAATAAGTCGCTAATAAACAAGGAGTTAGTCCGTGTGTGTGTCTGTGTGCGACAGGCTCCGATCTTCGCTACAACCTTGTTTACGCGTTATCGTGTATTCTGCGCTTCGACATCAAAACAAGGAGGAAGCGCAGAATGGCCAACGTAGGCACCCTACCGATGGAAGACCGCAGGGTCACGCTTCGCGAAGTCGCGGAGTTCGCCGATAACCTCGAACCCTTCTCGGACAATCTTCGCGAACAGATCCTAGCGCCTCGTCCGCGTAAACTTGCGCCGTATTACACGATCGGCGAGCTTGCGGAGATGTGCAATCTAACGCGGCAGCAGATTCAGTATCTTGTGACCAAGGGCGAAGGTGGCTTGCCGCAAGGCACGCTCAATGGCAACGGCCGCAGCCGTACGTTCACGCTGCCCGAGGTTCGTCTGTGGGTGAAGATGGCGTCCGATATCTATCAGACTCGTCTCGCGGATGGCGAAAGCGATTTCCGAGGGAAAGTGCTGACGACTGCACAGCTCAAAGGCGGCTCTGCTAAGACGACGACGACTGTATGTCTTGCGCAGGCATTGACGCTGTTGGGACGTAAGGTACTGCTGGTTGACTTGGATCCGCAAGCATCGGCGTCCGAGCTTTGCGGACTCTACGCCGAGAAGGAAATCTCCGGAGACGACACCGTGCTCCCCTACATATATGACCAGAATGTCGAAGGCGGTCTGGGCGCGAGCGTTCAGTCGACCTATTGGGATGGACTCGACATCATTCCAGGTCACACGTTTCTCTATGGCGCGGAGTTCTTGCTTCCTGCACGTCAGAAGACGATCCAGGGATATCGCTTCTGGGCGGTTCTCCGTGAAGGTCTTGAGCCTTTGAAGGCGCAGTATGACTACATACTGATCGATACGTCGCCGTCGCTCTCGTATATGAATCTGAACGCGTTGCTCGCAGCGGATGCGCTTGTCATGCCGATGATTCCCGAGAACCTCGACTTCATCAGTTCGCTCGCATTTTGGCGTCTGTTCTCGGATGTCGCGGAAGACTTTCTGCCCTATGAGGAAGACAAGGTCTATGACTTCATTTCGATCTTGTTGTCCAAGGTCGATTACGGGAAGACGTCTTCAGCTCCGGTCGTTCGTCAGTGGGCACAGAGTGCGTATGGACGGTGGCTCGATCCTTTCGAGATCCCGGCAAGTTCTGTCATGAGTGGAGGAGCTTTGTCCTTTTCGACTGCGCTCGATGTAGTGAGCACGCACTCGATCGCCAAGTCGCTTCAGCGTGTTCGTCAGCCGATGATGCAGTATGCCAAGTGGCTAGATGACATGTTCGTCAAATCCTGGAAGGAGTCGGCATGAGCAATAACATCAGAGAACAACTCATGGCCAAGACGGCCAACTTGCCGAAGCCGGCAGACTTCAAAGGCGAGACGAAGAAGGACAAGTCGGCGCGCGGTCCGCAAACCATGCCGGGAATTACGAGTGCCTTGGCCGCGGCCCAACTTCGGATTCAGGAGTTGGAGGGGAAGGGCGTCGAGACTGAGATTCCGGTGAGTGAGATCGTACCGAATCCCTGGCAGCCTCGACGGCAGTTCAACGAAGCCAAGCTCTCGGAGCTAGCACGTTCGATTGATGAGGTCGGCTTGCTGCAGGCTGTTACCGTCCGTCGTTTGGGTGATGGGTTTCAGTTGGTTGCGGGCGAGCGGCGGCTTCGCGCCCATAAGCTGATCAATCGCGAGAACATCAGGGCGGTGGTGATCGAGTGTTCGGATCAAGACATGGCGGCGCTTGCGCTGATGGAAAATGTCACGCGAGATGATCTTTCCGATTATGAGATTGCAATTTCGATTCGACGGGCTGAAGCAGAGTTTCCTAATCGAACCCGACTCGCGCAAGCGATGGGTATCTCGCGTAGCGACCTATATCGTTTTTTGGCCTATGACGATCTGCCGGATTTTGTGAAGCGTGACCTTGATTTGAATCCGGCGGTGTTGGGTGCTTCATCGGCACAAGATACGGTTAATGCGCTCAAGAAGACCGGTGAATCTGGAGTGCGGGCCCTCGAAGAGTTGTGGCCGCAGGTTGTGTCGGGTGATCTAGTTCAAACAAAGCTCGCGGCTAGTTTGAGCGCGCAGGCGGGACAGCGTGGTTCTTCTACGGATGCCGGCGGAAGAAGTATTTTAAAGATTTTCGCGGGGAAGGTTCAGGCTGGAAGCATTACCAAAGACGTGAAGGGACTTACGTTTAAGTTCAAGTCTGGTGTGATGACCGAGGAACAGGAAAGTCAGCTTAGAGAACATATTGGGAAAATGTTTTCGATTCGGTCGGAGTGATGTTTGAAGACTCTTAACCCGCCGCTGGCGGGTTTTTTTGCGCGAGCCATCCCGAAGTCGCATCGAAGTGTCCGAATTCGGACAGTGTTCGGAATACGCGTGCGCACTTCAGCGTACGAAGACATTTTTTGCAAGCGGGTCACACTCGGTCGGGTGCGGCGACTTTCGCTTCGCATCTCATGTGCTTCTTGCGCATTGTCGACGCGTTAGAGTCCAGAGGTTCTAACAATTTCTCGCGATGAGTGCGGAAAGGTTACTCGACGTTGTGCGATGAATGTACAAGCGAGATAGATCTCTCTGTTTCCGCGCGACAGAATATTTCGACAGATGCTACCGGCTTTGCGAGTATTAGCGTGGCGCCTGCCCGTGGTCCCCTTCGCTACCCTGCCGGCGTCGATGCGGACACTCGCAAACACTCTGCTATCCAACAATACTTAAGTAAATTCGAGTTAAAGAGACCTTCGCACCACCGGTACAACGCTCCGTTTCGGTGGTACGAAGCAATAACTAATGAGCCACTCTAGCGAGCGCTTTAGTTAACATACAACGCACGCCTCCCACCTTGCCCGCGCTTCTTATGGCTGTCCGAATTCGGACAGTCTCGTCCGCGAACGAATTTTGCAGATCGAGACACACGTGCGAGTCCACGATCACGCGCCTTTGCGAAGACACATTTACGGTGCAGGACGGATGACGCCTCGCTCGCATTCTCGCAGCATTTGACATTGCGTGTCTGCATAGCTTTAGGCGATAGCGCTCGGAACGTTATGGAGTGCAGTTGTACGCCGAAAAACCCGCACTAGACGCCAGGATCGAGTGTAGCGGTCTCAAGGCGCCGGACGCTGGGTGTCCGAATTCGGACAAGTAGCAAGAGAAGTTGATACGCCTGACTTTGAGGCATCTGCAACGCATGAACGGACGCAGCAAAATGGCGCGATGCCGACCTATTCGGGGGACTCAGCGTCCGAATTCGGACACGCGAACATGGGCTTGTAGGGTTCTTTCGTCCAAGAGGCATGCATGGTCATCTTCTTGCGCGACTTTGACGATGGCTTTCCTGATGCTCGCACATTCTTCCCGAGTTTCGACGGCTATTAATCACCGGATCGCGCACGCGAAACAACAGGTGACTCACGCAATCCAGTGCATGTCACGGCATATGAAATCACGGCGCTGCTCAGGGTTCGTTCAGTGAGGCTGATGGGCATGCGTCGGCCTGGCTTTCATCTCGCGCTAGCGTCGCGGCTATCGCCGGCCGATAAACAGTAAGGCAGCAAAACTTTCTATGGTCAGATTGTTGCTCATTCGCGCGGCGGTAATTCCCCATCCGCGTTTAAGATCGCGTTCCTTGATCGCCGCTGCTTTTTTCGAGTACATGAGGCAGTGCGGTCGGATATATGTCGCTGACAAATGCTGCATAAGTGCTTTGGACCCCCCAGTGCCGTCTGAGTGCTCCCATCTCCCGAAAGCAGTTGGTCGTCCTGGCCGCAGAAACTTAACCATCGATCAAAACCGTGCCGTTATTGCCGTGGACCCAGTGATCTGCTGAAACGAGATGCAGTGCTCCAACTCAATAAAAAACGATTACGGCCCTTTGGGGGCAGGCGTCCGCGATGGCGTTTGCGAGTCCCGTCTGATCGATACGTGATACAGAAGAGCGCATCTAAAGTCGATGATGTATGCGTCGCAACACGTGGGACGACTGCTCCTCCAAAGGGGAGTACGGATATTCAAGCGAGTGGAATGCTCGGACTTACTTCGGCGATGTGTAAGTGACTGGACATTTAACTCAAGCGCTGCGTTGGAGACCAATTTCCCCGGCGCTGAATACGTCGAACCGTGTTCGAACGCAAGCTCCAGGCGCGCTCTCTGTCCCCTCCAGCTGGCCAAAAGCGAAAGAAGTCCGGACGTGCAATCGCAACTATGTGCATAACCGCAATATCGACGTTATCTGCGTAAATCTAAGTCAACGACGCAATTCGCCGCCCGATTTGAGTAGCGCTCGAGAAGAGGGGAGGGGCGGCAAAGAGCAGGCGCATCTGGTTGGCTGGGTTTGAGTGTCTTTAACCTCCACGCCCCTCGCCGAATAAGGCAGGTAAGAAACACTAGGAATGGACTCACCTGCATGCGCACCAGCATTGACATGCACGCCTACTTCCATGGCGCTAGCCTAGACGGCACCTCAGGTATGCCGCAACATGGCGGCGGGGGCCATGAATGCTTCAGCGCATCAGAGAGACGAAATACCGCTGCACCTTCGTGGAACAGCAAGGCGGAAAGCGACTGGCGGATTCAGCATTCGATGACAGATGGCAGTCGGCGGCTTTGCGCCGAGTCGCCGGCTACGTTTGCACAGCTTCGCATATCGTTGTAACGCTGCTGGGGAAGCGCGCGACGCATGCCACATTTGCTGAGTCTGTAATGGCCAATCCATGGTGGGAAAAAACGGAGCCAGACGTTGTTTAGTTGGCGACCAAGGCACGGTCCTGCAAAGGAAGAAAGACCTTTAATTAAGGCCTGGTTCAATTGATCGACCGAGCGATGCCAGATGGTGGCTCATATCGCGGAGTGCCGTTGAAAGCGTAGTCGCGTTATACAACGATAATTAAAACGCAGGCGTTACGAACTCCACGTAGCGGAGACTGCCGAAGAGCGTCGAGGCCGATTCAGCTCTCGACGATTGAACAGCATTGCAACCCAAGAATCGCATGAAGAAATGTTGCGTTATCGTGCATCTCCAAGAGCGAATCGATCGCTGGCGTGAAACAATCTCCTTGCATCATAAATCCAATTTATCTCTTTTAAATCAAATAGTTATGTGTATAAATGCAAGTTGTTTCACGCAACTAAGCAGCCTTTGGCCGGTCAGAACTAGCCGACTTGGCAAAACCTGAACGGAAAACAACATGCAAGCGCTTGATTTCAGTTCGACGTATCAAACAATACGCTTTTCGTATTTAAGTTTGAGAGTGCGCAAGACGCCTCATATAAGCTCCGACGCAAATTAGCAACCGCTGATCGGCGAACCAACACATCTGCGGTTCAGCAAAAACAATCAAAACTCTCGCCGACTCGCGCCTCGGTGCTTCGGAAAGTTGGACACCAACAGCGACACACGCATCGGGTTTATTCAAAAAGTTCGTCGCAATACAAAGCCCTCGCGCGACGCTGATAAACCGCCGCTCACACCCAAGCACCCACCGAACCCAATCTGACCCACGAAGAATCAAAAGTCCCTAACCAAAGCGACCATCATAACCACGAACAGCAACAACGCACTCACCCCGTCGCCAAATCGCCACCCGCGCATACGTCATCAACCAACACGACATCAAATACGACAAACAACAACCCATCAAAACCGATACCCCACCGAAAGAAACGTCACGATCGGATCGAGCTTGATCTTCGATTCACTCCGCACCGTCCCCACCGCTGAATTCGTCGTCAACGTCGCTCGTGCCGACAGCCACATATAAGACACCGAAAACGCCGCCGACCAATGCTGCGTGAAGTTATAGGCAAAGCCCGCATTCACCACTGGCGCAAACGAACTGCTGATGTGCGCCGTCGTCGGTCCAGTCAGCGCGGTTCCAAATTGCGGCGAGTAAAGAAACGCGCCATTTGACATCGCCGAACTGAGCTTTACATCCGAGAACCATACATAAGACGCGCCCGCGCCGACATAAGGCCGGAATTTGCTCTGCGCGCTCATGAAGTAGTACTTCAGCAAGAGGGTAGGACTCCACTCGCGCGCCGTGCCGAGTTCGCCCAGGCGTCCGAGGGTGCCCTTGCCATCGAGATGAAATTTCGGCGCCACGCCGGCGATTCCCTCGACCGCAATGTGATCGGTGAAGAAGTAAGCCGCCGTGAGTCCGAGCGTGTCCGAGTTACTGACGGAAGCGCCCGCGCCCGGTGATGTCATCGATTGTCCGAGCGCCGAGATGTTGAACGGATCGCTAGAATCCTGCGGCGCAAAGTGCATCCAGCCGGCGTTGAGCTGAATATCCCCGGCGGCCTGTGCGTGTGCACCCGTCGCGCAAAGCGCCGCCATTGCCGCACATGCCATCAATTTGATCTTCATTCTGCTGTTCCAGATTCGGTTCGGATTACGGCCGAGCGCATCCGAACCGCTCAGGCAGCGCCTGCGGAACCGGAGCACCACAAAGGAAAGCAAGCCTCAAAAACAGCAGTCGAGGCTCACCTTGAAATACTCGTAACTCATCTCGATGCTGCGCTTGACCGCATGCACTTCATCGACGCCCGGCGCATTGCCGAGCAACGTCGCCACGATCTCCAGCGCTTCCCACGGATGCGCATCGTCGTAATGGGCGTGCAGGCTGAGCCAGCGCATCGCCTTGCGACGCATCGACGGCGCAAGGCTCATCGCGTAGGTATCGGTGCTGCAAACCAGCGTGGACCATTCGCCCGTGACGCCTTCGATAGCGAAATTCGTCGCGGCGATGCTCGCAGCCAGCGCATCCGTGCTGCTGCTTTTCCAGCACCAGTGGCTGAGCGCATAAGCGAGCGACGGGCCATTGCCCTTCATCAACGCGCGCTTGCTGACATCGTGAGCCGCGGCCCAATCGACCCAGTAATCCGCATGGTTTTGCTCGACGCGAATGTTGCGCGTCAGATAGCGACGCGCCAGATCTTCGCCGCGCGAATGTCCATAGCGCAACTTCTGCAGATTCATCGCCATGTATTGCGGAAACTGCTCGACGACCGGCCAGCCGTTCACGAGGAACGCTTCGGCCTGACGCGGTTCAAGACGCGCTTCACGCATCGCCGCGAAAATGGGATGGTCGACGACCCGTTGCTTGGCCGCATGTGTTTCAGCCAGAACATCCGCGAGCCATGCCGGATAGCTGGCAATGTCCTTGAGGTCACCAACCCGCTGAAAAGTGGGATCCAAAACTCCTCCTAGTTGATCGCAAGGAACTCGACGTTCTGCGCCCAGAGAGCCGGGCGGCCGACGTGAAAGCCCTGAACGAAATCGACGCCCATCGCGGCGAGTGCGCGCAAGATCGCTTCGCTCTCGACGTATTCCGCAATGGTCAAGCGTCCCATCGAATGGCCGATATCGTTGATTGCCGCCACCATGTCTCGGTTAACGGCATCCTTCAACATGTCCTTAATGAATCCTCCGTCGATCTTGATGTAGTCGACCGGAAGATGCTTCAAATAACCGAACGAGGACATGCCCGCGCCGAAGTCGTCGAGCGAGAACTTGCAGCCGCGGCTCTTGAGTTCGCGGATAAAACGCGCGGCCGTCGCGAGGTTGGCCACGGCCGTCGTTTCCGTCACTTCGAAGCAGATCGACGAAGGCGCGATATGGCTGACCGCGAACTGATCGTTCAAGAACTGCAGGAAGCGCTCGTCGCCAATGGAGGCGCCCGAAAGATTGATCGCGTACTGCACGCCCTCGTGATTTCCGGTCTTCGCGAGCACCGCGAACACGGCGCGCACGACCCATCGATCGATGGCGGACATGAGGCCATAACGCTCGGCGGCCGGCATGAAGAAGTTCGGCGGAATGATCTTGCCGCCTTCGCCCACCATGCGCAGCAGCACTTCCACATGCCGTGGATGCGACTCGCAGTGCTCGGGCGCAATCGCCCGAATCTCTTGCGCGTAGAGGCAAAAGCGATTGTTGGCGAGCGCGTCCTTGATGCGCCCGCACCACGACATCGCGCTTGCATGGCGCGTGAGTTCCGCGTCGCCGCGCAGCGCGAGATGAACGCGATCGCGTCCGCGTTCCTTCGCGAGATAGCAGGCAATATCGCCGAAGCGCATGGCGGTTTCGACATCGAGTCCCTTGAGATCGACGAGGCCGATGCTCACGCTCGTCGATAACGTGTGCGTCTCGCACGACCACTCGAAAGCGGCTATTTCGCTGCGCAGACGTTCGGCGATCTGCAAGGCGTGGTTTTCGTGGCAGTCGAACATGAGCGCGGCGAATTCGTCGCCGCCCAGACGCGCGAGCGAATCTTCGTCGCGCAGACATTTTTTGATGAGCGCGGCCACTTCGCGCAGCATGGTGTCGCCGGCTGCGTGACCGTAGGTGTCGTTGACGACTTTGAACTGATCGAGATCGAGCATCATCAGCATGCAGGCGCGTTCGGTTGCGCTGTCCGCTTGCGGATCGAGCGATGCCGCGAGACGCCGTTCGAATTCCGTGCGGTTGAGCAGCCCCGTCAAGCCATCGTGCGATGCCTGCCATGAAAGGCTCGACACATACTCGCGCTCGCGCGTCATGTTGCGCAAGAGCAGCACGACGCCGGTGATCGTTTCGGACGTATCGTGCACGAGCGACGTAATGGCCTGCACGACGGTTTCGACGCCATGCACGTTAGTCAGAATGAGATCGCCGCCCGGTTCCTCGCGATCCGCGCCGCGCAGCGCCTTCTCGATGAGATCGACAGGCCGTCTGTCCCATTCCCTGACGATGGTTACGAGATCCGTGAGCGGGCGCTTCACGCAAGCGGCGGCCTCGCGGCAAAGCAGGCGTTCGGCGGCGGGATTGATGAACTCGACCAGTCCCATCGGGCCGACTGAAATGACCGCTTCGCCAATCGACCCGAGTGTCGCTTTTGCGCGCGCCTCGCTTCGACGCAAGGCGTTTTCGGTGGCGATGCGTCCGGTGATGAAGCGCCGCGCGTACCACACCGACAGCGACACGAGAATGACGGCGACGAGCAAATTCAAGACGAACAAAAGCAGCGCGGTTTGCCGAAACGCGGCGCCGAGAACATCGGCGAAAGCGCGCGAGATTGGCGCGATGGACGCGTTGATGTTCCACACTTCGCCCGTCAAATAGTCCACTTCATTGCGCGCCGAAACGCCCGCCGCCTTTGCCGTGCGCAACTCGCGCGCGGCGACGGTCAACCGTTCGACGTAAAGATCGCCGCTCGTCCAGTAGCCGACGGCCTGCTCGAAGTAACTCGCGCGGCGAAACGTGCGAAAGACCCAGATCACCGAACCGACATCCGCGGGATAGACGCCGCTTTCGAGCAGCGCGGCGCGCGCCGTTTCGACATCGGGGTGAGCACGGTCGAGCGCGAGCCGCGCGCGCTTCAAATTGAGCGGGATTGCAATCGAGCTTTCATATTGCCGATATGCCTCTTCGTCGCCCGTTTGCGCGTAGCGGATGAGATAGAACACGGCGTCTTTCTGGCCTTTCGACCAAGTGCTTTCGCCGCCGATATACGCGCGCACCGACGACATGATCGAAAGGCTCGTCGCCACGAGCGTGAGCAACGAGACCACCACGGCCACGAAGGGCCATGTCGTTCTGAACAACTGTCGATTGGTTCGGGAGGCCGCAGGCATATCGAGCCTTTCTTTTCCGTTTCATTCCGGGGTGGGGCGATGCAGGTCCTGCCGCATGGCAGCCTACTTGACCTCCGGCTAAGACTTTCTGCGCAGGAAAAGTCCTGTCGCTTCGAGTACTAACGGCACTTTCGGCGCAGAGTTGAGGCTCTATTTCGCAAGAAGCATGAATGGGAATAATAGCCGCGAAGCTGGCGGTTTTTTAATTCGTCAGAAGAAATAGTGGCGACCGTTTTATCAGGCGGTAAGCCTTGCGAGGCGCGTCGTCCACGAGTGCGCGCTAAAAAATGCTTCGTCCTCTTTAGCGAAAACACGCTTTGGTTCGCGTAGTGTTCACGTAAGCGAATCTTTATATGCGTGACGGGCAAGCTTAAAGTCCGGCGCCGCGTCATGGACTTTATGAAGCAAGCTTTTATGCGTCCCGATTTGATGGCATAGTTCAGCACAAACATTCCAAAGGAACTGCGCCATGACGACCATCAAGCAGATTCAATCGAGAATACAAAAGCTGCAAAAGCAGGCCGATGCCATCATCGCAAAGCAGGCGCAGAAGGTGGTCGACCAGATTCGCAATCTCATGCTCGAGCATGGGCTCACTACGTCCGACATTGAAAACGCCGCGCGCAAACGCAGACAGGGCACGGCGCTCGCATCGAAGGACACGGGCGATCAAACCGGGTCGGCTGGCAATAGCAAAGTCGCGGTCAAATATCGCAATCCGAAAACCGGCGAAACATGGAGCGGCCGCGCAAGACCGCCGAAATGGATTGCGAGCGTGAAGAATCGCAGCAAATTTCTGATCGATAAAAGCGAGGCTTTAGCGAGCAGTGTCGTCAAGACGGGCGCCAAAAAGCGCGCTTCCAGCAAAAACGCAGGCGTCGCGCAATATAGAGATCCCGAGAGCGGCGCGACTTGGACCGGACATGGCCGCGCACCTGGCTGGATCGCAAGCGCAAGCGATCGTTCTGTTTATCTAATCGGCAAAGCGGCTAAGACTGCTAAAAAAGCCGTGGAAAAGAAAGCGGCCGTCAAGAAAACCGCAGCAAAGAAAGCGGCTGTTAAAAAAACCGCCGTAAAGAAAACAGCGGCAAAGAAAACAGCGGCAAAGAAAACCAAAGCCAACGCGGCAAGCAAGGCGCCGACCGCGACAAAGCGCGTCGCGGTACCGCGAAAGAAATCGGCCGCGAGCAAACCGACTGGCGCGCTCGATCCGCAAAACGGCGCCGCATCGTCCACGCCCGAGAGCAACCAGGCGTCCGCGGCCTGAAGTCAACGAGCATCGCTGTCGCGCAATAGCGGCGCGTTGTCACTAAAGAACTGAAATTGTTTGCCGATAAGCAGTGCTGGTGCTGCATCGGCAAATTGCGTCGCAACACCGCAGCCGATCCGGTCCAACAACAACACAAACACAACGAGCGAAGCGCAAGTGCGACGAATCGGGCTTGCTTCCCTGCTGGCGGGTTTCTTGAGCCTGATACTGCTGTCCTTCGCGGGCTGCCGTCAGGACGACCGCGCCACGTCCGCTGATTCCGCGAATAACGCGGCGGCCGCGCACGAGGTCACGACGATCTCCGCGCTCGTCTGGGCTCCCGACTGGACGGAAGAAATGCTCCAGATCGCGGCGCAATTCAGCAAGTTGAATCCGGATATCCGCGTGAACGTGCAGTTCATGATCGGCAATTCCGTTGAAGAAAATATCAAGCCGCGCGTGGCATCGGGCAATCTGCCGGATTTCGTGAGCGTCAATCCAAACGCTTACGCCGCCGAACTGGCCGATCAAGGCATTCTCGCGGATGTCGGGAATACGGCGGCTTGGAAAGCCATGCTCACGCCGCTCAAGAGCGATTGGACGAGCCGTCAAGGCCGGCACTTCGGCATATCCGGCGGCGTGGCGACGACGCTCATCTATTACAACGAGGCGATGTTCGCACTCGCCGGCATAAAACAGCCGCCGACCAATTTCCGCGAGTTTCTCGCCGCCTGCGCACAACTCAAACGCGCGGGATTCACACCGATCATGTGGAACGGCGGTTTTCCGAACATGCTCGGTAATGGTCCTTTCGGCTCCGGCTTCGCGGATAACGTCGTAGCCCGCGATCCGGCATGGAAAGCGAGAATCGCGGACGGTACGCTCGATTTGAATACGCCCGAAGTCGCCGATATCTTCTCGAAGATTCTTTTATTGCCCGCGCGTCACTACGTGCAGGACGGTTATATGGCAACCGATTACGACGAAGGCATCCGTCTATTCAAGGACGGCGAAGTCGCGATGGCGTTTCATGGAAGCTGGGCCGCCGGTCTTTTGCTGCACGGCAATCCCTTCGAAGTCGGCGTATTCGTGCCGCCGTGGAATGCGCCGGGCAAGGAAGCGGTGCCGGTCGTCGGCAGCGAGACGGGCTTCGCGGTTTGCGAAACGGCGAATAAAGCGGCTGCCACGCGTTTCCTGGATTTCATCGCGGGCAAGGGCTTTTCGGTGATGCAGAGAAAACGCCGCAATATCGCGCCATTCACGCAGGCGTCGGACGCCAGTCTGAGCGATCCGAAAATTGCCGAATACACCGTCATGGTCAGTCATTACCCCGTGACATCCAGCCCGTATTATTCGGTGCTGCCGTCCAATTCGATCGAGCGGCTGCATCGTCTGATGCAGGATGTGCTGCTCGGAAAGATCACGCCCCGGCAGGCCGCGCGCCTCCTGGATGAGTCAGTCAAGAACGAAGCAAAGATGCATTACAAATGAGCTCAATCCTTGGTTCGCTACGACGCGCGTTCGAATTGCTGTCTCTAGATCTTCTGAGACGCGTCGAGATTCGCTATCGCCTGATCGCGGCATTCATTCTGGTTGCGCTGCTGCCCATTCTGATTTCGGGCTATATCTCCTACGTGGAATCGACGGCCGCGATCAAACAGAATGCGGAGATGTTTTCGAAGGAAGTGGTGAAGCAGGTATCGCGCAATATCGCGCTGCGCATGGAGCAACTGGAAACGGAAAGTGCATTGCTCGTGTTGTCGGATCGCGTGCAGGGTGCATTGACCAAGGCTGCGAATGGCAGCGCAAAGGAACGCAGCGAAGCGCGGCAGGACATGACGCGCCTCTTGCTGGATCACTATGGTTCGCTCGGTTATATCAACCAGAAGTATTTGCTGGATCAGCATAACCGCATCATGGATACACAGGCGTTCGCGCAATTGTCGCGCGGCGTCACGCGTCTCGTCGCTCAGGTGCCCGATCGTAACGGACGCCCTTATTGGGGCAGTTATGACGACGGCGTCGGCCAGCAAAATCTCGGCATGGTGCGCGCGATCTTTGGCAAGAACAGCAATCGGCAAATCGGGAATCTCGTGCTGGTGATTCGCCCCGAGCATTTCTCGACGATCTTCTCCGACGTCGCGCTCGGCAACAAGACCGAAATCTATGTACTCGATGCCGGCAACAACAAGGTGATCGTCCGCGCGGAAGGCGGCGCGAGCACCGATGCATCCGCCGCAAAAGACCTCGTCGAGAAGATCGCGCACACGCGGGATGGCGCGCAGCCGAACGGTTTCGTGCCCTTTGAAGGCACGCGGCAGGACCGCTATTTCGCGGCTTACACGCGCATTCCCGGCACCAACTGGTTCGTGGTCAGCACCATTCCCGAGGAGAAACTGACCGCGCAAGTGCAGTCCGTGCGCAACCAGATCATGCTGGTCGGTATCTCGGGCTTTCTGCTTTCGATCATTCTCGCGTACTTCATCTCTTACAGCATCTCGGCGCCGCTCAAGGACCTCGTGCGCAAGATGAACGATGCCGGCACCGACGCAGGCGCGCCTTCGCAAGACCATACGGACGACGCGAAAGACGAACTCGGCCGGCTCGCGCAACGCTTCGAGAAAATGCGCGAAGCGATCAAGCAGAAGATCCAGAAGATCAACGAGATCAACACGACGCTCGAACAGGCTGTCATCGAACGCACGGCGGAACTGGTGACGCGCGAACAGGAATCGCGCACGCTCATCACGAACTCGCCCGACACGATCACGCGATACGACCGCAATCTGAGGCGTATCTATGCCAATCCGGCGTTCTGTGCGTGGACCGGGCGCAACCCTGGCGAACTGCTCGGCAGGCGGCCTTCCGAGATTCCGGGCGGTCCGAACGCGCAACTCTACGAGGAACGCGTACGCGAAGTGATTGCGAGCGCACGAAGCGCGCAATTCGAACTGCGCGCGGTGACGAGCGACGGCGAGGAGCAGTGCACGCACTTTCGCCTGACGCCGGAAATCGACTGGTCGGGCAAGGTAATCTCCGTGCTCGTGGTGGGCCGCGATATCTCCGAGCGCGTGGCATTCGAAGCGACCATCTGGAAGCAGGCCAATTTCGATGCGCTCACGCATCTTCCAAACCGGCAGATGTTCCTGAGCCGGCTGGAATACGAAGCGCGCATGTCGCGTCTGTCGGGGCGGCGCATGGCGCTGATGTTGATCGACCTCGACCGCTTCAAGGAAGTGAACGACTCGCTTGGTCACGACACGGGCGATGTCCTGCTGATCGAAGCCGCGCGCCGCATCACGTCCTGCGTGCGCGGCACCGATACGGTCGCCCGTCTGGGCGGCGACGAATTCACGGTGATCGTGCCGAACGTGGATGACGACAGCGAAAGCATCGAAGAGATGGCGCGCACGATCATCGACACCTTGGCGGAGCCGTTCACGCTCGGTCCCGACGAGGCGTTCATTTCCGCAAGCGTGGGCGTGACGTTTTATCCGGACGACGCGGGCGAACTCGACGTGCTCTTCAAGAATGCCGATCAGGCGATGTACGCGGCCAAGAACGCCGGGCGCAATCGCTTCAGCTACTTCACGCCCGACCTGCAAGTGGCAGCGGAAAAGCGCCTGCGGCTTACGAGCGATCTGCGCACCGCCTTGGCCGAAGAGCAATTCCGCGTCTACTATCAACCGATCGTCGATCTCGCGACCGGGGAAATTCATAAGGCCGAGGCGCTGATTCGCTGGCTGCATCCGGAACGCGGCACCATCAGCCCGCTGGAGTTCATTCCGCTTGCCGAGGATACGGGGCTGATCGTGCCCATCGGCGACTGGGTGTTCAGGCAGGCGGCGCATCAGGCGCGCGACTGGCGCGAGCGCTTTCATCAAGACTTCCAGATCAGTATCAACATGTCGCCGGTGCAGATTCGGCACGACAGCCAGATTTGCACGGAGTGGTCCGACTATCTCGCCCGCCACGGCATGTCCGCGCAAAGCGTCGCGGTGGAGATCACCGAAGGTCTGTTGCTGCATGCCGAAGCAAACATCGACGAAAAGCTGCTGGCTTTCCGCGATGCGGGCATCCGCATTTCCATCGACGACTTCGGCACCGGCTATTCATCGCTGGCTTATCTGACGCGCTTCGATATCGATTATCTGAAGATCGACCGCTCGTTCGTGCACAACCTCGATTCCGACCGGGACAACCAGGCGCTTTGCGAAGCGATGGTCGGACTCGCGCACAAGCTCGGCCTGAAGGTGATTGCGGAAGGCGTGGAGACGATCGAGCAACGCGATTTCCTCGCGGCCGTGGGCTGCGATTTCGCGCAAGGTTTCCTGTATTCGGAGCCCGTGCCGCCCGCGCAATTCGAGCTGCTGATGTGGCCCGACGCGGTGATCGTCGACGTTTAAACTCCACGAAGCGCCGGATAAACGGCGTGAAAAAGCCCCTAATCGGCGAATTGGTTTTCATTCGAGAACGTTAGAGTGCGATGCAAGAAACCCCCGTTGCGTCGCCAGACAGCGCAACGGTTCATCGCAACCGTAACGAGCATTCGACCGATCGTGAATACATGGCATGTAGCGCCGCTGCCCGCGAACGAAAAAAAGAGGCTGCGATTATTGCGGAGTATCGACGTGCTCGATACGCCGCCAGAAGAAGTATTCGACCGCATTACGCGCGTCGTCGCGGAGCTGTTGCAGGTGCCTATCGTGCTGGTGTCGCTCGTCGATGAACACCGGCAGTGGTTCAAGTCGCGAGTAGGGCTCGACGTGTGCGAAACCGCGCGCGACGTATCGTTCTGTTCGCATGCGGTGCATTCCGAGGCGCTTCTCGTCGTCGATGATGCCCTCGCGGATGAACGCTTCGCGAGCAATCCGCTCGTCACGGGCGAGCCCTTCGTGCGCTTTTATGCGGGCGTGCCGCTGCGTTCGGCCGAAGGTCTCGTGCTCGGCACACTCTGCGCTATCGATACGAAGCCGCGCACGTTGTCCGCCAATCTGCGTGCCGCGCTGTGCGATCTGGCGGCGACAGTCGAGCGCGAACTCGTGCAACGCGAAGCGGCCCGCGATACGCGCGAAGTCCAGGAGAACGACCGCCGCCGTTTGAGGCTTTCGGAAACGCGCTTCCATACGATCTTCCAGCAGACGCCGACGGGCAAGGCTATCGTCGATCTCGACGGGCGCTTCATCGAAGTGAATCCGAAGCTGTGCGAGATCACCGGCTACAGCGCGAGCGAACTCGTGCACATGACCTTCCAGGAGATCACGGAAGAAGCGGATCTTGCCGCCGACTTGCAACTCGTCGCGGAACTGCTGAGTGGTGCGCGTCAAACTTATTCGCTTGAAAAACGCTATCGCAAACGAGACGGCGGCACCGTGTGGATTCACCTGAGCGTCGCGCTATTGCGCGATCACGACGGCACGCCGAGCCACTTCGTGAGTGTCATGCAGGACATCACGAGCCGCAGACATAGCGAGCAGCTTTTGCGCGACTATCAGCAGGAACTCGAACGCCGCGTACTCGAACGCACCTGCGAACTGACGAGCAGCCGCATGGCGTTGCAGACGATCACGGACAACCTGCCGATTCTGATCGCTCACGTCGATGCAAATCTCTGCTACCGCTTCAACAACGAGGTGTATCGCGATGTATTCGGCTTCGATCCCATGGCGCTGCGCGGCAAGTCTGTTCGCGAGACCGTGGGCGATGAAGTTTTCGAGTGCAGTTATCCGTTGTTCCAGCGCGTGCTGGCAGGCGAGCGCGTGACGCATGAGGATATCGTCTACAACGTGGAATCCGGACGTGTGTGGAGCGCGACTTATATTCCCGACATGGAGCGCGGCAAGGTGGTCGGTTTCTATGTGATGTCGCAGGACATCACGGAGCGCAAGCAGCGCGAGAATCAAATGCATTCGGAAATCATGCTCGATGCATTGACCGGCCTGCCGAACCGCCGCGCGTTACAAGAGCAGCTGTCGCTGGCGGTGCACTCCGCGCGCGATGAAGAAATTCCGTTTGCGCTCTTCTTCATGGACCTCGACGGTTTCAAAGCCATCAACGACCAGTACGGTCACGACGCGGGCGATGCCTTGCTGAGACAAGTCGCGCACCGCCTGAAGAAAGCGACGCGCGCGACCGATCTGGTCTGCCGCCTCGCGGGCGACGAGTTTGTCTTGCTGGCGCGCGACATTGCATCGGCGAGTGCTTGCAGCCGTATCGCGCAGGATATCTGCCGCGCTATCGGCAAGACGTTCGATCTGGGTCAGCGCGAGGCGCAGCTCGGCACGAGCGTGGGTATCGCGATGTGCGCGGCAGGTTATGCGACATCCACGGAAACGATGCTCGCGGAAGCCGACCGCGCCATGTACGAAGCGAAGCGCAAGGGCCGCAACGGCTTTCGCTTCGCGCCCATATCGGCCGAAGCCGAACTCGCGACGCCGCGCATGGCGGCCGTCAGCGCCGCGGCGTAGTTCCTCACAGCGCTGCGCTGGCCATGCTTGCCGGGCGATGCGAGCGCGCCGCATCCGCGACGCGTTTTGCATCGTCGGCAATAGCCTGCTGCGCGTTCGGCGAAAACTTCTGCTGCGTCATCAGGCTCTGCGCATTCGCGGCCTGACCGCTCGCGAGCAGATACAACGCCACATTGCTCATGGTCTTCGTGCTGTTCGGCGCGAGTTCGGACGCCTTCATCAGCGGCACGCGCGCGCCCTCCACATCGCCTGCACGCAGCAGTGCATAACCGAGATCAGAAAGAATCGGCGCATCGGTCGGGGCGAGATCGGAGGCGTGCGCGAATTGCGCGGCGGCCGCGTCGAAATCGCCTGACTGACCCGACAGCAAGCCCAGTCCACGATAGCCACGCGCGGCGAGCGGCGTCGACAAAAGCGCTTCGTACGCGGTGCGGCTCGCGGCCGCTTGTCCCGTCTGCCGCAATGCATCGGCGCGGCGCAAGGTGGAATCGGCGGAGCGGTTGAAGCGCTTCTCGAAAGCGTCGATATGCGCGAGCGATGCATAGAACATCCCTTCGCTCTGCATCTTGTCGATCAACGCCAGATACATGCCGGGCGTGTCGGGCAACGCGCTCTCACGGTTCGTGCGTTCGAGCGTTGCTTCGTGCTCGGCCTGCGCGCCGAGACCATAGCCGCGATCCTGCTTCGAGGCGCATGCGCCAAGCAAGGCACAGAGAAGAATGGCGCCGATGCGCGCGTGGGTCGTGAAGTTCATGTCTGATCTCGTTGAAAAGGTTGGCCGCGTTACCTGTGCAAGCCGGCCAGCGAATGGAATACGGCGATGAAGCCCGGCCCCGCCGTCATGATGAGAAGCGCGGGCAAGAGCGTCAGCACCATCACGCCCGTCATCTTCACGGTCAATTTGCCGATGCGTTCGCGCAGGCCCGTGCGGCGCATTTCGCGCAGCCGGTCGCCGAATTGCCGCAGCGGTTCCTGCACCGCGCCGCCATGCTGTTCGATTTGAATCATGAGGCGCAGCACGGCGGCGAGATCGTCGCTTTCGTAGCTCGTGGCAAGGCGTTTCATGGCCTGCTCACGCGTGCGGCCTGTCGCGTATTGCCGTTGCGCGAGCGCGAGTTCCTGCGTGAGAATCGGCATCACCTTGGCAAAGTCGCTGACGATGACCGAGATGCTCTGATCGAGCGAAAGCCCCACGCCCTGAAGAATGCGCAACAGGTCGACGAACATTGGCAATTCACCGATGATCGACCGTTGCCGCTTCGTTGCCTTGCGCTTCACATACCACTTCGGCGCCATGAAGCCTACGAGGAGCGCGGCGAAGCACGTCAGCATGAAGCGCGAGCCGTGCACATTGCCGTGCGATGCGAACACCACGAAGGCCGGTAGCACGATCGATGCAACGAGCCGCGCGGCGAGAAAACGGGCGCGGGAGCTTGCATCGGTATGGCCGCAGCGGTCGAGCAGGCGGCGGTCTTCGTCGGCGACGATCATCCGTCCGAGCCGCGATTCGAGCCACTTCGAGCCGACGACATGAGCCATTCCCGTGAGCGAGAAAAAGCGCGGAAATGGTCGCCGGTTTGCGTCGTCTTTTTGCACGGGCGCACTCTGACGGTCGAGCGCGCGTTCGAGCACGCCGGACGCGCGGCGCGAGCGTAAGGTCCGCGAGAACGCGTTCACGCCGATAAGCACGCAACCGAGTGCGGCGGCGACGGCGGCAAGCGCGATAACGAATTGAGCGGGCACGATGCTGTTGTCCATGTGTTGTTTCAATCGCGCAGACGCGCGAGGCGATACAGCAGGAACGCGCCGAGCGTCTGCAGAGCGAACGCGCCGTAGACGAGCTTCTTGCCGAGCACGTCCGTCCACATTGCATCGAAATAGGCGGGGTTCAGCAGGATGATCGCGGCGCCGAGTCCGACCGGCAGCGAGCCGAGTACCCACGACGAAAGCCGCGTCTCGGTGGATAGCGCGACGAGTTCACGATCCGCCTGTTCGAGATCGCGCATGAACGCGGCCATGCGTTCGAGCATTACGTCCGAGCGGCCACCGAATTTGACCGAGATGCGCAACACCGAGCCGATCAGTTCAAACTGCTCCACGCGATACATGCGCGCGACGGCCGTCAACGCCTGATCGATATCCGCGCCGCCCTTCAGACGCGGCATGACCTGGTCGAGGCACTCACGCAATGGATCGTCGGCGGATGCGGCCGCGCCCTGAAAAGCCGCCGGAACGCTATTGCCGATGGTCACGAGCCGCACGATGCCTTCGAGAAACGAAGGCAACTGGCGCACGATGCGCTGATTGCGTTTCTGCGCGCGCCACGTGAGGATCGCGTAGAAGCCGACCGCCGACATCGCGATGGCAACGAGCGCCATCACCATGCCGATACGCGTCCAGCATACGAGCGCCGCCACGCCAGTGAACGCCGCCCACATGGTGAGCGCCGCGCGCGGCTTGCGCACGCTTGCGCGGTGAAAGAGCGCGCCGAGTTCGCCCATGACGCGCTCTATCGCGCGATGAACGTCGCTGCGCGGCGCGACGGCTTCACCCGCTTGCCGATGCTGCGCTTGCGCCACGCGCGCGGAAAGCGGCGGCAACGGTGTCTGCGTACCTGCCGTTTGCATCTGACGCGTGAAGAAATGCTGCGCGAGGCGTGCGTCGCGTTTTTGCAAGCCGCGCATCCACAGCAGCATGCCGCTTGCGGCGCACAGCACGGCGATCATGCAGACGAGTGCGATTCCGCTAGACACCGAAGCCTCCGCTGAAATTGAAGCGGCCTTCTTGCGGCGGGAAGTCTTCGGCGCGCGTCAAGGCGGCAAGCGACTGACGGAACTTCGCGAGCTTCGGTGAATGCGGTTGCAGTCCGAGCGAGGCCCAGTTGTCCGTATCGACGTCATCCGCCGACGTGACCGCTTCATAGTGATAAAGCTCTTGCGTCGCGATGATGTCGTCTGACAGGCCGGTCACTTCCGTCACCGAGAGAATGCGCCGCTTGCCGTTCGAGAGCCGCCCGATTTGCACGATGAAGTCGATGGCATTGGCGATCTGCCGGCGCAAGCTGGCTTCGGTGCCCTGAAAGCCGGCAAAACCCGCAAGCATCTCCAGTCGATAAAGACACTCGCGCGGCGAACTCGCGTGCACGGTTCCCATCGAGCCATCGTGGCCGGTGTTCATCGCCTGAAGCATTTCGAGCACTTCGCCGCCGCGCACTTCGCCCACGATGATGCGGTCCGGCCGCATCCGCAACGTATTGCGCAAGAGATCGCGGATAGCGACGACGCCCGCGCCATCGAAGCCGCCCGGACGGCTTTCGAGCCGCACCACATGCGGATGATTGAGCGACAACTCGGCCGTGTCCTCGATAGTCACGACGCGTTCGTGCTTCGGAATGAAGAACGCGAGCGCGTTGAGCAGCGATGTCTTGCCCGAACTCGTGCCGCCCGAGACCAAAATATTGCAGCGCGCTTCGACGGCAGCCTTCAGCACCGCTGAGATGTTTTCATCGAACGTGCCGTTGGCTAGCAGATCGTCGGGACGTAAAGGGTCGCGGCGAAACTTGCGGATGGAGATCACGGGTCCGTCTATCGACAACGGTTCGATGATCACGTTCAGGCGGCCGCCATCGGGCAGACGCGCGTCGACCATCGGGTTCGACTCGTCGAGCCGTCTGCCGATAGGCGCGAGAATGCGCCGCACGATACGCAGCAAATGCGCATTGTCCGCGAAACGCACGGGCACTTTTTCGAGCATGCCGTGACGCGAAACGTACACGTCGCTATAGCCGTTGATGAGGATGTCTTCCACGGCGGCATCGGCGAGCAAGTCTTCTATCGGGCCGAAACCTGCGAGCTCTTTAGTCAACGCGGCGGCGACCAGGCGCACTTCGCTTTCGTTGAGCGGTATGCGCCGTTGCCGCACGAAGCTGTCCATTTCCGTATCGACGAACTGTTGAATCGTCTGACGCGACCAGCGGCCGAACTCGGCGCCCAATTCCTCGATGCGCGTAAGCAGATGCTCGTGCGCGGCGCTCGCCACATCCTGGAACTGTTGCGAGTGAGCGAAGGCCACGGTTTCGGGGCCCGCTTCGCTCGCGAAGGCAACATCCTGATCGAAGGAAGAGATCATCGCTTAGGCTCGCTTGAAAAGTCTGGCCGATAAACGCGCGAGGCTTGCCGGCGCGACATCGTTCGACGCGCGCACGGGCTCTCCCGCGAGTTGCGCGGCGAGGGCATCGACGGCGCGGACGTAGGGATCGGCGGGCGCGGTATCGCCGAGCAATTGACCTTGATTCACCGCGCGCACGAGTGCTTGCGCACGCGCGGGCAACGTCGCCACGAGCGGCAGCCCAAGACGCGCGGCGAGCGCCTCGGGTCCGAGATTGCAGGCCGGATCGTGCTTGTTGACGATGAGTTCCGGCTTGCGATGACTCGTGCTTTCGGCATCGCGCGCGCTTTCGAGCGCCGTGCAAAGACTCGCCGCCGATACCGCCGACGCGATGTTGGCATCGCAGACGAGCCAGAGCGTGTCGGCGGCTTCGATCAGATGGCTCACGAATTCGAGATTCGAAAAGCCACCGAGATCGACGACCTGATGATCGAAGAACGCGCGCAAGCGTTCGAGCGTTTTGACCGCGGCCGCATAAGAGACGGTGCGCATCTCGGCGAGATCGGCGGGCAGCGTCATCAACGCAAGGCCGCTCGCGTGACGCGCGAATGCGGTATGCACGAAGGTTTCATCGAAGCGGCGCAGGTTGTGCACCGCGTCGTGAAAATGCAGTTCGCTGCGCGTGTCGAGCAGCAGCGTGCTGTCGGCGGCGGGCAGGCCGAGGTCGAGCAGCGCCGCGCCCTGGTTGCGTTTGCCAAGGCGTTTTTGCAGCAGCACCGAAAGGTTCGCCGCAAGCGTGCTGACGCCCGCGCCCGTGCGTGCGCCGAGCAGTACCGTGAGCTTGCCGCGCCTTGCAGGCGCGCTCATTGCCGATGCTTGCGCCATGATGCGGCTCACCATGTCGAGCGCGCGCAAGGCGGCGATCTGCATGGCTTCGGGCGTCGCGTGGCGCGGTTCGATGTCGAGCAGATCGCGTGCGCCCGCGCGCATTGCGGCAAGCGCGATTTCACCGACGGCTTCCGAACCGAGCGCGATCACGGGCAGCAATGGAAACGCGCGATGAACCTCGACGACGAGCATCGTGGCTTCCACGGGCGTATCGAAGTCGATGAACACGAGCGCGGGCGCGGCCGATACAATCTCTTGCACGAGTTGCGCCGCAACGGTCGAGGCGAGCATGACTTCGCCTACCGTGGCGAGCGCGGCGGCGAGACGCGCGATGCGTCCGGGTTGCGCGCTTGCACACAGAAGTCGAGGGCGTGCGCGCTCATCCGCCGATACGGCTTCAGGTGCGAAGCTTTGCGTGGCTGCGGTCATTTGGAGAATCCCGGTGCTTCGTCATCGGATGCCGCGCCTGCCGCGAAGCTGCGCCACACGTTGCCGTCGCGTTGCTCGGACGCGCCCGGCAACGGCGGCACGGCTGCGCCCTTCGCGATAGGCGTGACGAGATGCGGCGTGACGAGAATCACGAGTTCGCGATCCGTCTGCGAGTACTGCAAAGTCTTGAAAAACGTGCCGATGATCGGCAGATCGCCGAGCAGCGGCACCTTGCTCACGTTCGATGCGGTCTCACGATCCACGAGTCCGCCGATCACGAAGCTCTCGCCATCGCCGAGTTCGACGGTGGTTTCGGCGCGGCGCGTGGTGAGCGCTGGCACCGAGACGCCATCCAGCGTGATGGCGTGCGCGAAGTCGAGCTGGCTTGCTTCGGGCGCGACCTTGAGCGCAATGCGATGCGGTCCGAGCACGGTCGGTGTCAACGTGAGACCCACGCCATACGGCTTGTATGTGATGGTCGTGGTGCCGAGCGACTGCGGCACCGGCACGGGAATTTCACCGCCTGCGAGGAAGTTGGCGCTTTGTCCGGAGAGCGCGACGAGCGTCGGTTGCGCGAGCACGCGCGCGAGATTATTGCTTTCCAGAAGGCTCAGATTGGCGAACAGACCACGCGAACTCGAATTGAGCAGCAGGTTGAACGCGGCGCCGATTGGCGAGGCGGACGTGACATCGAGTGTGCCGCCCGCATTGCGCGACGCGCTGCCGAGTGAACTCGGCGCGAACGTACCGAACGCAAAGCCCGCGTTGTTCTGCGAGAACAGGTTGAAGCCCGCTTCCTTTAACACCGACTTGCTGAACTCGACCACTTTGACATCGACCTGAACGACGCTCTTGGTGGCAACGATGGAGGTATCGACGACCGCGCCGTCCTTGCCCACCGATGCCTTCGCCGCCGCGACCGCGCGTTCATGCGTTTCCATCGTCGCGGCCGAGCCTTGCACGAGCGCCGTGTTGCCGAGCACGTTGACGGTGGGCGTCGCGCCATCGACGAGTGCCGCGCTTGCTTGAGACTCGACTTGCACATGCCAGGTGAGCGGCGTCTTGCGGCCTTGTTCCCACAGCATGACGTCGGTGTTGCCGGGCGCTTTGCCGACCAGCATCACGCCGTCGTTGCCCTTCAGCACGAGCACGTCCGCGACGGCTGGATCGCCCACGGCGACGCGTTGCAACGCGCGTCCCAGCATGAGCGGCTTTTGTGCGCCGCTGGTCAGTTTGATGGCTTCGGCTTGCGCGGGCGACTGGTTTGGCGTCGTCTGCGGCTTCTGTGCGTTCGGCTTCTTCGAGGACGCGTGCGAATGACGCGCTTCTGCGGGCGTGGCCGCAAGCATCGAGAGTGCGCAGGCGAATGCGATACGACGCGCGGCGCGGGAAAGAGGAAGTTGATACATGATCTCGATGGCCAATCAGGGGTTCGACACGGTTTCGCTATGCGAGCCGCGAATGACTTCGATGCCGCTCGCCGACGCGACCTTGCGCGACGCAACTGCACCGCCGGTTGCGAGCGCGGCGGGAAGCGGCGGGAGCATCGGCGCGGCGGCGAGCATCGCGGAAGCTGGTGGCGCAGGGCGCGATGTGCCGCCCGAAAGTGTCGCGAGCGAGACGCCCGCCGCGGCGCGCGCTATCGGCGACTGAGCGGATGCATTGCGTGCCTGCGAATCCGTGCTGGCCGTATCGGCGGGATTACGCAGCGCGAGCAAGAGACGGCCGCTGTTTTCTGCAAGCGTGAGCGTGTCGATGTCGTCGACGCGCACACCGAGCACGGCGGTACGCGCGGCCGTTGCATGGTTCGTTGCGTTGGTGGCGTTAGCGGCATTAGTGGCTGCATCGCCCGCGATGACGCTGTCGCCAAAGCCGAGCACGCGCACTTTCGAAAGCAGCAAGCGTGCGTGGCTCGCGGGGATTTCTCCGTCCGTCACGGAATCGCGCTTGAGCACGACGAAGACATCGACGGCATCGCCCGGCTTCACGAGATTGTTCACCGCGTTCGATTCGTCGACGCGAATCGCGATTGCGCGCTCGCCCGGTTCGATAGCCGCCGTGAGTCCGCCCGCGAGCACACCATCGGTCAACGCGCTGCCAGCCGGAACGCGTACAACCGGCACACGGCCAAGCAATATGGATGCCGAACTAAATGCGTCCGTGGGCAGAACGGCTTGCGTCTGCATGGTGAGATCGTCGGCGGTGAGCGCCTTGCCGGGCAAGAGATCGTGCGCCGCGACGATCACCGTCACCGCAGGCGAACCGGCCGGCATGACGAGTGGCGCGCGTGACGCGGGCGCGGCGCGCGTCAACGTGACGGCATAGAGGCCGAGCAGTGCAGCCAGCGCGAACAGCGCGATTGCAATGATGCGGGAAACGTTGGCCATGACATCGGTTCTTCAAAAAAAGTCAGCGTTCAAAGCACGCTGTCGGGATTGAGTTGCACGCTCGCGTTCGCCGTGAGTTTCGCCGGCAACGCTAGCGATAAAAGCGGCAGCGTCGGTACGAGCGGATTCGATGCGTAGTCGTAAGACAGCGCGACGGCGACGCATTGCATCGTCGTGTCGTAGGCGCACGGCGCGCGGCTTGCCGTACACGTCGATGCAGAGCCGAGCCAGTTCTTCAGGCCGTTAGCCGTGGTGCAGGTTGCAGCCGTGCGTAGATCGAGCGCTTGCGCCGTGGTGGTCGCGCCACGCTGATAACGCAACGCGGCGCGCGCACCTTCTTCCGCCGAGAGCGTGAGCGACTGCTGCGCGACGAAGATGAGGCTATACGTGACGATCGCGTAGAAGATGAGAAAGAAGAGCGGAAACACGATCGCGAATTCGAGGGCCGTGGCGCCTTCTTCATCACGCGCGAAACGCGGCACGAAGCGACTTGCGGTCGATTCGTCGTGCGTGTTTCGGATCGTGGTGTGGTTCATGGTTCTCTGCTCGCCAATGCTCTGTTATGTTCGACTGCTCATAACTACTTAACGGTACTGAGTACCTGTCCTTGAGCGCGATAAACGCCGTAAAAATAGGCCTTATCGCTCAATTCAACTGGTACGAGAATGTCGCGTTGACACGCGGACTACGCGATGAACTTTCGATGGGCGCATCGCCTATGGCACGCGCCACCGAGAGGTCGATGTTGTAGTGCTTCGCATCCGAAATGCGGAAGCCGATGCCCACCGAAGACAAGCGACGCGGCGTCGGCGTACCGCCATGCAGGAAGATGCGGGCCATGTCGACGGATGCATACGGCGTGAGCGATTTCAAATACGCCCATTCGAGCGGCAGCGGCCGGTTCACTTCGAAGGACGCGCCCGAGCCCGAATCGCCCGACACTTCGCCCGGTTGATAACCCAGCGCGAAGCGCTGTGCACCGAACGAAATCTGTTCGGAGGTCGGCAAGGTATCTGGCGAGAACTGCCCCGTCATGGCGACCACCGTGCCGATCTTGAACGGCCAGTCGTTGGTCTGCGTGTAGGTGGCGCCCGTGCGCAGGAAGGTCAGCGAAACCGGGTTCTGCAGTTGCAGGCCGACAATGTTGCTCTCCGCCGTCTTCGATGCGCCGAGCACATCGAATGCCTTCGCTATCTGAACATTCACACGACGCGTGACGCCTGTCTGAATGCCGGTGTAGTCGAGCGACAACTGCGCGACGCGAATTTGCGAACGTTGCGTAAGTTGCGGATTGCCCGCGACAATCATGTTCTTCAAGCGGTCTTCGTCATGCGTGGCATACACGGTCGCCGTGCCGAGCAGACTCTTCGAGTTGCTCAAAATGAACGGATAGATCGCTGACAGCGCGAGCTTGTCGTTCACCACGGTGCGCTCGATATACGAAGGCAGGCCGGGGTTATCGACTGGATGGCCGTAGTAATGCGAGGCATCGACTTTCATTGCGAAGCCATCGGAACCGACGGGCGCCATCGCATTGATGCCGTAGTAAGTCGAATCGTTGCGGCCCTTCGGTGCGAGCGCGGATGCCGTGATCGATTCGCCGAGTCCCAGCAGCCCGTTCTCCGTCGCACTGAAAATGCCCTGCAGCCCCGGATGATTCACGTCGATACCCGTGCTCACGTTGAAGCGTTTGCGCGTGACGTTGAGCTCCATCGTCGTGGCGCCGTTGGTGTTCTGCGGCGGCGCGACGGTGGCATCGATCTTCGCGCCGGGAATCATGCCGAGCACGTTGATATAGCGCTCGAAAGTGGCTTGACGCAAGGGACGGTCGGCGGCAATGCGCTCTGCGATCGCACGAATGCGCTTCTCGAGATTGCCGGGCTCGCCCTTGATCTTGATGTCCGATACGTAGCCCTCGACGATCGTCACGCGCACGACGCCTTTCTCGAAGGTCTGCGCCGGCACGAACGCGAACGAGAGTGCGTAGCCGCGTTCCTTGTAGAGCGCGGTCACGCCGTTCGCGGTTTCCACCAGTTGCCCGATGGTGATGTCGGTGCCCACGAACGACGTGAAACGTTTGGCGACTTCATCGAAGGGAATCGACTTCACGCCTTCGATCTGAATCGACGATGGCGTGATGTGCCGCGCGAGCAGCTCCTGAAGCTGTTGTTGCGGCGCCTTGACTTCGACTTCGACCGAGGGCGGTCGCGCCGGAGCGTTCACTTGCGGTAAAGCGTCGAGCGGGTTGCTGCCGACGCTCGAGCGCGGCGCGGCGGCCGGTGTCTGGGCGTGCGCAATCTGCGTCATTGCGAGTGCGGCCACGAGTGCGGTCGTTTTCCAGGTACCCATTTCAGTTCCGATTCTCTTCGTATGTCGTCTGACTGTTGATCGCGCGACGCACGCCTCGCGAAGTTGCGGTGATTTGCAGGATCGCGAGGCTGCGTGTCTTGCTTCGTGCTTCGTTGCTTCGACTTAGCGACGCAGGCCGCCGAGCGCGCCGCCGAGCGTCGTGGTGACGCCCGTCAGCAGGCCGCCCACGACGCCGCCGTTGGTCGAACCGGTGCTCGCCGTTGCGCCCACGCCAGCAGTGACAGTTGCCGTCGTGGTCGTGGCGGCGGCTGCGGGCGCGGTCGTCGTCGCGGGCGCGGTTCTGACGCCGCTCGTGACCGGCGCGAGCACCGTGCTGACCACGGTCGTGACCGGAGCCAGCAGCGAGGTCGTCGCAGGCGATGACGTCACGGTGTTGACGGTGCCCGCCACGGTGGATACGACACCGCTCACGACGCCCGCGACCGGTGTGGTGCCGGTTGCAGTCGTCACGCCGGTGACGGTGTTGCCAAGCGAAGTGCCGAGCGTCGTTGCCGGTTTGCCGCCGACGAGCGTGCCCGTGGTCGCGACCGTCGTACCGACAGCCGAAACCAGCGTGCCCGTGCCGGACGTGACCGGATTCGAGCTCGCGGTCAGCTTCTGGCCGCCCGCGGCGAGGTTCGAACCGAGCGCAGTCAAAAGACCAGCGGCAGGTGCGCCGACACCGGTTGCCGTGCCGACGGTCTGCGTCGCGGTGCCGATTATCGAGGTGATCGGAGCGATGGCGGTCGTCGCTTGCGTCGTCAGTTGCTGGACAGGTGCGCTAGACAACGCGGCCGTCAGATTGCCGCCGGTTTGCGAGACCACGCCGCCGACACCGCTCGTGAGCGCGCCAACGGGCGTCGTGATGGCGGCGAGCGGAGCAAGCGGGCCACTGCCGAGGCTCGTGACGGCGTTTCCGCCGCTCGTGACGGCATCGCCGAGTTTTTGCACCACGCCGCCGACGCTCGTCACGGTCGTGCCGACTGCGTTCGGGTTGGAGCCGAGCGAGCCGATGCCATTGCCCACGCCGTCGCCGAGCGTCGAGACCGCCGCGCCCACGTTTTGCACGACGCCGCCAAGGTTCTTGGTGGTGCCGTCGGAGAGGCCGGGCACTTTAGCACTGCCAACAGCCGTGCCGAGACCGGTGACGGTTTCGCCTGCGGCGGTCACGATGTTGCTAGCCTTGTCGACCACTTGCGCGACCGGCTGCGGCGTGACGGTGGGCGTGCCGCCGTTGCCACCATTGCCGCCGCCACCGCCTCCGCCGCCGTTACCACCACCGCCGCCGTTACCGTTACCGCCACCGCCGTTACCGCCGCCCGTACCGGTCTTGACCGTCGCGCCGACAGTACCGCCTGCGCTGGCTTCGATTGTCGTGGCGTTTGCGTCGGTGTTCGACGCGGTGCTGGTATCGCGTGCGCCCGTCGTGGGATGCTCCTGCTGCGTGCCGTCGGTCGAAGCGGTGGCAGCCGGATGGCTGGCTGCTCCGCCCGTCGATTTGTTGACCGAGCCCGAGCCCCCGCAGGCGCTCAACGCCAGAAGCAGGGCCACGGCCGCGGCTGCCCCGGTCATGCGAATGGTTTCGCCTTTGAGACTGGATGTCTTCATTTTTCTCTCAGATATATATTTTTGATTCGACGGCTATCCGTGGTAATTGCATCGAGCAAATACCGGTTTGAATGCCGCTTTTTAAAAGCACGTCATTTGCGCGCGGATGAAATCGGAGATTCGATTGCGCGTAAATAAACGCGCGCCGGCCTGCGGAATGGCTACAGGCGTGCACGGACCACCGCGACTTGTGATCGCGGTTCATCGACGGCAAGGCGCTTCCCGACGGAAATGGCGGGAGTACGACGTCCGGACTTAATGGACGGTCGCTAGCTTGGCCGTGATGCTGTTGAAAGTGGTCTCGAGTTGACCGGCAAGGCCGCCGACAGCGGTCATGATGCCAAGCGCAAGTACGCCGGCGATCAGGCCGTATTCAATGGCGGTAATGCCGCGCGTATCCTTGAGATAGCGCTTGAAGAAGTGCGTCATGATGATCCTCGGGTTCTACGTTTTGCTGTCTTCTGCCCGGTGCACGGGATTCTTCGTCTGCATCGGTAGCCGCCTCTCTCAGTTGACGGATCCGAAGTTTGTGTGTGCGCAGACGCTTCGTCTAATGCCCAGGCCTCTCTAAGGCTCTGGTATTACTCTCGCCCGTATGTCGGGTGAGTAGAAGTAAGGGTTATCGAGTTCGGCATGCTGCTGGCGGAATCGCAACCTGACTTCATATTTTTGATTACGGCCGTCAACTTGAGGACATTAGGTTTTTTGTGGAAATTTTTGGACCGCATGGTTAACGCTTACTTCGTTTTTACCGATTAGCCGTTTTTAAAGACTTGTCTCGTTGTAAATCCTGTCTTTTGGCTTGAATCAGCCGATAAAAGATATATCGGCGCGCGTTGATTTGGCACGTGCGTCCGGATTTTATATTTAACGCGGATATTCAAAAAATGAAACGGCTTATATTCAGCTTGATGGGCGCTGCGCTGGTAACGAACGCAGGCGCTGTCTTTTCGGAAGAGCAAGGAGCGAGAATTGGCGATGCCGCCAGCGCGTGGTTTGCCATGCAGGCGCAGGGAAGCGCGTCGGCACCATATGAACCGATGCTCGGCGTCGAGGCGAGCGCCGCCCGTGCGCGCTACCTCAAAACCTTCGAAAAAGAGATTCCAGATCGGTTCGGATCGACGGTGAAAGACAGCAGCGCGTCGAACGGCGGAGGTTGAGCCTTATGGTTCGCGGCGGGGAGAACCGGGCGGCGTCTCGTTGAGCACGGCCCAGAACATCCCCAGATCGCTGATCGCGCGGAAGAACTCGGCAAGCTCGACCGGCTTCACGACGTAGGCGTTCACGCCGAGTTCATAGCTGCGGATGAGATCGCGTTCTTCGCGCGACGAAGTCAGCATGACGACGGGAATGGTTTTCAGCGACGCGTTCGCGCGGATCAGCTGCAGCAATTCGAGTCCGTCGATTTTCGGCAGCTTCAGATCGAGCAGGATGACGGCGGGATTGCCCGGCACGCGTTCGCGCCACTCGCCATCGCCAAGAAGATAGTCGATGCCTTCCTGGCCGTCACGCGCCACCACGATGTCGTTGGCGAGATGGGTCTTTGCAAGCGCAAGCAGCGTGAGTTCGAGATCATTCGGGTTGTCCTCGACGAGCAGGATCGGCTTGAACATCATGGTCTCTGCGGTGGCGGCTCGTGAGGGTGCGCGCATTATGGCGCAAGTGGCGTGTGCTTCAAACTGTTGTGCAACGTTCCGTCCGCCGTGTTTGCATAACAAGCCGCAAGACCCGGCAAATACGCCTCATATCAAGTTACTTTCGGTCAATATGACGGCCATAGCGGCGTCACGGATTGCATCGCATGCACGTTCTGCGTTAAAAGAAACGATGCCCGCCGAATCTGGAATCATTCTCAGACAAGCGCGGCCAAAGCAAGCATGCAAATCACGACTGGGAGACGGGGACAATGAGGGTTCGCGCAACTGTGCTGGTGGTTCGCCATGACGCGGTGTTGCTCGTCAGGCAACGCGGTGGCCCGTGGTATCTGCCGGGCGGTGAAGTAAGGCATAACGAGTTGGTGATGGCCGCGGCGATCCGCGAACTGCACGAGGGAACCGGCGCCGAGGCGAGCGCGGCGGCCTTTATGTGGCAGCACGTATCCGCGCAGCATCTGCATCATGTTTTTCGCGTTGCCATTCCAGCGGATGCTCGGCTGTTCACGAATCCGGGGCAGGGCGTCGACGAGGTGCGCTGGGTCAACATCCCCCTGCTGCACACCATGCCGGTTACGCCCGGCACCAAGGCGATCCTTGCACGCGCCGCCGGTATCAACGGCAGCGTGGGCCGTGCACCGCCGTGGGCGAACAAGGGTTTCGGCGCGGGCAGACCGGCCGATTTCTGAAGCCGGCGCGGTCCGCCCGCTCTCTGCATCACCTCGGGTTGCTCTGCACGAAGCTCCGGTAGGCCCAGTACGCGTCCTTCTGCGTCTTGCCGTCCGCTTGCAGCATGCCGTAGTTGCCTTCGCTGTCGTCGTATAGCTCGTACGCCTGGATCGACTGGATGTTGTACTTCGACGCCACGCTCACGAACTGCGCCATCATGTCGTTGCCCGTCAGATACGACGCGATCTGCTGATCCGAGCCATAGTTCGGACGCACGCCAAACTCGTTGATCCAGATCGGTTTGCCCATGTTGTGAAGCACGGCGAGCACATCGTGACAGCCCGTGCCGCCACATGCGTTCGTGATGTCGCCTTCGTTCGAATACCAGTGCCATGCGGTGATGTCCCAGCTGACTGTCGGATGGCCCCATGTGCCGTCAGGCTGCGAGCCGTCCGCGAGCATCTGGTAGAACGAGTAGTGCAGCCACGTTCCGCCAAGCACGATCTGTCCGCCGCTATCCACCGAGCGCACGCCCGCAATCAGGCCGCGAATGACACCGCGTGCAACCTGATACTGGTGGTTGTTGTACTGCTGCCAGAAAACGCCGTCGACGTTGCCATTCAGCGTATTGGCTTCGAGTTCGTTGGAGATCTCGTAGTACGGGTAGTGATACGCGTTGGCCGTTTGCTGGCCGAGCGTGAACGCGGCGTTGTAGGCGTCGTCTTCGCTGTTGAAGTCGATACCCATCATCATCACGGGATACACCGTCACGCCGCCGTCGGCCATCGTCTTTGCAATGCCGGCGAGCTTCGTCGCGGATGCCTGGTTGTACACCTCGTTGCGATAAATCTTCGCGCCCAAATCCTGCAATTGCGACAACTGTTGCTGCGGGCTGGATGCGTCGTAGGCGCCGCCGCCGTTGTTGTGGCCGTTCATGCCGTAGAAAATCGAACCATTGTTCGCGGCTTTCGACGTGGCTTTGAGCTCGGACGCGCTCTTGCCCGTGGCGGCATCCACCGCGCTGTCGCTGCTGCCGCCGCATGCCGCGAGCAACAGGCTCGTTGCGACGGCGGCAGCGATAACCGTGGCCTTAGGCGTGGCGAAGTAAGGAAAAACCGGAAGCGATGTAAGTTTCTTCATAAGATTTCGGCGTACTAATGAAAGTATGGGCGTCCGTGCGCGAAAAGGCGCTTGCCGATGCTGCATGCGGCAGGATGGATGCCTCGACGACCGCCAACCACATGTCCCATTACTACGGGATGCGAACGGTCGTTAGCAGAACGAACGATTCGTTTCTGCAGTTGAAAAGGGGCTGACCTGCGCCAGACGGATAAACGTTGGCGGGCAACCGCGGCGGCAATACGTATGTGCTGATGCGGCTCATGCCTGCCGCTGCCCGACGGATGACAGCCTGTGAAGCGCATGTCTTCAAAGGCTCGTCGAAGGTCGTGCAAGACGGTCGAGGAGATACGCGCGAAGTCCGCCAGTCATGGCAGCCCGCCCGTGTACCGCACTGCAAACAGCAATGATGCTGTTGAAGATTTACCGATTTTTCCGCTGCTTCGGCAAGGCTTGCCGAAACTCCTGCAGCGGTCGAAAGAGTACTGCCTCCAGAACTCGATGTAAACCGATGTCACATTTTTTACGCATTATTCCGTCACCGACCAGCCATTTTTGCTTGGTCATATCATCAGTTGGAAACTGTTAAATCCGGTAATTAATAAATCGGAAAACTAATCAATTTACCAAATGGCCGAGATGTATCGACATGGTTACATTTGAGAAACTGAATGATGCGGGAAAGAATCGTCATATTGCTTACATAAGCGACCGATAAGCTTCCCGGCGCTGTGAGACCTTCACGCGCTTTGCGGGAGCCAAGATCATGTCGACTTCATCACGTCGCTACTTCAGCGTGGCGCGCTTCGCTATTTGCGCCTGCGCAATCGTTGGCCTGAGTGCCTGCGGCGATTCGAACTCGACCGACATCAAGCCGCCGGCATCCGTCTCAGCAGCCAGCAGCGAAGCGCCCACGACAAACGCAACGAGCGATCTCGAGGACTGGGCGAAACAAGCCACGTCCGGTGCTCCGGTGCAAGCCGAGCAAAGAGGTATTGCGCGGGCTTCATCGGAAGTGCTCGCAACCCCGGTGATCCATACGGTCGACTAGCATCCCTTCTACTTCCCCACTACTCAAATGACGAAGAACCGACGTGAATTTCTGCGCACGGCGATGGAGGCCGCAGGCGCAGCGGCAGCGCTCAACGTAATGCCGCTCGGCATTCGCCAGGCGCTTGCCATTCCAGCGAATCAGCGACATGGCTCGATCGAGGATATCGAGCATATCGTCGTGTTGATGCAGGAGAACCGCTCGTTCGATCATTACTTCGGAACCTTGCGCGGCGTGCGCGGATTCGGCGATAAAGCCGCCGTCACGCTGCCGAACGGCAAGCCGGTTTATCACCAGCCTATCGCGGCGGGTGCGGGCGAAGTGCTGCCGTTTCATCCGGGCCCATCGAATCTCGGCTTGCAGTTTCTGCAGGACTTGCCGCATGACTGGGTAAGCGGACAGGGCGCGTTCCATAACGGTCTTTACGATCAGTGGGTGCCGTACAAGGGCACGACGACGATGGCGCATCTGCGTCGCGACGACATTCCGTTCCACTATCAACTCGCCGACGCCTTCACGATCTGCGACGCGTATCACTGCTCGACAAATACATCCACCGATCCGAATCGCTATTACATGTGGACCGGTTATGTGGGCAACGACGGCACGGGCGGCGGGCCGGTGGTCGATAACGCAGAAGCGGGCTACGGCTGGTCCACGTTTCCCGAAGTGTTGGAACGTGCGGGCATCTCGTGGAAGGTCTATCAGGATCAGGGCACGGGACTGGATTCGAAAGGTTCGTGGGGCTGGACCGACGACGCCTATATCGGCAACTACGGCGACAACTCGCTTCTCTACTTCACGCAATATCAGAACGCGCAGCCCGGCAATCCGCTCTATGAAAAGGCGCGGCGCGGCACGAATGCCGCCGCGGGCGACGACTATTTCTCCATTCTGAAAAACGACGTGCAGAGCGGCTCGCTGCCGCAAGTCTCGTGGATCGTCGCGCCCGAAGCCTTCTCCGAGCATCCGAACTGGCCCGCGAACTATGGTGCGTGGTACATCGATCAAGTGCTGCAAGTGCTGACGTCGAATCCGGAGGTGTGGAGCAAGACGGCGCTGCTCATCAACTACGACGAGAACGATGGTTTCTTCGACCATATCGTGCCGCCGTTCCCGCCTTCATCGAACGCGAACGGTCTTTCCACTGTCGATACGAGTCTCGAGATTTTCCCCGGCAGCGCGAAGTATGCGAGCGGCCCGTATGGCCTCGGCGCACGCGTGCCGATGCTCGTCGTCTCGCCGTGGTCCAGAGGCGGCTGGGTGTGTTCGGAGACGTTCGATCACACGTCGGTGATCCGCTTCATTCAGAAGCGCTTCGGCCGCGCGCATGGACTGGCCGAGCCGAATATCTCGCCGTGGCGTCGCGCGATTTGCGGCGATCTGACCTCAGCGTTCGACTTCCGTAATCCCAACAGCAAGCTGCCGACGCTGCCTGCCACGACCTCTTACGTTCCGCCCGACAAGGCGCGTCATCCGGATTACGTGCCGCTGCCGCCCGTCGATCAGAAATTGCCCGTGCAAGAGCCCGGGGTGCGTCCGTCGCGTGCATTGCCTTACGAATTGTTCGTGCGCTCGAAGCCGGATGCATCGAAGGGCGCGGTGTCGTTCGACTTCATCAACACGGGCGATGCAGGCGCGGTCTTTTTACTGTATCGCAATGCCAGTACTGCTGTTCCGCACACTTACACGGTCGAAGCGCACAAGCGCCTGTCGGATCGTATCGATGCAAACGCGGACGGCAGCTTCGACTTCGTCGTGCATGGGCCGAACGGTTTCTTGCGCCGTGTCGCGGGCAAGGCGAAGGCGCAACATGGCGGCTGGTGGTCGCACGATGACGCCGCGCCGGAAGTCGCGGAAGGCTACGACGTCGCTAACGGCAACCTGCAATTGAGGCTGGAAAACAAGGGCTCGGGCGCGTGCACCTTCAGTATCGTGAATGCCTACGATGCCGCGAAGACCATCACCAAGCGTGTGCGAGGCGGCGACACCGCGCAGCTGTACCTCGACTTGCGCAGCGCGCACGGCTGGTACGACATCGAGGTCAAGGTGGACACGGACAGCGCCTTTCTGCGCCGTTTTGCGGGCCACGTCGAAACGGGCAAGGACAGCCTGAGCGATCCGGCACTGGGCGGCTAGTCGCGCCGACGCGCCGCGCGAACAGTCTCGCGCGGCGTTTTTCACATTCGGGCATATCATTGCGTATCGTCTCCGCGATACCGCAACCATGAACCGACGCACCGCTCCACAGAATTCCGACTGGGTCCGCCATGCCGAATCATCGGCGGGCATCGAACGGATCGAAGCCTTTTTCGGCGGCAAGGCATACGGCTGGCATCGGCACGACACCTATGCCATCGGCCGCACCATGACGGGCGTGCAGAGCTTCAATTACCGGCGCGAATTGCGTCACAGCTTGCCCGGCCAGACGATGGTGCTTCATCCCGACGAAGCACATGACGGCCACGCGGGCACGGGCGATGGCTTTCGGTATCGCATGCTCTATGTCGAACCCGCGATGATCCAGGCCGCGCTCGGCGGTCGCGCGTTGCCGTTCATCGCCGGTGGAACGACGATGGATGCGCGCGTCAGCGCCGCCACCGAAGCGCTGCTCGCACAGACGCTGCGCGAACCGCTCGCACAAAACGATGCGCTCGCCGAACTCGCATTCGCGCTGGCGCAAGCAGCGGGCGTGACCACCTCGCGCGACACGGGCGACTACGCAAGCGCCGTGCTGGCGAAAGACTTTCTGCTCGCCAATTGCGATCGTATCGTCACGATGGAGGAACTCGAACGCGCGACGGGACGCGACCGCTACAGCTTGTCGCGCGACTTCAGGCTCTTTTTCGGCACGAGCCCTTACCGCTATCTGACAATGCGCCGTCTCGATGTCGCGCGCCGTCTCGTGCTCACGGGCGCATCGTTGGCGGATGTCGCCGCGAGCGCCGGTTTCGCCGATCAGAGCCATATGACGCGGCAATTCACACGCACCTTCGGCATGCCGCCCGCGCGTTGGCGGGCCTGCGTTAGTACGCGTTAGAGCTTGCATGATCGTTCAAGACCCTTTACGTGTGACAGCGGTAGCCTTGAACGAATTCATCGTCAGGGAGCCGCATCATGCAAACACACGCAGCGACAGCCGAAGCTACACGTGGCCAGCGCGCCGCCATCGATCCATTAAAAAAAGCGCGTTTGATCGACGGCTTCTGGCAGCAACGCGTGATCGCCGAGATGAACGACTATCAGTTCAAGGTCGCGCGTCTGGAAGGCGAGTTTCTGTGGCACGCGCACGCCGATACCGACGAGACGTTCATCGTGCTGGAAGGCGAATTGCGCATCGACTTTCGCGATGGCGAGATGGTGCTGAGAGCAGGGGAGATGGGAATCGTGCCGAAGGGCGTCGAGCACAAACCCCATGCCGCGCGCGAAGTGAAGATCATGCTGATCGAGCCGCGCGGCGTCGTCAACACCGGCGACTCGCGAAACGAGCGCACGGTGCCGAACGACTTGTGGATCTGAAGCGAAAGCCGCTTAGAAGCGATACGTCACGCCGACCTTGACGATCGGATAAAAGCGCAACTTGTCGGCCTTGTCCTGCAAGTCCTGCTTTTCCTGATCGACGAAAGCCTGACCGGTGATCGCGACGACTTCGGCGGGCACGTCGTAATCGACATGCGGACGGCCAAAAGCCACGCCTGCATCGAAGAACGCGGAGAAGCCTTTCTGCGCCACCGGCGTGTGACCGAAGCCGATGCCGACATACGGGCGCACCGTCGGGAATCGCGCCTTCGCGTGGATCTGCTCGCCGGCCACGTTGTAGGTCGTGCCGTGATACGTGTAGGTGTCGGTCGGGCTCGTCGCGACGGCGTCCACGTTGTCGCCGCCGATCAGCGCGCCAGCGGTCAGGCGGAAGGCCACCGTGTTCGGTGCGGGAAAGAAGTCGAGATAAAGACCGCCGTGATAGATGTGCGCGGTGCCGTCGTAATGCAGCCCGCCCGCATTGAAGTTGTGCGAGAAGGCGATGCCGTTGAATTCGGCGCGCACGTTATCGCGCGTGCCAAGCGGTTCCGAATAGCCGATACCCACGCCTTCGGTGCCGACTTGTCCATAGATTTCGCGTGCGTGCGCGAGAGGGGCGGAAAGCGCGGCGATACCCGCCGCAAGCGCGACCAACGTTTTCATCATTGCAAGAATTCCTTGAGGATAAGACCCGAGCGCGTCTGTGCGATATGGCAAGAATTGCCGCCGGAGAGGCGGACGCCATGATTCACGCGGTCATGTCAGGAGACATCCGAGTTAACGGAGCGGTACAAGGAAACTTTAGAAAAAACGTTTGCTAACCTTATTCCTGACGTGTCGACGAGGCCGGTTCCGCAGGCGCGGGAAGTATCGGCGGCAATGTGTCGAAGACGGGCGGCTGCGCTTTTTCTTCCGTGACTTCAGCAGCGGGCGCGGTACGCGTGGCGGGTGAACGACGCGCGCGCGGTGCGTGCTGAGGCGTCTGCGCGGGTTTCGGCGCTTTCGAAAACGTCTCGGCAAACCACGTCTTCACACGCGTCGCCATGATGTCCCACATGCCCGGCACTTCCTGCGTATCGAAGCGCGCACGGGCATCGATCAGATGCGAACGCATCGCCCGTTGCGTGAAGTCGCCGATCATCGGCAATGCGCTGTGTGCGCCTTGTCCCCAGTAATCGCTACGCAAGGTCACGCGGCTGTCGTTGAAGCCGACCCAAGCGCCCGCCACGAGTTGCGGTTGCATCAGGATGAACCAGCCGTCCGCGTTGTCTTGCGTCGTGCCGGTCTTTCCCGCGACGTCGCCGCGAATGCCGAAGCGCGTGCGGATCAGCGTGCCCGTGCCGCGATTGATGACATCGCGCATGACGTCGACGAGCTTGCGCGTGGCATCGACCGACAGCGCGCGTTCCGGCTTGCTTTCGAATTGCGCGAGCACCTCGCCATCCTTGTTCTCGATGCGCGTTACGAGCAGTGGCTCCATGTAGTTGCCGTCGTTGGCGATGGTGCCGTAAGCCGCCACCATCTCCTTGAGCGTCACCGGACTCGTGCCGAGCGCAAGCGAAGGCACCACGTCGAGATGACTTTCGCGCACGCCCATGTCGCGCGCGAGTCGCGCCACGCGCGCCGGACCCACTTGCTGCATCAGTTGCGCGGTGATGCGGTTCTTCGAATACGCGATGCCGTCGCGCAGACTCACCGGCCGGCCGCTTGGCGGCGAATCGTCGGTGGGACGCCAGGTCTCCTCGCCCTTGATGGGAATCTCCACCGCCTGATCGATGATCGTATCCGTGGGCTTCGAGCCGCGCGCGAAGGCCGCGCCGTACACGAACGGCTTGAATGTCGAGCCCGGCTGACGGCGCGCCTGTTGCACATGATCGAACGGGTCTTGCGTGAAGTCGCGGCTGCCGACCCACGCCTTGATCTGCCCGTTGCGCGGATCTAGCGCTAAAAAGCCGGCCTGCACGCGCGTCTTGTTCTCGCATAACGCCTGCATGAACGTGCGATTCGCGCTAAGGCTCTTGATGACGTCGGCGTCGTTCGCGCCGCCATCGCGCGCCACGCGATACTCGCTCGTCTCGCGGATGAACGCATGTGCAAGGTCCGCGTTCGCATTCGCGCAGCCACCGCGCCCGCCCCAAGCCGCATTGGCGATGGACTGCAACTGATTGCCTTGCCACGTAAGCGATTGCGTGGCCATCGTCTGCAAACGCGAGTCGAGCGTCGTGCGCACGACGAGACCATCGGAATAGATGTTGAAGTCGTTGTCGTCGGCCCACGCGATCAGCCACTTGCGTAACTGTTGCGCGAAATGCGGCGCGCGTCCCGGCTCCTCGGTCTGACGTTCGAAGTCGATGCGCAACGGCTTCTTCTGCAACGCTTCGAGCTTCGCAGGCGCGAGATGGCCGAAGCGCACCATCTGCCCGAGCACGATATTGCGTCTGTCGAGCGCGCGTTCGGGGTTGATCACCGGGTTGTAGTAGCTGTTGCCCTTCAGCATGCCAATGAGCGTCGCGCTTTCGAGCACGTCGAGTTCGCTCGCGGATTTATCGAAGTAAGTGCGTGCGGCCATCTCGATGCCATACGCGTTATACAAGAACGGCACCGTGTTCAAATACGTTTCGAGAATCTCTTCCTTCGAATAGACCGCTTCGATCTTGAACGCGGTGATGGCCTCCTTCACTTTGCGCGTGAGCGTCTGCGAGCGGCCGATGTCATCGGGATAAAGATTGCGCGCGAGCTGCTGCGTAAGCGTGGAACCGCCTTGTTTCTGGCCTTTGAACGTATGCAGCGCGGCCGATGCCGTGCGTCGCCAGTCAATACCATGATGCTCATGAAATCGCCTGTCTTCAGTGGCGATGAGCGCGTCGACCACTTGCGGCGAGACGTCCTTGAGGCTCACCCATTCGCGATGCGTTGGCTTGAATTCGGCGAGCAGCTTGCCATCGGCGGAATAGATTTGCGCGGGTTGATCCACCTTCGCGCGGCGCAGATCGCGAATGCCGGGCGTGAAGGGAATCAGCACCAGCACATAGAGCACGAAAAGCGCGGGCAATAGCAGCAGCGTGCGCACACGCGCATGCGGGCGAAGCTCGACGGCAAGGCGAACGAGGAATGCGCGCGCCAGGGCTTTGAATTCAGAAGCGGTCACGAAGATACGGCGGGCTTGCGCGAAGAAAACGTGCATCGTAGCGTATTCTTTCTACACCCTTGCACAAGCGCTTTTTCCGCGACTTTCCAAAGGAGCCGCATCATGCCGAAAATCGATCTTGCCAATGTGCCCGAGCACCAAGGCTCCGGCTATCCACCGCCTTACGATCAGCCATGCGCCGCGCGCATCCGTCGGCGTCTTGGCGATGCTGGCGGCTTGACGGACTTCGGCGTGAATCTGATGCACTTGCCACCGGGAAGCTGGTCGAGTCAGCGTCACTGGCATTCGCACGAGGACGAGTTCGTGTATGTGCTGCAGGGCGAACTCGTGCTGATCGAAGACGAAGGCGAAACCATGTTGCGTGCGGGCGATTGCGCCGCGTTCACTAAAGGCACGGGCAACGGGCATCACATGATCAATCGGTCGCGGGAAATGGCCGTGTATCTCGAAGTCGGCTCGCGCGCGTGGCCCGATCTCACCACGTGTTCCGACATCGACATGATGAGTGCCAACGCCGATGGCCGGTTCGTGCGCAAGGACGGCTCGCCGATCGAAGCGTAGTCGTATCTGCTCAAACGGTCGTAGAATGAATCACCGTCCGCGATGACGTGATCACTCGAATATAACGATCCGGAGACAGCATCATGCGACGTTGCACTGCAGCAGGCTTGACCCTTTCCCTTTGTGTCGTCGCGGTGCTTGCCGCTTGCGGCGGCTCATCCGACGACCACAACGCATACACGAACGCGCCGAAGATCGTGATCGACTCCGACTTCAACACGATGGGCGACGACGGCCAGCTCTTCGCCATGACCACGCAGTTGATGGGACAGGGCAAGGTGAATCTGCTCGGCCTGTGCGTGGTGACGGGCAACGACTGGTTGCTGCAAGAAGAAGCCGATGCGTTGAAGGCCGTCGAACGCATGGGCGTGCAGAACAAGGTCGGCGTGTACGGTGGCGCGGATTATCCGCTGCAATACGATGTGACGAGCATCCGCGCGCAGCAGGCCGCGAATCCGAACGGATACTTCGGCGCGTGGTCGCGTCCCGAGCCGACTTCGCAAGCGCAGCTCACCGCGCCGCCGGACGGCTTCGCAACCTCGACCAAGCTACAGACGCAAGCCGCCGCCGACTTTCTCATCGACACGATCAAACGTTATCCGCATGAAGTGACGATTCTCGAAGTCGGGCCGCCCACCAATCTCGCGACGGCGGTGCAGAAGGCGCCGGAGATCGTGCCGCTCATCAAGCAGATCGTCTACATGGGCGGCGCGATGAACGTGCCGGGCAACGCCAATGCAGTCGGCGAGCTCAACTGGTGGTTCGATCCGCTCGCGGTGCGCACGCTCTTGCAGACGTCGATTCCGCAAACCGTCATTCCGCTCGATGTGACCAACACCGTGCCGTTGACCGAGAGCATCTACAACCAGATCGTCAACCCGCCAACCGGGCAGACGGCCGTGACGAAGGCGTATGCAACCGTGAATGCGGGTGCGTTCGCATCGAGCACGGATCTCTACGACACGCTGACCATCGCTTACTTCAGCGATCCAACTTACGCGACGCAGACTCAGAGCGCGTACCTGGATATCGACACGACGCCCGGCGAGGACCAGGGCCATGTGCGGGTGTATCCGGACACGCCTGCTGCGGGGGCATCGCCGCAAAAGATCACGTATGTCACGAAGTTCGATAATGATCGATTCTTCAAGCTGTACGTGGACTTGCTGACGAGGCCGGTGCCCGTGGTGTTTCAGTGAGCGGTCTGGCTTCGAAGCTCGCCTGAACACGGCGACAAGCAAGCGCAAATTTTTGTAAGGCTCGCGCGTCCTGACTTTTCAAGTGCGGGTCGCGCGTGTATTGTCTGCTGCCCGAATTAAACGCGTTCTAAACGTCGTTCGCATTCGGTAATTCGAGTCCGCTTCCATGCGGACAGATGCAACAGCAACTAAAGCAAGACATGGAATTCGATAACAACGAAGGCATCAAGGGAACGGTTACGACTGCGGCAGCGGCTGGCTTGGATAAGGATATGGCCGCTTTTGTCGGAAAGAACGTGGAGTATTACGCGGGGAAGTGGTCAGCCAAGGACAAGAATGGAAACATTAAGCCGACGTGGAATGTCGCGGCGTTCTTTGGCGGTCCCGTATGGTTTGCGTATCGCAAGATGTACTGGCAGGCGGTCGCGGTCTTCGTTGGCGGCACGTTGCTGAACCTGCTGCTCGGCTTGATGAGCGATTCGCTTGGCGAGGTGTCGAGTTACGCATTGATGTTCGCGTGGGCTTTTTCAGGCAACTTGATTTATCGCGCGCATGTCGAGAAAGCAGTCGAACGGATCAAGGCTGAGGTGTTGCTGCCGGGCGAGCGCGCAGAGCAACTGAAGCTGCGCGGCGGAACGAGCGCGATGGCCGGCTGGATAGCGTCGGCAGTCTCTCTCGCGATTCTCATCTTCAGCGTCTGGTCGATGATCGGTGCTGTCTGACCGTAGGCGCCGAGAAAAACGGCCAATCATGCCGGATCAGCCGCTTCGCCCCTAGCCTCTAAACCAGGTCAAAGATAACTGCAAACATAATCCAGCGTCTCGACCACTTCTATATCGAAGCGGCTCTTCCCCGGCACCGAGAAAGACTCGCCGGCGCCGTAGGTTTTCCATTCATCGCTACCTTGAAGACGGATACGGCATTGGCCCGCCTGCACTTCCATCAGTTCCGGCGCATCGGTGCCGAAGTCGAGCGTGCCGGGCAGAATCACGCCAAGCGTCTTCTTCGAGCCGTCGGCGAAAAGCACCGTATGCGAGACGCACTTGCCATCGAAATAAACGTTCGCGCGCTTGATGACGGAAACCTGATCGAATTGCGATGCTGCGCTCATGGCGATGAATCCTCGAATGATGGTGGTCCGCCATCATACAGAAGCGCCGCCTGTGTACGCGTCAGCGATCGCTCCACGGCGCCATTGCCTGAAACACGCCGTCGCGCCGGACGAGCGCATGAAACAGCGCCGCCGCGAGATGCACGACGATCAGCGCGAAGAAGCAAAGCGCCAGGTACTTGTGCGCGTCCCAAAGCAGCGAATGCAGCGAGTTGCTATGCGGAAGAATGGAGGGCAATCGCACGCCGAACACCACGACCGGATAATCCGCCGCCGACAACATGCCATAGCCGATGAGCGGCAAGCCGATCATCAGCGCATAAAACGCGAGATGCGAGAGGTGGGCGGCGAGCTTCATCGGCTCCGGCATATTGGCGGGCAACGGTGGCGCGCCGCGCACGAGCCGCACGACCAGCCGGATCAGTGCGAGCACGAGAATCGTCACGCCGAGCGGCTTGTGGATCGACACCAGCGTGAGATAGTCGGGCCGCACGGTGGACACCATGCCGACGCCGATGAACAGCATTGCCAGAATGCAAATCGCCATGAGCCAGTGCAGCGCGCGTTGCAGGGGCGAGAAGCGTGTGTGGATCGTGCTCATTGATTCGCTCCTTGCGCCGGTTGATGCGGATAGTCCTTGTCCTCGGCGGTCCTCCGGTTGAACGACACCGAATAGGCAGCCGAACGCGCGGCAGGGAACGGATCGTCGGAAACGTGCATGCCGGGCGGAAGCACCACCGGATCGAAATTCAGATCGCGGCATGGGCCATCCGGCTCGGCCTCGATCGCGGTGACGACCAGCGTGCCCGCTTCGACCTTCTGGCGATCGTCCGGCCACGCCTTGCTCGGGTCCGCCGTGGGGTCGCCGGGATTGGCCACCGTCACGACCATGGTCCAGCGTTGCGGCCCGCTCTGCACGCGCTGCGTGATATCGGCATCGAGAAAGTTCGCGCCTTTCTGCTTCAGCTGATCGCCCGTCAAGGTCTCGGGCTTGGCCACCGGCACGAACGACCAGCGCACGACGCGGTCTTGCCCGGAGGCGTCCGTGAAGACGAAGCTATTGAGGCTGTTGTACTGATCGTCCGCGAAGGAGCCGGTGAACGGCGCGCTCGACGCCCATTTGCCGAATGCGCCGATCTCCGGATGCGCGGCGGCGAACTGCTTCATCGCGTCGGGATCGTCCTTGCGGGCGGATGCGCGCTGCAGTTCATAGAACGCTTCCGGCGTGGCGACGGGGAAGAAGGGCGCGTCGATCATCGCGGAGCGCCACTCGCTGTGGTCCGGCATGACGATTCGCAAGCTCAGTCCGCGCACGCGCGCCGATGAATCGGCGGTCTTCGGGTCGGGCGTCGCAAGGTTGAATCGGCCGGTCACGGGGTAATTGCCAGGCGCGAAAAGCTGCGCCTTGGATAGCGAAGCCGCGCCGCCATTCGACTCGAAGTTGCCCGTGAAGCAGACGCCCTTCGCATGGTTGCGTCTGAAGCCGAGCGCGGGTCCGCCCGGTGGCGCGAGGCTATTGACGATCTTCGCAGGCGTGAGTCGCGTAGGCGACAGCCAGCCGGCGGTGTACGCGAACGCGGCGACCACGACGGCCACGACGATAGCGATAAGAATGAGCGGGCGTATTGGGGATGCGGGTTGTTCAGCCATCGGATTCTCTCGATCGGTGGTTTGGCTGGCCCCTAATTTAACAGCAGAAGAAAAACCGCGCCTGAATCCTGCACAGTCGCGGCTCGTACGCCATGCAAAAGACATCGGCACCTTTGAAGTGTCGATGTCTCGTCTATCCAAGGTCGCGTTATTGCAGGTTATTGCGCGTGCTTCGCGGCGTCCTCGATCACTGCGGCCACCTTAACCGGCTGCGATTCGTACACCGAGTGGCTCGCGCCCGGAATCACGGTCATGTGGCTATGCGCGCGCTCGTAGTACCAGCGCTCCAGATCCGGATTGATGATCTTGTCCGCGCCCGCGACGATGCCCCAGCTCGGCTTCGTGGTCCACGCAGCGGACGTGAGCGGCTCCGAGAAGACTTTCGCTGCGGTCAGCATTTGCGAATGCGCTTCGAAGGTCGCTTCCTTTGAAGAAAGATCGGCGGCAAAGTCCTTGGGAAACGCGGAAGGATTCAGGAACGTATAACCGTCGCTCGTCTTCTCGATCGCGCCGGCCTGCTTCGAGGTGAAGCTCGGCTTGCCCTTGCCGAGCGTGCTTTCGTCCTCGCCGACATTTGGCGCATGCGCGGCCACGTACACGAGTCCGACCACATCCGGATGCTCGCCTGCCTCGGTGATCACCGAACCGCCATAACTGTGTCCGACGAGGATCGTCGGTCCGTGCTGCAAGTCGAGCACGCGCTTGGTGGCGGCGACGTCGTCATCGAGCGAAGTCAGCGGCTCCTGCACGATGCTGACGTGGTAGCCGTCCTTCTTCAGAATGTCGTAGACCGGTTGCCAGCCGGAACCGTCGACCCAGGCGCCGTGCACGAGCACGATGTTCTTCACGGGCTTTTCGCCTTGCGCCATGACGGGCGCCGAGGTGAGAAAAGCGGCGGATACCGCGAACATCGCGGCAGAGAGCAACAGGTTTTTCATGTGGAACTCCGAGTGGCATTCAGTACGCGTGTGCGGTCCGGCATGCCGCAGTGACCGGCGCCGGACCGCTTGGCTTTAGCTGCCGAAATACGGCACGCAGTAGTCCGCGGGGCCGACGCAGTTTCTGGAAGCGGCGGACACCTTCGAGCCGCTGGCGGACGCACCGGTCAATGCCGCGCCGCCTACATCGCTCGTGCCGTGCGTGGCCGCGTAGCTCGCCGCGACCTTGGCTTCGGCTGCCTGGATGTCTGCGGGGTAGGTTGCGTCGTCGTTCACTGCGGGCTTGTACCCGGCCTTCTCCAGGCGCACGAGATCGGCGCGCACTTCGGCGCGCGTCACCGGCTGATTCGACTGCGCATACGACATGGCGGGAGCGGCAACGGCGCTGACTGCGAAAGCGAGACTGACGAGAAACTTGCTCATTGTGATACTCCTTTAAAGGCTCGGCGTTTCCGTGTGGAGCCGAATGACGTAATGGACAGATGGCATTACTTAGGAAGCCGATTCACTGGCTTCGCATACGTTGAGGTCGTCTGCTTGAGCGGTGAGGCTTTCGTTGCTGCGACCTTGGAGTAACTTTATGTCCGGATGCGCGGTGAGCCTATCCCTACGTGCGTTCGCTCATGCGGCCGTTAGAGATGACGCGCCTAAACCTTTGCATGAGTAGTCGGCACGGCGTCGTTGCCTGCGCCGAATGGTTAGGCCGCGCGTATGAAGCGGTATGAGACGCAAGGTTAAACGGCTCATACGAAGGTATTAGACTGGCTTCGTCTCATACATAAATATGATTCTCACGTCCGATGCTTTTACTTAACATGGCATCACGGTCGACGGCCCGCCGCCTGGTTTATCGCCGCCACCGCACACTAGGCCCGAGGACTTTGTTGCGTGTTCAATAACCCAGTCGTTTCGATCATCGACGATGACGAATCCGTCCGCATCGCGACCTCAAGCCTGGTTCGCTCGCTTGGCTGGGAGGTTCGGCTCTACGACTCCGGCGAAGCGTTCCTGAATTCGGGTTCGATCGCGGATGTCGCGTGTATCATTTCGGATGTCCAGATGCCAGGCATCTCGGGCGTGGAGATGTACCGCAGACTCGTCGATCGCGGCGTCGCGCCACCTATCATCTTCATCTCCGCGTTCGCTTCGGACGCCATGCGCAAACAGGCGCTGGACGTCGGCGCGCTGTGCGTGCTCGGCAAGCCTGTCGACGGCGCACAGGTAATGCACTGTCTCGACGACATCCGGGCCAGCGGCGCTGGCGCTCATCCTTGAAGTGGCCCGCTTTCCGGGCTCAGGCTCTCTCGTCCTATGAAAGATCCGCGCAATGTGAATCTGGGCAGTCCGTTACTCGGGCCATCGGGCGTGAATGAGCGGCCGCTTTCCGCAATGAGGCCGCGATGAAGCTCGATCAGGCAGCCGAGCAGTCTTTCCTCGGCAATCCCACCACCCTCAAGGCGATGGCCACGGTAGTCGGCCTCGCGGTGTTTCTCATCGACGCATTCACGCCGCTCGATATCGCCATTGCCGTGCTGTATGTCGTAGTGGTGCTGCTCGTGGCTTCGGTCGCATCGCGGCCTGTCACGATTGCAGTCGCGTGGGCCTGCGTCGCGGCGACGGTGCTCGGCTTCATGCTCTCGCACAACGCGCAGGACCCAGGCAGTTCCATCGCGCGTTGCGGTGTGAGTCTCATCGCCATTCTGACCGTGTCGTTTCTCGCGCTGCGCAATCAGACGAGCACCGCCACCTTGCGCAAGCAGGTCGAACTGCTCAATCTCACGCACGACGCGGTCGTCGTGTACGACATGGACGACCGCATCACGTTCTGGAATCAGGGCGCGGAACGGCTGTACGGATGGACTTCCGAGCAGGCTATCGGCCAGCCCATTCACGGACTCACGCAGACGGATGCGGCCATGCCCGTGGACGACATTCGCCGCGAAACGCTTACGCGTGGGAGCTGGCAAGGTGAACTCAAGCGCGTGAAGAAGAGCGGCGAGACGGTGGTCGTGTCGAGCCGCTGGACGCTTTCGCGCGACAAATGGGGCAAGCCGCTCGCCATTCTCGCGACGAACAACGACATCACCGACGCCAAGCGCATGGAAGGCGAGCTGTTGCGCCAGAAGAACGAACTGCGCGCGACCATCGACGCCATTCCCGGCATGGTGTGGAGTTCATCGAACGATGGCCGCCTCATTTATCTCAACCGCCGCTGGAACGAGTACGGCGTGAAGCTCGCGGACGACGGCCACGACATCTGGCAGGAGATCGTGCATGCGGAAGACTTCGCCGCGTTGCAGGCCGCGTGGCGCGAAGCGCTCGCCACCAGCAGCGGCTTCGAAGTGACGGCGCGCATCCGGCGCGGCGACGGCGTGTTTCGCTGGATGCACATCGGTGCCGCGCCGCTGCGCGATTCCGAAGGCAATCTCGTGCGCTGGTATGGCGTGAACACCGACATCGAGGAACGCAAGCGCGCGGAACAGGCGCTCGACCGCTCGCGCTCGGAACTCGCGCATGTCACGCGCGTGACGACGCTCGGTGAGATGGCCGCGTCGATTGCGCACGAAGTCACGCAGCCGCTCGCCGCCATCGTAACCGCGGGCGACGCCGCGTTGCGCTGGCTCAACCGTCAGCCGCCGAATGTACACGAGGCGGTGCAGTCGATCAGTCAGATGACGAGCGACGCCAAGCGCGCGACGGACATCATTCGCCAGATTCGTTCCATGGCGCAAAAGCGCGATCCGCAACCCGCGCTGGTCGATCTGAATATGATCGTGAGAGAATCGGTCGAACTCGTGCGGCGCGAATTGCAAAGCCAGCGCGTCGAGCTTTCCGCTGCGTTTGCCGAGCCCGCGCCAGTGGTTTGCGGCGACCGCGTGCAGCTTCAGCAAGTCGTCATCAATCTGCTGATGAACGGCGTGCAGGCCATGTCCGGCGTGAGCGGACGCAAGCGCCTCATGCGCGTCACCACCCGGCTCGCGGACGAGCGTCACGCGCAGCTTTCGGTCGAAGATTCGGGCATTGGCATCAGCGAGAAAGATGCGGGCTCGCTCTTCAACCCGTTTTTCACCACCAAGAAAGATGGCATGGGCATGGGGCTGTCGATCTGCCGATCCATCGTCGAGGCACACGGCGGCCGCATCTGGGCCGAATCGCAGGAAGGTCAGGGCGCGTCGATGCAGTTCGTCTTGCCGCTCGAAGAGGAGACATGCAGTGAGCCACGAAACTGAGGAAGGCGCGAGCCAGTCGATCGCCTACGTGGTCGACGACGACGACTCCATGCGCACCGCGCTCACCATGCTGCTGCGCTCGGTCGGCCTGCAGGTGCAGGCGTTCGCGTCCGCGCAGGAGTTCATGGCCTTCGACATGCCGGACGTTCCGAGCTGCCTCATTCTCGACGTGCGCCTCAAAGGACAGAGCGGGCTTGCCGTGCAGGAGCAGATTGCGGCGGGCGACCTGTCCGTGCCGATCATCTTCATCACGGCGCACGGCGATATCGCCATGTCGGTGAAGGCGATGAAAGGCGGCGCCATCGACTTTCTCGCCAAGCCGTTCCGCGACCAGGACATGCTCGACGCCGTGGCGAACGCGCTCGCGAAAGACGAAGTGCGGCGCAACGAAGACCGCTCCGTGGCGGACTTGCGCCGCTGCTACGCTCGCCTTACGCCGCGTGAACGCGAGGTGATGGCATTCGTCGCGAGTGGTCTGATGAACAAGCAGATCGCCGCCGAGATGAACCTGAGCGAGATCACGGTGAAGATTCATCGCGGTGCGGCGATGAAGAAGATGGAGTCGCGCTCGCTCGCCGACTTCGTGCTCAAGGCCGAAGCGCTCGGCGTGAAGCCATCCGCGTCCGCGACCACGCCGTCGCGCGTGCAGCGCACCTGAGCATCAACCACACTAAACCTTGATATAGGTTGTCCAAACCTTTCAGCGACGCCGGCAACCCAAGGTACGGCTAGTCGCAGCGGGTCCGTTTGATTAACTTTGATGCATGGGTTCCGGTCTTCCGACTGAGCCGGCAAGCCTCAAGGAAACGAACGGATTCGCCATGATTCTCTTCCAGCAAACTTCAGGCAGCGGCGATGCGCGTCACCGCATCGCGAAGCGCGCACGTCATTCGGTGCGGTGCATCGAACAGGCGCGAGAACTGCTCTTGTTATCGCAGCACATTATCGATATCGCGCTTTCGTGCGGTATTCGTTTTCAGCCTCGTCACACCTCGGCATTCAAGCGAACGAACGGTCAGCGCCACGTCATCAGCGGGCGCGTGAAGACGCGCGCTCTGGTCTGACGTTTCATACGCCATTTGCAAATTCTTAATCGAGCAGGTTCATCCATTTTTGAGGAGTCAGACCATGCAGGCAAGCGCGAAGATCATGGACCCGTGGGCACGGACCATTTTCATGCTGGGCGTGAAGACAGAAGACGCGAGTTTGAGCAGCATCTTGAAGAAGCCGCCCGAGCGTCTGACCAAAAGCGATCTGCTGGAGAAGCGCGGGTTGTCGATCAGCCTGATCGAACGTCCTTCGTCGACGACGGCGATCATCGCGTGGCGCGATTCCACGCACTGCTGTTATGGCGATCAGATGTGGCGCGTCTCGCATGCACGCACTACCGGCGTCTGCGCAATGAGCGGCCAGCCGGTATTGATCGGCGACGCGGTTTATCGGCCGAGTCGGCGCACCGCGCCACGCAACGCCTACGCGATGATCCTGGCATCGGTTCTCGAAGGCGAACTGGTGGCGTGAGCAACATGAACGCGCGATGCCGATTGGACCTTCGCGCTTCGACAAAACCTTGCTCTCCTCAAAGTGGTTCAGTCTTGAACACTTTTTGCCGATATTGCGGAAGAGCCGCAGCGCTCTTGTGCGCGATGCAACACTTTCAGCAATTTCGCTTGCGGGCCGCCTGGCATCGTTCACAACCCGCCAGGCAAACGGTCGAAGTCGCGCCGAGCGTGCCTCACCGGGCTACTGGCCACATTCTTGCTCGTGCTCCGCGACTCGCGCCTTCGCGGAATGAACAGGTTTGCAACATTTTTGGCCGTTCCCGCTGACGCGTGCTTCCAGGCACGTTTGCATCGCGCGCAATCTACGTTTGATAAGGTGAAACGCGCCGGAAACCTAAGCCCGGCAAGGCATCCCACAGACGAAAGCCGTTTCGGCCGGTCGTGCCCCGCCATTTGCGCCCCTTCAGCAAATGTTCAGAATTGAATCAAAAATGCATCGCGCGCTTGGCCGCCGGCCGCGCATCTTCCGTGCATCGCCGTCTATGCCTTATCGGACATAGATCGGACACTTCCTGGCACGTCTCTCGCTTATGTACGACAAAGCACGAACATCACTGTAGCCGATGACGGCACGAAGCGGCGATGCAAGGCTCACGGGGCTGGCCCCACATGTTTCGATGTACGCCACCAGATGCGCTCACGAAACCTGCGAGCGGACCAGATAAAAGTACGGCGCGAAAGCGCTCTTATAAAGCGAATAAAAAATGTTGACCCTTCAATCCGATCTGCATGGCAACCATCTGCTGGCCGCACTTCCGACTCAGGAATGGCAGGCTCTTGCTCCCCATCTGGAACTCGTCCAGTTGCGCACGGAGCAGTTGCTTTGCGATTCCGGACAACGCATTCACCACGTGTACTTCCCGACCACGGCTATCGTCTCGCTTCTGCATAC